>NZ_JAMXKG010000004.1:0-464606 GCF_024494405.1 Fictibacillus sp. WQ 8-8
TTCGCAAGTGCAGCTGCATTGGCCGTTGGCTGACCGTTTAATGTGTCAAGCGGGATTCGGTTCGCTTCAGCTTCATATGGTGTGAAATCTGGCTTATTCGTAAAAATTTCGCTCATCGGCTGTGCGGCTGCATCATTTTGGTTCATGGCAGGAAGTCCCAGGATTTGTTCAATACTGCGAACCATATTGATCACCGTCCAGTAACGGCTATTCGTTACTTCTTTTTTCACCCATGGACTGATCACATAGGCGGGTTCGCGGTGCCCGTCCACATGGTCCAAACCATTTTGAGCGTCATCTTCGGTAATAAAAATGACAGAGTCTTTCCAGTAAGGACTATGGGAGATTAAATCCACAATTTTACCTACAGCAAGGTCATTGTCCACAACCATGGCCTGAGGAGTTGGATTTCCTGAAGCCGTTCCGGCCGTATGGTCATTGGTTACCCACAACGTATTTAATTGCGGCAAGTCTTTATTCTTTACATGCTTTTCAAACTGCCTTTTAAAAATCTCATATCGGTATTGATCCGGTATGTTCATATCAAATGTAGGATACGGTTTGTGCGTAATCGGCCCAAGAGACGGAATGTCATAGGTTGCCTGATAATGACCCACCGGAACGTGAAGATCACCTTTTTGTTTTCCGGACAGTTTCAAGTAATCATTGTACCAGTCTGTCCAAGTGCCGAATTCCTCAGGACCTGTAAATCCAGTCGTATCTTCTCCGAAGTTTTCCACAGAAACATCGTATTTGAGGGCTTGGTCCCAAAGATGTCCCGTTGGGGCATAAGCCATCGGGTGGACGTTCCAAGAACAATCGCTTCATTTAACATAAGACCCTCGGCTCGTTTTCTCTCGATCTTATCAACAAGAACAATGCCATTTGTAACTACAATGCCTGTGAGCATTAATAAACCTACCAAGGCTGCTAGATTCCATTCCAATCGAAAGATAAACATAGTAGCCACTAATCCAGAATACAGACGAGTACGGATATCGGTGCTTTCCAGCCTCGGAAAAGTTTTTTCTCCTGAACCGGTGAGGACAATTGCCCCGATACTATCATTAAGGGTGGTTTTCCTTAATACGGATACGGACTGGTATTATCAGTTTATAAAATCGGCAAACTACCGATCTTATAGTGATAGATATACCTATGCACCGTTTGATAAAGTAATACAGCAAAGCGGCGGTACGCTTTGCTGCGAACTTTTCCAACGGTTTGGCTACACCGACAGAATCAATAAAAGGTTGTTTTTGAGACTCGAGCAGTCTCGACAATTTCAAGAACTGAGGTTTCCTTGAACCCTTTCGATGTAAAAAGATGAAGTGCAGCGTAAAGCATCATGTCCCGAGCTTTTGCCGAACAAGAAGCTCATCGTTTAGAAGGCAGCAAAACAGATAAGCTGTCTGAAGCTTTTCAATTTACCAGATCGATTTATGTGGCTCGTTCAGAGCTCTATCAAGTGCCCTATTCCGAAATGGATAGGTTTATTATTTTTAATTCCATAGATACTTTTTAATATAGATAGTAAAATCAAGTAAAAGGAATTTCTAAGAGAAAAGGATATTAATTTTTATATTCACATATAAATCGTTCTAGACCTGGTACCCTCTCTCCCTTTCATTTTTATCTTGAAACTATAATTTATAAAATTCTACTGGTTAAATTTCAAATACATAAGGAGCATAATATGACGATTTTTGATAAACTAAAACTTAAAAAATATCAAAAGATGGCCGTTGTCAATCAACCAAGTGAGTATCATATCTTTACAGATGAACCGACTACTGTTTCTAAAGATCATGATGCGATTTTTATTTTTGTGGAAACATTGGATGAGATGGTGATGCATATTCAATCCATTGTGAAAAATGAGCAGCTTTTGCTAGAGAACGGATATCTCTTTATTGCGTATCCGAAAAAAGGAAATAAACGATTTAAAACCTTTATCCATAGAGATGAAATGTTTCCTGCATTGAATGTGGGAGAGGATGGATATGTGGGCGATAGTGATATCAAATTTGCGCGCATGGTGAGTATGGATGATGTTTTTACTGTTGTTGGGTTAAAACGCGAGAAAAAGAAAATCAATAAATCTTCTTTAGCAGCAAGCCAGTGTGTTGCGGATTATGAAGATCATATCAAAGACGTTGAACGGTTACTAGCTAACCATCCAAATGAAAAGATATTCTATCAAAAGTTAACACCAGGCTATCAAAAAGACTGGGCACGATATATTTACTCAGCTAAACAACAGCAGACACGCGATAAGCGTTATCTGCAGATGGTGGATATTCTTTCGCAAGGATATAAATCGATGGACTTATTCCGCCAGAAAAAGAAATAATCAACATGTAACATGTCCTGTAACCAATCTTTATTATTTGTTAAGTTTCTGTTGATTTCATTTTTCCATCAAAATTATGAGATAGAATGGTAGTGAAATTAAGTGGGGAGGAAAAATAATTATGAAAAAATTGAGATTAATGATGTCTCTAGCCGTTACAGCAGTTACGATGTCCATTTCAACAATATCAGTTTTCGCAGAACCTGAGCCAAATGATTCAAATACTGTACCGCTTGCTAGAGCCCATGCGCACAACGACTATGAACATGAAAGACCGCTTTACGACGCACTCGACCATGGCTTTACTAGTGTTGAAGCTGATGTGTGGCTGGAAGATGGAAAATTGCTTGTTGCCCATGATGAGGTTGATGTAAAACCAGATCGAACGTTAAAGTCTTTATATTTAGAACCACTTAAACGTAAAATTACCCAGAACCAAGGGTCGGTTTACAAAGATTCGGATCAGGATTTCTTGCTATGGATTGATGTTAAATCAAAAGATGTAGCCACTTATAAAAAAATTCACGAGCAGCTCGCTGACTATCAAAAGATGTTGACGAAATTTTCAAAAGTTGGAGTAGACCAAAGATCTGTAACCGTTATTATTTCAGGAAATCGCCCTAGAGAATTGATGGAGAACCAAGTTGTTCGTTATGCAGCTTATGATGGCAGAATGAGTGATTTGGAAACAAATGCTCCAAATGATTTCATGCCGGTAATCAGCGATAACTGGACGAAACAGTTTACATGGCAAGGTATTGGTGAAATGCCTTCAGAAGAACGAGAAAAGCTGAAGTATATCGTAAAAACTGCACACAACAACGGACAGATGGTCCGATTTTGGGCTACACCTGATCTCGCAGCTCCTAATCGTAAAGCTGTTTGGGATGAACTTATGAAGGCAGATGTAGACTTAATTAACACAGATGATCTTCCAGGACTACAGAAGTATCTACTCGAAAACGACCCAAATCCGACCCAACAGCATATAAAATGGTAAACAAATAAAAACACTTTCTAGAGTTTCGAGAAAGGCTTTTATCCAACCAGAGGATGCCTGATGCATCCTTTTTTAGTTTGTATCGCTATAAATACGAGGGATTTAATAGTTATTGTAACTAGTAAATCCTATACTGGAAGCCTTTTTTTAAGAAAAATAAAAGGGGGGCATCTCTTGTTTAAGAAACGCCGCCTGGGCATACCCGTTATTTTTTTATCTGATTCACTTTGTTACTATACTTCTCATGCCACGTTTCCCATTCACCTTTTGGAAAGTCTATGTTATGACCATGAAGTAAGGTACATAACAAATCGAGGCATACATGCCATCCTGCCAAATCCTTCGAGGATGCTCCTGAAACTGCAATCGCAGATTTCGAAACTCGCACCCTACCCAATTCGAATAAGTAAAATACCTGTTTTAGTTCTACGTGTTCGATAATCTAGTAACACATAATACAATTATGTAAACAAAGTTTCGTAAAAATTGAATTTTACGCATAGATTTCATTAAGAAAGAGTTTTGACATTGGCTAATACAAGAGAATCCTTAAACGTTAATAGTGAAGTATTTGTCTTGTAAACTCTTTAAAATCACCAAGGTGTTTCTCTACAATTTCTTTTAAGATCTCAATGTTTAAAGACTGATAATCGTGAATAGCTATGTTTCTAAAGCCCACCATCGCTACAAGCCTTGGCTTCGTCAAAATCATCGAATTCCTTTTAGCCTTTTTTATTTAAGTAGAACTCTCCTTTTTGCAAAATAAAAAAGACCGGCGTATGCCAGTCTTATTTTTGTTTTTCTTTTTCTTTTTCTTCCAACTTTTGAACAAGATCCTCAATAAAGTCATGAAACTTTTCAACCGTAACCCAATTTTGCCTTGCATCATATGTAGATGGTTTTTCCCATCTACCAAACCAAATACTTGAGTTTTTTCGAAAGAAGCTGCTATTTCATTCGATAGACTACCAAAGGCTATCACCACTTCATTTGACTGATCGTCCTTATTTTCTGTAACCAATTTATTAGTGATCACCTACTAGTTTAATAATATATTAATTTGATGATGACTTTCCCATTTTTGTCGATGAACCCTGCTTTTCCGTTCTTTTTTACATAGAGCAGGCCTTCATGGAAGTCACCTAATTCGTCGTATTGAGGAGAAATCACGACCTTTCCCGTTTTATCGATGAATCCATATTTCCCTTTGTAGTCGATATAGAAATAATCATATTGATTGGAAAAGGAGTTAATTTCACTATATTTGGGTTCGACTAGCATTTTCCCTGTTTCGGTTACGATTCCGTATTTTGAACCCATCCTCACTCTTATTAACCCTTTACCTTCCATTGGATCAATCCGGTCATATTTAGGTGTGATGATCACTTTTCCTTTGCTGTTTATAGCACCTTCTTTGTTTTTTTGCTTAAAAATCAAATAATCACGATTTATTAAGCCTTCGCCATAGGTTGCCATCCTTAAATAGTCATAGGTTGGCTCAACTATCACTTTGCCTGTTTCGTTAATAAAACCGTATTTATTATTCTGCCGGATAATAGCTAACCCAATCTGGTTAAAGTAACTAATTGAATCATAGTTGAAATCGAGAACGACTTCGCCTTTTCGATTAATGACCCCATACTTGCCGTCCTTTGAGGCCACCGCTGCATCTTTGCGAAATACATAAAGTGCGGTTTCATCACCGTCTTCTGCTTTCTCAAACTGTGGTTTAATCACCATCGATCCAGTTGTATCGATGAATCCAATCTTTCCATCAATAACAACGGAAGCCAGGCCTTCTGAGAAATGACTCGTTTCGTCAGAAATTGGCTCAACAATTACTTTTCCTTTTGAACTAACGAAACCGTACTTTCCACCCAATTTTGTTTGAGCAAATCCCTTGTTAAATGGCCAAATCTGATCATATTTAGGTTCAACCATGATTTTCCCACTTAAGCTCATCAGTCCATATTTTCCTGCGTTTCGAATCTTTGCCAAGCCATTTTGAATTGAACCGATGCTATCAAAAGTTGGGGCAACGATGACGTTTCCTTGCTTATCGATAAGGCCGAACTTTTTGTTAAGAATGGCAGTGAATACACCATTTGTGTTCATTGTAATTTCATCATATGTGGGGACTAAAACGATTTTTCCGCTTGTGTTTATAAGTCCGTATTTTCCCTTACTCTTGTAAAATGCAACTCCGTTGTGAAAATCATCGATTTTTTCATACTTGGGTGACACGATTGTTTTTCCACTTGTATTGATAAGCCCGTACTTTCCCTTACTCTTGTAAAAAGCGACTCCGTTGTGAAAATCACCGATTTTTTCATACTTGGGTGAAACAATTGTTTTTCCGCATGTATTGATGAGTCCGTATTTGTTGTCCTTTTCTACTAGAATTGGGCTCTTATAACCATCCGCTGCATACTGGTATTTAGGTGACACAATTACTATGCCCTTTTGGTTGATGAACCCATATTTATTATTCTGTTTGACTCTCAATAAGTTAGTTCGCTTTGATTGGGTAATCTCTTCATACAGCGGCTTAATGACAACTCTTCCTTTTTTGTCCATCATTCCATATTTCCCATTTTGCACGAATGAAACGAGGCCATTTGTAAATTGAGTACCTAGAACTCTTTTACTTGTTGCTGCATGTGTTGTGGACTGAGTTGTACCTAGTAACAAGCTCATTAATAAAAACATGAATACCCAAATCTTCAAATGATTCTTCATAAAATCTCCCTCCTTGTTCTTGAATGATGACATTTTTTCACAATCTGAATTATCGCTTGAACTTCTTTACTTTTTCATTATTTCCTACACCATTCCTCCTTTATAATTTAGACGAAATGTATATTAGGAAGTTACAAACTTATGTCTAAAGGGGGTCCATATTTTCATCTTGTCGGTCAGCATGTCCACTGGCTGCAATGATTGATGTATCCGAAATAAATAAATAACAAAGACCGTTCAGTTTCATACTGAACGGTCTTCTACAAGCTTCACTCTAAACTATTAATCATTGTCTGCCGGCGATGGAGCCTTGCTTTCCGGCTGCTGGGCAACTTCATTTGGTGAGAGCGGCTTTTTGTCACCTGGATACGGTGTATCAAAACCTTTTGTTGCGTACCAAACCGCGTGATTCAGCATGTTTGCATTAACTTCGTCAGGTGATGCATTTTTACCCGAGATGAATGGCTTGTTTTTGTTGGACCATTCCGTCCATTGCTGTACCAAAGCCTTAGACTCTGAGGTATTCTCTTGTGTATTCGCAAGTGCAGCTGCATTGGCCGTTGGCTGACCGTTTAATGTGTCAAGCGGGATTCGGTTCGCTTCAGCTTCATATGGTGTGAAATCTGGCTTATTCGTAAAAATTTCGCTCATCGGCTGTGCGGCTGCATCATTTTGGTTCATGGCAGGAAGTCCCAGGATTTGTTCAATACTGCGAACCATATTGATCACCGTCCAGTAACGGCTATTCGTTACTTCTTTTTTCACCCATGGACTGATCACATAGGCGGGTTCGCGGTGCCCGTCCACATGGTCCAAACCATTTTGAGCGTCATCTTCGGTAATAAAAATGACAGAGTCTTTCCAGTAAGGACTATGGGAGATTAAATCCACAATTTTACCTACAGCAAGGTCATTGTCCACAACCATGGCCTGAGGAGTTGGATTTCCTGAAGCCGTTCCGGCCGTATGGTCATTGGTTACCCACAACGTATTTAATTGCGGCAAGTCTTTATTCTTTACATGCTTTTCAAACTGCCTTTTAAAAATCTCATATCGGTATTGATCCGGTATGTTCATATCGAAGGTAGGATACGGTTTGTGCGTAATCGGCCCAAGAGACGGAATGTCATAGGTTGCCTGATAATGACCCACCGGAACGTGAAGATCACCTTCTTGTTGTCCGGACAGTTTCAAGTAATCATTGTACCAGTCCGTCCAAGTGCCGAATTCCTCAGGACCTGTAAATCCAGTCGTATCTTCTCCGAAGTTTTCCACAGAAACATCGTATTTGAGGGCTTGGTCCCAAAGATGTCCAGTTGGGGCATAAGCCATCGGATCTCCGGCTCCTCCTGGATAGCTTCGGACGTTGGCTGTGTTTGTTTCTTTATCTTCATAATCTGTATTGGTCCCTTGCATGACCCATTGGTGGCCGCTTGCAGATTGGATCCCTGAAACATAGAAATTATCCAACAGCGGGTAGGCATTGGCAAGCTTATGGAAGTTTGGTGTTACCTCTTTACCAAATTGTGTGATAGCCGGTTCGCCATTTCCTTTGCCTAAATCGCCAAGAACTTGGTCATAGGTTCTGTTCTCTTTAATGATATAGAAAACATGTTTGATGGTTGATGGCTCGCCAACCCGCTCTGGCATGGCAACCGGCTTTATGTCGCGTCGAGGATCCGCATTCTGGTCCTTTAGGCCAAACCAGTTATTATTGGCGTAAACCTTTTTTGTTCCTTCCATTAAATCATTTGCCGATGGAAAAGGAATCATAGACAAAGATCCAACTTGCGCATAAGAGGAATGTCCAGAAACAGTCACTCCTTGAATGGTTGATGTACGTGCAGGTCCAAGTGAGCCTACACCATCAGCATTTGCCACAAGCAAGCGTTTATTTTCGGCATCCATAGCCATGTCTACAGGAAACCATGCTGTTGGCATCAGTCCTAATAGTTCTGGTGTCTTGTTCGGACCTTGCCAGTCATATACTGCTACTGCGTTAACTCGTCCTAAACTGACTAGCAATCGATGATTGTCCAGCATCCTGACCGCATTGGGTGCTGCACCTTTTTTCGACTTCGAATATGGTTTAATGTCGATGGTTTGGACTACTTTATCTGTTTCAGAATCAATAACAGAAACCGTATCACTGTTTGTGTTCGCAACAAAAATATTCCGGCCTGATTGAGTCATTCGTTCTGGCTGGACACCAACTGGGATCGTTTTTGTCACCTTATTAGTTTTAAGGTCTACCACAGAGACCGTTCCAGTCGAAGTGGCACCAGTCTTCGGATTAACAACCACCTGCGTACCGGAAGAATCAACGGTTGTGTCTCCGGGCTTCGGTTTTCTGCCGCCTTGGTTGGTGACATATGCTTTATCTCCATCCACTAACACACTGGTTGGGGCATTTTCAACTGGAATCTTGCTCGATACAGTACCCGTCTTCGGATCGATGACGGCAAGGCTGTTATCCCTGTTCAGTGCGACGAGCAACTGCCCTTGAGGCCCGACTTTAATATCCAGCGGGTTGATGTTTCCTCCAACACTCGCTTCTGGGAGGTCATATGTCGTTTTGACGGTTGGCGTGCCGTCGTCGGCAATCGTCATTACAACTACCTTTCCAGTTTTACCTGCCGATCCTGTAGCATACAATTCTTTGCCGTCCTGTGAATAAGCAACGCCCCACATATGTGAGAGTTTTAATTTAAAGCTTGTTGCCATTAATTTTCCGGTTGTGAGATCGACGATGTTTAGACCGTTTCCGCCATAATCTGTTCTTCCATTCAACACGGCCGCTGTTTTACCATTTGGGTGAACCGCAATGGAAATAGGATTGCCCCCAAACTCAATTTGTTTACCGGCTGGAGTGACGAGCTGATTTACAGGCGTTAACACCGAACCGTCTTGCTGGCGGCCCACAAACTTGGTGCCAAAGGGATCATCAATGGATGCGTATACACTTGCCGAACCAAGAAGCGCTGTACTAATTGCAATACCAGCAATCAGTTTCTTCTTGTGAATGATCTTTTTCACTTTCCTCTCTCCATTCTAATTGGTATGTTTTACTAGATTAGGATACTGCTATATTTTTAACGTTTGTTTACATCAAGGTAAAGTTAATTGTTTAACTATGTAAAATATTCAATCTCTTCTCTTCACAATTAGTATCTTAATAAAAAGAAAAAGCAGCCTTTGCCCAGGCTGCTCACGATGGTTTGGGTATTATGCATATATTTTTTCTTCAGGGATATTTTTTTGAGAAATGTTTGGTGAACCTTTATGCAACCATTTATAGACAATGGGAATGACAATCAAACTGATAAACGTTGAACTGATCAAACCGCCTATTACGACAATGCCAAGAGTTTGTGAGATTACAGAATCGGTGCGGGAGGATAGAGCTAACGGAAGTACGGTTAAAACAGTCGTTAAAGCTGTCGTTAATATCGGACGCACTCGAGTGGACGTTCCAAGAACAATCGCTTCATTTAACATAAGACCCTCGGCTCGTTTTCTCTCGATCTTATCAACAAGAACAATGCCATTTGTAACTACAATGCCTGTGAGCATTAATAGACCGACCAGGGCTGCTAGATTCCATTCCAATCGAAAGATAAACATAGCCGCCACTGATCCAATAAACGCTAAAGGGATACAGATGAAAACTGATAAAGGTGCTTTCCAACCTCTAAAGACTGTACCTATGATGAAGAGAACGAGCAATAAAGAGAAAGAAAAAGCAATTGCAATCTCATAAATCATTTCATTTACTTGTTCTGGTATTCCAGCAAAGGAGTAGCTGATATTCTGCGGCAACGGAAGTTTCTCTAAAATCGATTTTACTTGTTTAGTCACCCCGCCAATATCTGATGAAGTGATATTGGCCGTAACCTCGGCGAATGGCTGTCCGTCCTTTTCCTGAATTTCTGATGAATCGGCATCGGCTTCCAGTGTGGCAAGCTCATCTAATCTTACATTCTGTCCCTGGTCATTCTTAAATGTTTCTGACCCCAGGGCAGAAAAAACATCTGGAGGATTGTCTTTGCTTTTCAACACGACCGGAAAAACATGTTGATTAATGGATATTAGCCCCTTTGTACCTTCCGCTGTATAAAATTGAATCCGATTTAAAAGGTCCTCCACTTTAATACCATTTCTTTCAATGGCTTTTTGATCAAGATGGATATGATACTTTTTCGTACCGGCCTCATCGTCAGCTATATCCTCTACTGCCAGCCCGGGAACTCTCGTAAGCTTTTGCCCAATTGTATATGCCATGGATTCCAGCGTTTCATGATCCGATCCAGTGAAGTTAATCTTTAATTGGGAGTCATCTCCCGCAATCCGCTGATCCGTAACCGTGTATATGGCTTGTCCCTTTATGGAATCAAGCTGTTTTTGAAAATTTTCTATAAAAGAAGCAAGGTTTGTATCTGGGTTAACCGCAACAAATAAGTTGGCAACATTCGGTTTTTGAATCCAACCGCCGCCTGCATCAAAAACATCATCCGATTGAGCAGTAAAAGACGACCCAAGGACTGAAGAATATGTACCCACATGTTGATCCTTTTTAATAAGCCCTTCTACTCTTTTAACTTCTGCATCCATTTCTCTTAACGATGCAGACTGAGGAAGTTCGATCCGAACACCTGCTTGTCCTTTTTTATAACTTATGGGTAAAAAGTTCACTGGTAAAAATGCTGCTCCAATGCCCGTCATTAGAAACAATAGAAGAGTTAGGGCGATAATTTTTTTCTCCTTGTGCAACATCCGCTTAAAAGCTTTATGCATGAGAGGTTCTAACGGATCATGAATACTTAGGGGTTTTCCCTTCCAAAACAGGTTGTAGAGAGTCGGCACCACCAGCATGGCAACCAATAAGGAAACGAAAAGCGCAATAACTACCGACCAGGCAAACCCTGAGAAAGCAGAACTTACGATGCCGCCGATCAGGGCAATGGGAACATACACCGCAATCGTCGTTGCTGTTGAAGAAACAATGGCAGGGATCATTTCTAAGACCGCGTGTGATAACTGATGAAGTGTTATTTTCCCCTCCCTTTCCTGCACTTTCCGGTTTAAATTATCCAAAATAACAATGGAGTCATCGACCACTCGTCCCATGGCCACAATCAAACCTGAAACCGTCAGTATGTTCAAGCTGATTCCCAACGTTTTAAGTACACCGATGGTTGCTAAAAGACATATGGGAAGCGACAGAACAATCAATAAGGTGGAACGAACTTGACGGAAAAACAAGAACACACAGATCATGGCGAAAAGACACCCTAACAACCCTTCTTTAACTAGTCCTTTTAAAGATGAATTCACTTGTTCACTTTGATCAAACAGAATGGACGATTTCACATCATTATTTTTTAGCGCAGGTATGGTTTTCAGCTTGCTTCTTATTTTTTCTCCTACATCTGTAATATTTGAAGTGGATGTTTTTAACACATCAAGCCGAACACTCGGCAGCCCATCGGTCCGGGAGATCGTTTGAAGATTGACCACTGAATTTGAAATGTCAGCTACCTTAGAGAGAGGAATGGATCGGCCATCCTGCCTTTGAACAGGCAAGTTTAATAACTCCTGCTTATTTAATGACCAACCGGAGACCTGGACAGGAATAGAAGCTTGATTACTTGAGACATTGCCCTGCAGTTCTGTTGTATATTTTTTCCCCATTGAATTTTGAAGATCGTTTACGGTTAATCCAGCCTTTTTTAGTTTTTCCTTATCAATGGTCAAAGCATATCCAGCCGTTCCACCACCCGTTACATTGATTTCCTTTACCCCTGGAACAGTTTTCAACCCACTTACGATATCTTCTTGGACCATCGTTCGTAAGGTGTTCTCGGTTACATTTGGAGAGGCACTGGTTAAATTGATGCTCATAATCGGAAACGAATTTGTACTAAGGCGTGTCACAACAGGCTTTTTCACACTAGCTGGCAGGGAAATCGTATCAATGGCATGGTTGACCTCCGCCTCAGCTTTTTCCATATCGTAGCTCATAGGAAAGTTGAGACGTACAAGAGTGCTGCCATTTGAGGAACTGGTTTCGATACCTTGAAGACCATCCACTACCCGAACGGCTTGTTCAATCGGTTTTGTAACGTTCAGTTTCATTTGATCTGCTTGGTAATTTTCAGACTGTGCAGACACAGTAAGAGTTGAATTATTGATTTCAGGCAAATAATCTCGTTGAATTTGCCGGGCAGCCATCGCCCCCCAAGCAATAATCAGTACCATCAGAGTGATAATAAGAACACACCGCTTCATCGATCCATCAATGAGTGATTTCATCATGTTTCTTTTACGCCCCCAAACTTTTTATACAAACTGTTCTTCAAACAAGATGATTATTTTAATATAATGGACAGTTGTAAAAATTCGATTAACGAAGCGTAAAAGAATTATAGAATTGTAGATAATTTACATAACCGGATTTATATTATTCATTTAAAGTAAATAAATACGGTACATGAAATTTAATTGCGACACCTTCTTCTGCTCTCAGTGGGCGTATCAAATTCGTTTACATTCATTTTCATTAAAAAAAGGCCATTATCTTTGGCATTAAGGATCGGAAGGACTCATTTCGGCTAGTTGGAGCCTCTGGTATGACTAACGAGTAAAACAACCGATACTCGATTAGCAGATAGATACAGGTTATAAGAGCAATGCTCCCCAAAAAACGGACATTCCATTTTCGTTTTACGATTGCGTGATGAAGCCAAAGAAGCCCCATTGAAGTAAGAAAAAAGAAAAAACCGAGAACGAAACTGGAATACAAGGGCAAAAGTATGATTGTCAGCCATTCTTTCCATGAATCACTTCTTTCCCTGATCGTCAAAAATGCCCAAAGCGCAAGCGGCATCCCTAGCGTACTAAGCATACCCGATGGCCAAAAGGGTGTAAGTACAAATGCAAGAGAGACCCAAACCCGTATAGGGTATGCAGCTTTATCTTTTACAAAATGTCTCCTTAACAGTAAATACATTCCCGCAAATGCAAATATCCGGGTGATGGTTTGGCCTATTGCATAGGCCAGCATGGGCGGAAAACTATTATTAAGCCATTCTATCCCGCTAAATTCTGTACCAAGCGCATTTCTTGGCAATCCATTTATTATTTGCGGAACCGTTGAATTTATAGGACCGAATAATTCACCGCTGTTATGAAGCACTTTATACCAGGCAAAATTAGAATCCATATTATCATGAACTCTTATATGAGCATTTTCTCCCGGAATATAAAGAGGTGAAATAAATATAAGGATCAGCATTGACGCTATCCATAGATGTTTTTTCCTGACTCAATTTTTTTCCAATAATAATAATTATGCATTGTAAAGCCCCTGTTTCTAAATATGTTTCGTCATCTATTAAAAATTGATACACAAGTTAAGGACGAGGTTTTATGTTTATTACGTCCAACATGTGCTGTAAGTGCCGTATTAACGGTTCTCTCAAGTTCTCTTTTTTTAGAGCGAACTCAATTGGTGTAGTGATAAATCCTAGTTTTTCTCCCACATCGAATCGATCCCCATCGAATTCATAGGCAAAACACTTTGTTCCTTGCTAAGCCTCTGTATAGCATCGGTAAGTTGAACTTCTCCCCCAGCCCCTGTTTCTTGAGTCTCTAAATAGTTAAATATTTCAGGTGTTAAAATATAACGTCCCATAATGGCAAGATTAGAAGGTGCAGTTCCAGATAACGTTTTTTCAACCAAATTTTGAACCTCGTATAACTTCCCATTTTGATAGATAGGATCTATAATTCCATATCTGTTCGTTTCATCTTCATTTACTGGTTTAACTCCAATAATGGAAGAACCTGTTAACTCATATTGATCCATCAGCTGCTTAATTCACATTAAATTTAATGATAATTGAGAAACGGAAACGTTTTTATCCTATCATTACCGTAAACTTATAAATGTAAAAAGCTAAGGATACTAGTCCTTAGCTTTTTTTACGAAATAGGAATTTCAATGTGCACTTCTGTACCTTTTCTTTCTCTTCTCCTAATTTTAGTAATTCCCCATGCTGGGCCGTAGCCGTGTTTCAGCCGTTTGTTTACGTTCTCCAACCCAATCCCCGTCGTTTGGACAAGCTTTTTTGACGGTAAAGATAGATTTTCTTCCCTAATCCCGATTCCATCATCAAATATAGTGATCATCATTTTATTTCCTTCTTGATAGGCATGAAGTGATATATGAATGGGCTCACCTGATGGCTCAAAGCCATGGACAATAGAATTTTCTATAATCGGCTGGATGCAAAAAATAGGGATTTGTTTGAGATGCAAGTCTTGCTCAACCTCCAGCTGAAAATTTATCTTATGGCGAAACCGCGTCTGCTGAATTAAAAGATAGTTTCTAACATGCTCAATTTCTTCTTCAAGCGTGACATATTGTTCGTTGTTTTTAAGGCTGTACCTGAGAATTTTAGCCAGAAGATACGTGACTTGCTGCGTTTCCTGGGCATTTTCCATATAAGCAATCCGGGAGATGGTATTTAAGGTGTTAAATAAAAAGTGGGGATTGATCTGAGATTGCAAGAATTTAAGTTCTGTTTCTTTTAGGTCCTTTTCCAGCCGGGACCGCCTTTGAAGTTCTTTGATGAGTTTTTCGCTCTTTTTGGAAAGCTCTTTTTTGGTCAAATAGGCATCACAAATTTTAACAATATGATTAGCCGTTACAAAAAGAAGTTCGGCAATGGCTTCTATCTGTTTTTTTTTCTTAAAAGATAGCTGTTTAAAATAGTTTTCCAGTTCCTCTGTATCCAAGCTTAATTCTGTGATATCCATCTGCATGTCTACAATACTGCTTAACTCCTCATCGGTCATCAAAATTTGACCGCATAGAATCGCTCCTATATAACGGCCACGCAGAATGATAGGTGCAGCAAAATCGACCAAACCTGCATGGCAGCGGTGAAGAACAGGACGTTGCTGGCCTGCCGCCAGCTTTCCGACGTTTTCGTCTGAAAGGATACAGCGGCGTAAGCCTTCAACCGAGGACCGGACATATGTACAAAAGCTCGTAAAGTTGCTTGCTTTGGTGATTGGAACCCCTGTCTCATCACAGATCAGCACGGCAACACAGGTAGCATCCGCAAACTTGTTCTGTATCTCCTGCAACACGCTGACATCAACCAAATCTAGCAGTTTTTTCATTGAAATCACCTTCTTTATTTTTCTAATATTCTGTCTTTTTTCTAAATCATTTTATTAAAGTAAGGTTGATTAAGCTTTTCTTTTCTTAAGTCTTCCTGATAGTCTCTGTATTTTTTAGGAGGAACGCCCTCCATCTTACTGAACACCCGGGAAAAATAGTTGATATCTGTAAAACCGCATTGCTGGCTTATATCTGTGATCGACGTCTTGGAATTCACCAAAAGTTCCTTTGATTTCTCAATTCTTTTTAAGGTAATGTACTCCGTTATTGTTCTTCCTGTTTCTTGTTTAAACAAGCGGCTTAAATATTGGGGATGAAAATAAACTCTTTCTGCTAGCTGTTTTAACGTGAGCTTGTCCTGCAGATGATGCTGAATAAACCTTGTTACCGAAAGAATCGTTTCGTTCGAATTTTCTTCTTTATGTTCATTCAAAGAAGAAACATCCATTGTTTTTATCGCTTTTTGCAATGATGCAAGAAATTCTTCAGGACTGACCGGCTTTAACAAAAAATCTTCTACCCCTATCTTTATGGTTTTAAGCGCATAGTCAAAATCGTTATATGCCGTTAAAATGATAATTTTCACTTGAGGAAACTGGTCTTTAATGAGGGAAGCAGCATGAATACCGTTCATCACCGGCATCTTTAAGTCCATGACGACAATATCAATCCACTCATGATGCAGGTGTTCCAATGCTTCAGATCCGTTTTCTGCTTCTAGGCAGCGGTAGAACTCGATAGAACTTTTCGAAAGCACATCAAGCAAGACTTCTCTTTCAAGAGGTTCATCATCAACAATCATGACATTCAATCCTTCACACCTCCGCATTCTTTTAATGTTTTCAGTATGTATGAAAGCGGATTCAAACACAAGTAAGGATAGCGCGAAAAAACCTTCCTCATGAAGGAGGAAGGTTTTAGGGGATGTTGCCCTTTATGCCATGATCAATGCGTCAACCACTGCCTCAGCCACCTCAATGTCTTGATTTACTGATCCCCCGCTGACACCGACAGCTCCAACGATATCACCATCTACAACAAGTGGGATGCCTCCCCCAAAAATGACAACCCGGCCATTGTTTGTCGTATTTATTCCATAAAGTTCTCCCCCGGATGCTCCAATTTCAGCGAGTTGTGAGGTTGGCAGTTTAAAAGCAACCGACGTCCAAGCTTTATTTAAAGAAATGTCCACACTAACCAGCAAAGCATCGTCCATCCGGTGTGCTGCTATTAAATTCCCTCCATTGTCCACCACTGTAATTACCATGGGTACCCCAATCTCCTGGGCTTTTCTTTCACCATGATCAACCATTAATTTGACTAACGACAGATTTAACTTTTGCATAACCATCCTCCTTGACCGTTTTTATTCCCTGGAGACAAGTGGTAGCCCCTTAACCATCCTTGCCGCGTTTTTACCGGCCCGTCGTTCATGGCCTCTTTTTTCGTTAAGATAGGCTTGTTTATTTGGCAGCTTATCGTGGTAAAGTAAAATGTCCTCTCCGTCAATCACAATTTTGATCTGGAGTGAAGTAGACCATTCTTGAATTGTATCCACCACTTTATAGGGAACGCCTTCTTCTTCCAAACCTGCACAAATTTCTTTTAAAGAAACACAATGTGAAGCTTCACTGCAAATGACCGGAACAAAAACCTCCTTTTTATCCATTCATGACTCCATCTTTCACTTGTGAAGAAAGAATTAATCCAGTTGCCACAGCATTTCTGGGCCCTTCACTTCCCCTCGTATTTGCAAAACCGGCCACTATAGTATATTTGGCAAGTTCTTCGCTGATCATCTGAGGAATCTCAAAGTCTAACGCCGATCCACCTAACATCACGACAAAAGAGAGGTGTCTAAGATTTCGAGTGGGAGAAACCATTTCCAGGGCTCGCAACGCATTCGTAACAAAAACCTTCCGCTTGGCATCACGGCGAACCGAACGGACTTTTTCCATTGTGGCCCGGATAGGAAGGGGTGTCAGATCGCTTTCCTCACGAATGACCACCTTACCAAACGTATCCGAGGCATATGGAGTATCGGTAAACGAAATCGTTCCATCTTCCAATTGCATATGAAATAAACTGATGACTTTACCTAAAGGAAATTTCTTAATCTTTTCAGCCAATTCAATATCTTCAAGTGCGAGTTCGGACTGAATGATTAAAGTCACCATATCTCCCGCTCCAGCAAGATGAGTACTGGTGATATTACCTTTTAGATCGATGGCGGCAGCATCCGTAGAACCGCCTCCGATATCCAAAATGACGATCGGCTTTTCAGTTCCTGGAGTAGTTAAGGCTCCTCTCATCGCCATCTCTGCTTCAATTCCTCCAACCTCTACCGCAATGTTTAACTCTTTTTGCAGTATGTCGGAAACCTTATGGATGGACAGTTTTTCTGTTTTTACCATGGAAGCAAGCGCCACGCCTTGTTCCATCGCGATCTCTCCAGCCATGGCACCGCTTATTGAAGTTGGAATACCGGCATTGACGGCCAACATATCTGTAATATGGATCTCATCCGAAGTCTGGCCGGTTAAATTGGCGAGATCTTGCCGTAAGCCATTCAGCATGCCGCCCACATTAGTTCCCATCTCACCTTGAACATCCTTTAGATTTCCGATCTTTTGATACGCATCCATAATGGCTTCTGCTCCATCATTAATACTGACTGAAACAGAATCTTTTTCTCCAATCAACGTAATTCTACCAGCTTCAATCTTTCGCTCTACGATTTCACCTTGAGGTGTCCGGATCACCACCGCAGATCGAATGCCTACGAGAGATTTGGCTACAGGAGCAATTTGTCTGGTCTCGCTCGAGGATAGCTGGAACACCGTCGCTAAGCCATATGGATTGCTCAGCATACGGATGACGTGGCCAGACAGTGCTACTTCTACAGCTGCCAACTTCTGCAAAGGCACTTTTTCAATGTAGGCGACCTCATCCACAATGGGAATCTTCTGTTCCAATCGATTATGAACAAGGACGCCATCATCTTTTTGAATGATAGCTCCTTTCACGGAGATTCCTTTTTTCACACTCTGATTGATCACATGAGCTACCCATTCATAATCAAAGATCTTTGGGACGACAGCGATATAATCTTTGTTAACGCCTTGTTGATCCAGCTGATCTATCATGATAGTTTCACCGACGCCGATTCCGCCTCCTCCTGGAGTGTCTGGGTTATGGCCGATCATTGAGGATTCTGTAATAATGGTCTCACTGATCAGATCCATCGCAAGGTCACCAATGACAGGGACGGCGTCATTCAATCTTATTCGATGGATATCAGATAAATTAATTCCCGCTTTCTCAACCGCTCTTTCCAAACAGGCCACGATTCCTTTTATATTATCAACGGTACCTTTCACACCTGTAGTAGCTACGAGGTGTTGTGCTAAAAATTTCGGTTCTTTGCCGCTCATGTCGGCAATCGCGATTTCTGTTGTCGAGTTACCAATATCAATTCCGGCAAGTATCATGTTTTCCATGATCACTCACCTTCTTGCCGCAGGATTCCCCGTCTTTCATATACTTCTGCAGCTTCAAGCACTAGCTTTGCATTTTCACCCGCCTGATATTGGTTCTCCAATTCGTCTGCAATCTGATGCAGTTCTTTTTTCGTCGAACGGTTGGGCCTTAATGCATTATAGATTTCCAGAATCCGTTTATCCGAAATGTTGATCAGTTCAGCTGCCCGCCGGAAATTTTGGGCCAGCTGGTCCCGCTGTAAACTATCCGCGATCTCTGCATGCATGGATAACGTATTAGGGCTGATCCTCATGTCATTGCTGGAGATTTCTCCTTTTAATGCGGCTTCAAGGGTTAACTGATCAAACCTTTTTTGTGATGGTGTATGAATCAAATCCGTTCTTTTTTGGCCTAAAGGGTAGTCTTCTTTTGTTAAAGTACCCATTACCTCGCCTCCTCTTTGATCGAAAAGTTCCATTCTACTTCCACCGGCTTTTTATTTTTTATCACCTGTTCTGCTTCCCGTAAATGGAGAATGGCTGCAATCGCTTGATACCTTGGCCGTGCCATCTGATCATTCACTGATGGTACAGGATCAACACTCTCCCCCAGCGCATAGAGTGCTGCATTTTTCCCGATGGCCCGGTAGGTTTCCAACGTCATCGAAGGAGATTGAGGAAACAGTTCCAGGTTGCTTAGAGGATCCAAATCTTTCTGATGAATAACCGTGGTTCCTCTGGATTGCAGTCCAATCCCAATACCTGATCCGCTCAGCTTTGCGCCTTGATGGCCCATAAACGCCAGATCTGCTGTATGGTAACATCGGATGATCCGTGGAAATGCGCCTTGCTCTTCTATTCCGGAAATGATCTCCCTAAGCACCTGACCATGCTCCACTTTGACAATAGTTTTGCTAAGATCTTTACCAAAGCCCGGAGAGATGGCAATCACCACCTCATTGGCGTTCGTTCCCTTTTGTGCCGTTTCCCCGTCCGCTAAGCTCATGAAAATTTCAATGGTACCAATCATGTTCTTCCCTCCTCAATAATCGCTAGGACTGATTGCCTGCCGAATATTCTTTATTTCCTCCCACCGCTTGCCGCCGAGACGATAACCTGTACCTGGTCCTTTGTAATCGTTTTCATCATTCACCGCACTGAGGACTACATTTTTGGCATTAATGATTGCAGAAGTATGCAAATAATCACCCGCCACTTTTTGCTTTAGCATATCAAAAATCCTTTCAGCCGTTTCTCTATAGCCCCTTCTTGCTAGAATAACAGCAATATTAAAGCCAGTGATCCCTTCTTTTAATATCCGCTCAGCCGCTTTTAAATCTTCCACTACATTCCGCTTGGGCATATCCTCGCTGCTATTGGCGTATGTAGCCGCCTCAATTTCTTCCTCAGTGATTTGCGGAAAACCAAGCTCTTCGAATATTGCTTGCATTGCTTTAGCAGCTTTATAACGAACATTAATAACTTCAGATTCCTCAACAGGTTTCAATCCGCCATCAACCATCATGTCGCGCTGAATAATTAAGTAATCATCCATATCCGAGGAATCCATATTGGAACCAGCGAACATGTCATCGCTGTTAGGAACAGCACTAAAACCAGAGAATATAAAATCAGTACCCGGCAGCATCTGACACAGCATTTTGGCACTGCGCCGAATTTCCGAGTGTGAAAAGGTTTGATCATTACCGGAAGCAACCTCAAGATCGAACATTGTGGTCGCTAAATTTTCTGCAAGAACGGCTCGCAGCCCGCTTGGAACCGAGGCAGGAATTCCAATACAGCTAATTGAACCATTTTGCAGCCCTTGAACGCCTGCTCCCTTTGCCATCATGACACATCTAACTTCCAGATAAAGCATGGATTTGCCTTCTGCTCCGGCCATCTGAACTTCTGACCCCGTACCTGATGTAAAACGCATCTTTGCACCTCGTGAAGCATAGGCAGAGGCAAGGAAAGATTTGGACCATGGAGTATCATCTCCGTCCTTAAAAACAGATTCGGTGCCATAGATAGAAATGGTTTCAGCATAGGTTGTAAGTCCTAACATCGCAAGACGCAGTTCTGTGGCTTCTTCAAGAGCATCTTGGGTCAAAATCCCGCCTCTTGCTGTTTGGGAACCTACAAGAAGAGCAAGGGCATTAAAAGGGGCATAACGCACAATACCAACTGTAGTCTCCTGCTCGTCAAAGCCCAGAATACCCGCTTCCGCTGCATCTGCTGCCATTAGAACAGGATTGTCCCTTACATTGGTAACATGACATTGATTAGCTGGTGTTTTTCTAGCTCTCATTTTTTGAAGAGCCATCATCATTTCTACCACATTTAACTGATTGAGTACGTCTACAACCTTAGCAGGTGTCATTCCCTTAACGATACGGAGCATCTCTGAACGGGACACATGAATGTCGACTAATTTCCTTGCAATGTCCACACTGTCCATCTTCATTACGGCTTCGGCAGTGGCCACATCGATTGTGTAATCTGCAATAAATTGATCAAGCATATCAAAGTCTTCGCGGCGTCTCCCATCTAATTCTATGATTTTTCCATCTTCAATTTTAATAGAAGGGGCAGGATCATGAGGACTGGACATCGCAACAAACCCTTGCTCGGGCCACTCCTGAACAAAACCGTCTTTGTTAACCGGACGGTCTTCAAGCACTTTAAAGCGTTTGGAACGTTTTGCCGTAACAGTACGATTCACAATAACAACTCCCTTAAGAATGTTTTTTGAATTTTCTGTTTCTAATTTTAAACTTATTCTTTACTTCGGTCTTTGAAGAAAATCTACTTGATTCTGGATTATTACAACCTTCAAGTGGTTTTTTAGGAGAATTCTAACTTTCTAGCGTTAAATGTTTAAAAAAATAGCCTGATGACTGATTTTCCAGTCATCAGGCTGGTGAGGAGATCCTCTCCCATTACAAAGAGGATGAACGATTTGGCACACACATACCTCCTTCGCTTCCAATCAAAACTAATGATAAATACATAAAAAGAGGGGTCTATAACTTAATCAGCAACGCACAAACGGCCTTCCTTATAACGTTGAGCGTTTCTATCGGGTGGACAAGGCAAACAAAGGAAGTACATTTCCTATTAATCTTCCTCTTGCCCATATAAAAAGCATGTAGACGAAAGTTCTGTCTACATGCTTTTTATCAAGATTAGCAGGCATAAATATCTATTGAGAAATCAAGTCTGCACCGTAGGAATTATCGATGGAACAAAGCCATTCGTCCTTGGAATTTTTCTTGAACACATAGGTTGCCCTTCGTTCCATAGAATATTGAGAATCTTTTTTATCTGCAGAAAGCACGTTTGTGAAATAACTAGCGCCGTATCTCCAGCTTCTAATATCACCATTTCTCATTGTGTTGGTACGATACTGTTGTTGAAGTATGCTGCAATTTTAATGAAGGCTTTCTTTATCTCCTCTTTCCCCTTCGCAATCATTCCTTGCTTTACAACGAGAATGGTATCATCTGTATAGTAGTTCAGCAGCGTATCAAATTCCTCCTGTTTGATTGCCAGGTCACACTTTTTGATTATTTCATTTAATTCGTGTTCCATCCTATTTCCCTTCAAACTGAATTTTAACAAACATCAATAAATTCTTAATTCCATTAAATAAACCCGCTATATATTTTATTTCAATTTCCAATAAATACAATATACTTCACAAGATAAAAGAGCATGCAGGCAAACCTTTCGACTGTATGCTTTTTTATGCATAAGAGGCACTTCGAAATATTTAGTAATTTTTTAACCTGTTCAAATGAATCAACATTAACGAATCAACAAAAATAATCAGAATAATTAAAAATTAACTATTGAAAGCCTTTCCACTTGATGGTATTATTCAATCAACCAGTAAAATATTTAGTAATTTATAGTAAATTTTATAAAATATATAACTAAAAGTTGAGAGGTTTTTCATGATGGCAACCATTAAGGATATAGCAAAAAAATCTAATGTCTCAACAGCAACTGTATCACGAGTGCTCAATAACGACGACTCCATAACCGTCTTAGAAGAAACACGCCAGCGCATACTTCTAGCTGCAAAAGAGCTAGGTTATCAAACCATCCACGAGAGACGAAAGCAGCAATCAGAATCCCAAAAAAATAATCCTAGCATTGGTATTATTTCATGTCAGACGGTGGAGGAAGAATTAAATGATCCCTACTTCATATCAATACGTCAAGGAATTGAAGAAGAACTTAATAAACAAGGGATTAATAAGGTTGGGAGCTACCGCTTGAATGACATGCTGACGGTCCCCCATGACCTCCTCAAAATGGACGGTCTTCTGATCATTGGCCGCTTGGGTGAAGACGTTTTAAAACAAGTAACCAAACACATTATGAATATCGTCTATATCAATTATGTTCCTGATGAGGAGCTTTACGATTCAGTGACGATTGATTTTGAAAAATCCACAAAAAAAGCCCTACAGCATTTCATTGGTTTGGGTTATAAACGAATCGGTTACATCGGAGGGGTTGAACGAGAACATCTTAAGCAACAGAAAGTGATTTCAGAAGATAAACGGCTTACAACATTTGAAAACATGATAAAAAATGGAGAGTTTGAAGGTTCAGAGGATATATACATTGGTGAATATACGATGTCTCATGGCTATGAACTAATGAAGAAAGCTATCAAGAAGAAGAATGTTCCAAAAGCATTTTTTGTTGCGAGTGATCCCATGGCAATAGGGGCTTTACGTGCTTTACAGGAAGCTGGACTGTCCGTTCCCTCAGATGTTGCCCTTGTCGCGTTTGACGACATTGAAGCTGCAAGATTTAGCAGTCCCCCCCTTTCGACGGTGAAAGTTTATACCAAGGAGATGGGACAAACCGGGGTCAAGCTATTAATGGATCGAATGAATGGAAGGAAGCTCCCTGTTAAGGTTACGATTCCAACCTCTTTGGTCATTCGCCAAAGCTGCGGATCATCTATAACAAAGCAACCTTTCAAGGAGGTGATTCAATAGATTAAGAGGAGATTTAAAATAAAAAAGGCTTATTCGCCCAGAAACCTACCAATCTAGCCCATTGGTATGAGTGACTGCCAATCACTAGTTTCTAGCGAATAACCCAGAACTCCCATTTACCAAGGAGCAACTATAAATTATATAGGAGCCCCGGTCATTGTGCAAACATTCTTAGGATCGTTTGTTTTGGTTTTAAAACCATTAATTACTAGGGGGAATTACGTTGAAAAAGCTAGGTAAAACATTACTAATAACATCAGCCATTGCTTTAGCTTTGACGGGCTGTAATAAACAGTCCAGTTCTGGAAGCGGAGGCACCGTACAATTAACCTTATTCTCTACCGTAACCAACGAATCGGACAAGGCTGCTTTAGCTGATGCCATTAAAGAATTTGAAAAGAAAAATCCAAAGATTGATATTAAAGAAAACTTTCCCGCTGATAAATATGAAGGAATGCTTCGGGTAAAAATGGCAGCTAATGATATGCCCGACTTGTTTGACACCCACGGTTGGTCAAAAGACCGATACGGTGAATATGTTGAAAATTTACAAAAAATGAATTGGGTAAAAGACTTGGATCCTGCGATGAATGACATTCTTAAAGACAAAGCAGGCAAAGTTTATGCTTACCCTTTAAATCAGGCGAAAGACGGTATTACATATAACGCTACCCTATTAAAAAAATACGGAATCCAACCGCCTGCTACGTTTGATGAATGGATGAGCGCCATGGAAACCATTAAAAAGAAGAGCAAAGGTGAGGTCACTCCTCTTTGGTTTGCAGGATCAGATAAAAGCTCCTTTGGACAATATTTTGATCAGTTCGCCACTCCTTTACTTGTAACCGATACCAAACATGACTTTAAAAAAGAGCTCTTATCTGGAACGTTTGACTGGTCGAAATTTACCTTCCTTCCTGAAAAACTGCAAGAAATGCAGAAGAAAGGATACCTGAACAAAGACATATTAACAGCACAAAACCAGCAAATGACGGACTTGATGGCACAAAACAAAATAGGGTTCATTATTGGCGGAGGGTTGCTTGGCCCAGCTGTAAAGGAACTAAATCCCAAGGTCCAATTAGGCGTTATTCCGATGCCTGTCATCCATAAAGGCGACCAGCCAAGCTGGATTGGCGGAGAACGTCACACGCTTGCCGTCTGGAAGGATTCAGAACATAAAAAAGAAGCGAAAAAGTTTATTGATTTTATTTCACAGCCCGAAATGGTTAAAAAGATTGCTGAAGCAACTTCTTTGCCTGCTGGTCTAACCAACACTGAAGCTGATAACTACTTCGCTAAAGACTATGAAAAATACAAAGATGTGAAGGTCGAACCTTACTTTGATCGTGTCTACCTCCCTAGCGGAATGTGGGATGTTCTCGGTGCCTCTGGCCAGGAACTACTGTCCAAATCCATGACACCAGAACGAGTGTCCAAGAAAATGGGAGCAGAATATAAACGCCTTTATAAGCCTAAAAAATAAAGCACGCTTGTTTAATCCATGAATCCATAACCGCAAAGGAGTTGAAATTCATGAATACCATGATTGGTGTTAAAAATGAAAAAGCGGTGCTTGCTAAAGAAAGAAAACCTCCGAAACATTCCACTCAGTCCTCACTATGGTGGATGTATTTACCCGCACTAGCCGCTGTCTGCTTTTTCATTTTATACCCGTTTCTCAACGGCTTGAAAATCTCACTTACGAACTGGAATGGTTTTTCTCAAATCTATGATTATATTGGCTTTCATCAATATAGCCGCTTACTAAAAGATCCTGACACATGGCTTGTTGTTAAAAATACGTTGCTTTACGGACTGGGAAGTACGTTGTTTCAAAATATTATCGGCTTGCTGTATGCTCTGCTGCTGAATCAAAGTATTAAAGTTCGGGGCCTTACACGGACGATCATCTACTTGCCTGTCATCATCAGCCCCCTCATCATGGGTTACATTTGGTATTTTTTCTTTGCTTACCAAGGCGGTGCACTGAATGATGTATTGATTCTTATGGGATTTGATAAGATCAATGCATTGGCCAACCCAAGTATGAATACCTGGATTATTGTTTTTGTAAACACCTATCAGTTCGTTGGAATTGCCATGATCATTTATCTCGCCGGACTTCAAAGCATCTCAAAAGATTATTATGAGGCTGCTCAGCTCGATGGAGCCTCCCCTTTTAATCAGTTTAAAAATATAACGCTGCCTCTTTTGATGCCCTCCATTACCATCAACATTGTCTTGAATGTCATCGGCGGCCTAAAACTGTTTGATGTGATTGTCTCATTAACAGGAGGCGGACCTGGAAATGCTTCTCAATCCATGTCCACTTTCATGTATGACTTATATTTTAATCGGCAAGATGCCGGATATGCCGCCACGGAAGGTGTGTTAATGGCCGTCATTATACTCATAATCAGTCTTTCTGCCCTGCTTTTCTTTAAACGCAAGGAGGTAGAAGCGTGATGGGAATCTTGAATCGAAAACATAAAACGCTGCTGACGATTGTTGCTTTGTTGATAGCGCTCTATCATCTGGTTCCCTTTTATATCTTGCTTACCACTGCTTTCAAAGCGAAGGGCGACTTCAGTTCGAAATGGATCTTCCCCCATCAATTTTCATTGGATAATTTTAGAGAAGCCTGGGAAATGGCGAACTTAGGACAATCCTTATTGAATACGGTGATTATCACGTTCTTTTCAGCTCTGCTTCTCATCTTTTTTGGTTCGCTGGCCGCTTACCCACTGGCAAGAAGAGATACCAGATTGAACAAGTTTGTGTATGTCTTTTTTATTGCGATTATGGTCATTCCCCCATTGACCGCTCTGGTACCTTTATATCAGTTGGTCGTGGATATCGGAATGATGAATACCCGTACCATTGCCGTTTTAAATAACGTAGCAGCTTATATGCCGCTTACTATCTTTTTGTATGCAGGATTTATCCGTTCCACCATCCCAAAGGAATTGGAAGAAGCAGCTAAAATGGATGGAGCCAGCACACTTTCAATCTTTTTTAAAGTCGTGTTTCCGCTTTTAAAACCGGTTACCGCATCCATCCTTATCATTTCTTGTGTGTATATTTGGAATGATTATCAATTTGCGATCTTCTTCCTGCAAGCTGAAGAAGTAAAAACCATTACTGTTGCACTGTCCAGCTTCTTTGGACAAAATACGAACAATTTGAACCTCGTAGCGGCAGCGGCCATCATGGCAGTAGCTCCTATGGTCATTTTATTCTTGTTCTTGCAAAAGCACTTTATAGAAGGTCTGGCTTCAGGTTCTGTAAAAGGATAAAAAAAACAAGTGGAGGGTTAACGATGAAGGTTACAATTATTGGAGCAGGAAGTGTAGTTTTTGCCAAGCGTTTAATTACAGACATTTTAAGTTTTCCAGAGTTGCGGGATACTACCTTTTCTTTAACCGATATTCATGCGGTACGGCTGCAAACCGCAGAAAAAATGACAAAATCTATCATCGCTCAGTTCGGAAACAATGCTCAGGTAGAAGCGCACATCGATCGAAAGCAGGCATTGACCAATGCTGATTATGTACTTAACTTAATCCAAGTGGGAATGCATGAAGCAACTTTAGTTGATTTTGAAATTCCAAAACGGTATGGGTTAAAACAAACCATTGCCGACACACTAGGTGTTGGAGGCGTATTCCGTGCATTACGGACCATACCGGTTCTCCTCGACATCTGCAGAGATATGGAAGAAGTTTGTCCAGAGGCGTATTTCCTTAATTATACAAATCCGATGGCCATGCTCATGCTGGCCATTCAGAAAGCATCTTCTATAAAATCAGTCGGATTGTGCCATAGTGTTCAAAACACTGCGGATGAATTGTCCTCTTACTTAAACATTCCCGTGGAAGAACTGGAGTACAAAGTTGCGGGGATCAATCATATGGCCTGGTTCTTGGAGTTAAAAAGAAATGGTCAGGATCTTTATCCTTCTCTCTTAAAAGCTATGAAAGACCCAAACATTTATGCCAAAGATAAAGTTCGGTTTGAAATGATGAAAAGATTGAATTTCTTTATCACAGAATCCAGTGAACATATGTCCGAATACACACCGTATTTTATTAAACGGGATCAGTTAATTCAGGACTTTGATATTCCAATTGATGAATATGTGAGAAGAAGCGAAGACAATTTAAAGCAATTTGCCGAAACACAAAAGATGATAGACCAAGGGAAGGCCTTTCCAATGGAAAAAAGCCATGAATTTGGAGCCCCTATCATTCATTCTCTAGAAACGGGGATCAACCGAGAGATTTGGGGAAATGTGTTAAATACACAACTTATTACGAACCTGCCGAATAATTCCTGCGTGGAAGTTCCTTGCCTGGTCAATAAACGAGGGATTCAGCCTATCCATGTAGGCGATCTCCCACCTCATTTGGCTGCGATGAACATGACCAATATCAATGTTCAGCAACTGGTGGTAGAAGCCGTACTTACAAGCAATGTGGATTATGTGTATCAGGCGGTCATGCTCGACCCCCATACGTCTTCCGTTCTATCACTGGACGAAATGTGGAACATGACGAAGGAACTATTGGATGCTCATGCAGATTACTTGCCTGCATTTACTAAAGGGAGGCACTTAACCTATCAGGGCAAAGCAGTAACCTTATAAATGTAAAAAGCTAAGGATCCTCGTCCTTAGCTTTTTTTTTAAATCATATTACTTAATTTGCCGGATAATTGATAAGTAGTAAACTCGTTGGAACAAGGCTGGCCATTTGTAATTTGTACTATACTCAGAGAATTCTACTACACTATAAAAAGGAAAATAGTACTGCGTAATTGAATAATAAGCTATATCAATTAAAGGAGGAATTGTGAATGAAACACATCTCCAGATGACTTTACCGCTGAAACTCCTTCACTCGAAGAATTGAAGCCGTTACTTAAAGAACAAATTGCTAATATTAAGGGAACATATGGTGATCGATTAGAAGAAGTATTTGAACCAACGCAGGGGATGGATACCCTTGAGCAAGTCCTTCTTTGGACGACTTTTCACGAGGGCATGCATCTGCAAACCATCTTGGATATAAAAAAAGTGTATGAATGCTTAATAGAAAATTAGGTGAGGACCAATAGTAAATGATCTTCCTTATATAAGCCCCTCCATTCTTCCCAATTGTCCCCTCTCAGGCAGTTTATTCCCTATTTACTCTTCCTTCCCTTCATCAGCAAATTATCACTTTTTGTTGCAATTAATAGCTGATTTTGGACATATTTGGTGAACACTTTTCATGGAATTAAATGGATTGGACCATTAAAATAGGTTCAGTAGGAAAGTCTTATTTTAAGGGGAGATGCTGGTGAAAAGGAAGGGTTTGTATTCATTGCTTTGTGCAAGTATCATTGCCTCAACTTGTGCTGCACAAACGGCCTATGCTGCACCCATTCAGTTTGAAAAGGCGACCAAGGTGATTAAACAGGAGTACAATCTTAACTCGTTGTATGATAAAAACTTTAACAAATATTCCATTCAAAGAAGCCCATTGGAGCAAAGACTAAAGGATATACCCCTTCACCCGGAGAGTTTCGGCAATCTAAAGACTACTAATGATGAAGATCCTTTATATGAGATGGAATACAATGATGATTTTGATGCAGCCAATACAGCAAAATTTGAAAAAGCCATGGTCGGCCAATTGCTGCCTCTATATGATGTTGATATGTTTAAACTGACAGTTCCCGATAAAGGTGTCGTTTTAATCGGCGGCACAACCAACTCTACTGCCATACAGCTGTTGTTCGGGCTGTTTCAGAAGGATTATGCAGAAAACAACAACCTGGTTTATTTAGGGTACGATGATTCTGATCCGGAGGTTTTTGTAGAGGCATTTCGAGTGAACAAACCCGGCACTTATTACATAAATGCCATTGACTATGACAATCAAGACGACATTGATAACAATACAGAAGATGACCTTTACGCGGTAATCCCTGTATTTGTTGATGATGTAGCTCCATCAAAACCTGTCATTAATAAAGTAGATAACAATGATAAGGCAGTAACAGGAAAGGCAGAAGCCAATTCTACGATTTCGATCAAAAATGGTTCAAAAACGTTGGGTACCGGAAAAACAACGTCAAAAGGGACTTTCTCAGTCAAAATAAGTGTTCAAAAAGCGAATACCAAATTAACAGTCACAGCAAAAGATAAAAGCGGGAATATCAGTTCACCAGCCACCGTTATCGTAGCTGATGTCATCCCGCCGACTAAGCCTACCATTAATAAGATTGATGACAATGATAAAGTGGTAAAAGGAAAAGCTGAAGCCAACTCTACCGTAACAGTACGCGCAAACAGCAAAACACTGGGGTCCAAAAAAGCGGACAGTAAAGGTAATTACAGTGTCATCATTAAACCGCAAAAAGCGGGTACAAATGTTTATGTTTACGCTACAGATAAAGCAGGCAACAAAAGTTCCAATGCGGTCAAAAAAGTAGTTAAGCATTAGTCTATAAATCTGTAAAGGGACTGGCAATAAATTTTGTCAGTTCCTTTTGATTTCATTTTATTTATTCATCATTCTTCTCATCTTTCAACCTTAGGATTTAGTATTGTTTAAAAGAGAATCGTGGTGTATTTAGGTAAAAAACAGGTTTTTCAACAGGTTGAATCAGTTCCTTCTCACCAGTTTGCTGAGCTTTTAAACAGGCGTCCGAGGTTATAGCAGCAATGTAACCATCCCATGATGAAGGACCGTTGGGTTTTCCTGTTATTCTGATAGAATCCATAAAGTCTTGAAGCTCTTTATCATACGCATCTTGAAAACGAAGTTTCCAATCTACTAATATTTCTGTGCTTCTTTTACCTTCTTTTCGTGTAACAACACTCGATACGTCCGGAAGATATGCGACTCCGTCTTCCCCAATTACTTCACACTGAATATCGTAACCATAATTGCAATTTACAAAAACCTCTGCCTGAATGACAATTCCAGCTTTAGTTTCCAGTATAAAAATCTGTGGGTCAATTAAATGCCCTAAAGCATGTTTGGTCTTTTTGGGAAAGAACACTTGAACCGATTGATATTCATCATTGACCAGCCAGTGAAGAACATCTATTTCATGGATGAGAGTGTCTGATACTGCCATATCTGAGGTGTAATTTTCATTTGAACTTGCATTACGATGCACACAGCGAATCATTAATGGCTCCCCAATATCATGGCTGTCCAGTACACGCTTTAATTGTACGTACCCTGAATCATAACGGCGCATAAAGCCTACTTGAACCAATCGTTTCCCTTGTTTCATTTCTGCTTCTATAATTCTACGACACCCTTCGGCTGTCGTAGCTAATGGCTTTTCACAAAAGACGTACTTTCCTGCCTCAATAGCCGCCAGTACACTTTGCTCATGAGCCGGTCCCCAGCTTGTTACAAGCACTGCATCTACATTAGGATCCTTGATCAATGAATGATCATCTGGAAAGATGGCGGCATCCAATTGAAACTCGTCTATAACACTTTTTACGGCTTCCGAATTCACATCAGTTACTGCCACAATCTTACCGCCAGATAATGTATTGGTGATTCGATTGATATGTTCCCTGCCAATTGCACCGGTCCCAATTACGCCAAATTTCAACGTCATGATTAACCCTCCTTGAATCCAAGTTCATTTAGAATCTTGTTATACCTTTTAGGTTCATACCATCTTTTCTTCCTTTTTGAATAGAAGCTTTTCATCAATGTACTTACGACTTATTAAGGCATACTCCAATGGATGAGCAATGGAAGGGTCTTGTTCAGCCTCAATGACAATCCACCCTTGATAACCATGTTCTACTAGCGTCTGATAGGGTTCTGTAAAATCAATGCATCCATCGCCAGGTACCGTAAACAGACCATGTAAAAACGACTGTTGGAATGACTTCCCTCGTTCCTTGCATTCCTGTAAAGTATCTTTCCTTACATCTTTAAAATGAACATGTTTTATCCGGTCAATATGTTTGTGAAGCAATGTGAGGTAATCTCCATCGGAAACAAAGATATGGCCGGAGTCGTATAGTAAATGTACAAAATGTGGATCTGTATGTTCTAAAAGTCGGTCAATATCAGCTAAAGTTTGTACTCCGGTACCCATGTGATGATGGTAAGCCAGGCGTAATCCATACGTTGTCGCTATCTCCCCTAGAATATTAAGTCCCTCACATAATACGTTCCATTCTTGATCCGTAAAAGCTGGCTTATTCAAAAAGATATTTGTATCTTCTCCTTGAACGCTGTAGGTTTGCTCCGATACAACCGCCACATCCGCATGAACCTCCTGCAGATATTGGCAGTGAATACGAAATGCTGCAACGACACTAGAAAGTCCATTACGGATGATATAACTACTAAACCACTTCCCTGCTATCTTTAAATTACGAAGTGCAAGTTCTTTATTTAATACTTCGGGTTCAGGAAAAAAACCTCCGACCTCTGTTCCTTCAAATCCTGCTACAACAATGTCGCTCAGCAGGTGCTGCAAGGTGTTTTCTGCACCAATTTCCGGCAGATCATCATTCCGCCAGCCTATAGGGGCAATCCCCCAAAAGATACCTTGATTCTCCATCTTGGGTCTCCTTTTTTAGTATTGTTTTGCCTCCTGGAGTTTCTTCTGTTTTGCATCATAGACTTGTTGCACACTTTCTTTATTGGATACCTCAGCAACTCCTACATTCCACCAGGCCTCATATCCAGCAGTCATGGTTTTCGGCAATACTTTAATTTCAATCAGCGTCGAACAGGTTTGCTGCTTTGCATCTTCAAGGGCATGGATTAGATCCTCTTTATTGTTCACCTGATAGGCTCTCGCACCATATCCTTCCGCGACTTTCGCGTAATTAATGTTTAAGATCTGGTTGTCTGACGTTCTAAATTCGCAAAAGTAACTTCCGCCCCCGTTTTCCATCTGTAGATTGTTAATACAGCCAAACCCAGAGTTATCAAAGAGAAGCAGATTAATTTTTTGATTGTATTGAATAGCTGTAATTAATTCAGAGTGGAGCATTAAAAAACTCCCATCCCCAACCATGGCATAGACTTCTTGATCGGGATGTGCCAACTTGATGCCCAGCGCACCAGATACTTCGTATCCCATACATGAGTAACCATATTCCAGATGATAAGTATTGGGCACTTCCGATCGCCATAGGCGTTGCAAATCTCCTGGGAGGGAGCCTGCAGAACCAATTACATAACTGGCAGGATCAATGGTGTCATTGATGGTTACTAATGCAGTCGTTTGAGCAAACTCCGTTTCAAGCTCAGCCGCATATTCGTTAAGTATCTCTTGAGAGAAATGATTTTTAATTTCCGGATCAAATTCTGTTCGATTGAAACTTACTTGGCTTAAGCGTTGACGTTCTGCCAGCCATTCTTCTTTTAGGCAGGGGATGTCCTCACCAAAATTACTACGGTAACCTTCTAACATAGGCATCAACTGCTCTAACGTTGTTTTCGCATCAGCCACCACCTGAAATGCATCTAGTTTATATGCTTGAAAACGGTTCACATTAATGTTAAGGAAATTCGTTTGATCAAAACTGAACGCCGTTTTGGAAGACGTCACAAAATCGGTATATCGTGTCCCTATCCCAATAATGAGATCCGCCTGTTGTGCCGCTTTATTCGCCGACAAGGTACCGGTAACGCCCATTCCACCGAGGTTGTTGACAAAGGTAGATTCTACAGTCGATTTTCCAGCTTGGGTTTCCACCAGCGGAATGGCATGTTTTTCAGAAAGAGCGATTAAGACATCACGGGCTTGAGAATATTTAGCTCCTCCACCTACAATGATTAGGGGTTTTTCGCTCATCTTAATTAACTCTGCCGCACCTGTCAGCTCACGTTCAGTCGGTAACTGGCGGTCGAGGTAGTGGATTCGTTTTTCAAAAAAAGCTTCTTGAAAGTCATAAGCCTCTCCTTCAACATCTTGAGAGATACAAATGGTGGCTGGACCTGCCTTACCAGGGTCTGTCATCACTTCAAATGCTCGGAGTAAACTACTCATTAATTGTTCAGGACGGGTAATTCGATCCCAATATCTTGAGACCGGCTTGAGGGCATCATTGGTAGTGACTGCTGCGCTGTACTCTTGTTCAACCTGCTGAAGAACAGGATCGGGTTGACGGGTGGCAAACGTATCAGCAGGCAGGAAAAGCACCGGAATATTATTGGATAGTGCCGTTCCTGCTGCAGCCACCAAATTGGCGGATCCAGGCCCGACGGAAGTGGTAACAGCATAGATTTTCTGTCTTAACATTTCTTTGCTGTAAGCAATTGCTGCATGTGCCATTCCTTGTTCATTTTTACCTTGAATCACTTTTAAGTGTCCTGCGTCTTGTTCTAAAGCTTGCCCAATCCCAAGGACGTTTCCATGGCCAAATACACTAAAAATTCCTTCAACAAAATGAAATTCCTTGCCATCAACATGGAGATACTGTTGATTTAAGAATTTAATTAGTGCTTGTGCTGTTGTTAACCTTATGGTTCTCATTTTCATTCACCCCTTTACATGGATTGATTCATTTAAGGGACTTTCCTTTTCTCTAATGAACTGTTCGATTTCTTGTACGGTTGGCATGGCCTCTGAAGAACTGTGTTTGCTAACTACAATGGAAGCAGAGGCACTTCCATATTTTAAAGCGCTTTCAATTCCTTTGCCTTTGATGAGAGCATATAAGAAAGCGGAAGCATAAGAATCCCCTGCACCAAATGTTTTTAACACTTCGGTTGGATAAGCTTTCCCCTCATAGGTTTCTCCTTCTCTGGTATAAGCAAACGATCCCTCAACCCCTTGCTTAATCACAATTAATCTAGGCGAGTGTTGAAATAGATATTGGATCGTGTCTTCATTTTTGCCGTTTGGCTTGTTTTCAAGTATGTTGTACTCATCTCTTGTACCAAGAATTACATCGGACTGTTCAGCCACCAATGAGTAATATACGGATGTCTCTTCACGTGATTTCCAAGTGTATGGCCGATAATCCAATTCAAAAATAACCAAAACATGATTTCTTTTTGCTAATTGAATGGCGTTTAATACGGCCTCTCTTGAAGGGCTTTTTGATAGAGCGGTTCCTGAGACCAAAAGAATACTTGATCGTTTTAAGTAACTTTCACTAATTTCAGAGGGTGCTAAGTATAAATCGGCTACATCCTCACGATACATGAGGATGCTGCACTCTTCTGGACTTTTAATCTCTGTAAAAGCCAGACCTGTTTTATGTCCTTCTTTATCAATGATCAGATTGGATGTATCCACGTCCATTCGGTTCATGTATTGCAGAATGAAGCGTCCATGCTGATCATCTGAAATTTTACCAATAAAACCAGCGTTCAGGCCTAATTTCGAGCTGCCAATGGCAATATTAGCAGGCGATCCCCCTACATATTTCGTAAAGGTCATGGTTTCTTCCATCGGGCGGTTGTACTCCGTAGCATTTAAATCAATGCAGGCTCGGCCAATGGCGATAATATCAAATTCTCTGTTTTTACTAAACTCAACTTTCATTTTCCCACTCCTTTCTAGCTATCTAGCGTTCTAATATCCATTTGTGGTTCGGATCATTATGAAATTTCCAAATACGGTTTGGTCCTGCCATAACATTTAAATAATAAGAGGTATATCCCTCGGGAACCCCTACTGGATGATACCCTTCCGGCACCAAAACAACATCGCCGTTTTCAACGGTCATGGTTTCATCGAGCGAACGATCATCGGTGTAAACACGCTGAAACACGAAGCCTTGTGGTGGATTAATTTCGTGGTAATACGTTTCTTCTAATAGAGATTCCTCTGGCAGGTTATCTTGATCATGTTTATGAGGAGGATAACTTGACCAATTGCCGCTCTCTGTATAAACCTCGACTACCAACAAACGATGAGCTGCTGAGTTGGAATCAGGTAATATATTATGAACCAAACGCTGATTATTACGGCTGCCTCGATTCTCTACTTCATTTTCCTCAGCTTTAATTAATTTTGCAGGTAGAATCTTATCCGTAGGCGAATAACATAAAGCCACGCGCGCAGGCTTCACTCCTTCTACTTCTAACCGCTGCTGATTGGATATATACACACTGTCCGTAGGAATCTTGTCAAAGACACTCTCACGGGTACCAAGTTTAGTGAATGTATTCTTCTGATCCTTAACATTAATGGTCCCTTTCAAAGCAACGATGCAGCATTCTTTATCGTTTAAGGTTTCAGTATATTTAGCACCTGGCGCTAATTCAATAATTTTAAGTTCAACATACTGCAAAGGAGAAACCTCATTTTTTACTTCATGAACAATGGTCACTCCTGAAGCGATCTCCCTTTTTTCTGGTTTGCATAACAATTGCGTCATATGTACCTCCTCCTTTAGTTGTTTTGCACTATCACTTCTTTAGCAGCTGGATTAAATAGATAACTTAAATCGTTTTACTTTCTGAGAAAAATAGAGGTAAGTAGTCTTTGTTTTCTTCCAAAATATCTCGAAGGATCTTTTCAGCAACCGAAGCACTCTTAACCAGTGGATGGGTGGTCAGGGCCATCAGTGCCGAAGAGTAATCCCCATGAACAGCAGCCTCAATAGCCAATTCTTCGTAGGCTTTTACCACCTGAAGCAAGCCGCGTATCCTTGCATCAATCTCCGTTGAAAGCTGAATAGGATGGGCTCCTTGGTGATCAATCACACAATTTACTTCAATGGAGGCCGTAGAAGGAAGACAGGCGAGGATGCCATTGTTCTGGACATTGACCGTTTGAATGTCCTTTTTATTGTTGTAGATGGAAGACATGATATTTACCGCGGCCTCTGAGTAATACGCGCCGCCTCTTTGAGCAAGTTCAGGCGGCTTGATGGAAAGGTTAGGATCTTTATACCTTTCAAATAAGGCTGCCTCCACCTTTTTCACCTCATCCGCTCTAGTACCTTCATCCTTTAATTGCTGAATTTGCTGCTGAAGAATCTCGTCTTTTTTATAATAGTAACGGTGATACCCACAAGGAAAGGACCCTAAGGATAGTAGAAAATCACGGCCCCACTCTATGTCGGGGATATTTTTCATGGTAAACCCCTGATTACCAGGTATCTCTTCCAGAAAAGATTGTGTCACATCTTTGTTTCTTACCATAATTTTAGTGGTCCAATTCAAGTGATTGATGCCAGCCATCTCAATTTCCACCTCAGATGCATCGACATCAAAAAATGCAGCGAACTGCTTTCTTGTGTTAATCGGGAGGTTGCAAAGCCCAATCGTTTTAATGTTGGCATATTTATTGACCGCTTCCGTTACCATGCCGGCGGGATTTGTAAAGTTAATGAGAAACGCTTCTGGAGAGAATTTTTCGATATCTTTACAGATATCGAGGATAACCGGTATGGTGCGAAGTGCTTTGGCAAACCCGCCTGCACCTGTAGTTTCTTGGCCGATACACTGATATCGTAAAGGAATCCTTTCATCTCTGGATCTCGCTTCTAACATTCCCACTCGAAGTTGAGTAATGACAAAATCGGCATTGGTTATGGCTTCCTCTCGATTGAGTGTTAACTCAAGATTGATGGGTACACCCGCCTTTTCAATCATTCTTCTAGCAAGGTTTCCAACAATCTCTAATTTTTCCCGCCCCTCTTTAATATCCACTAAATAAAGATCCTGAATAGGAAACTCCTCATACCGCTCGATACATCCTTCAATCAGTTCGGGCGTATACGACGATCCCCCTCCAATTACTGCCACTTTAAGCCCGTTCTTCATGATATTTCCACCCTTTCTCCAATTGGTTTAAAACATCAGTTGTTGTCGGTAATCCTAATTGATCCCTTGCGAGTAGAACAGCTCCAAATACCGGTTCCATTTCGGGTATAACGAGCTGAATGGAATGCCCTTCACTCTCGATGGTCTGTTTTAAAGAATCCAATACATAAAGGTTTTTCCCCTTTTGCAGCACACTGCCGGTCAAAATGATGGGAATGGGTGCAGGTAAACTGCCCAGTCTTTTAATGACGGAACTTGCGGCTAATCCTAATTCTTTTCCCATCTGTTTTAATATCCTTATCGAGAGCTGATCTCCGTCCATTGCGGCTTCATGAAGTACAATAGCCAAATCACCGGTTACTTTGGTCACACCATCATCTAAGAATTGATTCCACATCTCTTCCATGCTGCTAAAGCCAAAATAACGTGGAACTCGATGTGTTAGAATAGTAGGTATTTCTCGGAGTTCCCAGGAACGGATGGCCGATCGAAAGACTTCAATTGCGAGCGCGTTTCCACCTGCTCCAGCTCCATCTCCATAGAGATATCCAAAACCACCGGTTTGGACAACTTTTCCTTGTTGATTTCGGCCAGATGCGTTGGTGCCACTCCCACACACCAGAACCACTCCTGTATTCGAAGAGCTTCCTAGCCGTAATCCTTCCATCGTGTCGCACACCAAGTTCCATTTAGCAAAGGGCAATGTTGCGAGTGCTGATTCAAGCAATCGAATATCTTTTTCACGGTCTGCACCGGCTAATCCATACTGTACAAAAGAGATTTCACTATAACTGATTTCAGCTTCCTCCATCGCTTGTGAAATCGCTTCTTGCAGATTAGTTAACGCTTTTTTGATTCCATTGACTTGATAATTGGAACAACCAGAATACCCCTTCCCAATGATTTGTCCATGCTGATCCACGATGACGGCCTGGGTTTTGCTTCCACCCCCATCAACACCCATCACAATCGTTCCCATTATTCTTTCACACCCCCACCTGCAAGGCCTCCAACAATGTATTTGTAGAGGAATACCGAGACTAAAACCGGAGGTAAGGAGGCAATAAAACCGCCAGCCGTCATTAGTCCCCAATCAATGCTGTGCTTACCGATAAATTCTCGGATGGCGATCGGAAGCGTCTTCGATGCAAAGGTTTGTGTGAAGGCACTTGCGAACATGAACTCATCCCATGCTAATAACAACGTAAAGATTGCCGTTGCGGCTATTCCTGGCATCGCTAAAGGGACGATAATTCTAAACAAAGTACCGATACGAGAACACCCATCAATAATTGCGGCTTCCTCCAAGGCTTTCGGAATGGTTTGGAAGTAACCTGTCATGATCCAAATGGCAAACGGAAGGGAAAAGGTAGTGTAGGAAATAATTAAAGCCCACACGGTATCCAGTAGCGGTGGCGTTTGAAACAATATAAAACTAGTAAAAGGAATAGTAATGGATATACCGTTTCTCATCATGACATAGAGAGGCGCAATGATAGAGATTGAAGGTAAAAGCTGCATAGCAAGTACAGTAAACAAAGCTGAATTCCGAAACGGAAACTTGACCTTGGAAAAAGCAAATGACGCAAAGATGGCCAAAAACAAGGTTAGCATAGTTGTACCTAATGAAACGATCACACTGTTTTTCATGGCAGCTATAAATTCGCCCGCCCCATTCCCCGTAAAAAGTTTGTAATAGTTTTCTAATGTCGGAGAATGAGGAATTAAATGTCCGCTAAGGAGCTCTTCGGTTTTACTGATTGAAGACGTAAAAAGATAAATAAAAGGCGCCAATGTGAAAATAGCCAGCAAGATTAAGCCACTCCACAAATAGAAGGGAGGAATAAGGTCCGTGCTTTTTGTCTTAAATAACTTAGACTTAACTTTGACGGCTGGTTTCACTTCATTCCTGACTGTGCTTTGTTCTAGCGTTGGTTCGAACATCGTAGCCCCTCCTTTTAAAACTCATGAGAATTTTTCTTTAACAATCGTATATACCAAACAATAAATACTAAGATGATCGCTGTAGAGACCCAAGCCATGGCGGAAGCTTCTCCAAGGTAAAAATAACGGAAGGCTTTATTGAACGTCAGGTACGAGATCGACGTAGTCGGATCGCCTGTAAAAACTGTTAAAATATCGTACACCCGAAAAGCAGCTATCGTACGAAGGACTACCGCAATCATCAATATCGGAAACAACTGAGGAATGGTCACATACCAAAGCTTTTTCCAAAAACCCGCTCCATCCATCATCGCTGCTTCATACAGAGATGATGGAATTGCTTGTAAACCTGCCAATAATAATAACGTCATAAAGGGTGTCATTTTCCAAACGTCAGCTACTACAACGGAATTGATAATATTATGGGCATCTGCCAGCCAGAGTGGATTTTCACTCGCACTCAGAACATGTATTTTTTTAAGAATAATCGTAAACGACCCGTTCCCTGGCTGGAAAATCCATTTCCATAGCAAGCCGTTAACTAAAGTCAGCATCGCCCAAGGAATAATAATTATCATTCGAAAAAATACTCTTCCCCTGAACATTTGATTTAACAATAAAGCACTAAATAAGCCCAATACTAATTCGGCAACGGTTGAAATCACCGTAAAGTAACCGGTAAAATACGTCGCGGTCCAAAAATCATGATTTTTAAATAGCGCAATAAAATTACCAAATCCAACAAATACAACGTCAGAACCATCCAGCATATGATACTTGTACATACTCCAGACAAGCGATTGGTAAATGGGGAACAAAAAGGTCTTAAAGAGTATGTAGAAGGTTGGAAACAATAAGACAAAAGCAAAAAGTATTTCTTTTCTCTGTTTCCTGTCCATTAACCTCGGATTCACTAACTTTCCAGTAGATTTTCCCATCGCCAGCCTCCTGCGAAAGAAGAAGCGGTTAGTATCTAACCGCTTCTCGTTTTTTATTTTGCATCTTCAATGGCTTTTTCGATATTTTTTGCTGCGGTGTTTAAAGCATCTTCTGGTGATTTTTTGCCTAAGAGAGCTTCATGGATTTCTGCGGATAAAATGTCAGCCCATTCCACGTAACCCGGAGCGTTCGGACGATTTTGCCCATATTGATATTGCTTCATAATCTTATCCACTGTTTTGGTTTTGTCTGCTGCTTTGAGATCGGGATCGTCATACAACCCTTCTAATGTTGGATACATCCCATCTTGCTCAAACATCGGAAGTTGGAATTGTTTTGTACTCATCCATTTTAAGAATTGAAGCGCTGCTTGTTTATGTTTACTATCTCTCATTAATGAGATGCCTTCCGATCCCGTTACTGCGGCTGACTCTACGTCTCCGTTTCCTGGCATTAGCCCTACATCCGTTTTATTCACCACTTTGGATTTGGATGGATCATTCAAATCCGGATACATTCCTTCCCAGTTCGTCATCATAGCAATTTTTCCAGCAGCAAACGCGTTTTTCACATCATCTTCACTCCACTGCATACTCGCAGGGTCCACCGTTTTATCTTTTTGAACAAGGTCAACCATAAATTGAAGCGCTTTCAATCCTCCGCTTTTATTAAAAACGGGGGTTCCATTTTCATCAAAGAACTTACCGCCAAAGCCATATACTAAGCTGACAAAGTCACAATTCAATCCTTCTGCTTGTTTCCAAGACCATGCGGAACCATAAACCCCATTCTTTGTGAGTTTTTTAGACATTTCTCTAAATTCATCCCATGTTTTAGGAGGCGCATTATATCCTGCTTTCGCAAGAAGCTCTTTGTTCCAATAGAAGTGTTTGGTACTTGAAAAAAATGGTACAGCGGCAAGTTGATCTTTATACATGACAGAACCTAAAGACGATTGAGTGTATTTCTTTTGAACATCTTTTGGTACCGAATCGGCTAAATCATACGCTATCTTACCTTCCATAAATTGACCTGCCCAAATGGTATCCATCTCAGCTAAATCTATATCTGCAGAGTTGGAAAGTACCGCTGTTGTAATTTTGTTATAAAGTGAATTATAATCAACCGCAATCTCTTTAACTTTGATACCTGTGTCTTTTGTAAATTCTTTCAATATTTTTCCTCGAGGACCATTTTCACCGTCAGTATTCACCCATAATAAGGTGATCTCTTCCCCCTTTAGATCTTTCTTGTTGTTCCAGCTCAGCTTTTCATCTTTCGCTTCACCTTTCTCTCCACTCGTTGGTGGTGCTGCATTACATCCGGTCAGCAAGATAAAAATCAATGATAAAAGAAAAAGAACTTCGCCTCTTTTCAACATAGACCCTCCCTTTAAATAAATGTTTAATCCTTACTCTTTCGTTGTCACTTTTGATAAAAGTGTGGCTTGGCCGAGAAACAAACCTTTTTTCTGGCTGAGGGCTGCGGTTGCCATTTGAACCACATAGGCATAAATCAAAGGGCTCACAAAATCATCAATTGAATTCAGTTGGATCGACAGCACATTTGGATGAGTCAATGCCTGATCTGAAACGTAAACTACCTTGCCCCCTAACTCAGCAATTTCAATCGCAAAATTATGATTTAGCGACTCTGTAGTTCCTTTTGGATTAAACAGAATGCATTGAAAAGAATCCGCCAGCAATTCAAACGGTCCGTGGCGAAATTGTCCTAGCGATAATGACTCAGTTTGCATTCTAGCCGCTTCTTTTAATAAAAGGGCACCTAGATCAGAGGTGATGACACTCGGACCACGGCCAAGCAAAAACAGTGGTCGATCTTCGGATAGAAAATTTCCTATTCGGCTGCTAATCTCCTCTTCTTTAATGGCTGTCTCTAATTTAGAAACCGCTTGGAATAACGCTTGTTCTAACGGTGCATTCACCCACTGAGAGCACAATTGAAGCAATAAACCAGCTGTTGAGGTAAATGTTTTTGTCGCAGTGATTGATTCTTCCTTTCCAGCTGCGGTATAAAAAACTTGAGACGCACCTTGAGCCAGGGTACTTTGTGGTGTGTTCGTAATCGCGGTATATTCTGAAAGTTGAGCGGCTAACCGGCAGGCTTCATACGATTCTCCGCTTTGTGAAACAATGATGGGTTGATAGTGTTTCAGCATTGGTATTTGATAGTGAAGGAGCTCAGAGGTGTCCACTGCTGCTGCAGGATAACCCTTTGCGTTCAAATAAAGGGCTGCCAACTGGCCAGCTGCTAATGAGCTGCCCATGCCCGTAAAAAGCAACGGGCGATTGAGATCCAGGGACAAATAATTGCCCCTGTTGGCTTCAAGGGTATCTTTTAAAGCTTGAGGCTGTTCAGCTACCTCTTTTATAAACACATTCAATGATTTCTCCTCCTGCCATTAAACCGTTATATTTTTGCCCCTAAATTGTGGGAGGTGTTCTTTATGGGCTTCAAGGTAGTCATCCATCATCGCCTTGGCCGATGTGAACGATGGAACAAGAGGATGAACAGTTAAAGCATTAACACCCGCTTGATAATCCCCCTTCACGGCAGATTCAACGGCTAACCGTTCATACGTTTTCACCGGATGGATCAAGGAAAGAGCAAAGTCCGGTACCTCCCCAATACTTAATGGGAAATATCCATTTTTATTAACAAGACATGGGACCTCTACTACATCATCTTTATGAAGCTGAGCAATGGTACCATCGTTGGGGACATTTAACGTTAAGACTTGCTGCTTGTTATTTGCAATACTTCGGATAATGTTTAATGCCAGTCCTTCATATCCTTCTTCTTCAAAGGAAAGTTCAACGGTTTCCTCTTGCTCGTGAACATCGTGAACTTGTCCTGTTGTCTCCCTGGACATGTAGGTGCTCCCCCGTGCATCTAAAGTTTGTTGATAATCACTCCAAGCTTCTTCCATTCGTCCTTGATGGACGAGTTCTGAAATTCTCTGGAGGAGAGGCCGATTTAACTGTACGATTTGCTGTCCCCTTGTCTGATAGGATTGCTTAATATTGTTCACTGCCTGATCAGAGTAGTAAAAGTAATACAGGTATTCGTTCGGCAGCATGCCCATGTTTTGAATTAATTCGGGTTCGAAAAAGCGGAAGGTATGTGAAATGCGGGAAAGGTGATCATAATTGTCAAGGATCTCTGGGAGACGATCCACTCCCTTGTCATAAACAGAAGGTACCCATCCGAGATGGTTTAATCCAAAGTAGTTGACTTGAAGGTCGGTGTGCGGTACCTTCAAAAATTTACATAGTGAGTTTTTAATTCCAGCATGCGCATCGCAAATTCCTATCACTTTTTTGTGAGCTCCATATGTAGTAAGTGCCTGTGCCATTAACCCTGCAGGATTGGTAAAGTTCAGCAGCCAGGCATCTGGTGCTTCCTCACTGATAATCTTGGAATATTCCAGCATTACCGGGATCGTCCGTAATCCCATGGCAAATCCGCCAGGTCCCGTCGTTTCCTGCCCTAAAACACCATATTTAAGGGCAATTTGTTCATCAAGAACCCTTCCTTCCTCTTGCCCCACACGGATGGCAGAAAAGATGAAATCTGCCCCTTGTACCGCTTTACGGATATCCGTTGTAAACGATAATTTAAAAGTACCCTGATGTTTCTCTACCAAATGTCGAGAGATGTTCCCCATGATCGAAAGCCGCTCTTCATCGACATCAAAGAGGGTCACTTCTTTAAACGCAAGGTCTGTATGGTTAAACAACCCTTCAATCAATAACGGTGTTCTCATACCGGCACCGCCTAAAATGGTCAGTTTCATTATTCATTCCTCCTATATTATTTACTGGGTTCAAAAAAATCCTGCTGTACTTGTTGCCAGGTCGGGCTACTGGTCGTTCCTCCTAGACTTTGCACCGAACAGCTTCCACAGTAATTGCCTAGCTTTACTGAATCATCTAATGACCATCCCTTTAGAATTCCAGTTAACAGTCCGGCAGAGAAAACATCGCCTGCGCCTGTTGTATCAACTGCACTGCATTTATATCCTAAAATCTTTTTCGTAGCGTTTTTATATCTTACAATTGCCCCCTCTTCCCCCAATTTAATGACTACAGGGGCAGCATATTTGTTTAATTTCTCAATGGCCTCTAGAGGATTCAATAAACCCGTTATCGTTTCTGCCTCTTTTTGATTGGGGGTAAAGATATCTGCCATTTTAATTAGTTCATCTAATTGAGGGTTCGTAAGCCATTCCTCATCCCAACCGACATCCAAAGAGATATACATGCCTTTTTTCTTAGCGGTTTCAATGACGGATATATTCTCCCTTACCGCGCCGGTATGCAATACTTTCGAATCAGTCTTTTGAATCACCGTCTTCGCGTAATCTGCCAGGTTCAATTTCTCCACGTTATCCTGATAGGAAAGAAACGACCGGTCTCCCCCATAATTAATGGCCACCGATAAACAACGCAACGGCTGATCTACTTCTAGCATTAGTGAAGTAGATACACCCTCAGCCTCTAAACTTTCTTTCATAAAACGGCTTAAAAAATCATTACCGATAGGAGAGATAACAGCTACTTTCATTCCTAATCTTGATAGTGCAACCGCTGTGTTGTAAGCAGCTCCACACGTAAATTCAAAAGACCCGCAATATACTTCCTCTCCTGGTTTTGGGAGTTTAGGAATGGATGAAAAAATGATATCGGTTGAAATGATTCCTTGAACCAGAACATCATAGGTCATAAAAATACCCCCTTCCTTTTATTTGTTATGTTGTTACTACAAATCTATTTCATTTCATGATTCTTGTCAATTGAATATTCTAAATTTTTAGATTATATAAAAAGGTGTCTGAATAATACTGGTTTTGCTCATTTTTGATTAGAACTAAGCCATATAGTATTCTTTGGTGTGGTCATCTTTGGCTCCAAAATACCCCTGTAAATTATTTTAACTATTAAATAAATTTGTAAATGGCAATAAATTTGTTGTAACATATGTATACATCTATTTTGTATGAGATTAATCGGAGTGAGAATATGATAAATAAAAACCCTGGAACTGCCTTGTATTACGTGATCAAAGAGAAACTTTTAGAGCTTATTAAAAATGAAACCTATCCGGTAGGCAGTCAGCTGCCCACGGAATCCGAATTATGCCAGATGTTTGATGTTAGCCGAACAACCATCAGGCTGGCTTTGCAGCAGCTTGAGATTGACGGTAAAATTCATCGGGTCCAAGGAAAAGGGACCTTTGTATCCAAGCCTAAGATAAATGAGGCTCTCTCCCAGAGCATTAAGAGCTTTTCCGAACAAATGAAAGACGCCGGACTCGTTTCTTATTCAAAAGTGCTGACCTTAGATGTCATTCCGGCATATTTCTCTCTGGCTCAAGCTCTTGAGATTAAAGAAGATGACCCTGTCATCAAGCTGGTACGCTTGCGATATGGGGGAACAGAACCTCTTCAGCATTCCACATCGTTCATCCCTTGGAAGATTGCTCCTAGCCTGATCCAGGAAGATTGTTCAGGTTCATTATTCCAATTGTTGAGAACCAAATTTGAGGTTGATATCTACCGATCTATGGAATCAATTGAGCCTATCTTAACCAATCAAACAATGAGTGAATTACTAAACATTCCTGTAGGATCCCCTTCGTTTTTATTGGAGTCCATAACATATTCAACCAAACAATCCCCCATCGAACTCTCCTCTAGCATTGTCCGTGGAGATCGTTCAAAGTTTGTGATGGAAAGGTATTATGAAAAGTAACCAAAAGTATATTTTTAATAGTGATTAAGGATTTCTTAATAATTTTACTCACACTCAAAGATACAAAAGGCATGCAGACGATATTAAACGCCTGCATGCCTTTTCTCATTTAACTAACATCATTCTTCTCATCGTCCGATATAGCAGCTCCGTCCCCTTCGCAAGATCCTCCGGTGCAGAAAATTCCGCAGGATTATGGCTGATGCCGTCTTTGCAGCGGACAAAAATCATTCCGTAATCACACGCATAAGAGAGCATCAATGCATCATGGAAAGGCCCGCTCATGAGCTCTGGTGTTTCCAGTCCCATCTGTTTGCTTTCGTCGTGCATAATCTCCTTGATCCAGTCGGCACAATAACGCGGCTCACTGTTCGTATCTTCCTGAATCTCGTAGTTCAGCTGATACTTTTGACAGATCTCCTCAATTTCCTGCCGCAGCTGTTTCTCATATCGGTCACGGCGGTTTTGGTCAATGTCCCGCAGGTCGACGGTAAACGTTACTTCTTCAGCAATGATGTTTCTTGAATTCGGAAAGACCTGTACATGGCCGACCGTTCCAACCGTTGGTGCTCCCGGTTCCTGCTGGACGATCCGGTTGAGAGCGAGTGTGATTTCTGAAGCTCCCAGCATAGCGTCCTGCCGCATCCCCATAGGAACGGAACCCGCATGCCCCGCAAATCCCTTCAGCTTGACCGTCCACCATAAAGGGCCAGAGATGCCAGTTACAACTCCAATAGGAAGATTAGACTTATCCAGCACTGGGCCTTGCTCAATATGAAGCTCCAAGAAAGCATGGATGCTTCCCGGCTGATATTGTGATTCATGAAACTTGGCTGGATCACAGCCGAAATCACGCAAAGCCTGTTCTCTTGTAACTCCATCCTGGTCCTTACGCATTAAATCTCCTTCATCCAGCTTGCCCAGTATACCCCTGGACCCAAACAAGCCTCGGTTAAACCTCCATCCTTCTTCATCACAAAACGATACAACTTCGATCGGCCGGTCTGGTGTAATCCCCTGTTCCTTTAAGGTGGCTACAGCTTCAATGCCGGCAAGAACCCCAGCAGGCCCGTCAAAACGGCCTCCGTAAGGCTGAGAATCCAGATGTGAACCTATCATGAGCACCGGAGCCTTCCTATCCTTGCCTTCGATTCTGCCGATCAAGTTTCCAAAATGATCAATCCTGACAGACATCCCTGCTTCTTCCATCCAAGTACTTACAAGTTTAAAGGCTTCTTTTTCCACAGGTGAAAGGGCTGGCCTGCATACACCTGTTTCCCCAATCTTTCCTATCTTGGCCAACTCTTGCAAATGGGCATTCAGCCGTTCACTATTGATCTGAATCTGTTCAACTTTCACAGTCATTCCTCCTTTTTCAACGTACAAAAAGGCTGCTGAAAATGACTCAACAACCTCTTTGTCTATTATTCTGCCGGTGTAAGATTTTTTTGCTGATGAAACATGATAGACGAAAAATACTTTCTGGCATCTGCCGTTTGAAGAAGAAGAACTTCCCTTTCTTGATTCGTAGTACCTGTACGTTCAAACTCTACTGCGGCACCATCAAGATTCTCTGACACTCTCGTAATCTGATATCCCTGATACAGGAGAAAATCTATTTTTTCCTTTTCCTCAAAATATTCCTGTGATGCTGACATACCCCATCCTCCTTTTCAAGAGTGTGACTACCGATTATTTGGAAAGCGCCGCCAGCTGTTTCTGCCCTTCGGCATTGAACCGTTTTCTTTTAATATAACGGCCTTTTCCCAATTCGCCGACAAACGTTTTATCTTTAATAACAAACTCGCCTCTGGATAAAACAGATACCGGCTCACCAGTGATCTTTATTCCTTCAAACGCATTATAGTCAACGGCCATGTGATGCGTTTGCGCAGAAATAGTTCGTTCCTTTGTCGGATCAAAGATTACAAGGTCTGCATCACTGCCAACAGCGATCGTTCCTTTTTCAGGAAACAAACCAAACAGTTTTGCTGATCGGGTAGAAACAATGTCAACAAACTGGTTGAGCGTGATTCGGCCTTTTTTTACTCCTTCTGAAAAAAGTACAGAAAACCGGTCTTCGATGAACGGGCCGCCGTTAGGTATCTTGGTGAAATCTCCCTTGCCAAGATCTTTCTGGCCGTTAAAATCAAACGAACATTGATCCGAACCCAGCGTCTGAAGCTGGCCGCTTTTTAAAGCATTCCATAACGGTTCCTGGTGTTTCTTTTCCCGAAGCGGCGGGGACCAGACATATTTGGCTCCTTCAAAATCAGGCCTTTCCAATTCGGATTGATCAAGCACTAGGTATTGAGGGCAAGTTTCTCCATAAACCTGGTAGCCTTTGCTTCTTGCTTCTGCAATTTTTTCGGCTGCTTCCTGACAGGATACATGAACCACGTACAGCTGAGAATCAGCCAGCCCTGTCATCATGCAGGCACGGCCAGTTGCTTCACCTTCCAGTTCCGGCGGCCTCGTCAATCCATGATATATGGGATCCGTCTTCCCTTCTTCGAGCGCTTTTTTAGTCAGAAAATCGATGACATCCCCGTTTTCGGCATGTACCATAACGAGGGCTCCCTGTTCTTTTGCCATAACGAGCGTCTTAAACAAGGTTTCATCATCTGCCTGAAGCACGTTCTTATACGCCATAAATACTTTAAATGAAGTGATGCCTTCTTCCTCTATTACCTGTGGAATCTCCTTCATGACTTCTTCGTTTATTTCCCCAATCATAAGGTGGAACGAATAGTCGATGACGGCTTTATCCTTTGATTTGTTATGCCACGTTTCGATGGAATTTTTCAGTGGAACCCCTTTGTCAGTTAAGCAGAAATCGATAACCGTCGTTGTTCCTCCGAAGGCTGCAGCAATCGTACCGGTCTCAAAATCATCTCTGCTTACCGTACCGCCAAACGGCATCTCCAGATGGGTATGGGGATCGATGCCTCCCGGAAAGATATAGCATCCTTCAGCATCGATCACCTCCATGCCTTCACTTGGAAGGTTCTTTGCGATCATTGCTATCTTCCCGTTTTCAACGAGAACATCTGCCACAAACGTGTCAGATGCGGTTACGATTGTACCGTTTTTTATCACTTTTTTCATTTTGCTGCCTCCCGTTCATTATCTTTGTATCCAGCCAAAACCGTCTGGCGTTCGTTCCAAGTCATCGGAGGCTGCTCATGAGGAAGTTCAATCATGTCGATCGCACCTTCTTCAGGACATACAATCGAACAGAGGTTACAGCCTACACAGTCTTCTTCTCGGACTTCCAAATATTTTTGCCCGTTAGGATCTGTAAGCATATCAATGCATTGATGAGAAGTATCTTCACATGCAATATGGCATTTGTTGCAATTGATGCAGACATCATTGTTGATGCGGGCGACAATCCTGTAGTTTAGATCCAGGTTGCCCCAGTCAGAATAACGTTCCACTGATTTTCCGATAATCTCCTGAACCGATGAGATTCCTTTGTCATCTAAGTAGTTGCTTAAGCCATCAATCATATCTTCTACAATGCTGAAGCCGTGATGCATGGCTGCTGTACAGACTTGTACGCCTCCTGCCCCCATCAGCATAAATTCCACTGCATCCCGCCATGTTGATATCCCGCCGATTCCTGAGATCGGAACATTGATGTAAGGATTCCTTGCACATTCGGCCACCATGTTCAAGGCGATCGGTTTAACCGCAGGTCCGCAATAGCCTCCATGTGCTCCCTTGCCTGCAACATGAGGAATCGTATTCCAGGTGTCGATGTCCACACCGGCTAAACTGTTGATCGTATTGATCATACTGATTGCGTCCGCTCCGCCTTGAACGGCTGCTTTAGCGGTAACCGTAATATCCGTGATGTTTGGTGTCAGTTTCACAATGACAGGCGTTCTCGCAGCTTCCTTCGCCCACATCGTCTGTGCCTGGACCAGATCAGGCTGCTGTCCTGAAGCTGCACCCATTCCACGTTCAGCCATACCATGAGGACAGCCGAAATTCAGTTCCAGTCCATCAACGCCCACATCCTCTACCCGCTTGACGATTTCGTGCCATTTTTCCCTTTTCGGTTCTACCATTAAAGAGGCGATAATGGCATGGTTCGGAAACCTTTTCTTCGTTTCATAGATTTCCTTAAGGTTTACTTCGAGGGGGCGGTCTGTGATCAGTTCTATATTATTGAATCCTGCTACTTTTTTCCCGTTAAAACTAACAGCTGCAAAACGGGCGGTTGTATTGATGATTGGTTCACCCAGCGTTTTCCATACTGCTCCTCCCCAGCCAGCTTCAAAAGCACGCTGAACCTGATACCCCGAATTGGTTGGCGGTGCAGAGGCAAGCCAAAATGGATTTGGTGATTCAATTCCTGCAAGGTTAATACGCAAATCTGCCATATAAAGACCCTCCTAAGTGATTTGATTGAAAAACAAATGGTTACGCGGTCTCAATTATGGAATTCTTTAACGTCTGATGAATCGCATAAGCTGCTCTTTTCCCTTGCTGTGCAGCTGTAACGACCATCGCTTCTCCCTGCCCGTCACCAAAAATAACATCACCAGCAGCAAACACTTTTTCATTGGAAGTTTGATAGGTTTCAAGGTTGACCTTAACCGTTCCCCACTGATGTTCGAGCCCAAAGGATTCAATCAGATTGGTATACCTTGTCTGCCCGATCGCCTTAATGACTGCGTCAACCTCCAGAATAAATTCAGATCCTTCGACCGGAACCGGCCTTCTTCGCCCGTCTGTTCCTGGCTCGCCAAGCTGCATGCGGATGCATTCCAGCTGCTTCACCTTGCCTTTTTCATCTCCAATGATTCGTTTTGGAGCGGTCAGCCACCGAAATTCCACATTTTCCTGTTTTGCGAATTCAAACTCAAAATCGTATGCGGTCATTTCCTCCTGAGTCCGGCGGTAAAGGATTTTTACATTCTCCGCTCCCAAGCGAACGGAACACGTTGCCGCATCAATAGCTGTGTTGCCTGCCCCGATGACGGCTATCCTTTTGCCGATGTAAGCTTCAGAAAGTTCTTTTGTTTTAGTGTCTTCCACAAACTGAATAGCATCGTGGACACCGTCAAGATTTTCTCCTTCAATTCGGAGCATCGGTACCTTCGACATTCCCACAGCAAGTACTACAGCATCATATTCAGTAAGAACATCCGCTGCCTGAACATCTCTTCCGATCATCGTATTCGTTTTTATTTCTACACCGAGTTTTTCAACTTGCTGTACTTCCCATAATGAAACTTTTTGCGGCAGGCGGAAGGAGACGATGCCATACGTATTTAACCCTCCAGCCTGTTCTTTTGCTTCAAAAATAGTGACTTCATAGCCGAGCAGAGCAAGCTCTCGGGCTGATGACAAACCTGCAGGCCCGCCGCCGATCACAGCAACTTTTAAGCCGTTTTTCTCACCAGCCTTAAACAATGTCTGTTCGTTCTTGATCGCCCAATCTGTGGCATAGCGCTGAAGATCACCGATCATGATGGGTTTAGTGGAGTCGTTGAGTACACATGCTCCTTCACAGAGCTCCTCGGTCGGACAAACCCTTGCACAGCTTGCTCCTACAGGGTTCGATTCCATGATGATCCTTGCTGAACCCTTTAAGTTCCCAGATGCGATCTTTTTAATAAATGACGGGATGTTGATCCCGGTCGGACAGGCTTGAATGCATGGAGCATCATAACAATACAGGCACCTGTTCGATTCGTCCCTGGCTTCCGCTGGAGTCAATCCTGACCTTACCTCGTCAAAGTTTCGCTGAAGTTCTTGCAGTGAAATAAACGCTTGGCTTCCGTTACTCATTTTGTATGCCCCCTCTATTCTTTGGAATTAAGGCAAAAGCGTAGTCATTTCCTGATAGGTTTCAGGACGTCGGTCTCTAAAGAACTGCCAGGTATTTCTTACTTCACGGATCAATTCCTTGTCCATCTCACCAATGACCACTTCATCCTGATCACGGCTGCCCATGGCTACAAAATTCCCACGCGGATCGCAAAGGTATGATTGACCATAAAACTCCCCAAGGTTCCATGGACCTTCCGTTCCTACACGGTTGATCGCTCCGATATAATATCCGTTGGCAACCGCATGAGCCGGCTGTTCGAGCTTCCATAAGTATTCCGAAAGGCCAGCGACCGTGGCAGAAGGGTTAAACACGATTTCAGCACCGTTTAACCCTAGAAGTCTAGCTCCCTCCGGAAAATGGCGGTCGTAGCATATATAAACCCCTACCTTGGCAAACGCCGTGTCAAAAACCGGATATCCAAGATTACCGGGCTTAAAGTAATATTTCTCCCAGAAACCGTTGCCTTCATGGCCAACGTTCACTTGTGGAATATGATGTTTTCGGTACTTGCCAAGGTAGGAGCCGTCTGCATCAATCACTGCAGCTGTATTGTAATAGGTTGCAATCCCTTCTCTTTCATAGATTGGAAGCACAATCACGGTGCCCAATTCACGTGCCAATGCCTGAAATCTGCTGGTAGTAGGGCCGTTCGGAATTTCTTCCGCCGCATCATACCATTTGGCATTTTGTTCCGTACAAAAATAAGGACCATAAAAAATCTCCTGCAAACAGATGATTTGAGCTCCTTTTTCTGCGGCTTCCCTTACGAGTTTGATATGCTTTTCAATCGCCTGTTCCTTGTGAACCGACACGGATTCATTGCCATCTGCTTCATTGGAAGCTTGAATGAGACCAATCTTAACCATGTTTGACATCATATCTCCCCTTTTATTTAGTTGGTTAAAGTATCTAAAAAACAATAAGATGGATGTTGAACAACGATGAGGCATGAAACAGATTTTCATGTTAGCGGAAGGGTACAATTTGGTCTTACGTAATAACATTCTCCATGAACACTATGTAATCATTCTAAAATTCTGAATATTTTTACTATACATGCTTTCAAACAAATTTTCATTATACATTCCGTCAAATGTTGGAGCTGCTTTTCGTTACACTATGTTAAATTCACCTTTGAAGGAAACACCATGGCTCCTTTAGCTGGGAGCCATGATGAAAATTTAAGGCTCATTTCTAAAAGATTGTTGCTTTGGGAACCTTTTTGTAATAGAGCTTCATTGACAAGTTGATTGGAGTGGAAGGTGCGAGACTCCTCGAAAATGAATTTCACATTTTCTTCATGCGATATAACGCTGCCGAAGCCTTCCTTGTCCTGCGGGACGAGCGTGACAGGTGAAACCCGCAGGCGCTTGCGCCGAGGGGTTCAGCGCACGCCCCGCGGAAAGGGAGCAGCCTGAAACGGAAATCAACCACTCCCAAGGGCAACAAGGTTACGAAAACAGCCAAATTTAAAGGGAAAAGATGGCTTCTTTCAGTCTTTTTACAAGAAAGGCTGCATCCTCATCCGTAATATTCAGAGGGGGAGCAAGAGTAAGCACATTATTAAAGCCCGCAACCGTGTCTCCGTTTTTGCCGATCAGGAGTCCTTTCGCCTTGCACGCACTGATGACTCCGTTAACCTGGTCTACTGACAGCGGTACTTTCGTTCTTTTATCCTGAACAAGCTCTATGCCGAAAAGCAGTCCCTTCCCTCGGACGTTTCCAACATAAGGATGTGCTTCAAGTTCAGACAGCTCCTTTAATAGCTCTGCCCCCTTCTCTCTGGAGCGTTCGATCAGATTTTCGTTTTCCATGATCTCCAGGTTTTTCAGGGCGACTGCACAGCAAGCCGGATTTCCTCCAAACGTATTGACGTGGCGGAAATGATCATACTCTCCGTCTCCTTTAAATGCCTCGTAGATCTCACGTTTTACAGCTGTTGCAGACAGCGGCAAGTAAGAACTTGTAATCCCTTTTGCCATGGTCACAATATCAGGCTGCACGCCGTAATTCATGAAACCGAACGCCTTACCCGTCCGTCCAAAACCGTTGATGACTTCATCAGAGATGAGCAGGGCACCGTGTTTTTCACAGATTTCTTTTACTTTTTTCATATAGGTCTCATGCGGGATGAGGACACCGCCTCCAGTAATGATCGGTTCCATAATGACACCCGCAATGGTTTCCGAAAGCTCCCATGTCATCACCCGGTCAATCTCAGAAGCACATTCTTCACTGTAGGACTCGACATTATGATAATCAGGGAACCGGTAACTATCAGGTGGAGCAACATGGAGAAAGCCCTGTCCGAGCGGTTCGTATTTGTACTTACGCTGCGCCTGCCCGGTTGCCGCAAGAGCACCCATGGAGTTGCCATGATATCCTCGGTAGCGGGCAATGAATTTATAGCGTCCTTGCTCGCCCTTCTGCTGATGGTACTGCCTTGCGATCTTAAAGGCTGTCTCATTTGCTTCTGATCCGCTGTTTGAGAAAAAAATAACATAGTCACCGCCAAGCCATTGATTCAGTTTTTCACCTAATTCTATGGCTGGCTGGTGGCTTTGTGTCAGGGGGTAATAAGGCAGCTCTTTTAATTGGCTGTAAGCGGCTTCGGCCAGCTCTTTTCTCCCGTATCCCACATTGACTGACCACAGACCTGCCATTCCATCCAGATATTTTTTGCCTTCATTGTCTGTAATCCATGATCCGTCTGCTGATTTCACGACCATGGTAGAAGGGTTATACCGTTTCATAGAATGCCAGATGTACTGTTGATCTTTTTGCTGAAGAAGATCCCTTTGCTCGGTTTGCATCACAGTCTCTCCTCTCAAATTAAACAAAACGGGAAGTGATCATTTTTTTCTTTGTAAAAAAGTTTAGGCCGTCCTTACCGTTCGCATGCAGATCTCCATAGAACGAATCCTTTGCCCCGGAAAACGGAAAGAATGCCATTGGAGCTGGCACACCAACATTAACGCCAAGCATGCCAGGCTCAGCTTCTTCACGGAATTGGCGCACAGCTTTTGCATCCTGTGAATAGAGGGTAGCTGAGTTTCCAAACCTTGATGTGTTGACAATTTCCAGCGCTTCATCCAAATCGGCAGCCCTAAGAATACTGAGAACCGGAGCAAACAACTCTTCCCGAGCAATCATCATATCAGGTGTTACCTGGTCAAAAATCGTTGCCCCAAGAAATGTTCCGTCAGCATGGTTGCCCATATCTTCTCTTCCGTCCCGTACTAATACAGCGCCTTCTTCCTTGCCTTTTTCGATTAAGCCCAATACTTTTTCACGGTGGCTCTGACGGATGATCGGTGTCAGCAGAACATCCTCATCCATGCCATATCCCATTTTCATTTCATCCGCTTTATCCTTTAATGCTTGAACAAAGGTATCCTGATGGCCGACTAATACAACAGCGCTGCACGCCATACAACGCTGGCCAGCACTTCCGAACGAGGAACTTAGGACGTTCTGGACCGCTTTATCCAGATCAGCATCCGGCAAGACGATATGATGATTCTTTGCCCCTGATAATGCCTGAACTCTTTTTCCTTTAGCTGCTGCTTTTTCATAGACGTACTTCGCCACTGGCTGAGAGCCGACAAACGAAACCGCTTTCACATCTTCGTGCTCAATCAGTCCGTTAACGACATCGTGGGCACCATGGACAATATTGAAGACTCCTTCTGGCAATCCTGCTTCTGCCAATAGCTCTGCAAGACGGTTAGCAAGAATTGGTGTTCTTTCAGAAGGCTTAAGTACAAACGTGTTTCCGCATGCGATCGCCAGCGGAAACATCCAGCATGGCACCATCATCGGGAAGTTAAAAGGTGTTATGCCTCCTACAACACCGAGCGGATATCTAAACATTTCTGAATCAATGTCTTCAGCGATACTGCCAAGGGACTCACCCATCAAAAGGGATGGAGCTCCACAGGCAAACTCAACACATTCAATGCCGCGAAGTACTTCCCCATAGGCTTCTTTATAGCTTTTGCCGTTTTCCATAACGACAAGCTGTGCGAGCTTTTCGTGGTTTTCTGTTAACAGCTGCTGGTATTTAAATAATACTCGGGCACGCTTTGGCACGGGAACCTTCTTCCAAGTTTTAAACGCTTCTTTCGCTGCCTGCACTGCCTGTCCTACCTCTTCCTTCGTCGAGATTGGCACGCTCGCAAGAACTTCACCCGTAGCCGGGTTGGGCACATCGAGAAATTCAGAGGCCGATGAATCCACCCACTGGCCTTTTACGAAATTTTTAAGCGTTTGAGCTTTATTTGTCAACACTGTCATAAAATTACCTCCCGTAACAATTTTTAAAATATTCTAAACTTTCCAATTCTATTATATCTGTATAATACACAACTTTCATTAGACATAACGTAAAATGGTTTCCCTTAATTGGTATACATAATGGTAAATAAAAAGAGACTGATATAGGTTCAGCCTCTACAGTTCCATATATTCATGAGCCATCGCGGCAAATTCAAGGGCTTGGCGCTTTCCGGGTTCCATAAAATCTTTGCCAAGCAATTCTTCCAGCTGCTTAATCCTGTGGTACAAGGTCTGCCTGACAATAAAAAGATGGCCGGCTGTTTCTTGCTTGGAACCGTTGCACATTAAAAATACCTTCAGTGTGTTCAGAAGTCTTGTATTATTCTTTGTGTCGTATTCAATCACAGGCTTGAGATAATCTTGAATAAAATCATCGAGCTCTTGCTTGTCCTGAATCATGGAAATCAGGCGGTACATGTGGAGATCGTCATAAAGCGGACTGATTTTTCCTTTTGCAAGTTTGGTTTGAAGCATTAACGCCTTCTGAGCTGTATCATAGCTTTTATCCAGTGCACTTAGTCTGCTTATCCATTTACCGACCGCCATAAAGAGCAAAGGAAGTTTCTGATTTTCCCTTGCCAGATGGATTCCTTTGCGCACCCTTTCTTTGTATGAAGCAGCATCCCTAAGATTAATGAGGATAAAGATGAGATGGTCGCTTTTTGCATAGGGCAGGATATAAAAACCGAGTGGTTCGAAAATGGACCGGAAAACAATCTGTATGTACGGATATTGTGTTTCAGTAAAACCGGCCTCTCCGTTTTCAAATTCAACACAAAAAACAGACGCCCCTTGATGTCGGCCTTTCATTCCCAAATATACGAGATGCTTTTCGATCTCCTCGTCACGGTGGCGTCCCTCCAGCCACTCTTGCATCCAGCTGTTTTCTTCCGCTTTCTTTTTTTCAGCGGTATACATCTCCCGGAGCAGCTGGTTGGCAATGGCTGTAGCCGTCCGGTCTGCCAGGAGGACGTGCAGATCAGTAATCGGCTGGTCTTTCGAACAGAGAATCAGCTCTGCGAATTGATGGTCAAGCGCCTGGATGGGCTGCCTTACCACCGAGGAGCTTTCCTTGTTTTTTTCAATAAAATCCAGCCATTCTTCCTGCTCTGGAGAATCCACGGCAGGGAACAGTGCCACGTTTTTCTGGCTTTGTATAAAAACCACCTGCATCTTGACGGAATGGTGGAGAAGTTTAAGTATATTTTCCTGTGGATTTGAGCTTAGCAGCAGCTGATTCAGCGCTTGTGAAAAACTCTCAAGCTCTGTGATCATCTTATAATGCTGCTGGATAAGATAAGTATGCAAGTCCTGGGTAATATCGATGAAACGGACTTCTTCTTCAAACAATATGATGGGAAGCCCGTGATTTTCAGCAGCTTCAAGAACCGATGCCGGCACAGCCGACAGTTGAGTTCCAAGCTCGATGCATAAACCAGAAACATTCAGCTCAATAAGTTCCAGCACAAAGGAAAGAAAGGCTTGTTCGTTGTCTTTCCATGCCATACCTGTCGAAAGAATTAGCTCGTTTCCGTTGAGGAGATTTCCGATCTGAGCGACCTCCATCACATGAACCCATTTGACGAGACGGTTCAGCCCTTTGCTGCCGGCGGCTACTTTCGCTTTGGAAAAAGTACTCCTCTTCAGTACATCATTTATGGTCAATTTCAGATGAAGAACGATACCGGCACCCACTTTCCGTCAGAATATTTTTCTCTTTTATTTTACAACACCCGCTCCCTTTGGGCTAATTATTATCAATATTTGAATTATCTTCCGAGTCGCTATCGTAAGTATGAGTGAAACTGAAATCCGTGTGGGTTGAAACAGTGCTTCCGGTGTTGCCAAAACCAGAACCCGCATAAAATTTCTCATTTCTTTTCGGATTAATAACCAGGCTATTACCAATGGTAAATACGCCGCTTTCCCGAACGGTATTGATATTAACAGCTCCGACAGTCGCAGGCATCCATAACTCCTCCTTACCTTTTTAACCTATCCTATGTAATATTCTTTGAAAGGGTCTTTTCTTTTCAAAAAGAAAAGACCTCCTATAAGAGGCCTTCACTGTTTTCTTAAGGAATGGCATAGATATCAACGTTAAATTCTTGATCGTTTGTTTGTTCCGGGTTGGCGATGTAGATGTCTTTCACAGTTTTAATATCTGTTACTGATCCGTCTTTCAGGTCATTAAAAATGGTTTCATCAATACCCAGGTTGTCATCATGCATCACATCAAACTGAGCAGTTTTTGGACCTGAGGTGACTTTCCATTTCAGTTTGCTAGTATAAGCAGGTATGTTTTTTAGGGAAAAGTTATCGCTGGATCTATGGTCCTGTCCTGGCTTGGGAGTACCATATGATGAAATGGTCCCCACTTTTACAGGAGCCTTTACTTGTACGTAAAACGGATCATCATCCAATATACGGTCATAGGCATACCAGGCAGCAAGCCATCTTCCTGCCGCATTATTGGATTCCTTTGGTATGAGTTTGACCGAAAACCAATCCTGGCCATTTGTTGATGACCCTTCCCAAGTGGAAGCAAATGGGAATTCATCGCACTCTTTACCTGTCCGGTCTTCATCCTTAAATTCCTTGTTGCATACGGATCTAGTCTTAGCCCTGTTTTTTGCATATTCTTCGGGATGCCTTTTCGTATACATACGTGTAAGAGGACGGTCTCCCAATGCTCCAGGTATTTTTTTCCCTAACTTATAAGGTTTGGTCTTCTCCGGATGATCCATCGCAAACTTCCAATGTTCACCTGCTTCTTTTAGAGGAGCGAATTCTGCCTTGGTAATCGGTACATTTAAAACGGCATCCGTTTTACTAAATATCGCTCCCTGCCAAAAATGCTGGTCTGGAAAAGCAAACATGTATTTTGCTGAATCAAAACGAACTCTCTGTTTAATACCATCAATGGTTTTAGTAAACTTCTTAGGTGCATGCTTAATGGTGAGTTTGGGCCAGAAATCCATATACCCGATCTGATCAGGGTTATATTCACTGGCAGGAGGAGCATCTGAAAGGAATGTTTTCAAACCAAAGTTTGTGTTTTTCCACTGGGCAATGGTACGTTCTATGGCAGGAGTCTTAGAATCGGGTTTGCAGTCACCTGCATTGATTTTAGCCTGACAAACTAGATCAATTTTCAGTTTGGCACCGTTTAACGAAGGATTGGTAACAAGAATATCATCAATGCTGTAATATACTCTCATTTTCCGGCTCTGATTGGATCCGTATCCGATTTCTGTAAACTGAATTTGCACACCGTCATATGAGCAGAAACCAAAGCGGCATGACCTTGGTATCTGGTAAGTAGCCACATGGGACCAACAGAAAGAATAATGATTTTTTATATAGCCTGTTTTTGAGCTGCTGGATGAGTTGTCTCGGCACTCTTCCACAGTACTGATATGATCATAATCAAATGCCGGCGGCTCCCAGCCCAACGCAGTAAACGTTGGCGGTCCCATCTTTGATTCATATGCCGAGTTGCTTTGCTTGTCTTCTTTTCTTAGCTCTTCCAGGGTCTGAACTCTTTTTAGAGTTTTTTCCTGAATCGTTTCCTCGCTATACCTTTCTACAGATTTCCCTTCCTTCATGAGCATTGTTGCCTGTTTCATCTTCTCTTTACCGCTTTGAAGCCAATAACCTCCTCCGTTTGGATTTGATTGTGCCTCTGCTGGTGTAACTATCCCAATGATCAAAAATAACAAGAGTGCAGCGGAAACGATCAGCCTGTACGACCTGGACATTTCATTACCTCCTCTTTTATTTTGATTTGGAAACCAGGGCTTTAAAAAAAGGGAAGGGCTTTGTTCCCCGCATATCGACCTAGTACTCCCCTTTTACATCCTCCAAATCGGAGTCATATTACTATACAAACATATCATTTACAATACATTCCATAGAAAATACTTCCAAAATACTAATCAACTTTTTTCAATTGAAATGAACTAGGTAAATAGGTTAACTGCAAAGGTCATAGTAAAAAGCATCCTCCTATGAATCGGAGAATGCTTTTTCCTCAAAATATTATTTTACCCAAGAACCAACTATCGGATATTGGTAAGGCCGGTCATTTAATGCACGGAAAATCCCCACTAAAGGGGCGATGATTGCCATTAATCCAAAAACAATCAAGAATGGCAAACCGATGAGTACCCATGAGAAGAATGCCGAGATAGCGATTAACACCCCAATTACAATATGGAAGAGCGCAGCTTGAAGCGCCAGGCTTTTCACTTCCCGATCAGATATCAAAAGGTAAACGATCAGCGGTACGAGTATAGGTGCAAACCACGTACTGGCGTGAATAAGAATTCGAAGTCCTTTATGTTCCAATTATCATAAACTCCTTTTTCTGCTGTAATAAACTATATGTTTAGTTTATTTGATTTCCCCCCATTTTGTAACTCGCCTTGAGTCTAATTTTACATACGCCTCAAGTCTTATGAGTATAAGCGGAATGTGCTTGATGCTGCCAGCGCTGAAGCTGCTCCATTCCTTTACGGCCATTCAGCAGCTGTTCTGCCAGTGCCGTTCCTTCGGCCATGGAAGAGGTATGCCCAAGTATATAGAAGCGCAGCCCTGCGTTTAGAACCACTTGATTCCGATAAGGGGCAATCTCTCCTGATTTTTCTCCTGCTAGCACTCTTTGAATAGTTGTACATTGCACATCAGGAGTCAGGTTCTCTTTGTTTACTTCCTTTGCATGCTTTAATCCATAGTCCTCCGGATTAATAATGATAGATTCACTTTTCTCTTGGGTTACTTCATAAATAAAGCTGCTTCGGTGTACAGGAAGATCTTCTGAACCTTCCACCCCCTGCACGATAAATGCTTTTTCATAGGTTAGCCGCTGAAGGCTGGGTATGATCTTATTGACTGCCGATCGATGAAAAACACCAAGGATAATGTATTTGGCACTCGAAATATCAAGCAGCTTCTCAACCGTGTTCATGATTGTCCGCACACCGATTTCTTTGCGTATTCTTCTTAATGAACCAAGCGGTGGACAAAGCTTTTCCGTCCACCCAAACCCGATCTCTGTCTGATTAAGAGAAGATTCCACTTCTTCCAAGCTATGCGCGATCGGAACCTTTAAGTGTTCCAATATTGTTTTTAATGAAATTCCGTGTTTAGGAGGCAGCGATTCATCCGCATGCAAAAACACTGGCAATCCTTGCTGTGATAACAGGATACTTACAGGAATCGTGGCGGCAAATGAGTTTCTGCCATTGTAAGGGCCACCGCAGTCTAGTATCTTTCGAGTGGTCTGCTGCGTCAAGTGCTCGGTATGGTTTCGGAATTCATGAATAAAAGCGAGAAGTTCATCCGGAGTTTCCATCTTGATGCGTTCGGCCATAAAAAATGCGGCGATTTGGGCATCCGTTGCCTCCCCTGAAGCAATGCACGCAGCAGCTTTAAGCGCCTCTTCATACGTGAGGTCTTTGGCACCCCGTTTTCCTCGTCCTACTTCTTTAATCCATTGCTGCATATCCGTCACCTCTCATATCTGTTAATTTTAGAATTATCTCATTTTTTAGCCTGAAAGAAAATAAAAAAAGAGATTCAGTATAAGAATCTCTTTTCCTGTTTCTCTATTAAAGCATTCCCAGCCTTTTTTTGGTTGCCGGTCCCACAATTCCGTCGACTTTCAGTTTGTTTGCCTTTTGGTACTTGCGTACAGCCGAATCTGTATTTTTCCCGAAAATGCCGTCGATTCCTTTCGTACTGTAACCTTTATTGGTAAGTGTTCTTTGCAGCTCTTTCACTTCGGTTCCTTTGCTCCCAAGCTTCAGGTTCCCAGAGGAGTTCGCAGGAAGTGAGGATGGTTTCAGACCGTTTGCCGCTGCTATGGAATCATAAGATTTGCTCGAACTCGCTATCACCACAGGTGTATTCACTTTCACCTTGCTGAAGAGCCACTGTACTTCGTTGTTGTACATGCGGATACAGCCGGCACTGGCATAGGTGCCAATGGTATTCGGGTTGTTGTTTCCGTGAATAGCGTAAGTGGTACCCCATGTCCCTCTGGCATTTAATCCCAGCCAGCGGTTTCCAAGCGGGTTCCTCGGATCTCCTCCAGGAATATGGCCAGAGTAGTACGGCCGGTTAACGATTTTGTTTACAATTTTGAACTTTCCTTCAGGCGTAAAAGACTTTTCTCGGCCAGTGGCCACTTTGAACACACTGTTCAGCCTGCTGTTTTCATAGTAGGCCAGTTCATTCTTTGATTTGTTGATGATAATGAATTGGCTTACTCCAGCTGCACCGGCAGGCTGAGCAAAAAACAACACAAAACTGAACGTTAAGAGGAGCGCTAAAAATTTTTTCATCTGTTCCCTTCCTTACTTTAAATTTACGTTTGTTGCCAAACAATAAATCATATGCTCCTCCACAGGATTAAGATTACAATCTTTACAAATTTATTTCATTTCAATGACAACCGCTTCTTCGGTATCTTGTTAAAGTTACCAACCCTCTTTCTTTTGGAAAGAAGTCATTGATAATCTGGTGATTTGATCTTATCCTTAGATAAACAAGAGGATGAAAGGAGTAAACCATGAGCACCTTCAAGAATCAGCAGAATGGCATCTTCCCCTCGGTCTGCCCTCTGGATTGTCCGGATCAATGCGGTCTGCTTCTACATAAAACAGATGGGAAAATAACGAAAGTTCAGGGAGATCCAAATCATCCCGTTACAAAAGGGAACATCTGCAACAAGGTAAGAAATATGCCGGAACGAATCTATGATTCGAAGCGGCTGACCTCCCCTTTAAAACGGACAGGCCCTAAAGGGTCGGGGCAATTTGAACCAATTACATGGGACGAGGCAATAGAATCAATCGCCTCCAAATGGAAAAATCTAATAGCATCTGAGGGTCCTGAGAGCATTCTTCCCTACAGTTTTTATGGAAACATGGGGATATTGAGCGCTGAAGGCATGGACAGGCGTTTTTTTCACCGTCTCGGTGCCAGCCGCCTGGACCAGACTATCTGTTCAGTGGCAGGATCGGTTGGCTATAAATACACAATGGGAGGAAGCTTTGGAATCGATCCTGAAGACACCATCCATTCAAAATTAATCATTTTTTGGGGGATAAATGCAGTCAGCACCAACATGCATCAAGTCGCACTGGCGCAAAAAGCACGAAAAAACGGAGCAAAAATCGTCGTTATTGATGTCCATAAGAACCGGACAGGTATTCTAGCAGACTGGTTTATTCCTATTCTTCCGGGAACAGACAGTGCTCTTGCTCTCGGCTTGATGAACCTTCTTTTTGAAGAAGGCCTGGCGGATCTGAAGTTCTTGCAAGAATACTCCATCGGCTATCAAGAACTCCGGGAACATGTAAAACAATATGATCCCCATACCGTAGCAGCGATTACCGGAATTCCGGTTGACGATTTAAAGGAACTTGCAGCGCTATACGGTACCGTCTCACCTTCTTTTATCCGCATCGGAAACGGTCTGCAGCATCATGACAATGGCGGTATGGCTGTCCGTACCATCGCATGCCTTCCAGCCATAACAGGGCAATGGCTTGTAAAAGGCGGTGGCGCGATAAAAGGAAACTCCGGCTACCTTGCCCACAATACAGCAGCGGTTCAACGGCCAGATCTGCTTAAGAATAAAGGGACACGCGTCATTAACATGAACCAGATCGGAAGTGCTTTGCTTGACTTAAAGCCGCCCATCTCATCGATGTTTGTATACAATTGCAATCCAGCTGTAGTAGCTCCGGAAGGGAATAAAGTACGCAAAGGGCTGGAACGGGAAGATCTGTTCATTGTCGTTCACGATCTGTTCCTGACCGAAACAGCATCCTATGCGGACATCGTGCTGCCCGCTACCTCATCGTTTGAAAACACGGATTTTTATACGTCCTACTGGCACAAATACACTCAGATACAGGAACCTGTAATCGAGCCATATGGGGAAAGCAAGTCCAATCCCGATGTTTTCCGCCTACTGGCCGAAGCGATGGGGTTCCAGGATGATGTGTTTACAGATTCTGATGAAGAAATGATTGAACAGGCGTTCCATTACCCGGCCAATTCATATATTGAAGACATTGATTTGCAGGCGTTAAAAGAAAATCAGTTTGTCAAAGCAAAAAACACACCATTGTTTTCAGGAAGACTGCCGACACCAAGCGGGAAAATCGAGCTGTATTCCAAAAAGATGGAGGAAGACGGCTACCCAGCACTGCCGACGTATATTCCACTTCCTGCTGACGGTGATCATCCATTTTTATTCGTACCGGGACCCAATCATAATTTCTTAAACTCGACGTTCAGTAATAACGATAAACATATCCAGTTGGAAAAAACACCTCAGCTGCATATCAATTCCAGAGATGCAGCTGAACTGGACATTGAAAACGGAGAAATGGTAAGAATATGGAACAAACGTGGAGAATGCTTGCTGCAGGCATCCATCGGTGAAAACGTTCTGTCTGGAGTAGCGGTTACACAGGGGCTTTGGGCAGACCTTCCTGGTACAAAACAGTTAGTCAACGTTCTAACGCCTGACCGGGTCGCCGATATGGGCGGCGGTGCGACTTTTTTCTCCGGAAGGATCAGTATTGAAAAAATACAATAAATAACCAATAGGAGGAAACGATGTATCAGAGCAGCATCCGGCCAAAAAATGATGACCGAAAGAACGTGAATACGACTTTGAGCCAGTCATTGTATAAGGAATTAAAAGCATTGGCAGCAAAGCTTGACAGACCTGCAAACGACCTTCTAGAAGAAGGCATGAGGCACGTACTAGAAAAATATAAAAATAAGAGGACTTCAAAATAAGCAAAAAAATAAAGGATGTACGCCCCGCTCATGAGGTGTACATCCTTTTGCTTGTTTCAGGCTGATGCAAGTACAATTGAAGATTGATCCTGCCATCTGATGAAACAGATATCCCTTCACTCTCGAGAGAAAACCGTTGCACAGCGTGCATTTCTTCGTCTGTAAACCCGATTTCTCCCTTTGCATTGATGACCCGATGCCAAGGAAGGCGATGCTTTTTACTCATCGAATGAAGAATTCTCACAACCTGTCTTGCACCGCGGGGACTTCCAGCGAGGCGGGCGATCTGTCCATAAGTCATGACTTTTCCTTCAGGTATTTGTTTTATGATAAGAAGTGCCCGGTCAGTAAACGTCATAGATACACCCCTTTCAACGAGAGGATTACTGTTAGTGTACAACAAAAATTCGGTACAACCCAGTGAGAGCTGTACCTAAAAAACTAAATCTGCCGTTCTTTGATAAATCCACGCTTACTCATAAAAGTAAACAATCTCTTCTCGATAACATTCAGGATTGTCAAAATAGACTGCATGGCCAGCTTCAATACTAACAAGCTCTGTGTTCGGTCTTTTTGACACCATTTCCTGAGCATGCTCAGATGATAGCACGCTGCTTCAATAAGGCCGGAACGCTTGAGGCGGTCCATTCTTTCCAATAGTCCCCGTTTAGTTCACGTTGTGAGCGGAGGATGTCCCCCACGTCGAATGGAAGCCCCCACCTTTTCAATGTTGAGATGATTCAGCAGAGCAATCGCGTCTTCAACATACAAGTCATTTTCATAGCTTGACGGACGGCTGGATTCACCGTGCCCCCTCTGATCAAGCGCAAGGCTTCCTGAATATTTTCGGCTAATCCTTCTGCAAAGCGCCCCTCATTCATGTGTCCGTGCAATGCGAGAATAGTCGTTCCTTCCCCGCCAAAGTCCAAATATGAAAGCCTTGTGTCCGGTCCATCAAAAAACAATCCTTTCTCATTTGTTTTCTTTTTCATCATAAGTGATCTCCCTCTTTCCTAATGTTTAATCAGTAAAGATTAAACATGTTTACGTCATAGCCCTGTTCCTTCAAATAATTAAAGAGCTGCGCCCGGTGATGCTGAGCATGAGTGACGATTTCAATCAGCCATTTGGCCTGCACCGTCCCATGATCTAAATAAAACGGCTTCGTTTTCTTTTGAAGAAATTCTTCATCCGGCATCTGTTCCATATAGCTCCTTACATCCTGCAGCCCATTTTTCATCCTCACGATCCATTGTTCTGGCTCGTGATCAGAGGCAACCTCCGCTTCGAGTTCCCGAACCTCTTCTTCGCTTTTCTCCTGCAGGATCAGAAGGTCAGTAGAAGGCACGGAAACGAGGTGCAACACCAGTTCATGCAAAGATCTCATGTTTTCTCTTGGGCGGTAATCCAAGTGGTTCGGTGATATTTTACCGATTAAATTTGTTGAAGTTCTTACAATCAGCTCCAATTCTTCCAGAAGCATCTCTTTCAATTCGTTTATTCCCTGCATCTTGCTCACTCCATTTCACTTATTTGATTTCTTTAAGTGCTAATGTACCTGTTGTGGTTTCATTGTAGCTTATAATAGTGACAGGGAATGTCATAAATAAAAAATGGAGAAAATTAAAATGTCAAAATCGAAACGTATCCTGGAATTAATGATGACTGTAAACCGAAAAAGAAAGTTTACCGTAAAAGAACTGGCTCAGGAATTTGACGTATCACAACGCACGATACTCCGTGATCTTCAAGAGCTAAGCGAGCTGGGCATCCCTCTGTATTCAGAAGTGGGCCCTCATGGAGGCTACCGGCTACCAGGTGCTGAATGAACGGATACTACCCCCCATCGCTTTTACGGAAGAAGAGGCCGTCTCCATTTTTTTACAGGCCACGCTCTGCGCCATTTCTCATCATTGCCGTTTGAAACGGAATACTCTTCAGCGCTAAACAAATTTTATTTTTATATGTCCGGTGAAGTCAGGGACAGTATTGATGAAATGAAAAATCGTGTAGACATCATCACCCCTCATCGGAGCTCAAAATCTCCCTATCTGTCTGCTCTTCTGAAGGCGTCCATCCAGCAAAAAGTCATTGTGGTGGAATATGCATCTAAGGGTTTAACCACAAAAAGGGAGATCCAGCCGATTGGAATTTATGCAAGCAATGGTTTATGGTACTGTCCTGCTTATTGTTTTCACCGGGAAGATTTTCGGAACTTCCGCTGCGATCGTATCCAAAATGTTGGCTATCCTTCGAAAAAAACTGAACCAATGGACTTTTCCTCGCTTCACCTGGGAAACAGAAGATCCCACAACCAGCCAACAGAAAAACTGGTCAGACTCAAAGTTGAACTGAACAAAGAAGGCGTCAAGCAGTGTGAATCAGAAATTTGGGCCGCACCCTAGCTAAAGACACGAAAAGATGGCACAGGATGGCTAGAGTGTCCAATTCCTATAACCGATTTGGACTATTTTGCGGAATTTTTTATTGGAATGGGTAAAAAAGCGAGGGTAAAGCAGCCTCAAGAATTGCTTGAACTCATGAGGATACGGCTGACGGAATTATTGGACCTTTATAAATAAAAAGGAAAAAACCGGGGTCACAAATGGGCCCGGTTGGTGTTTACGTAAAATATTCAATTTTCGCATTAGGAAAGTATTTGTCAATTTCTGACTCCAGGCTCTCCCGCAGCTCGTGTTCTTCCTCCTTACTGTAGATATACTTTCCAATCCCATAGCGGCCCCACTTATAGCGCCGCTCTTCTTCATTCATCTCAAGTTTCGTTTTTGGATAGTTTTTCTCGATTACCCGTTTGGCTGGTTTTGTAAATCGATGCTGAATCATTTCGAACGTAATATCATCCCTGGCACTTTGGGGAAGTGCGGCATCCAGCTTCTCAAACAATTGACGGTATCCCTCCTGCCAGCCTTCATGGATATAGATAGGCGCTACGATGAAGCCCAGCGGGTATTCCGCATTGACAACCTTTTTTGCAGCCTCTATCCGCATGTCGAGGGGCGATGTTCCCGGTTCAAAATATTTAATCACATAGTCAGCATTCACACTGAAACGGAATCGCGTGCGTCCGTTATGTTTTGCGTCCAGCAGATGATCGACATGATGAAATTTGGTTACAAATCGAAGGCGTCCAAGGTCAGACTGGCCAAAATATTCAATGGCATGCTTCAATGTATGTGTCAAATGATCGATTCCAACAATATCGGACGTACAGGAAGCTTCAAACCGTGTGATCTGCGGAGCTCGTTCTTCCATATATTTTTGAGCCTGGTCCAATATTTCTTCCACGTTCACATAAGTGCGGATATAAGGCTTGCTTCCCATCGTAGTTTGAAGGTAACAGTAATGGCAATGTCCCATGCATCCGGTGGCAAATGGTATGGCATACTCAGCTGACGGTTTCGAGGAATCAAAATTCAAGGTCTTCCGGACGCCGACAACGAGTGTTGATTTGGCATTCCTGTATTTTTGCAGATCGTTATCTCCTGGGATATTTCGTACTTGATTATGTGAGGTTGTTTCCCGGATCTCGAGGCCCATATCTTCAAATTTCTTTTTCAGCTGAACCCCAAGAGGGTACTCCAGCGCTCTCGGTTCAATGTATACCAGCTGCGGTACAAAAGGTTTAATCAAAAATTACACTCCCTTTACTGATACTGTTCATAATCAAAGATTTCTTTATATTGCTGCTCTGCTTCTTCAAAGGTGTCATATACAGCATCATCTTCGGCCAGAAGATGATAGGACTCGTGCAAAAACAGCGCCACTTCATTCTCATGTTCAGGATGCTGGACAATTTCACCCTGCGTAATGTTTGCAACATTCGGCGTATGCGGGTTTCTATAGATGACAAAGACTTGATCGCCGGCTTGATATTCCCTTTTTTGCATGTTGATCCATTCCTTCCTGATAAATTGCTTTCCGTTTCTATCCTTGCCCCTAGCTCCTCTTTTTATGTTAGGCTTCGTTAAAGCATATTGTTGATTTTCAATCATATTGGGCATCGCATACTGATGCTAAAAGAGTCCCTCAAGTCTTTTTCTCCAATAATAAGGGGTGATCGCTGGCGATGATAAGAGCCGGCTGATTTGTGAAACAAATGAAGCGCCCGAAAAGCAGATGGGAAAAGCTTGCTTATACCTTTCTGCTTTTCAGAAGGCGGTTCAATAACACCCCACTAAAAATCAACAACATGGACTAACAGAACTTTATGTTAAAAAAGTATAGAAAAAAGACTTTCCTTATCGGAAAGCCTTCGTTTATTCATCATATGGATTAATGCTGGCCAAGACTTGATGATCCTCCCATTTTCCATTGATCTTTACATTCTTAACAGCCAGGCCTTCTTTATGAAAACCCGCCTTCTCTAAAACCCTGATCGATCCGACGTTATGCGGCATAACACCGGCTTCAATGCGGTGAAGTTTCAGTTCTTCAAATGCATACTGTACGATAAGCTTGGCTGCTTCTGTCGTGTACCCTTTACCATTATGCTCCTGATCCAGGAAATATCCGATGAACGCACTCTGAAGGGAGCCGCGCAGTACTTGAAAAAGATTGATCGTGCCAATTAGCGCATGCTTGTTCTTTGTAAATATACCAAACTGATAATCCGAATCATTTTTTTGAGATTGTTCATATTCTTTTATCCTTTTCCGCTGGCCTTCTATACTGTAAAAATCGTCGGGACGTCCCATGGAAAATCGCTCAAAAAAACAACGATTTTTCTTTTGCAATTCAAGCAGCGCCTCCGCATCTTCCAACGCGAACGGCTTTATGTATATTCTTGCCCCTAACAACAGATTCCCCCCTCTCTTATAAGCGCACCTCATTTGAAACTTCAAACATGTAGCTGACGGTCTGTTTTATTATTTTACTTCATTAATAACCAGTTAAATATTACCATAAAAGGACAAAATTTTCACGTGGTAACTTGTTTTTTCATTCTTTTTACTGTAGCGATGCCTATGATAAAAATACAGAAAACCGCAATAGCCGACACCTGATACCTGCCCAAACTCCAAAGGGAGGAATGGTGTGAAGCGATTTATATAAAAGCAGTGCACAAAATGACAAAATAAATAAGGTCACTGAAAAAAGAAAGAGCAAAACATAATGCACAATATAAAGGATCATGAACCGGCTTAAGGGCATATGCTGAAGCGTTAGCCCCTCCCAAACAAAATCTATTAATCTTTTCATTGCGGCCTCCTTTATAACCATAATAGACATTCGGAGGAAAAGTTATTCGTATATTCTTACTTTCAGCACGTTTTACTTAACACCCTCATTGGCTTCGGCTATAATGTGTATATTCCAATCAGAAAGGTCGGATATTAAAATGCGCCAGCCTCCAGTCTCTATTCCACGTCCCTTAGTACGGCTTAATCAGTGGTTTATTGTCCTTTCTGTTGCGGCAGTTTGGTTGACAGGCTTTGAATGGGTCCTTCTTCTCCCGCTCGCTGCAGGTGTCTCTGGACTTTTGTTCCGGTTTAATCCGGTCATGCAGTTTGGAAAGCTGTTTCTGCAAAAACCACCTTCTTCCTATGTTCCGGAAGAATGGAATCAGCAGCAGTTTAACCAGAAGATTGCAGTGGCATGCCTTTTCTTCGCTTATCTTTCTTATATCCTTCATTACACGATCGCTGCCTATGTATTTACGATTTTGGTTTTCTTTGCCGCTTTTATCGCGATCCTCGGATTTTGCATCGGGTGCTTTATCCGTTTTCAATGGCAGCAGTATCAATTCCGCAGATCATCCAGCCATTAAAAAAGCAGCGTTCCTGAATATATGGAACGCTGCTTTTTTGTTATACGTTTAATATATGCTGTTTTGCTAGAAGAATAAGAGCAGCGATCATTAAGATTCCTGAAACAGCTGCTTCCGTATTGGAGCCCGTCTTGGTATATAGCGGAGACCGAAACCGTAAAGGAATCGGATACAAAAATTGAATGCCTCTGGATGTGCAGGCATCCAGAATGAGATGGCTGATCACACCAGCGAGTAACCCATATTTCAGATTCAGACTGTAGGTTGAATGGAGGTCATCAGCAAGCAGGATGACTGCTGCAATGAACAGCCAGCTATGTGTAATCGTTCGATGACCAAACGTTTTGCTGACAAACTTTGAAAATAGCTTTGTTTTTCGCCCAGCCCATGAATTAGGATGGCATAGGTCTGGAAGCAGACTGCCGAGAAGCCCTGCTCCATAAAAGACAAGCTGATGGTCTAAGGAAGCTGGTCCATCTATCCATTCGTTTACAAGTGCTGCCGCTGCCAAACCTCCCATTAAATGTGTGTTCCCTTTCATCGTTCACCTTTTTTCTTGTTGTTAGTTTACATAATCCTATGCAGGTTAACTAGTAGAGAGAAATAACAAAAGAGCAGCAATTGCTACTCTTTGTTTTCTTCCGTACGGACATGCTCCCATACTTCTGTCACTTCACCTGAATCACTGATATCCACGACATATGAACCGTTATTATACCGATCTGCATTTTTAAGTTTTGCCGGTTCAACCAGTACGATACTGTTGTTCTTTGTTTTTACTTCATAACTGGCATTTGCATTTGCCAGCTCCAGACCGATGACACGGTGTGGATTGCTTTTCAGTTCCCGCAGCATGACAAGCCCGCGTTTTGCTCTTGATGATTTATCAAATTCCGTAATCTTCATTTTTTTAACAGATCCGCGATGTGTAATTAAGACAAGCTGGCTGGCTTCTTTTTCAGGCAGCGCTTTTCCGCTCACAACAAAATCGCCATCTTTAAGGTTTATTCCTTTGACTCCAGCAGCCCGCTGTCCGACCACATTGATCTCTTCCTCACCAAACCAGAGACCGTATCCATAATGTGTAGCAATAAAGACATCCTCACTGCCGTTCGTCAGGTGTACATCGATCAATTCATCGTCGCCTTTAAGCTTGAGAGCCATCAACATCTTGTTATACCGCTGTGCCTTATACTGCATTAACTCTGTTTTCTTTGCCATCCCTTCTTTCGTGAAGAAGACCAGGAATTGATTCTCCTGAAATTCCTTGACAGGTATGACTTTAATCAGCTGTTCATCACGGTCGAATCCAACCATGTTGGCCAAATGCTGGCCTGTATCCTTCCATCGTGCTTCCGGAAGCTCATAGACCGGCATAAAAATGTAATTTCCTTTGCTTGTGAAAATCAATATAGTATCGGTTGTGTTCAGCTGAGAAGCCATCAGAAGCCGGTCAGTCTCTTTCATCCCAGGCGCTTCTCCGTTTGAAGCGGAATAAGAACGAAGGGACGAACGCTTGGAGTAGCCGTCTTTCGTTACGGTGACCATCACTTCTTCTGAAGGAATCATGACCTCCATATTGATTTTGATTTCTTGAATTTCATCTTCAATCTTCGTTCGGCGTTCATCACTATATTTCTTTTTGATTTCAGCCAATTCTTTTTTGATTACATTGAACAATTTAGCTTCACTGTTTAAGATGCCTGTTAAATAAGCAATTTTCTTTTCAAGTTCTGAAGCTTCATTTTCAAGGGTTGTTACGTCCGTATTCGTCAGTCTGTAAAGCTGTAATGTAACGATCGCTTCAGCCTGAGCCTCTGTGAAGGAATATTTTTGAATAAGATTGTCTTTCGCATTCCGCTTATCTTTTGAACCGCGGATGATCGCGATGACTTCATCAAGAATTGAGATCGCTTTAATCAAGCCTTCAACGACATGCTGGCGTTCTTTCGCTTTGTTAAGATCATACTGGGAGCGCTTAGTAACAACTTCTTTCTGGTGCTCGATATAAGCTGAAATGATTTGTTTGAGCCCCATCAACTTCGGCGTCTTATTATGGATGGCGACCATGTTGTAGTTGAACGAGATCTGAAGGTCCGTATTCTTAAACAGAAAAGCTAGTACGCCTTCAGCATTACCGTCTTTTTTCAGTTCAATAACGATACGCATTCCAGTACGGTCGGTTTCATCCCTTACTTCGGAAATTCCCTCAACCTTCTTGTCCAGCCGTAGCTCGTCAATCCGTTTTACCAGGTTGGCTTTGTTTACTTCAAAAGGAATCTCGGTAATAACGATCTGCTGCCTTCCGACCTTTAGATCTTCAATCCGAGTCTTCGCGCGTACGATCACACGGCCTTTACCTGTTTCAAACGCTTTTCTTATGCCTTCTTTTCCTTGTGCGATTCCTCCTGTAGGAAAATCTGGCCCTTTGATTACCGTCATCAGCTCATCGAGAGTCACGTCGGGATTAGCGATCTGCATCGTTACAGCGTCAATAACTTCTCCAAGGTGATGTGGCGGAATGTCTGTAGCATATCCAGCAGATATACCGGTTGATCCGTTGACAAGCAAGTTCGGATATCTTGCAGGAAGTACGACAGGCTCATCAATCGTATCATCAAAGTTTGGTGCGAATTCCACCGTGTTTTTTTCAATATCCCTTAACAGTTCCGAAGAGATTGAAGCGAGCCTTGCTTCGGTATAACGCATGGCCGCTGCCGGGTCTCCGTCGACACTTCCGTTGTTGCCATGCATTTGGATCAGCACGTTTCTAACTTTCCAGTCCTGGCTCATCCGTACCATCGCCTCATAAACGGAAGAATCTCCATGGGGATGATAGTTCCCGATTACGTTACCGACGGTTTTTGCTGATTTTCGGTACGGTTTATCGGCGGTGTTGCCTTCCTGAAACATCGCGTACAGAATACGTCGCTGTACTGGCTTCAGGCCATCCCTGGCATCAGGCAATGCACGGTCCTGAATAATGTATTTACTGTACCTCCCAAAACGGTCTCCGATGACCTCTTCGAGCGGTAAATCCATAAATCGTTCTACTAATGACAAAATCTAAACCTCCTCAGGATACTGCTGATCTGATATGTTTTCATTATCCAGAATGTTGGTATCCTCGTTTAACCCGAACTGAACATGTTCTTCAATCCATTTTCTTCGCGGCTCTACCTTGTCTCCCATCAGCACGGAAACCCTTTTTTCCGCTCTGGCAGCATCGTCGATCTTCACACGGATCAATGTTCTCGTTTCAGGGTCCATCGTTGTTTCCCAGAGCTGATCAGCGTTCATCTCACCAAGTCCTTTATAGCGTTGAATGATATAGCCTTTTCCGACCTTTTTTATCGCCGTTTTTAATTCATCATCATCCCATGCATATTCGATGATTTCTTTTTTTCCGCTTCCTTTGCTCACCTTGTATAGCGGCGGCAGGGCGATGTATACTTTTCCGTTCTCAATCAGCGGTTTCATATAACGGTAAAAGAAAGTCAGCAGCAGGACTTGGATATGCGCGCCATCCGTATCCGCATCGGTCATGATGATGACTTTTTCATAATTAAGGTCTTTCACTGTAAAATCAGAACCTACTCCTGCTCCAAGTGCATGGATGATCGTATTGATTTCTTCATTCTTAAAGATATCCGCAAGTTTTGCTTTTTCTGTATTGATGACCTTACCCCTTAGAGGCAGAATCGCTTGAAAACGCCGGTCACGCCCCTGCTTGGCTGAACCTCCGGCAGAATCACCCTCTACAAGATACAGTTCGTTCTTGGCAGGGTTCTTTGAGGTTGCCGGAGTCAGTTTTCCGCTTAGCATCGTGTCTTTCCGTTTGTTCTTCTTGCCGTTACGCGCATCTTCTCTCGCCTTGCGTGCTGCTTCCCGTGCCTGGGCGGCTTTAACGGCTTTCCTGATCAGCATTTCACTGATCTGAGGGTTTTCCTCAAGGAAGTACGAAAGATTGCCTGAAACGACGCTGTCGACGCTTGATCTGGCATCACTGCTGCCAAGCTTGCTCTTCGTTTGGCCTTCAAATTGAAGCTTTTCTTCCGGAATGCGGACCGAGATAATAGCGGTCAAGCCTTCACGAATGTCGGATCCGTCCAGGTTCTTATCGCGTTCTTTTAAAAGAGATACCTTTCGGGCGTAATCATTCATGATCCGTGTGATAGCGGTTCTAGCACCTGATTCGTGCGTTCCTCCGTCCTTCGTGCGAACGTTGTTAACGAACGAAAGGACGTTTTCTGCGTACCCGTCATTAAACTGAAACGCAAAGTCGACTTCGATGTCATTTTGAGACCCTTCGAAACTGACTACAGGGTGCAGCACATCTTTATCCTCGTTCAAGTACGTGACGAAGGCTTCAATGCCTGACTCATACTGATACGTATCACTCTGTCCGGTCCGTTTGTCCGTCAGTTCAATCTTTACGCCTTTCAATAAGAATGCCGCTTCTCTTAACCGCTCACTAAGCGTTTCATAGTTATAATTGGTCGTGCTGAAGATCGAGGCATCCGGTTTAAAATGAATGATCGTCCCCGTCTTTCTTGTCGTACCGATTTCCTCGAGCGTTGTAACCGGCTTGCCGCCGAATTCAAATCGCTGCTGAAAGATCGTACCGTTCCTGTGAATCGTCACTTCGAGCCATTCAGACAAAGCGTTAACGACTGAGGCGCCTACACCATGGAGACCGCCGGACGTTTTGTATCCGCCCTGGCCAAATTTACCCCCTGCATGCAGAATGGTCAGGATTACTTCCGGTGTCGGCTTGCCCATTCTATGCATACCAGTCGGCATACCCCGGCCTTCGTCTCTGACGCTTACACTGTTGTCTTTATGTATCGTGACATATATATTATTGCCGTGCCCCGCGAGTGCTTCATCGACGGCATTATCTACGATTTCATAAACAAGATGATGCAATCCTCGGCTATCGGTGCTCCCGATATACATACCAGGACGTTTTCTGACCGCTTCAAGGCCTTCTAATACCTGTATGGCATCATCGTTATATTCTAAATGTGGTTTACTAGCCAAAACACTTTCTCCCTTCAAAAAACTTGCAGTATAACTAATCATACCAGAACATTTGTTTCTATTCCAGATAAGAAAAGCGTAAGCGACCTGCTTAGGTTCGACAAGCGCTGGAACTCTTACCAAGCAACACGTTTTTTGTGTTGTGGGGGAAGAGTGAAGCGACCTGGGACGAAATGTGTTTATATTTCGTCTTCAGAGGACCTAAACTGAAGCCAGACATTCCTTCTCTGCCAGCTAATTTTATATTTTCCTGCATCTTAAAAAATGATAGACCGCTTTCTATTTTAACTTTTCTGCTTCAATCGTGCAAAAACCTTTTGAGTTTACACAAAAAACCACCCCATCAAATCGGGTGGTTCAAGCTTATCTGACTAATCTGGCGTACTCGATTTTGATGCATTTATCCATGATGGAAACCGTTTGATGTTCCTTCAAATAGTCATATGCTTCATCGTTCGCAAGTCCTAGCTGTGCCCAAAAAACATCTGCCCCGATGGCAACGGCATCCTTCGCAACCTCAAGCAGATATTCACTTCTGCGGAAAACATTCACGATATCAACATGACCTTCAATCTCCTGCAATGTTTTTACCGCTTTTACCCCAAGTACTTCATCAACTGCCGGATTTACCGGAATGATTTCATAGCCGGCATCCTGCATGACCGAAGATACCATGTAAGAAGTTTTCATGGGATTGTCCGAAAGGCCTACAACAGCGATCCTCTTTTTTGATGTGAGAATATCCCTGATTTCATGATCAGCCGGATTTTTAAAATGCATACCGTTTCCCCCTTAAGATTTCGACTAATACTCTATATATGAACCTAAAATCCGATTTTCAAACACATGAAAATGCCAGCCGTTATGGGGCTGGCACGTTTTAAGACTAATTCAGCTGATAGATCGAGGAATACTTCTCTTCAAAATATCGGATCAAATAGTCAGGATTTAAGCCCTCACCTGTAACATCTTGAAGGATTTCCATCGGTTTTTTCATTTTCCCGTATTGGTGGATATTTTTGCTCAGCCACTCCTGAACTGGTTTAAGATCCCCTTTTTCAACAAGCTGATCAAAGTCAGGGAGATCACGGATTAGGGCTTCTTTTAATTGTGCTGCATAGATATAGCCCAATGCGTAAGAAGGGAAATAGCCAAAGCTGCCTCCTGACCAATGAACATCCTGAAGGACACCCTCACTGTCATTCTCGGGCTTCACTCCGAGATATTCCTGCATTTTTTCATTCCAGATACGAGGAAGATCTTTCACTTCAATTTCATCGTTAAATAAACCTTTTTCAATCTCATACCGAACAATGACATGAAGAGGATAAGTCATCTCATCTGCTTCAATACGAATCAGTGAAGGTTCTACTACATTTATCGCTTTATAAAAACTCTCCAGATTTACATTATCGAACTGGCTTCCTGCATATTGCTTGAGCGAAGCATAATGATGATTCCAGAACCCTTGATGGCGGCCAACGAAGTTTTCCCAGAACAGCGACTGTGACTCATGGATACCCATGGATGTACCCGTGCTGAGCGGTGTTCCTACGAGTGCTTCTGATAGGTTTTGCTCATATAGGGCATGTCCGCCTTCATGAATCGTACCAAAAATCGCTGTACGGAAATCTTTTTCCACATAGCGGGTCGTTACACGGACATCTCCAGGGTTCAATCCAATAGCAAACGGATGGACCGTTTCATCCAGACGTCCTGATTCAAAATCGTATCCCATCTCTTTTAGGACGTGAAGACTGAATTCCTTTTGTTTCTCTTTAGGGAATGCCTCAAACAAGAAAGACGTCTCAGGCTTCCCAGCTTTGGTCACCTTCTGCAAGAGCGGAACGATGCGATCGCGCAGTTTAGCAAACGTCTCATCCAAAATTTCTACAGTGACACCAGGCTCATACATATCCAAAAGGGTATTGTACTTATTGCCTTCATAGCCCCAATATCCGATAAAGCGTTTATTAAATTCAACAAGCTTTTCCAAATAAGGCTGGAACATAGCAAAATCAGATTTGGCCCTCGCTTCTTCCCAAATGCTTTCTGCTTTTGACTGCAGAATCACATATTCCTTAAACTCATCTGCGGGAATTTTTGTATTGCGGCCATAATCTTTTTTGACCTCATCCAGCGTTTTTTTTGTTACTTCCGAGAGCGAATCATAAACGGAGCTTACAGAAAGTTCTTCTATGTATTTTTTCATTTCATCTGATATGGACATAGCAAATACATCCGCAGAAAGCGTACCTATGACTTCTGAACGCTGGCTGACTCCTTTTTTTGGCGCACCTGTACGCAGATCCCAGTACATCAAACCAATGGCTTCATTCATATGCGTCATTTTTTTTACGTAATTAAGAAATTCCTTTTCTACCGATTGCAAGGTCTGTGACATTATGTTCTTCCTCTCTAAACTTAAGTAAATTAACCATACATCTAACCATTCGGCAGAAAACATAAAACTCCTGCAAGAAAGAAAAGCAAAAGCACCCTGATAAGTCCGACAAGCGCTGGAGATCTTACACTGCAACACGTTTTTTTGTGTTGTGGGGTAAGAGTGAAGCGACCTAAGACGAATTGTGATTTATCAATTCGTCCTCCCGAGGACTTAAGGTGAAAACTGAAATTCGTTTTCAGCCCTGGGCGCTGGAGCTAGACATCACACCTATGCCTTTTTAAGGCTGTCTTGGAAACATAATTAATGTAAACGTTCTAAAAATGAGGAGGTTCCATGTTCTCCTCTGATGCCAAATTCGTAAGATAACGCCTGTTTTAATGCATGATCAGCTTCTATAAAAGCCTGATGATATTGATCACCGTATTGTTCTTTTAATGCTTTTATCGTTTCATATGCGCGCTTCAGCTGCAGGATATATTCCGCATTCTGTTCCAATGCCCATCACCTCTGATCACAGTATGGCCGGTTCCTGTGTTAAGCATTACTCATCCAACAAAAAAGATCTCCCTGAAGGAGATCGTTTCTGTTAGCTGCGGGGTGGTCTTTTTCCGAAGTACTGGTAATAATCGGTCTTAATATGCCCATTATATAATTTTCTCTTTTTCGTAGCTGCTTTGCCATAGAGCTGCTCAAACTGCTCATTGGAGGTAATGACATAAACCGACCAAGTTTCAAGTGGACGGAAGACCTCACCCATGTCTCTATAGAGCTGTTTCACTTCTTCCTTCTCACCCAGACGTTCCCCATAAGGCGGGTTGCTGATCACATATCCGTACTCTTTTCTTGTCGTAAAATCTCTGACCTGCATCTGTTTAAACGTAATGAAATCGCCAAACCCAGCTTCTTCAGCGTTATTGATCGAGAGGTCGATCATTTTATGGTCGATATCCGATCCTTGAATATCAAGCGGTGTATCATACTTGGCGAGATCATGCGCTTCTTCAACCGCACGATACCATACTTTTTTATCAATCCAATTCCAATTTTCAGAAGCAAATTCTCGATTAAGCCCTGGCGCCACATTCTGCCCGATCATGGCTGCCTCGATCGGAATGGTTCCTGATCCGCAGAATGGGTCTACAAACGGCTTGTCCGGTGTCCAGTTCGTTAATTTGATGAGAGCTGAAGCTATTGTCTCTTTTAGCGGCGCTTCACTGTGAAGGGCACGGTAACCCCGTTTATGGAGGCCCGTCCCGCTCGTATCAATCGTAAGAGTAGCCACGTCTTTTAATAGTGCGACTTCAATTCGATAAAGAGCGCCATCTTCCGGAAACCATGTTTCTCTTTGATAAGCATTCTTCATTTGATCGACTACAGCTTTTTTAACGATGGCCTGACAGTCAGAAACACTGAATAATTTTGATTTAACGGACTTTCCGATAACAGGAAATTCTCCATCCTCAGGGATAAAATCAGACCAAGGCAACGCTTTCGTCTGTTCAAACAGTTCATCGAATGTTTCCGCTTTAAATTCTCCGACAAGAAGCTTAACACGGTCTGCGGTCCTCAGCCATAGATTGGAGCGGCAGAGGGCAGACTCGTCTCCTTTAAAAATAATCTTGCCGTTTTCAACTTTTACGTCCTCAAACCCAAGGTCACGGATTTCCTGTGCAACAATGGATTCCAGGCCCATGGCTGCGGTAGCAATATACGTCAGATTCATAAGAGATCTCCTCATGGTTGTTTTTCCAGTCTTAATATACCCAAAATTGCTTATGTAAATAGAAAAAAGGCCACTAGGGCCCTCTTACATTCTCAAGTGTCACCAATAACGTTCTGTAAGCCATGTTCTGTTCCATCGTACTGCATTCGGCTTCCGCCTCGTACTCCGGTGGTAATCATCTATCTCCAGATGAATAGTCATCTGTTCTTCTTCGCGTTCAATTCCGCTCAGAAAACTCCCCTACCATAATTTGGGTTTCTCGCTCGTGGGGTTTACCGCGTTCCACTCTTGCCGTTTCCGGAAAGACTACGTCACTGTGGCACTTTAAAGGTAGTGTCACCATATCCGAAGACTTAGGTGAGTTCCCTGCCGTTAATCCAGTCAAAACCAGAATACCCTGGCTTATCTTTTCGCCAGGCACGAACACTACGGCCATCGCAGACCGTGCGAGCATGGACTTTCCTCAACATCTTTAAAAAGATGCCGCGATTACCCGAACGTTATTAGTTTTAAATTGTCAAAGCAAAATATAGTATAGCAGGAAGCTGTTTAAAAATCAAATGGATAATAATTACTGAATCAATCGTAAAGTTTGCTTCCGAATACGTGCTTTTCCAGATTTGACAGACGCTGAAGAATGTCGGAATTAATGTTCATGGATGATGTTGGAACTCTTCTTGTCTGTTCAGATGTATTTTGCACTTCTTTGCGAAGCCTGTTGTTTTCCTGAATGACTTTGTCAAATTCCTTTTGGAAGTTCTCATAGTCTTTAATGATCAAATCAAGAAATTTATCTACTTCATCTTGATCATAACCTCGAAAACCCTGTTTAAAATCTTTTTCGAGAATTTCTTTTGCAGTCAGATTCAATCGTTTTTCTCCATTCATCGGGCTCACCTCAATGTTTAACTTCATTTTTCCTGCGTTCGCAGCATAATTCAAACAAATACACCGTTCTTTATTTATACATGATGACTTTTTATTAAATCTAGCCTATATTTTTTCAAATTCAATAGAAAAAGTCAATTTCTATCCAAAATCATTCCCAAAATTCCCCTTTGGCGTCCTGTTCATCCTGATAGATCAGTTCAAGGTCAGACGGTGTGATATATAGTACTTCGTATGCCGGATCTTTTTCTTGCCTCCGTCTGGCAGGTTCAAGATAAAAACGCGGTGTTCCCGGAGTATCTTCATCATATAAAATGAGCATCCCATCGGTTTTCTGCACAAGAAACCCATTTTTTGCGGCCAGCTGCTTCGGACTGAAGTACGGTTTATTGGAGATCGATTCTACAAAATCCGCCTGCGCCAGCAGTTCATGATACTGCTCCTGCCGGGCTTCGTTCCAATTCGCTTCCTGATCCAGGAATGGGGTAAGCACTGCAAGTTTGAGATCCGGAAATCTTTGATCCCGAAGCTCAACAGCGACTTCCCCCGCCCATATTTCAACACCCGGCTGGCCGCTGATGATCACCCATTCCAGTCCTTCTTCCAAGAGCACTGTCAGCTGTTTCTCAATGGCTTTTTTTATATAGTGTACCCCCGGATCTTTCTCTTTAAAAATCCCGAGTTCATGGGATTTATACCCAGTTATCAGCAAGTTTTTCACCATGAACCTCTCTCCCATCACTTCATTTACTTTGAAAAAAGGAACCAATCAAAATGATCAGTTCCCTCACGTAACATGACTAAATTCATTTGCAATAAAAAACGTCAGTCCCAAAACAAGAAAAAATGCAAATACTACCCATTGCCTCACGGATCCATCTCTCCATCGCTTAATATACTAGCATATTTTTACAGGAAAATGGCCGATTCCCCAAATTTCTACATCACGTGTAACGTTTTAGCGATTATCGTCAAAGCGGCGCACATTTTGCGCTTGCCTGGGGAATAATTATTATTTTCCTATGAAAAATCTCTTTTTTTATTCTACACAAAAAGTGTCCAAATTTAAATACATTTATCGGCCAAAATTTATATTTTTTTAGGAGTTTTCACATTTTTTTCTTAATCTCTGAATTCTGTTGTCCAAAGCTGCTTTTTCTTTCTCTTCCGTCCGTTTTAACAACCTCTTTTTGCTCTTCCAGATCCCGTACGCAGCTTCTGCATAATAGAGCGCTTTTTCATAGTCTTTTCCCTGATGTTCATGCCATTTCGCCAATTCGACATACGGTTCTTCATCATTTCCCAGCGAACCATTGGTGCAAAGTTCCTGCCAGAGCGGAACTGCCAGATGATCTTGCTTTGTTTTTTTATAAAGAGCCGCTGCTGCCTTTTTGGCCATTTTACTTTGGCTTCCTTCCCCGTTCATCATCTCCGTATATTTTTGCAGAGCAATGCCAAACTGGCCGGCAGATTCGTACCACCTTGCCGATTCATACTGTTCAATGCTCGTCACTGCAGATCCGCCCTGCAGGAGTTTGGAGATATGGATATAGAGGGTAATCAGCGATAAAACATCCCATTCATTATGGGTCATGACCCCTTTTACGAGTTCGGGATCGTTTTCTTTTAAATATTGAAAATAGAGCATGGGCGCCAGATAACCTGGAGTGTCATGCTCCCGCTTCACACCGAGGATCTCCTTTTCAACGACAGAGAGCCTTACGGATTCAAGGCTCTGTTTCCACAGCCTTCTGGATCCATGGAGAAGATCAAAATGTCCGAACGCAGGCAGAGAAGGTACAAAATCCCGAATCAGTGTATGTCTCGTTTTAACTTGAGGCCAGTCAAAGGATTTCCCATTGTACGTAACCAAGTTTTTCAGTTCCTTGACTTGAGTTAAAAATAGATGGTACATCGCAATTTCCGATCCAGGGCCTGGAAGGAAAAACTGTTTCACTTTTACCTGATCTTCTTCCACTTGGCTGTAGCCGAGGAGAAAGATGGTATTTCCTGCTCCTCCGCTTAATCCAGTCGTTTCCGTATCAAAGAAAACAAGATCGGATGGATATAGGTCATGAGAGGATAGCGGATGAACGGCACCTGCCTTCCTCCAGTCTTCCATCACTTCTTCCAGTTCCCCGAATGAATAATTTCCCCAGCGCTGATCCAATGGATAGCTGACTTCCCTGACGAGGCAATACTCTTCTTCATAAAAATAAGGCGTCGTTTGAAAACTGTTCCAAGCTTCATGATGCTGAATGACTGGCTGAGGAGGCGGCGTCTGGATGCTCGTCCGGGCTTCCTTCTTCTCAGAGACGAGGTGCTTCTTAAAACGATTCAGTTTCGACTGCATCGACATTTTCATCTCTCCTGACTGCATCCAGCAGCTTCAGTGCCAGAACTTTCGCATTTTCCCCTTCAAGCATTGTTCCCGTACAAGAAGGGCATCCTGCTTCACAAGGGCATGTTTGGATAACCTGGTGAGCTTCCTGTATCACCGTATCCCATATCTTATATACATTCTCACTCAACCCGATTCCGCCTGGATACCGGTCATAAAGGAAAATAGTCGGCTTTCCGGAATGAACCGCTTTGATCTGCGGAACGACATGCAGATCGCTAGGATCGCACATAACAAAAAGCGGAGCTACATGCCGGAACACATTTGCAATCCCGATCAGCCCCTGTTCGATGGAGCTTTCACGTAGATTTGGAAGCTGATCCCGGTCAAATTCAAGCCAGGTAGCTGACGTGTGAAGCTCCTCTTCCGGAAGATGGATGGGGCCAGATCCGATATTCTCATGGGTTTCAAATTTTATTTTCTTAAAAATGGTAGCCATCGCATTGACGGTTACTTCCCCAAATGCCCTCTCCTGATCTTTCAGCTTCGTATTCTTGTCGATTTCGAGCACTTTTAAGGAAACGGCAAGATTGGCATCTGTAAAATAATCAACATCTACTTCCCGGACGAATGCTTTCTTTTCTTCATAATCCAGTTTTTCAACCTGATATTGAACACCCTGATGAAGATAAATGGCTTCTTCATGCAAAAGAGTCATTGAGCTGAAACGGTCCATCTCGCCGATGATTCTTACGTTTGCCACATTACTTTGATCCACGATCACCACATTTTCCTGAGAGGCGGACCGTAACGAAATGTTGTGGGCCGGAAAGGAATCGTTCATCCAGAAGTATCGTTTTCCCTGATGATGAAGGACTTGTTCTTCCGTTAAAAACTCAAGTATCTCTTCAATCTCTACTCCCCCAAATGCATCCCCTTCTTTAAAGGGAAGCTCATATGCCGCACATTTGACATGATCCACAAGGATGATCAGATTTTCCGGGTTGATACGAGCAGATTCAGGCGACCGGTCAAAAAAGTATTCCGGCTGCTGAATGATATACTGATCCATCGGACTGGAGCTTGCGACCATGATCACGACAGATTCATCCTGACGGCGGCCCGCTCTTCCCGCCTGCTGCCACGCACTGGCGATCGAACCGGGATACCCTGTTAAAATGCAAGCGTGGAGCTGTCCGATATCGACACCAAGCTCAAGGGCGTTTGTACTGACGACACCCATAATCTCCCCGTTTCGCAGGCCCTTCTCGATGGCCCTCCGCTGGGTCGGAAGATAGCCGCCTCGATACCCTTGAATGGACTTCATGCCGAATTCCTTTTTGGCTAGTTCCTGAAGGTACGTCAGCAGAATTTCCACTCTCACGCGGCTTCTGGCAAAAACGATGGTTTGGATCTTGTTTTTAAGAAACTGGCCTGCAAGATCTCTCGCCTCCAGGGTGGCTGATTTCCGAACGTTCAGCGGCTTGTTCACAATCGGCGGGTTATAGAAGATGAAGTGTTTCTTACCGCTGGGCGCGCCGTTGTTGTTGATGAGTTCCATTCCTGTTCCCGTGAGATTTTCCGCCAGTTCTTTCGGATTGGCAATCGTAGCTGAAGTACAGATGAAGATCGGATCGCTTCCATAGAATGAGCAAATTCTCTTCAAACGGCGGATGACATTTGCGACATGGCTGCCAAACACCCCTCTGTATGTATGGAGCTCGTCGATGACGATATACTTCAGGTTCTCAAACAGTGAGACCCACTTCGTATGATGAGGCAGAATCGCTGAATGCAGCATGTCCGGATTTGTCATAACGACATTTCCGGCTTTTCTTACCACCTGCCTGATGTTGGCCGGTGTATCGCCATCATACGTATAGCTCTTGATATCAAGACCGATCGCATCAATAAACTCGTTGATCTCAGCCTTTTGGTCCTGTGCGAGCGCTTTGGTCGGAAATAAGTACAAGGCTCTGCTGTCCGGGTTCCCCGCGATTTCTTGCAGGACCGGCAAGTTATAGCACAGGGTTTTCCCTGAAGCTGTCGGCGTGACCGCGACAAAACTCTTTTGGTTCTGTGCGGTTTGGAAGGCAGTCAGCTGGTGGGAATATAGTGAAGTTACTCCCCTGTCTTGTAATGCTTGTTTTATATGTGGATGAAGTGTTTCAGGTATCTGCCCTGTCAACGCTTCTTTTTCTTCTATTATTTTCCAGTGAACAATCTGTTCATTAATGGAAGGCTCCGTTCTTAATAATGCAAGCAGTTCCTGCATCGTTTTTTTCGTTTCCATATCGTCACCTCATCCTCTATTTTATCGAATAAACGTTCGTAAGAAAACTAATATCTCATTTAGCGGGGATTGGTGTATGTAAATTGTTGCGACGGAACCGGGAAAATAAACAAATCAACTTAAAATCCCTCTCAAAATCAGATGAAAGGAGCTTTAATTGTATGAATACCTCTAATTCCCTGCTTAAAACGGCTTAAGAAGAAAGAAAGTTTAATATTTAGGGGGAATGGACTCTGATTTTATCTTTTAGGAGCTGTACGCAGGCTTTATTATCGAAAAAAATTTTTTATTATCGAAAATCCAGATATATTATCGAAATTCTAATTTTATTATCGAAACGCACACTTTTATTATCGAACTGCTCGCGGTGCCAGGCACCACACAACAAAAAAACAGCAAACCCGCGGGCTTGCTGTTCCTATTATTAAAGATTTTGTAAAACTTGTTCTAGATCGGTGGTCGGCTGACGACAGCTGAATTTTTCGCAGACGAAAACCGTCGGCTTGCCGTTTTTCAATTGAAACTCTTTTGCATATGGTGCCATTGAAGCAAACTCATAAGTGGTCCTTGAGGTAAAAGGGCCACTTACCCACTGCTTTTAATTATTCTGCTCCCTCTTTCCTGCGGCCGTTATATGCGACACCGCAAGAACAGCGATTTTCCCCAAATAATAAATTATAAGAAGCCGGGAATTCCTGATTGACTCGCTGTACCTCTCTTGCAAATTCTTTGCTGTCAGCAGGTACTTTTGAAAGGGCATCAGCTTTTTCTTGGGTATCAATATTAGCGCCCGGTGGGACGAACCTGTTCTTTGGAATATGAACACCATTGGTGACGACTGCATTATTGGAAATGAACACTCCACTTTGTACAATCGCGTTATATACAATGGATTTAAATCCAACAAATACCTTATTTCCAATATAACAGGGGCCATGAACGAGAGCTCCATGAGCAATGGTGACTTCCTTGCTTATGAAGATGGAATACCCCTTTCCACCTACAGATATGAGTTTATTTAATAAACCATGTAAAATGACTCCATCCTGAAGATTTGTATTAGACCCTATATAAAATGGGGTCCCTTCATCCGCACGTATACTAACATTAGGTGCTACATAAACATTTTTTCTTATGACTACATCACCAATTACACTGGAGAAAGGACTAATGAATGATCTTTTGTCAATTTTGGGGGAGATTTGAACGGGATTAAATGAAGTAATTGGATTGGGACTGATAAATGGTCTAAAACAATCGTCGCGTTTCAAACTGATCACCTCTTTGATCACTTTATCTCATCAGGTTATGCAGGTTGGTGAACATACGCAACAGGATCGTTATATTAAAATTGAATACGATCATCGTAACTGAGTGAAAAAATAGTTCACTCTGCCTTTGTCGGAAGGAGAAATGATTTCTGATATAGAATACCTGATAAAACCCTATATTTTAACAAAATTTCAAACCTTGGCTAAGGAGTTGCACCGTATGAATATCGTAGATCTCGTTCAGTCACAAGTCATTGCTGCTATTAAAAATGAAGAAGAAATCGAAAAAGCGATAACAAGCAATGCAAATATTGTATTTCTCTTAACAGGAAACTTGTTGAATATAACAGAATATCTTGATCGATTAAAAGAAGCTCAAAAGAGTATCTTTATTCATATCGATTTTATAGAAGGCCTTTCCAATACGAAGAGCGCCATAAAATATATTGCTCAAAAATGGAAGCCCTTAGGCATCATTACAACAAAAAGCACCTTGATTAAATTTGCCAAAGAAGAAGGGTTAATGGTCATTCAACGAATGTTTCTTATTGACCATAGTGCCATTTCAAAGGGAATCAGCATATGCGAGATGTATCATCCGGATGCCATTGAGGTGCTGCCAGGACTTATGCCAAACGTGATCGATCATCTGACAAGACAGGTTAACCTGCCCATCATTGCGGGAGGCTTAATCAGTTCAAAAGAAGATATCATCAAAGGACTGGAAGCGGGTGCTCTGGCCATGTCTACCGGAGATTCCTCCCTATGGAATTTTGATATCTAAAAAGCACACAAAATGGGAACTAGAGAGAATTGTTCCCTTTTTATGTGCCTGATTAACCGCTGATATCTGTCCGATGAACATTGTTAATCTCTGTTATGCCTCTGTAAATGTCATAAATGGTATTTTTGTTTAATACCGCTACTTTTAACTCCAGAAGAAGTGAATGATCTTCCATATCCTGGATATGAACATGGTCGATTCTAAGCCCTTGCTTCTGTACTTCAGCAATCACCTCACCCATTTCATCCCTGTATTTCAAGTTAAGTTTAAGGGAGATTTCTTTTGCTTGAATCTTTCGCCAAAAACCGAGTTTATTAATAAAAAGAGGAAGAATCTCAACACTGATCATAAGCAGGATGACACCTGCAACAGCTTCGATAAAAAAACCCGCACCGGTTGCGATACCAATCCCAGCCGCTCCCCATATCATGGCAGCCGTCGTTAAACCCGTGATGGTATCGTCCTCTTTTCTTAAAATCACTCCCGCTCCTAAAAACCCAATTCCCGAAACAATCTGCGCGGCTAATCGAAGCGGATCCATTTGTATTTTTACGAGAGCAGATGACGGAAAGGAATAGGAAGATTGTATGGAAACAATGGTTAACAGACAGCTAATAATGGATATAACCAAGCTTGTTTTTAACCCCAATGGTTTCCTCTTTAATTGTCTTTCTAAACCGATAGCCAGCCCCAATATGGCAGATATGAATAGTTTCACCAGCATCTCTGCATCAAAGTTTGCTGCCAATTCCTTCAATCCTATCGACCTCCTTATCCTAATGACTCGTTATTGGCAAAGAGCGGTGCAATGGCAACTGGTGGATATCTTTAATGCTTTGAAGGATATAGGAAGGTTTTAGTACAGAATCCTTTACCATTTCTTTTGTTGTAATTCCAGACAGCACGAGCACGGTTTGGATCCCATTATCATTTCCCATTCGGATATCCGTCTCTAAACGGTCTCCGATGATATAGCATTCTTCAGGCTTTAAATGTAAAACATCCCTTATGACAATATCCGCCGCGAATTTCGAAGGTTTCCCCATGATATAATCAATGGGCTTGCCAATCGTTCCTTCCATTGCACCAATAATGGACCCACAATCAGGAATCTCACCATCCACAACCGGACACGTGCGATCCGGGTTGGTTGCCAGAATCACCGCCCCGTTTTTCGCCCATGCTTGGTAGGCATCGTTCAGTTTTTGATAATTAAATTGGCGATCCCAGCCTAAAACGACATAGGTAGCTTGGTTAGGATCCTCTGTAATTCTTATTCCTTCATGGATCAACTCTTCGAATAAAGCGTCCTCCCCGATGACATAAACAGCATCGCTGCGATTCATATGTTGTTTTAAAAACTTGGCTGTAATGTAATTGGAGTTGATAACTTCATCTATTGACGCCTCGATTCCCAGTCCCTTCAGCTTTTTTACATAGTCATGACGCGTCGAGATGGATTTATTCGTGAAAAAGACGACCTTGTGCCCGCCATTCCGCAAATATTCTATCGCTTCCTTCCCCCCCTCAATCATCTGGTTTTCTACATATACGGTTCCATCCAAATCAAATATAAAACCTTTTGCCATATGAATACCTCCATTTAAACTGCACTAAAATGAATAAAACCCCCAGCTATAGAAGCCTTATAAGCAAAGGCTAAAATAGCTAGGGGTTTCTCTTATTCTCTTCCCGCTGTTATTCAGTTGTAAGTTTCAGAGATGTCTGTTATCGTACGATAGAATTAACGTTTGATACATGATTGATAATATCCTGGATCGAGTATTGATACGGATTAATTTCATAGATAACCGGTCCATCAAAGAATTGCTTCTCTAAAAAGCCCTCCAGCCCCTCCGTGAAATGATTTCCCTCCCCAGGAAGCAGATGAAGATCCGATTTCCCATCATTCTCTGATAAATGGATGCCGCCTAATGATCCAGCCAGCTGATCAATCGTTGTTTCCAAAGCATCCCCCATCAAATCCAAATGGCCGATATCCAAGCACGCCTTTACATTTGCAGCAGTGATTAAATCGATCCATTCTTCTACATTAGAAGCAATTTGATGGCAATAGTTTAATTTATCCGGAATGAGGTTTTCCAACAGTAATTCTACCCCATGCTGCATGGCGACTTCATTTAGCTTTAAAATTCGCTCTTTTACCCTTATTAAGGACTCATTTCGTTCTTCAGAAAACCAGGCATATCCTCCATGGAAGGTCGCATGCTTCCCTCCATATTCAGCAAGCTTTGCCAGCCATTGTGATAAAACATTAAATGTTCTTTCGTATACAATCGAATCAGGAGTAGCCAGATTGAGATCGTGGAAAGGCAAATGCAATCCAACTTTAAAACCTAAATCACTGGCAAACTTTAAATAGTGATGAGCATTGTTCTGTTCTGCCAGTATTTCAATGCCTTCGAACCCTGCTTTTTTAATCCTGGTAAAGTCATTTACATTTGCATTTAGCCCCAAGGACCAGCTATTAAGCCATTTTTCCATGATTTTCTCCGTTTGTTGAATTAAAATTAGAGGTTCGGTCGTTATTCAGTTCTTCTAATTTTTTGCCTTTAGTTTCAGGGGCTAATAATACCGATACAATTAAGCCTAATAAACTGATAACGGCAAAGAACCAGAGGGCTTTGCTGCTTCCCCACGCCGCAATCAAATTAGGAAATACCAATATCCCCATAATGGAACCAATTCGGCTGAATCCCGTGGCCAAACCGGAAGCACTCGCTCGGATACTTGTTGGGAATAATTCTGTCGGATAGACAAAGTTAAGGATTCCTCCACCCATATTGGCAAACAGCACAGCCAAACTGAACAGAATGACCAGAAATGCAAACGTAGGACTTGGATTAAGAGCCAGAATAATCAGTGCTATCGATAAACCGATGAATGAAGTAATAATAAGAGGCCTTCTTCCAATCCTTTCTACAAGATTCATTCCGACAATGGCTCCCAATAAACCTAATAAACTAACCGTTCCGGATCCCATATAAACCATCATTTGTGAACCATTGGTAAAGGGTTTTAATATCGTTGGTGTATACATGGAAATTCCATAATAGGCGACAGCATAGCAGAACCAAAATCCGCAAACAAAGAACGTACGTTTAAAAAGAGTCTTTGAAAATAAATGGCTGACTTTTGTTTTCGGAGTAGAATCCGCTGGAATGATGACTTTTTGCCCTGTGATTTTCAGCATGATTTCCTCTGCTTCTTTCTCCCGTCCTCTTGAAGCCAGCCATCTAGGAGATTCCGGAAGGGTGACTCTAAAAAAGAAAACGATTAATGCAAAAACAGCTCCTACCAGAAGCATGTATCTCCAGGCACTCGGCCCCGCCGGCACTAACAAGATCCCGACGAGATAGGCCGTAACAGCGCCTACAAACCACATGGCCCCCAGAGATGTACTATGTTTTCCCCGGCTTTTGGTTGAACTGAATTCCGATACAAGAGTAGCAGAAATCGGATAGTCTGCACCGATTCCAATTCCTAACAAGAAACGGAATAAAATGAGCTCCCATGGAGCCTGTGCGAATGCGGTTAAGGCGGCAAACACAACAAAAGCCATTAAATCAACAACATACATCGCTTTTCGGCCGAATTTATCGGTTAAGTTACCAAGCCACAACGCACCGATCAATGAACCAATAACAGCCGAAGATGTGATCAAAGCCTGAATCCCGGGAGTAATTTCCCACTGGCTTAAAATTAACGGCATGGCAACAGCAATAACCGTTAAATCAAAGCCATCAAGAAAAGTACCGGCAGCTGATAAGAGGGTGACTTTTCTTTGAAAGCGCTTTAATTTTGGAGAATCCAAATGCTCAAAACTCATAATCTGACCCCTTTCCTTTTTCATTATGTAAAATTATAGAAGAAGAAAAATAAAAGCCATAGTCAAAAAAACATGTAACATGTTTTTAATGACTATGGCTTCTCTTCATCTCCGGCCATAAATCTACACAATGCATTATTTTTTTATTTGCTAAACAATTTATACAATATTCAAACGAGTCTGTCAACTATTATTTGGAAATGCTCTTTTCTAAAAGATTGTTGCTTTGGGAACATTGTTGTAAAGAAACTTCATTGACAAGTTGATTGTAGTGCAAGGTGCGAGACTCCTGCGGGACGAGCGTGACAGGTGAGACCATGAAGGCGCTAGCGCCGACGGGCTCAGCACACGCCCCGCGGAAAGCGAGCATCCTGTAACGGAAATCAACCACTCCCAAGAGCAACAGAGCTTACGAAAACAGCTTTTGATCATGTACTATAGATGACCGACTGAAAATATTGATGAACCATTTAGCAGGTTAATATAAACTATTCTGGATCGTCCCGGTTTATGTTGCTATCTCTTCTAATTTATGTATAATTAAAAATAATCAGATAACTTAAACTAGTTAGTGTTTCGGGTAGAGATACGGAGAACCCTGTGAACATGCATTCGTACGGCATTTATTGCCGCACATGCTATGTCATGGGGTTTTTTTGTGTGTTTATCCTCTCTAAATGTTATCTGGAAAGAATAGGATCAACAAAATATTACCGGGGAGGGGAAAGAATGAAAGGTTTGAAGTATAGGAAGTGGCTCGTCTATGCTGCAACGCTTGTTCTGGCAATGGGAAATGATTGGGGACTGCATGCGTTTAAAGCAAATGCTGCTGAAAATGCAGTACCCGATCTATTGATTACAGAGGTCATTCCAGATACGGATAACTTTGCGGGTTATGATGCATTTGAGTATATCGAAATCTATAATAACAGCAATCAGGAGATCAATCTGCAAGACTATCACATTCAAACAGGAGGCTGGAACAAGACAATTGATAACGCAGCCAAAATCGGCCCGTGGGATACGATGCTGTTCTGGACGAGAAGGCAGGAAACTCAGCCGATGACATTGGAAGGCTTCAATCACTTTTATTTTTCGTCTTATTCTAGTAAATACATTGAGGAAGATCACTTGCAAAGAATAGAAGATGTTGGCGGCCTGATGAATAGCAAAAACCAGACGGTATCTGTTTTTGATTCGAGCGGAAAGGAAGTCGTTAAAGCGAATTACACCGGTGACCAAGTAGCCGCAAATAAGTCCATTATGTTCGGTTATCCAACCAATGGAAGCATCACGATGAAAACGTTATCCGGCAATCAAAATCCGACACCTGGCTGGGTCGAATCGGACCAAGGTCCTCCAAGACCAAAACAAGACGATGCGGCACCTTCCATTCCTGCCAATATCAAAGGAGAGGCAGGAAACGGTGAAGTGCAGCTAAGCTGGGATTCAAATCCGGATTCCGACCTCTATCGCTATAATATCTACAAGAATGGAAATTTAGAGTTTTTCGTCTCTCCATCCAAGCATGAATTTACGATATCTTCGCTGATTGGCAATCTTGATTATACCGTGCAAATGACTGCCGTTGATACTTCAGGAAATGAATCGGCGAAATCAGCCCCCCTAACGGTTAGACCCGGACATCAGCTCATTACACAGGTAGAAAGATCATCCAATGACAGAAACCCAAAATATCAAACACTGTGGGATATCAGCAAGGATGGCCCGATCATCCCTGGATTAGTACAGGATCTTGTCCCGCAAGGACTCGGTTATTACAAGAAAAAAGATTGGTTATTTACCATTAATTATTTGGATAATGGAAGGCCCGGAACGCTATCCGTGATTGATGCCACAACTGAAAAACTGGTGAAATCCATTGTATTGTATAACCAAGACGGCACACCATACACCGGCCACGCGGGAGGCGTTACCGTAAGCATGGACCATGTTTGGATCTCTTCCGAACAATTTCTCTATACGTTAAATATCAGTGATATCGTTGCGGCGCAAAATAATGATGAGCTTACGTTCACGAACCAGATTCCTGTTCCCGTAGAAGCGGCTTATGATGTCTATGACGATGATAAAAAAATTCTATGGGTTGGTGAATTTTATGAGCCAAGCAGCTACCCGACGGATCCAGCACACCACCAGGTGAACCCTGCCGGAGAATTGCAATATGCCTGGATGGTCGGTTATAAGCTCACACCAAGTACAGACATGCTGACAAGTGAACAATGGAATCAAACATCGAATGAACCTGCAACTCCGGATTATGTCTTTTCCACCATCGGAAAGGTTCAGGGCGCAATTGTTCAAAAGAAGGGGATCTCTTTAGTTACTTCCTATGGACGGGCAAACGATAGTGTTCTCTATCGATACGAAGATCCGCTTAAAGAGGAGCCTAATCAATACGTTACGATCGGGGAAAAGCAAGTCCCTCTTTGGTTCCTTGATGGACAAACCGCCAAACCGATAGAAAGTATCACCGCGATTCCCATGAATGAAGGAGCAGTGCTAGTAAAAAGTGATCTCTATGTCTCCTTTGAATCAGGAGCGAACAAATATCGGTATACCGGGACCTATCCAAGGGATCGGATGCTCAAAATTGATATGAAGACATTAATGAAGGATGATCGGAATACAGAGAAAGAAGAACGTAAATAGAGTAACTGGCCGGTAAGCATTGCACCCATCCGTTCAATCTCCTTTGATACCGCCAAAAAGGCTGCAGATACCCCTGCAGCCTTTTTCGGTATAATTTATTGAAGTATTTTATTTGTTTTGACAGACTTGTCTAGATCTTTCTCTTCTTCGTCGAAATAAACCGCCTTGCCAGATTTGGCAGATTCGTAGATTGCTTCAAGAATCTCCGTAACCACCAAAGCCTGTTCCGGTTTAACTACCGGCTCCTTGTCGTTCAGAATAGAATCGATCCACAGTCTTGCTTCATGCTCGGCATCGCTTTCTTCATCCGCATCATAAAATGCGACTCCTTTTCCATCAACCTGAACCTCATTCGTGTATAGCTTGCCGAAGTCTTCTCCGTTTATCCTGAGTCCGTCCATCATGTCGGCTCCGCCTTCTGTTCCACATAGGGTACACATGGCTTCACCTGTCTGTAAGGTATTCAGTGCCCAGCTCGTTTCCAGCGAGATGGTTGCTCCGTTTTTCATGGTGATCATGCCAAAGGCTGAATCTTCTACGGTAAACTTTTCAGGATCCCAGGAACCCCAGGCATTTGCTGCGTCTTTCTTTTTGCCGAGTTTGTGATAGGTCGTTCCGAGTACTGCCTTCGGTTCGTAATTGTTCATCATCCATAGGGTCATATCGAGTGAATGTGTACCGATATCGATCAGTGATCCCCCACCCTGCTTTTCTTCATCCAGGAACACGCCCCATGTTGGTACAGCACGACGGCGGACCGCGTGTGCTTTCGCATAGTAGATATCTCCAAAATCTCCGCGCTCACACAGCTTATGTAAATGCCAGCTGTCTGCACGGAAGCGATATTGATAGCCGATGGTCAGTTTTTTCCCTGTTCGTTTGGCGGCCTCGACCATTCGGCGGGCATCAGCTGCTGTTTTGGCCATTGGTTTTTCGCACATTACATGTTTGTCCGCTTCAAGAGAATCGATCGTGATTTCTGCATGGGAATGGTTCGGTGTACAAACATGAACGACGTCAACGCGTTCATCCTCAAGAAGTTCTTTGTAATCGAGATACACTTTGGCATCCTCGGTTCCAAACTCCTGAGCCGCTTTTCTTGCTTTTTCTTCTTCCAGGTCACAAAAGGCAACCAGTTCTGCTTCGTCAATCTTTGAAAGGCTTGGCATATGCTTTCCGTTGGCGATTCCGCCGCATCCAATAATTCCGATCCGTATTTTCTTAGACACGATAGCTTCCTCCTTGATTATTGATTTAAGAGAACTTCTTTTACTTCAGAAATTGAAACCTTTCTTCCTTCAGAGTTTGATCGTGCTGCTGCTTCGTTGATTAAGGTAAGACTGCAAACATCTTCTTTCGTAATCGTCGTTTCTCCTCCATTCAGTATGGACTCCGCCCATTGTTCCATCGGCATCGGAAGTGCTTCGGGCAACTGCTGTGGTGTGGCCCAGCCCTCTTGATCAAGCTGTCTGCTAGTTAGACGAATTTCGTTTTCTTCAATCAGTAAGGCTCCTTTTGTACCGTAAACCTCTAACTGAAAAGGACTTCCATACGATAAAAATCCGGTTTCCACCGTTCCGAGCGCACCTGATTCATATTCGACAAGGACCATCGCACTCTCCTCCACATTTCTTTCATTACTTTGTTGAAAAATAGACGTTACCGCTTTTGCAGGCCCTGCCAGCCGGTTGGTTAAATAGATGGGATGAGCGCCAAGGTCGATTAACGCTCCACCTCCGCATTGTTCTTTGTTATAAAAATGTGGAGGAAGCCAGCCATTTACATTGCCGCTCTCAGGAACAGCACCATTATGTGCCAGCCGGCAGCGAATCGATGTCAGCTCCCCTAGCCACCCCTGATCTAACGCGTGCTGTGTATACAAATAGTAATTGGTTGTCAGCCTCGGCAAGGAGACGGTTAACTTAACACCTGCTTTTGCCACAGCCTCATAGATTTCTTCACAGTCAGCTGTTGTTAACGCAAGGACCTTCTCTGTAAAAACATGTTTTTTGTGTGCGACGGCTGCCATGATCACTTCTTTGTGCAAATTCGTGGGTGTGTTGACGATAACCGCATCAATTCCAGGGTCTTGCAGCACTGCTTCAAGTTCTTTTTCAAAACGTACTCCCAGTTCTTGGGCCCATTTTTCTCCCCTCGAAGGATCTTCATCCCAAACTCGTTGAATAGAAAGGGATGGATTGCTTTTTGCCTCTCTCGCATAATCATCAGCATGAACATGCCATTTGCTTAATAACGCTACGGAAACCACTTTTCATCACTCCTCCTCTTTATCATGAAATTCTTAAATTTTTGAAAAGGTTTTCAATGGAGTGGACGGGTAGAATCTCCTTCTATTAATTCCACGTCCAAAAATTCTTTTTTAATAGAAGAGCTGCCGTTCATCATCTCCAGCAATCGGTTAAGAGCAAGCCTTCCCATCTCTTTTTCGTTTTGGCGAAGGTGAGTAAACTCCCAGCCGCTTAAATTGTTGTCGTACGCATCAAAACATAAGATTGAGAGATTTCCAGGAACACGAAGACCCATCTCTTCGGCTGCACGTTTGGCAAGAACCGCAATGTTGTATTCCAGGGCAAATATCGCTGTGATCTCTGGGTGCTTTTGAAGGTGTTTCTTGATGATCTCGACATCATGTTCTGGTTTAATATCTTTGCTGATAGAGGAAGGCAAAGATTTTTTCAGATCAGAACACCATAACTGCCGGTTAACGATTCGGTTCTTTTCTTCATACGCGCGCAGTATACCGTTAAAACGGTCTACGACGGTCGTCGTTTCTGCAGTGGCTGGTCCCAGAACACCGACGTATTCATGTCCCAATTCGAACAAATAGTTTATTCCCTGTTGAGCAGCCTTAATATTGTCAGTCGAAACGAACGCCGCGGCCACTCCCTTAAAGGTTCGGTCAATCAGCACAAACGGATATTCTGTGATCACCATTTTAAGAATCTCAGATCCATAATGTTCAGCGTGTGCAGGATAAAGGATTAACCCGTCTACTCCAAAGTCGATCAGCTGTCTGATAGCATCTGCCTCTTTATCGATTGATCCATTTGTACGCTTTAATATCACGAAACAGCGATGATTGGCTGCTTCTTCAATACTTGCAACCACTTTTGAAACATAACTGTCATCCAAGTCAGGCACAATCAATCCGACTAAAAACTTGTTGGTTTCTTTTACGTCATTTTCTGGGTTGTTTGTTGAATCTTCAGACACGAAGGTCCCTTTTCCGCGCTGGCGAAACACGAGGCCTTCACTGACTAGTAACTCCAACGCCTTCTTGCTGGTTATACGGCTAACTTGAAAGGAGTCTGATAGTTCTTTTTCAGAAGGTACCCGATCTCCTGCTGCATACTGGCCATTGATAATATTTTTTTTGATTGATTGATAAACTTGCTTGTATAAAGGTTCCATGTTACCACTCCAAAAACAGAAATATGCATACTATATCTGGAAAACAGTGTATACATATTGATTATACCTGAAAGGTCTGACAATTCTAACAGTTAACTCCTTCTTCGATCCGGCCTGCTTCCACTCACAGTCACCCTTTGGAAGCCCCGCCCAGGCTGAAGCCTTGAGACATAAAGCGCTGCGAAAAGATGTACAAAACAATCGCCGGGAAGGTATACAGAATGGAAAATGCGGCGAGTTTACCGTACTCTACCATTCCAAAGTTACCAAAAAACTGATAAATGGTAACTGAAGCAGGAAGCTTCTCTGGAGACTGAATGAGAATATACGGTACAAAGAAATTGCCCCAGCTGCCTGAAAAGGTAAAAATGCCGACCGTACAGATACCTGGAATCATCAATGGCGCGACAATTCTTTTCAGTCCCTGCCATACCGAGGCACCATCAATCCAAGCGGATTCCTCAAGCTCCAGTGGAACGGCATCCATGAAGTTTTTCAGCATCCAGATTGCATAAGGGAGTCCGGCCGCTGTTAAAAAGAACATCGTCCCCCATAGCGAGTCTTGAAGTTTCATATAAATAAACAACTGATATACTGGCACCATAACAGCCGTAATCGGCAGCGAAGTCATAAAGAGAATCGTAAACATAAAATGCTTTTTATATTTCATCTGATAACGAGAAAGTGGATAAGCAGCCAGCCCTGCCACCAGCACCACGAGCAGGCCTTGCCCCAAAGAAAGAAGCAATCCAATGATAAAGGCCCAAATGTTTACCGGATCGGTTAGGATGCTTTTAAAATTATCCACCGTAAAGGCAGTTGGAACCTTAATGGAGGAGTTGGCATTGGGATCGACGGATGCGATAAGCACCCAAAGAAGCGGAAGGAGAAACAGAACACCTATGACCGTTAAAATGACGTATGGCAACGTTCTTTCCAGCTTTATGAATTTTCTTTTCATCGATCTCCCTCCTAAACTTTGACTTTCATCGATTTTAAATACAGAAGGCTTACCAGCACACCGATTAATAAAAGAATAAGTGAAATGGCAGTACCGTAACCAAGCTGATAGTTGACAAAGGCTTGATTGTACATAAAGATCGGCAATGTTTGTGTTGATGTGCCCGGCCCTCCGCCCGTCATTGCATAAATTAATGTGAATACGCCTAAGGTTTGAAGCGTAACTAGGATCATGTTTGTAACAACAGAGCCTTTGATCATCGGCAGGACGATCTTATAAAGAACCTGGAACCGTGAAGCACCATCCACGACCGCTGCCTCTTCAATACTTTTTGGCACATCATCCAGTGCGGCCTGAAAAACAAGCATGGAAAACGCGGTGCCGTGCCAAATGTTAGCGATGATCACACTCGTCATCGGAAAGGTAAAAAGCCAGGCAACCGGTTTCAAACCAATTTGCTGCAGAATCATGTTTAACGTCCCGCTGTCATTTAGAAACGCTACCCAGCAGAAAGCCACGACAATTTCAGGAGTCACCCAGCCGGCAATTACTATAATACCTATCACCCGGCGGAATGCCGGATTTTTCTCTTTCATGAGCAGTGCCAGAATAAATCCAAGAACTTGCTGGCCCATGATGGCTGAGAACAATAAATACACAATCGTTTTGATCACGCTGATCCGAAAGTTAGGATCCTGAAACATGTTCACAAAGTTACTGAAGCCCACGAATTGGGTCGCTTGCGCCTCACTCCCTGTCAGAGACAGGTTGGTGAAGGCAAAATAAAAGGTTAAAAGGATCGGCCCGATAAAAAAGATGAGCAGCAAGATCCAGGAAGGAAGTAAAAAAAGAAGCGATGTTACTAACTTTTTATGGTTGCTTTTATGAGGTGATGATGTTCTTCCAACAGATGTTGAAGGAGAAACCACAGGGTTTGCATCCAAAGAAAACACTCCTTTTCATAAAAAGACGTTACCTTTCGATCACTTTGTCTTTGCCTACAACACGTGTTACATTTTTCTGATAGTTTTCAACTGCCTGTTTTGGCGATGATTTTCCGGTAACCACATCTTCCACCGTAGATTGGATAACTGTGGAAACAGAAGGATACTTATCGACAGACGGTCTGAAATGGGTATGTTCCAGAAATTCAGAAGCCTCTTTAAACATCGGCAGATTTAAGTATTCCGATTCTTTTGATACGTCTTCCCGCGGAGAAAGGTTGTTTTCTTTTAACAATAATTTGAGATTATTTTCTTTAGTAGAAATGAATTTAATAAATTCCCAAGATAGATCTTTGTTATCTGATTTTTTTGGAATGGAAAACGCCCATCCTCCTGACATTGAGGTTTGTCCAGGCTCTTCACCATTTTGGGTTGGCATGGCTGCATAACCCAGTGTTTTAAATGCATCCGGCCATGGTGCAGGTCCGTCTTTTCGGTAGTTTCCTGCCTGCCATATCCCGTCTAAACCTATCGCAAGCTTTCCTTTTGGCATCAATTGAGTATAGGCAATGGTGCCTCCCTGGCCGTTTAGTACTTGTGACAAGTTTGGACCCAGTTTTTCTTTATAAATGGTATCGATGAATGTATACGTATCAAGCAGTCCCTGACTATTCACGATCCATTTTCCCTTGTCCTCATCGTATAACGGATCTTTTGTACCATACAGCAGCATCTCGAACGTTTGCATGGAAGTGCCTTCACCCGTGGCTTTGCCAGAGTTCATCCACAATGGAATAACACCTGGATCTTTCTTCTTAATGGTTCTAGCAGCCGTTAAGATATCTTCCCATGATTTTGGTTCCCATGGTACCGGCAGCCCTGCTTTCTTAAAAAGTTCTTTGTTGTACCACAGGCCTCGCGAATCTGTATTAAAAGGGACACCATACGTTTTGCCGTCCTGGGCTTTAACACCATTCTTAACATTGTCGATATATTGATTCCACTCATCCCAGCCTTTCAGCTTATCGTCCAGCGGTTCAAGATAGCCCGCACTCGCATCCGAATTCACCATAAAAGTATCTTCCGTGACGATATCTGGCGCTGACTGATCAGACTTGAGCATTAGAGCAACTTTGGCAAAATAATCGCCTTCCGATGCGCTGATTGGAGAGAGCTTGATATTCGCTTTTGGATGCTCTTTTTTAAACTCTGGAATAATGTCATTGTTTAGCCAATCGGTCAGTCCTTTGTTCGTTCCTCCCCCATCTCGGAACGTAATGCTAATCGTGTTGCTGTCTCCCGACTTTTTATTCCCCGAAGTAGAATTGGCATCTGAACAAGCCGAGCTAAAAAGAACACTCCCAGTAATAACCGAAATTGCGGCCAGCTTTTTGTAGCTTTTTACTTTCATTTTCAACACCCTCCTCTAATTTTTAAAAATATTCGTATGTAGGATCTTAGAGGTAAAGATGACAGCGCTTTCAATAGAAGCTAAAAAAATCTCCTTTCTGAATTTTCAGTAAATTGGTTACACTTTTAACTTAATTGATATACCTGATATATGTCAATATATTATTTGATATATCTAAAAAAAGTTCTGTTAGTCAATGTTGTTGATTTATGAGGGGGTGTGCTTGAACCGCCTTCAGAAAAGAAATAAAAAAGAGACATCTCTGCCTCTCAGTCGTACACTTCTAATTCTCAATATTTTAAGGATTGCCTTGATTCTAAACCTGACAGTTAGGGCAGAAGAACGATTTTCGCGAAGAAATTTCCATTTTCCTGATTTCTGTTCCGCATCGTAGACACGGTTGATGCTCCCGTTCATAGACAAGCAAATGGTTGTTATATCCTCCTGTTTTCGAATCGCCAGCATACAGCGGATTTTCCATATATCCTCCAAATTGAATTCCATTTTGCAAAACCGGCCCAATCGCTTGATACAGTTCAATAACTTGGTCTGCATTAAGTTCGCTGGCTTTTCTTTCCGGCTGCAGTCTGGCCTGCCAGCATATTTCGTCTGAATAACAGTTACCAATTCCTGCCAGAAATTTTTGATCAATCAAGATGGATTTCAATGTCCCTCTCTTCGTACCTAGGCGTTCCTGTAACGTTTCAAGGGTAAAATCGGGATTAAGAGGCTCTGGACCCAGCTCTTCCAATTTTTCTTTAAGTTCAATCCACTTCAGCAAATGAAGATAACCTAACCGTAACCCAATAAAATAAAGCCTTTTATCGCCGAAGGATAAAATGACTTGCTTTGTCCGATCAGGGTTATCTTGATCATTTCCAATATACATCCACCCGCCGAGCATGAGATGGAGCAGCAGTGCGTTCCCGGTGCTCAATTGAAAAATCAGATACTTAGCCCGCCTTCTTATATCAGTAACCACCGCTCCATGCAATTCTGCTGCAAAGATCTCCGATTTTTTATTAATGGATTTTTTACGGTTGATCTCCACCTGTGTAATTGGCTTTGCTTTCAACTGGCGGGATAACGCCATCCTGTAATTCTCCATCTCTGGAAGTTCTGGCATGTCCTCCACTCCTGTCTTTTTTCAGCTGATGTTTAGTATGCTTCATTTTTGCTGAATTGAGACAAAAGATCGTGGTTACAATATCAGCAGACAGGAGGTTAAATATGACCAGTTTGATCATAAAACTTATTGCGATTCCCATTGTTTTATTCGTCGCTGCTTTTTTCTTTCCAGGTGTACATTTCGAGAGTTATTGGCAAATCATTGTGGTGGGAATGACGCTTGCAATTCTTGGAGTCGCAGTCGAATACTTTGTCCTTCGCAAAGGGGCTCTTTGGATCAGTGTATTCATTGATGTGGCGGTATCCTGTATCATTCTCTATTATGCCTCAAACTTTCAATGGGAAGCTTCTGTTACTTGGTTTGGCGCTCTTTTAACAAGTGTCTTTCTGGGAATCCTCGAATTTTTTACGCACCGTTATTTATTGGCTTCTCATAAAGCTCATAGCGAACCTATATAAAGAAAGCCTCAATTCCTTAAAGGAATTGAGGCTTTCTTTACAATTTTATTTGTTATTAGATCACACGCGTTGTAATGATGCCGTCAATTTCTTTGATCTTATCTTCTAAACCAGGGATTACCTCGCCGTTTACCTTATTGTCAATGTCAATCATCGTATAGGCGTATCCTCCTCGGCTTCTGTTAACCATGTCAGCGATGTTCAAATTATAGCTTGATACAGCCAGTGTGATCTGGCCCACCATATTCGGTACGTTTTCGTGGAAAGCTGCCACTCGCAGCTTTCCTGTATAAGGAAGGGAAGCGTTTGGAAAGTTTACGGAGTTTCTGATGTTTCCGGTTTCTAAAAATTCCTTCACCTGGCGGGTCGCCATAATGGCACAATTTTCCTCTGATTCTTTCGTGGAAGCTCCAAGGTGTGGGACCGGAACAGTATTTTTCATTTTCAGCACATTTTCATTCGGAAAGTCAGTAATATATTGGCCGACGATTCCATTTTCGAGTGCGATTTCCATATCCTTTTCGTTCACAAGCTCTCCGCGAGAGAAATTTAATATATGGACTCCCGGTTTCATAACATTGAACGCTTTCTGATTAAACATCTCTTTTGTATCAGGCGTTAAAGGAACATGTACTGTAAGATAATCTGATTCGGCAAATAACTGTTCAAGCGTCATCGCGCGCTGTACATTGCGGGACAGGTTCCAGGCTGTATCCACGGAGATGAACGGATCAAACCCAATTACATCCATGTCTAAATCAAGCGCATCATTCGCTACAAGTGCACCGATTGCACCTAAACCTATTACACCCAACGTTTTTCCCTTGATTTCTTTTCCAAGAAATTGTTTCTTTCCTGCTTCTACAAGTTTTGGTATTTGTTCACCTTCGCCTTCCAAAGTCTTTGTCCATTCCACACCGGCAAAAAGGTTCCTGGATGAAGCCATTAATGATGTCAGTACCATTTCTTTTACCGCGTTCGCATTAGCTCCAGGAGTGTTAAAAACAACAATTCCTTGCTCAGTACATAGTTCAACCGGAATATTATTAACTCCCGCCCCAGCCCGCGCAATGGCTTTGAGTTCATCTCCAAATGTTAAAGAGTGCATGTTAAAGCTGCGAACAACGATCGCTTCAGGATTGTCACTGTCGTTGTCTATAATATAGTTGCCTTTGTTGAATACCTTCAGACCGCTTTCCGCTATATTATTTAAGGTTTTGATTGTTTTTCCTTTTTCTAACGTGATTGTCGTCATTTTGTTCTCTCCTCTTTTTTATGATGGTTTCCTCTTTAATCAAATTACCAAAAGTAAAGCAGGAAACTTACGAATTACCCTATACTTCCTCAAATAAACAGAAAAGAGGTAAGGGAAAAAATCTCCTTACCTCTGCCCAGGCGAACGGCTGCGACACTATGTGCTCCCTCGCGGTTATCCGCGTTTCGCCAGTTACACATAGCCTTTTAATTTGTTTTATACTAACAAACTTTCAGGCAGCTATCAACACCTGTATATTAAAAATTCAAACATTTTATTTAGAGACTATCGAATTCTCTTAATCCCTACCAATGTTAAGGCTTTTCCGTTAACCCTCTTGAGCGGAAAAGGTGCCAACATTTAATGTTGGCTTTTTTATATGATCGGAACTATTTTAAGGTTTTACGGTTCAGTTCTAGGCGTTCAATCCCAATATTTGAATTTCGGCGAGAATAGGAATAAACTGCTTATTAGTTAATAATGTTAAATTTTATCTCTATAAAAGATATGCTTACCTTTTAGTTCCTGATCAATTGTAAGGATGCCGTGAGAAAAATATTTTTCTCTACGTTTATCAGTTGGTGAACCTGGGTTGAACATAAGAATCTCATTGAACATATAGTTCTTAGGAATATGGGAGTGGCCAAAGATGATGCAGTCCACTTTTTCATCCTGAAAAGCAGTGATTGCTCTTTTCTCTGTCGTCTGTTTCTTTCCATGTCCATGAACGATGCCTATTTTGTATCCATGGATTTCAAGGATGAGTTTCTCACTTAGAAGTTCTTTCATTTCCAGTCCATCCACATTTCCTGTCACTCCTTTGACAGGTGCATAGGATTGCAGCTCATTGTATAAATCTAACGTCTGCCAGTCGCCAGCATGGATAATGAGGTCGGCAGTTTCCAGGTCACACAGGAGCCTTTCAGGCAGCTTTTTGGACTTTTTGGGCATATGGGTGTCAGCTATCACGACAATTTTCATAAAAAATTTCTCCTTCTTTTTCACACTTGGTCATTTTTTCATAGGCCGTAATCCTTAGTGATATCAAGGAAAGCGCTTTTTTGTGAAAATATTCATTATTTTCACAATTGAATTATAATAGCTTTTCCATTTAATTGTTATTGACTACTAAATATTTAGTAAATTAAAATATTTATAGATTAAACAAATTGGAGGCATCATGATGGAAGCAACTGTAAAAGTGGAGCAGGACATTCAGCTCCAAACAAAAAAGAAACATCCACCTGGATTATACTTGCTCTTCTTCACTGAAATGTGGGAGAGGTTCAGCTATTATGGCATGAGAGCCATTCTTGTCCTTTACTTGACTAAATCGCTGATCAGCGGCGGTCTAGGCATGAGTGATAGCGTGGCCATGAGTATTTATGGATTCTTCACCGGTGCTGTATACTTCACACCAATGATAGGCGGATATTTAACAGACAGATTCCTGGGCAAAAGACTTGCGATTACCATAGGCGGTGTCACAATGGCGCTTGGTAACCTTGTATTATTTGCCAATCAGAGTAAACCTGCATTCTTCGCGGGACTTGCATTGTTGATCATCGGAAACGGCTTCTTTAAACCAAACATTTCTACGCTTGTTGGTGATCTATACTCTAAAAATGATGCCCGTAAAGATGCTGCGTTCACTATTTTCTATATGGGAATCAACATTGGTGCATTCTTCTCTCCACTCATTGTAGGATTCCTTGCTGAAGACTTCTTTAAAACAACAGTTAATGGTGTTGAGCATTTCGGATTTAAATTTGGATTCTTAGCGGCGGCCATCGGAATGATTATCGGCCAGCTCCTATTCAACTTTCTTGGAAACAAATTCTTAGGCGACATCGGCAAAAAGCCGGTTGGAGCTGCTCAAAATACTGTCAGCGATAATGTGAAAAAGAAACCTCTTACTAAAGTGGAGAAAAACAGAGTGAAAGTTATCGTAATTCTGACGTTCTTTGTTATCTTCTTCATGGCAGGTTTTGAACAAGCCGGAAGCTCGTTAACCCTTTATACGGACAAGTTCATTGACCGTACAGTATTTGGATGGACGGTTCCGACTTCTTGGTTCCAGTCACTTAACCCATTGTTTATCGTAATCTTTGCTCCAATCATCTCTATCTTATGGGTTAAATTATCAAAATCAAAACGCGGAGACCTGCCAACTCCTACGAAAATGGCAATTGGTATGATGCTGCTTGGTGCTGGTTTTGCTGTTCTTGTTCCTGCTCTTATTCAAACAGGAACCGGCGATTCTTCAGCAGTTAAAGCAAACATGATCTTCATGGTACTGACTTATTTCCTCCATACGATCGGTGAGCTTTGCTTACAGCCGGTTGGTTTGTCCATGACCAGTAAACTCGCTCCAGTTAAATTGGCTTCCCTTATGATGGGTGTCTGGCTTGCTGGATCAGGTTTTGCCAACATCCTTGCCGGACAATTGGCTTCTACTACTGAATCATTAGGATACTTTGAAGTATTCATGATCATCGGGGGAGTTACTATCTTCCTTGGTCTTATACTCCTAAGCCTTTCTAAAAAACTTGTGAAAATGGCAGCTGAATAAAACATGTAAATACGCATTAAAAACAGGCAGCCTGTCCGGCTGCCTGTTTTTAATGCGTACTAATGCTTATTTTGAAGTTCAAATTCTTTCATTCTAGCTTTTGCTGCTTCAGCTTTTTTCAGTTCCTTTGTATGTAACTGTTTAAGAAATTTAACCGTCATCCACGCCAGAATCACAAAAATGATGAAGATGAAGACAGCTGGCAGAAGTTCAAGCTTATTTTCCGGGAATTCCACATCAATCATTGAATACACACCTTTCTTGATGTCTCTGCCTATATTATACACCTATTGAAAACGCCTTCCAGTATAAAAAAAGTACCCTCTCTAAATTAAAGGGTACCCGGTACTCAATTAGGCTTCAATCGAACGGTTTTCTTTTACATAGCGGTTGTCCTTATGGTCCCGGCAATGAGTGCTGCATGCCCGCTTATGCTCGTGCTCACATTCTTCACACATGAGCAGGTGTTTGTTGCATTCCGGATTGCCGCACTTCACATAGCGTTCCTCGGGCTTGCCGCAATGATAGCATGTGCCTACTACCTTTTCTGTTCCTGCTCTGTTGACCGGTACTGAGATGCGCTCATCAAAAACATAGCATTTTCCGTCCCAAAGGTCTCCCTTCACTTCTTCATCATAGCCATAGGAAATGATTCCGCCCTCTAATTGGGAGACATCCTGAAACCCTTCTTTTAATAAGAAGCCCGAAAACTTTTCACACCGTATGCCTCCCGTACAGTACGTCAGCACTTTCTTGTCCTTGTACTGGCTGAAATTTCGCCTGATCCAGTCTGGCAAATCTCTGAACGTTTCAACATCAGGCCGGATGGCGCCTTTAAAATGACCAAGGTCATATTCATAGGTGTTTCTGGCATCGAGTATAACCACATCCTCCTGCTGCATTGCTGCATAAAAATCTTTTGGCGCAAGATGATAGCCTGTCAGCTCATTCGGGTTAACATCGTCATCCAAGTTTAGGTTTACAATCTCTCTTTTCAATTTAACTTTCATCTTTTTAAATGCGTGGGTTTCAGACTGCTCGATCTTAAATACGATATCGTGAAACCGGCTGTCATTTTTCATATGCTCTATATATAAGCCCGTTTGATCGGTCGTTCCAGATACCGTTCCGTTGATCCCTTCATTTGCGACAAGGATCCTTCCCATTAATCCTATCGATTTACAGAATTCAAGATGCTCAGCAGCGAATTGCTCTGGATCTTGAATCGTGATGTATTTATAAAACAGCAACACTTGGTAACTCATTAATTTTCACTCCATTAGCTTAATTTCAACTCAACTATCATAACAAATTTTACTGCAAAAAGGCAGATTGTATCATGAAAACGATTTCCCTTTGATTCCCAGTTGTTTTCATTTACTGGATGTGTGAATATTTGAATTGTGAGAATCATTTAATAAGGAGGAACTATGTTTTTTAAAACGGCCGCATTAAGTCTTACCGCTTTTCTGAGTATGACGACTGCCGCTTTTGCAGCAAGTCCATATACTGCAAAGCCGGGAGACTCCATCTATAGAATTGCTCAAACCCATCAGACAAGCGTTAAAACAATAATGAATATGAATCTATTGCACCAAACGATGATCTATCCTGGACAAGTCATTTATATTCCTGATCATTCAGCATTATATACCGTCCGCTTCGGAGACACTCTCTATACCATCTCAAAAAAATATGGACAAAGCATCCAATCTTTGATTCTGGAAAATCCGCAAGTCAAGAATCCCAGCTTGCTATATCCCGGGCAAACGATTGAGCTTCCAGCAAGCAACAAAACAGAAAGTCAGACTGTCAGCCAGTCGGCTCCAAGCCAGCAGGTTAATGTAAGCGCTAACGCCAAAGAAGTGGCCAGCCTCGTTAACCAGGAACGGAACAAACAAGAGCTCACTCCGCTTACTCTCAGCCAGAAACTAAGTAATGTCGCCCAGATCAAAGCAAAAGATATGGTGGAACGGAATTATTTCTCCCACACCTCACCAACTTACGGCTCGCCTTTTGACATGATGAAAACATTCGGCATCTCATATACAGCGCCGGTGAGAACATCGCTGAAGGGCAACGCTCTCCCCAGCAGGTGATGCAGGACTGGATGAACAGTACAGGTCACCGTGAAAACATTTTAAGCAGCAAGTATAGCCAGATTGGCGTCGGGTACTACAATGGTGCCTGGGTCCAAATGTTCATTCGATAAAAAACGTTAGATTCTCACAAAAAAAGTCCAGTACTGTTTGATCAGCACTGGACCTTTTATATATGAGCTTTAAGCGACACCCGCATCATCCATGCGAACAGAAACCGCTTTATAATGATGTTCCAAGGAAATCCTTTTTATTTTGTTGAAGAGTCCATCTGGCACATCCCTGACGAGGGCCTTCGCAATCTTCCAGGCCTGAACTTCAACTATCAGTTCAATCTTTCTTTTTTTCAGTTCATCTTCTGTATCATCGTACAGTTCCACTAGCTTTTGCAAATAGGGATCTGTGGCATGGCCCGCTTCATGAGCAAAGATGACCAGGGCATACTCCAGCATGACATCCTGTTCAGGAAACATCCACTGACACTGAGATTGAATTTCTTCCAGATACAATGTTATCGAATGATCTCCGGCATTATATTTCCCGCCGATATTTCGGTCGAGCGGATATTTGGCCTCGATCTGAACATCAACTGATAAGTTAAAACGTTCCACCATTTTATTGATTTTATAAATTAGTTTTTCATTCTCCAGCAATTATTTCCCCTTCTTTTTTGTAAAATTATGAGTTCGCTGTGGCGCTGACTTTTTGGGCGGCCTTTTTTTGTCCGTTTTTTGCTGTGTACTATGCGACTGCGGGACGAGCTGATCTCTTTTAAAGACCATTTTTTGAGGGTGGGTGTTCATCTTCTTCGCCCATTTTACGAGCACGTTCTCTTCTCTTTCGGTCACTAGAGAAATGATGGTTCCCTCTTGGCCCATCCTGCCTGTTCTTCCTGAACGGTGAATGTATTGTTTTTCTGAATCTGCTAGGTCAAAATGTATGACGTGTGTAAGTCCGCTAATATCCAGTCCGCGCGCAGCTAGATCTGTTGAAAGAAGCAATGCATGATCACTTGCACGGAATTCTCTCATCACTTTTTGCCGCTCTTGTTTGGACGCTTGTCCAGAGATCACCCCTACGGTTATACCTCTGTAAGCCATTTTTGCAGCAATCTCTTCAAGATGCATGCTATCACCAAAAAACACGATAGCCTTCATGTTCGAATGGTGTCGAATAATGCGCCTGAGATTATCTATTTTATCACGTCTTTCAGAAATCAGGTAAAGATTCTGTACTTTTTTTGCGGCAGATGAATCCCTTTCAACCTTTATGAAAAGAGGCTCATTCATCCATTCCTTTGCGAGCTCTTCTGATTTTTTTGAAATGGTCGCTGACACAAAAACAAGCTGGCGGTCTTTCATCGTCCCTTTAACAATATTCTGAACCTCGTCCATTAATTCCATATCATAAACAACATCTGCTTCATCCACTACAATCGTCTTCACCTCATGAAGCTTGAGCTTTTTATTTTTGTAAAGCTCAAGAATCCTTCCCGGTGTCCCGATGATGTACTGTGGCTTCTTCTTTAGCTTATCGATCTGCCGCTGTACGTTTACTCCGCCGATCAGTGTTGTTCCTGAGATTCCGCTTCCTTGAGCATATTCCTGAAAAACGGTATGAATCTGCATGACCAATTCTTTTGTTGGCGCAATGACCACTGCCTGTACAGAAGATGAACTGCTGTCTATGTTTTGCAATACCGGCAGACAGTAAGCCAGTGTCTTGCCTGTTCCAGTCGGAGATTCAACGATTAAGTCTTTTCTTCCAAGCATACTCGGCAGCATCTGCTCCTGTACTGGAGTCAATGTTTCAAACGCCGCATTTTCCCAGTTCTCTTGCAGGAAAGGATGCAACTCCTTTAATTGTGTAGTCATACTCATTTATTTTCCCCTTTATGAAAAATTTGTTTACATGAAGCCATCATGCGTTCCAAGTAATCCTCAAGCTGTTCGCTGTTTTCTTCATGCATTTTGCTGTCTATATTTATTAAAATTTCATTATGGTAGCTGCCTCTTGGCAACCCATAGATATATGAAACCTTTTGAGAGACTTCACCGTAAGGCTTCCATATCCTTCTTAAGGTTTCACCGAGCTCTGAACACTCTGCTTCAATATCCTGCACCGTTAAATAATAGGTCACAGAAAACCGGCATCCAGTATTCGCTGTCTCTCTTTCCATTATTTCATCTGCAAGGTCTTCTAAACCTGCTGCAAGTTCAATTTTTACCTTTACTCCCTGTCCTGTTTTTTCTTTTATAAATACTTCTAAATTGTATTTTCTGCTGAGAGATGCAAGATCGACCAGATCACGGCGGTTCGTAACCTTTAAGCGCCCGTCAAAATCAAGGTCATAGACCATCCCTTCCAGTATAATTTTTAAATTTTCATAGATCGTGGGATCAATCATGTAAGTACCTTCTTTGTTTTATAGTCTTAAAATACGGTACGTGAAATTATATTTGGCTCTGGATGAATACATTCATTTTACCCTCATACATCTCCGTACGCTACTCTTTCTCTTTTTTGAAACAGACAAAATAAAAAAGACGGCTTAGTTTTCCGTCTTTTACGAATGCAGCTGATCCAGCATGGTACTCAGGACGTAATCGATGGATTTGACCATCTCGGTGAACCGTTTCTCCCTCGTATCCGGCTGAAATGCAAATACCGCAATAAACTGTAAGTTATCAAACGTGTCATTAATCTGGTTAACGTGAATATATTTGGGCTGGTTAGCCGCTACCCATGGCAAGGAAAGGTTCTTCCACTCTTCCGCCATCGTGCGGATCCGGTCGGTAAAGGGCTTGACCTCTCCATAAAAGTCTACTTCATAGCCTTCTTTTTTTGTTTTTTCGATATACTGATCAAAAGCTTCCCGATTGGCATCTAAAAGCTCTCTTGTTAATTGATTTAAGCGATCCATAATTCACCCCTGACTCTTCTATCCTACCAAAATAAAGAATAGAATGCACGAGGTTCATTAAAGTTAAAGGGTAAAAAGACTGACGAGCCAATTCCTCCGGGGTTTTTTATATCCAGCGGTCTCTTCTGTGCCCTGCGGCATCTTCAGCAGCTTCACTTCGATATCTTCAATCTTCTCTTCAATTTTGATCAGACGCTTCATCATGTCATCCATCTCTGTAGCATGCTGAAGAACTTGATAGGACAATACGTCGTCTGCCTTTTCCTCGATCTTTTTTTCCAGCTTTTCGATCTGTGCCATCAGACTCTCGAACCGTTCATCAAACCTCTCGGCCTTCACCGGAGCCACTGGAGATTTCACCTGAGCTGCGATCTGGATATCGTTCATGAGAAGCCCGGCGTCCAGCTGCTTTTTTATCTCACGCAAATCTTCTATGTCTTGCTCAGAGAACAGATAATGACCATGGTCATTTTTTTGGCAAGTAAGATTGAAATGTTTGACCCAGCGCTGAATGGTAGTGGGGTTGACACCAAGTTCTTCCGAAACCGTTTTTGTTTTAAACACCATTTCCATTTCTAATTCCCTCCCCGTTTTCTTATATGGTAGTAATTCCGTACCTTTTTTTGATTCCCTTCATAGGTGACAAAACTAGAAGCGATTCGGCAAAGAAAGTGATATTCCTTAAAAATATCCTCCTTTCGACACTGTTCACTCCGTATGAAACAGGTCCTCCTGCCTAACACTACAATCAGGAGGTGAACGATTATGGAAAAACACGAAAACAGCCTGGAGCAGGAGCAGGAAAAAATGACAAACGCACCTGAACAGGAAAAAGAAACAGGACACGGCGACAAAAAGCTGGAAGGCCCCAACTATCCGGCTACATAATACGAAATGCTGAAACGGCCTTTCAGACCCCGCAAGCGCTGGAGTTCTTGAGCATAAAACGCATTTTGTTTTCTGCTCAAGAGCGAAGCGACTCGAGAGTCTGGCCGTTGAAGCTGGATCAAGAAAGGCTGAAGCGCCTGGTCAGAGACGAAAGTTGGTGGAACTTTTACAAATCAGCACGCTCTTAGTGTTGAGATGTAAAAGTGAAGCGGCCGAGTCTCTAGGCGCTGAAGCTGGATCAAGAAAGGCTGAAACGTCCATTGAAGCTGGATTAAAAGGCTGAACCACTCGTTCAGACTTTCGGCTATCAATCCATCCTTAATAAAAGCAAAAAAGGTGATCCTGCCCGCTTTAACAGCGGAAGCCAGATCACCTTTTTTTATTTCAAATTCCTATCTTTAAACAGCAGTTCTTCCAATAGGATCCCGATCTGCAGCTCCAGCTCTTTTTTGTGGTACCACTCCGTCAGGTTGATTTGCCGAGGAATAGAAAATTCTCGATAATAGGTATCTATGTTCTTTACTCGTTTACTCCAGTCCGGCAGGGACGGCCGGCCGTGATCAACGAGCGGATAGATCAGCCGGAGCAGCTGCGGCAGCCTTTCGCGGTTCGGATAGACGTACTGTTCATAATCGTGGCGTGAGCCTGTATGGGGAGTCATCTGTGCAAAATCAAAAAACAATGTCTGGTAGGGAGATTGGAACAGCAGCCATGCAAGCCTTCTTCCGAGCAGAATGCGATTTTTAATCGTACGGAAACCGTGTACAGAAAAGCCGAACACATCTCCCTCTAATGTCGGAAACAAAACTGTACTGAAATGGAGCCAATTCTGGAGCCGATACGGCATGGAAAGAAAAACTCTCCGGCGATAAACAGGATGATCGATGACCGGGCGCTGGATCAGATGCTGTTCATTGATGATCAACGATGTCCATAGCCTCTCTTCGTCTCCCACAGACCAAAACCGAAGCCACTCTCTCTGCATATACTTAGAAACATTGAGCATCGGAAGCAGTGAGAACAACGGACGGCCGGCCTCTTTGCTTTTTTCATAAAGAAGGAGCTGCGGATAGGCATCCGAGAAAATCAGCCAGTTCGCCCGCTCATACGTAAAAAAAAGCAGATGGCGGTATTTTTGGGGAATGGATCTCCTCATCCATTCCCCCTCAAGGTCACACATGTTGTAACCAGCATTTCTTGATACGATGGAAGCCAGAAAAGACCATTTGATCTCTGGGTGTTTTTCATAAAACTGCTGATAAAATACGGTACGTGAAATATTATCTCGGTTCCCTTTTTCTGTTTTTAGCTGAATCTCTCGGGTCAGCTCTGATTCTATCCATTTTTGTTCCTGGCTCAACTTTTCCCCTCCTTTTATCCTTATCGTTCTACAGCGCTGCCTAAAATATTTGTAAGCTCTATAGAAAAACGGTAAAATAAGAAGATAAACATAAGGTTTGGAGGCATGAACATGGAGCAAAAGGTGATCATCTATACACAGGAAACCTGCCCGCCATGCTTTGCAGAGAAAGAATGGCTAAAATCAAATAACATTTCATTCGAGGAAAGAGATATCCGGAAGAATCCCCAATATATGAATGAAGTCATCGGTTTTGGAGCAAGTGCGACTCCTGTTACCGTGATTATAAAGGACGGTTCCCAGGAAGTTGTGATGGGCTTCAAGCAGGAGGAACTGCAGTCCATTCTTGCGATCGATTAAACAAATACGGCCTATCTCTAAAAAGCTATGCCAGCACTTGCCGCTCGCATAGTTTTTCTTATGTATTCATTATAAGGATGTGAAATGATGGCACCCATCAATTATCCGAATGGAAAAAAGCAGGAGCCTACCCTGCCGCATGGCGCTTCTAAAGCCCAAAGCACCATTTCCTACGGCAACAGAGGCATGACCCTGGAAGAAGACTTGAATAAAAGCAATGAGTATTATCTGGAAACCGGCAGAGCCGTCATCCATAAAAAACCGACCCCTGTTCAGATTGTCAATGTTGAATATCCAAAACGTTCGGCAGCGGTCATAAAAGAAGCTTATTTTAAACTCGCTTCCACGACAGATTACAACGGCGTATACCGGGGAAAGTATATTGATTTTGAAGCGAAGGAATCGAAAAACAAGACCTCCTTCCCGCTCCGTAACTTCCATGAACATCAGATTCATCACATGGAAGCGATCACGGCGCACGGCGGCATTGCATTCGTCATCCTGCGCTTCTCTACACTGAACGAAATCTATCTGCTTGACGCTTCACACTTGATCTCATTCTGGAACGATCAAAAGAACGGAAGGAAATCGATACCGAAAACTGACATAGAAACCCTCGGATTCCTTGTTTCCCCAGGCTTTATCCCCAGAATTGACTATTTAAAAATTATTGATAAAATATACTTCAATCACTAGCGGACAAGTCAAGTTCATAAATAATAAACTATTGACGAATAATCATAATGTATAATGCAGTAAGTGAAAGGTTGGTACAAATACATGTCTAATGAATACCGCAGCAGGCAGGAACGCAGACAGGTTTCCGGCGGAGGCAATAATCAGCCCAAGAAGAAAAAGAGGTTCCCGCTCTTTAAAGCTATCATCTCGTTCTTGATCATCATGTTTCTCATTGGAACAGCAACTGTCGGGGTCATCATGGCGAAATCCCCAAAACTCGACCCTGAAAAACTGAAGACCCCTTTATCTTCCCAGATCTACGATAAAGACGGAAAGAAAGTCAGCTCCCTCTTTTCTGAAGAGAATCGGGTAAAAGCAGGAATCGCAGATATTCCGCCTAATGTAAGAGATGCATTCGTATCCGTTGAGGATGTGCGCTTCTATAAGCATCCGGGTGTCGACGTGCGCCGGATTTTCGGAGCAGCATTCGCCAACCTGACAGGCGGTTTTGGTTCTGAAGGGGGAAGCACAATCACCCAGCAGGTCGTAAAAAACACGATCCTCACCAATCAAAAATCGCTGACGCGTAAAATTCAGGAAGCGTACCTGGCGATCAAACTCGAACAGAAGTACTCAAAGGAGCAGATCCTGGAGATGTACTTGAATAAGATTTATTTCGGCCATGGTGCCTATGGCATCGGAACAGCTGCTAAAACCTATTTTGATGCGGACAAACTTGATCAGCTTAAGCTTCATCAAGTGGCCCTGCTCGCCGGACTTCCAAAAGCCCCGAGCAACTATGACCCGCTCACGCATCCAAAAGAAGCGGAACAGCGCCGAAACGTTGTATTAGGACAGATGCAAAAGTATGGTTTCATCACAAAGGCCGAAGCGGATAAAGCAAAAGCCACTCCGGTAACAGACGGCCTGCGTAAAGGAAAGCTGCAGGAAACACGGGTTCACGAAGCATACCTGCAGCAAGTCATCAAAGACCTTCATAAAATTAAAGGCATGGAAGATGTCGATGTCTTTGCCGATGGTCTGAAAATCTACACGAACATGGATACAAAAGCTCAGGAAACAACGGAGGATGTGCTTCAGAACGCCTCATTCCTGCGTAATGAGAATAAAAAGCTTCAATCCGGTATCGCGATTGTTGATACGAAGACCGGTGGAATCCGGGCGATCGGCAGCGGACGCGATGAGAACCTAATGAGCGCCTACTATGCTTCTGGAAATCCAAGGCAGCCGGGATCTACGATCAAACCGATCCTTGACTACGGCCCTGCGATCGACAACATGAAGTGGGATACCGGGCACATTCTGAAAGATACACCAGTTACAATCAATGGCGCGACCATCAATAACTTTAATAATGAACAATTTGGAGAAGTAACGATGCGCAAGGCTCTAGAAAAATCGGAGAATACACCTGCCGTCCGAACATTCCTTGAAGTCGGCGAAAGCAAAGCAGTCGATTTCGCCAATAAGCTTGGTATCAAGATTGACTCTGCACCTCCAGCTTATGCGATCGGCGGATTCCAAAAAGGGATCACCCCACTTAACCTTGCGGGTGCCTACGCCGCTTTCGGAAATGAAGGCGTCTATACCGAACCGACAACGATCCGGAAGATTGAGTTCCCGAACGGACAGGTTGTAAAACCAGAGACAAAACCAGTCGCTGCGATGAAGGATTATACTGCTTATATGATCACCGATATGCTGAAAGGCGTCATGAGAAGCGGTACAGGAATTATGGCGAACGTCCCAGGCCTTAATATCGCCGGTAAAACGGGAACGACCAACCTTCCTAAGGAAATCCGAGAACAGTACGGCATCCCTAAGAGCGCAACGAACGATGCGTGGATGGCAGGATATACAACCTCCTATTCCGCTGCTGTTTGGACCGGATACAACAAATACAAAGATGAAGACGGCGTTCACTATCTCGATACGAACCAAAAAAACTATTCCAAGTTAATCTTTAAAGAAGTGATGAGCCGCTTAAATCACAGCAACACTGACTTCAAGAAACCGAACTCTGTAGTAGATGTAACACTTGAAAAAGGAACACATAAAAAAGCAAGCGAATTTACACCTGATGATCAGAAAACGACCGAATTATTTGTTCGCGGAACGGAACCAAGCGAAGTTTCTAACAAGTATGAGAAACCAGCTTCGATTGAAGGCCTGACCGCCAAGTACGATGATAAGAGCAAGTCCATTGATGTGAAATGGAATTACAAAGGCGGCAAGGGCAAAACGGTCTATAAGGTAGCAGCGAGCGTTGACGGCGCAGCTGCTGCTGAACAGACGATCAGCGACAAGAAATTCACCGTGCCAAACGCAGAACCTGGCAAGACGTATACCTTCCAGATCGCAGCGGTTGAAACAGATACTGGGAAAGAGAGCGACCCTGCTCAAACATCCGTAACCGTACCAGGTGAACAGCAACCGCCTGCAGAAGGACAAACGCCTGATCAGGGGAATAACCCTGGACAAGGAAACAACCCGGATCAAGGGAAAAAACCTGGACAAGGGCAGGAAGGCAGCAACCCAGGAACAAATCCTGGAGACAACACCAATCCTGGACAGGGAAATAACGGCGGCAACAACGGCCAGCCTGATCAGGGCGGCGGCCAGCAAGGAGGCGGAACGGAGCCTCAGAATCCGCCAGGACAAGGACAGCAGGATCAGCAACAACGAAAACAAGAAAAGAAACAGCAGCAAGAACAAGGCGGTTTCCCTTCCCTCCCAGACTTAAATCAATAAAGTAAAATAAAACAGGCCATCGCCGTATGCGGCGATGGCCTGTTTTATTATTGAAACCGGATCGTATAGCGGTCCTGAAGGTAGTTCCATAATCCCGGATAATCAAAAGCAAGGTTCCAGAAACTTGCTCCTCCCAGCCGATATTCATCGATCAGATCAAACTTTGCTTTCATGCTGCGGTAATCTTCAAACCAAACCTTATGCTGCTTCTTCTCTTTATCCCAGTATTCATAATATGGAGCCTGAACGTCTTCTGCGTATCGAACAGCGGTTTTCCTTTTTCCTGCGAGCTGCAGCGCCTGAACCGGGCTGAGGGCTTTAGCTTGCGGCCCGCCTTGGACGTAGGGAAGTGTCCAATCGTAGCCGTACAGGTTGATCCCCATCAAAATCTTGCTTCTTGGTATCGCTGTTACTGCATAATCCAGCACCTTTTTTACTTCGTTGATCGGGCTGACCGGGAGCGGAGGGCCTCCGCTGTATCCCCATTCATAGGTCATCAGGATCACATAATCAACAGTCTGTCCATGTGCTTTATAATCGTGTCCTTCATACCAGACGCCTTTTTGTTTTTCTTTAATCTTCGGCGCGAGCGCCGATGTGGCAACATAGCCCTCTTTGTGCATGCGGTCGGTAATATTCCGCAGAAACCGGTTATACCGTTCTTTGTTTTGCCGCCCAATATATTCAAAGTCTACGTTTACCCCTACGTACCCTTTTTCTTTCATGATCTTTACAGTGTTCTCAATGACTTTATTGCTGATCTCAGGACTTTTCAGAATAGTCGTCGCTAGTTCCTGGCTAAACGCGCCGTCTTTGATCGTCGTGATCGAGATAAGAGGCCTGACGTTCTCATTTTTTATCTCACGCAAAAAAGAGCTGTCGTCAAGCGGCTTTAAATCACCCTTTTCGTTCACTTCATAGCTGAACAGCGATATATAGCTTAGTGCTTTTGCTGCTTTTTTAAAATTTTCCCTTGATTTTTCAGATGGTTCTGCAAATGCATTTATCGTCAGCGTCCTCTTCCTCTTTTGCGGGACATTCAGCGTCTGTCCTTCCTTCAATGGCTTGTCATCAGCCTCGGGATTGGCCTGCTTCAGCTCAAATACTGTGACTCCAAGCTTAGAGGCTACCGTTTCAAACGTATCCCCTTTTTTAGCTTTATAAATGAATGGCGCGGGTATGAGCAGCGTCTGCCCGACAGTCAGGACATCCTGAGCACCAAGAGCATTTACGGAAGCGATCTCTTGCCAGGGCAGGTTATAAAACTGAGAGATTTTATAAAGCGAGTCTCCCTTTTGAACCACATGAATCTGCATAGCTCCCCCTCCTACACGTTCTCATGAATTAGTCTATGTAGGGAGAATTTGTCCATATTCCGGTCAGCCATTGTGTTTGATGGCAGCCGCCTTTTTCTGAAGCTCCTGAAACAGCTCGTTCAGCTGGATATAAGAATGATAATGATCCGGCTCTGAACAGATCATCTCGAGGCGTTCTATGACATTCACTGGCTTGATATCCAAAGGTTGAATCTCTTCTTTCCATCCTAACAGGTTGCCGGCAGGCTGGCCGTTGCACCACATCAAAGCCTGCAGAAAACAGCCCAGCTGGAAAATCATCGGATTCCTCGCTTCTTTTCTGTTTCTCTCGGAAAAGAAGGATCGGATAACTGAGCTTGCCGCTTTCCAATTAACAAACTTTGCTTCTATTCCTTGTTTTTGTTGAGTATGCGGAGAAGGCCCCATACCGTTATAAAAGAGGAGTTCTTCCAGAAAAGGGACGTAAGCATCCCTTTCTTCCAGCTGCTCTTCATTGCCGAAAAAAAGGGGATGCCTCATGGATTCAGGAATGTTAAGCATTGGAGCGCGGCGAGTCTTTCTTTAACTTTACTTTCATACGTTTTTGGCCTTCGCGGCATAGTTCCAGGAGTGGACATTCGGGGCACTTCGGGTTTTGCGCTTTGCAATGATACCGTCCAAAAAAGATCAGCCTGTGGTGGGTGACACACCAGTCTTCTTTTGGAACTTTTTTCATCAGCGTCTCTTCCACCTGCAGGACGGAATCCTTCCATTTACAGATGGCAAGCCGCTTGCTGACCCGCTCAACATGGGTATCGACAGCTATGGCCGGCAAACCGAATGCGACTGATACTACGACGTTCGCTGTCTTCCGCCCAACGCCTGGAAGCTTCGTGAGTTCATCCCTTTCTTCCGGCACTCTTCCGCCGTATTCGTCCAGAAGAAGCTCGCACAGCTTTTGAATATTTTTAGCTTTATTGCGGTAAAGTCCGATGGAGCGAATATCATCCTGCAGTTCTTCCAAAGGAACCTGCAGGTAATCTGCGGGTGTTTTATATTTTGCGAACAGGCCCGGTGTAACTTTGTTCACCAGGGCATCGGTACATTGTGCAGACAGGAGTACGGCGATGGTCAGTTCAAATGGATTGCTGTGGTTCAGCTCGCAGTGTGCATCCGGGAACATCTTGCCGATCGTGTCTAGGCAATAGGCGATCTGTGATTTATTAAGCATCGTAACCTCCAGAATTCTTGTAGAGCAGACATAGAAAAATAGACGAGGGTCACTCGTCTACGATTGCTCAAGCCAGTTATAAACGGGAACCGAGAACTGATTGTGGCTCTCAGATTGCTCTGCCGCCCGCGATGTTCCGCGGGTTTGCCGCGCTCTGAACTTCTCCCCGTACGTTCTGGCTTGTTCGGGTGTCTGTATATTATTTTTCTTCCATTCGAACAGAATGCGATCGATATACCGGAAGTTCAGCTTTCCGCTGATCACCGCTTCTTTTAGCGCTGAAATGATCAAAGCAGGCGAGTGCCTGTCCTGGTCGATCCATATTTTTAACGTTTCGCATTCCATCGGCGATAGCGGCCTTCCGAATTCACGTTCAAAGATGGAGTAGACGTTTTCTTCATCTTTTTCTTTTTCCTGCTGATCCTGCTCCGCTTCTTGGCTTGAAAGCAAGGAGAGCAGCTTTTCCCAAAGCGGGTTCAAAGAATAGGCTTCATAGTACATGCCTTTTTCACCGTCTTCGAAATGGTCGATCTCCAGAAGCCCCTGCTGGATAAAACTTCTGAGCAGCGCCATGCATCTTGCAGCTGAGATGCTCATCCGTCCAGACAGTTCTTCCGGTGTCGGAAACGGGTTTCCGGATTCTATAAATGTGTGGACATGAAGAATCAGCATGCATTCTTCATCCTGCAGCCCGATGGCCCGGTAATGTTTAAACAATACATGGGGTATAGAAACCGTGCCTTCAGACAGCCATTTAAGAAACAATGCCTTTTCCATCATAACACCCCTCCTTCATCAGTATACCACGATCAACCCAGCTTCCTGCAATCATGATGAAATCGTGATAGACGAAATGAAGCAAATGGGCATCACTTAGATGGCTAAACGGTGAAAAACCTCCGAAAAAGGAGGTTTTCCATCATCATGGATATAAACGGTTTAACAGTCTTGGGAATGGGATGGTCTCACGTACGTGTTCTGCACCTGTGATCCAAGCAACCGTACGCTCAAGCCCCAGGCCAAAACCTGAATGCGGAACGCTGCCGTACTGGCGCAGCTCGAGATACCATCTGTAGGCATCGTCTGTCAGTCCGTGTTCTTCATAGCGTGCTTTCATGAGCTCCAGGTCATCGATACGCTGGCTTCCGCCGATGATCTCTCCGTATCCTTCCGGAGCGATCAGATCCGCACAGAGAACAACGTCATCACGTTCTGGATGAGGCTTCATGTAGAATGCTTTAATCTCTTTTGGATAGTTCGTGATAAAGACAGGCTTGTCAAAGCTCTCAGCGATGGCTGTCTCATGAGGGGCACCAAAATCGTCTCCCCAATCAATGTCATCGAACCCCTTGTCTTTAAGCAGTGTAATCGCATCATCGTAGGATATGCGAGGGAACGGAGCTTTCACGTTTTCAAGTTTGGAAAGATCGCGGCCAAGTATTGTCAGTTCAAGCTTGCAGCGCTCAAGGACTGATTGAACCACATGGCTGACAAACTGCTCTTGAATCTCGAGAGATTCTTCATGCTCAACAAACGCCATCTCAGGCTCGATCATCCAGAATTCGATCAGGTGGCGGCGAGTTTTTGATTTTTCAGCACGGAACGTCGGGCCAAAGGAGAATACCTTCCCGAGAGCCATTGCTGCAGCTTCCATATAGAGCTGCCCGCTCTGAGAAAGGTAGGCATCCTCATCAAAATATTTTGTATGAAACAGTGTGGTCGTTCCTTCTGCCGAGCTTCCAGTAAGAATCGGCGGATCCACTTTGATGAACTCATTCTTATGGAAGAATTCATACATGGAATGGATGATTTCGTTTCTTACTTTCATAATCGCGTGCTGGCGTTTGGAACGAAGCCATAGGTGTCGATGGTCCATCAAGAACTCTGTTCCATGTTCTTTCGGTGTGATCGGATAATCGACCGCTTCATGGATCACTTTCACATCTGTAACCACCAGCTCAACACCCGTCTGGGAACGGTCGTCCTGCTGAACTTTTCCAGTTACATAAAGGCTTGTTTCCTGAGCAAGGCTCTTTGCAGTCATCCAGATATCTTCAGCGACTTCAGCTTTAACGACGACTCCCTGGACAAAGCCTGTCCCGTCGCGCAGCTGCAAGAACGCAATCTTACCGCTGGAACGCTTATTGCTCAGCCAAGCACCTATGGTAACGGTTTGATCGATATGGCTTTTTAATTGGGATATAGTAGTTTTCACGTGACACCCTCCAAAATATTCTATGTATAAGTGATTATCGTCTAATCACTTACAAAAATCAAATAAGCCTGTATAGATTATTTGCTGTTTTTCTTCATGAAACGTTCAATGCGCTCCAGTGCCTCTTCAAATTTCTCTTGAGAAGTGGCATAGGAAAGCCTGACGTTATCCGGTGAGCCGAATCCTGATCCCGGCACGAGAGCAACCTTTTCTTCCTCAAGCAAGGCAGACACCCATTCGTCTACTGTTTCAAAACCGGTCAGCTTGATCGCTTCTTTTACATTAGGAAACAAGTAAAAGGCACCCTTTGGTTTAACGCAGGTAAAACCGGGAATCTGGATCAATTTTTCATAGACGGTATCCAGCCTGGATTCAAAAGCTTTTCTCATCTCTTCAACCGGCTCCTGGGTTCCTTCATATGCTGCAATCGCCGCATATTGGGAGATGGTCGTCGGATTGGATGTGCTGTGGCTGTCCAGGTTCGTCATCGCCTTAATGATCGCACTGTTTCCAGCAGCATAGCCAATCCTCCAGCCTGTCATGGAATGAGACTTGGAGACGCCATTAATGATGATGGTCTGTCCCTTCAGTTCAGGTGAGAGCTGGGCAATGGAGGTATGTGATGCCCCGCCATAGATCAGCTTTTCATAGATCTCATCAGAAACGATCAGGATGTTATGCTTCAAGCAAACCTCTCCCAGCTGCTTCAGTTCGTCTTCTGAATAAAGAGATCCGGTTGGGTTGCTTGGAGAGTTGATGATGATCGCCTTTGTTTTATTGTTCACTGCCTGTTCGAGCTGTGAAGGAGTGATCTTAAAGGCGTTCTCTTCTTTGCCTTCTACATAGACCGGAACACCTCCGGCAAGCTTCACTTGTTCAGGATAGCTGACCCAATATGGAGTAGGAATGATCACCTCATCGCCGTCATTAAGCAGGACCTGAAAAAGCGTATACAATGATTGCTTTGCCCCTGTGCCTACAACAATTTCAGCCGGTGAATAGTCCAGGTTCTGATCTTCTTTAAACTTTTGCGAAATAGCATGTTTCAATGAAAGCAGGCCGCCGGAAGCCGTATATTTTGTATGGCCTTCCTTCATCGCGCGGTAAGCGGCTTCGATGATATGGTCCGGAGTGTTGAAATCGGGTTCTCCTGCTCCAAGACCGATCACATTGTGCCCTTCAGCCTTCAGGGCGTTAGCCTTTGCTGTTATTGCCAATGTAGTTGATGGTGTCAGTGCTTTAACTCGGTTTGCCAGTTCCATTTCTTTCATCCCTCGCTTTTAGATTTCTTGTTTCATACTATATTTTTTATAGCGTTCACCGTTCTCAAAATAGCCGTAATAAAACGTATATCTTCCTTTTTCATCCAGATAGACAGCTTCCCACAGCACTTGATCATGCTCCATGCCAAGACGGAGATTGACCCATTTTTTCGGGTTCAAATTCCTGTCGACAAAGGCCTTCATCTGATTCTTGGTCAGTCCGTCGATTTGTTTAACAAGCTTTGTTTTATTCTTTGGACCAACGAGAACATAGACTTTTCCGTTCTTTGCGGATGTCCCTTGTACGGTCTCATACGCCTGGTTTCCGTGATAATATTCCACACTGTCGATGCGGGACAATCCATACTGGTCCTTGGCGATTTCCTCCGCTTTGCTTTGGCCAGCTTCCTGGCCCGACAGGATTTGCCGATACATTGAGATTCCCTGCCAAAGAATGACACCTGCACAGGCAATCCCCAAAATAATCCACCATTTTTTCATTTTCGGCCGCCTCTATGTCTTATAGATGGTAAATATCATTGTATTTTCGTCGTGGTCATCAAGTGCCAGGCCAAACATCACATCTTTTGTTTTCAGCGTTTTGTTCAGCTCAGTCACAACTTTATACAAGTCCGGCGATTTTTTTACTTTTACCGTGGAAAGAACTTCAATCTTGCTTTCCAAAGTACTACCTCCTTACAGCTGCCATAATTACAGGCGAAAACGGGACTCACCAGGAAATCGGTGCTGTGCTGCCGTTCCCGCTTTATTCGTCTCGTTTCCTACTATATCAAACTTCAGCCCATTTTGGGACAGGCTTCTGCTATCATTTTTCATGATTCGTTCAGCCAGCCTTCAAGATCGATCAAAAGATCGTGCATCAATCCTTTTTGCACTGGAACTGGAGGGAGAGACGTAATAAATGACTTGCCGTAGCGCGTTTCTGTGATCCTCCTGTCAAAAACAAACACGACACCGGTATCCCGCTGTGTACGGACAAGCCGGCCAAATCCTTGTTTAAAGCGGATGATCGCCTGAGGAAGAGAAAGCTCCATAAAGGGATTGCCGCCCTCGCTTTTCAGTTTCTCCGCTCTCGCCGCGGTTACCGGATTATCCGGTGGAGTAAAAGGAAGCCGAATGATTACGAGGCAGGAAAGATCATCTCCCGGGATATCGATCCCCTCCCAAAAACTGCTCGTGCCGAAAAGGATGGACTGTTCGAACTTCTTAAAGTTCTTTGTAAGGCGTGCACGGCTGCCGCTGTCAATTCCCTGTCCGAACAGAACAAAGTCATCTTGCGCGATGATTCCTTTAAAGACGTTGTACGTTTCCCGGAGCATATCGTTGGACGTAAACAAAACGAGCATCCGTCCTTTTGTGACTTTTGCGATATTGTGAAGCTGGCGGGCGATCACAGCGACGAATGTCTCCTGATCCACTTCATTGATCAGAGGGACATCTGTCGGCACCATAAATTTCACCTGCTGGTCATAAGAAAAAGGAGAAGGAAGATTCGCAGTCATCGGCCCGAAATCATCAAGTCCGAGTCTTGACGTCATATAATGAAACGAATTCCTAACAGACAAAGTAGCTGAAGTCATGATGACACTATTTTTCTTGGCGAAGAATTCATCGGCCAGCAGCTCACTGATCACAATGGGTTTGCTGTATAGATAGACCGCGTTCTTTGCGCCCTTCGCTTCGACCTCAAACCAGAAAACCTCGTTATCATTGACTTCTTTTAGCAGATGGCGAAGCTTTTCTTTCTCTTCCTCAAGCTGGTTTCTCAATCCGTCGAAATCAGCCAGCAGACCTTTTTGCGCAAAGTTCAGATGTTCTTCCTTTTCACCTGCAAGCTTGTTCACTTTTTTTAGCGATTTCCCAAGGTCACCCAACCCGAAGAGCACACGCTCGACCATCTCAAGGATCGCCTGCCACATTGCGCTCTTTGTGTCCCGTCCGCCGTAACGGTAGCTCACACGGCCAAAGTCATTCATGCTGCTCTTCTTGGCTTCCAGCACGTAAGCCCGTATGGAGCGGAACAACTCGTCTATCTCCATCTTTGCTTCAGGCAGCTCCTTCGCGATCTGTTCCAGCACGGGCTCAAGCCCCGGCAGTTCAACAGTCTCTATCAGCTGATAAAGCTTTTTCACCAGTCCGCTGTCATCGTCGTGTCCAATACGTTCAAGCAGTCTCGTAAATACGAAGTAATCGGTCTGAATGCCGAAATGGTCGCTGACCACTTCTTCTACATGATGAGCCTCATCAATGATGACTTCTTTGTAGGAGGGCAAGAGCTGCGCATCGGATTTAACATCGCTGAAGAGCAGTGCATGATTGGTGATCACAAGATCGGATGCCAGTGCGGCTCTTCTTTTTCTATGATAGAAACACCTGGAGTACCAGGGACAGCGGTGGTTCAGGCACGAGGCAGAATCGCTTTTCACCTGATGCCAAAAAAGTTTGCCTCCTGATGCGAGGTTCAGTTCTTCAACATCTCCTTGATCTGTCTCCGTCAGCCAAACGAGCAATTGTGCTTTCGTAAGGTTTGTATCATAATTATCTTCTGAATGATCATCCAGCGACTGTTCAAACTTTCGTAAACAAAGATAATTGTTGCGCCCTTTTAGGACCGTAGCATGGAATGGAAAAGGCAGGATATTTTTCAAAATGGGAATGTCCCGTTCCAACAGCTGCTGCTGAAGCTGGATCGTATGTGTGCTCACTACGATCGGCCGGTCTTCCCGTTTTCCATAAAGGATTGAAGGGATCAGATAGCCCATTGACTTTCCTACTCCTGTTCCAGCCTCGATCATCGCATGCTGATGATCCTCCATCGCATCGTACACCATTTCCATCATCTTCTGCTGGCTCTCACGTACTTCATAATGTTCCATTTCCTGTGACAGATCTTCCAATAATGCAGAAGGATCCATCTTGATCTGCAGCGCATTCTCCTCTTTCTCGATTGGAGAAAAAGACTTCAATACTAGCTGCCTGAAATAGTCCATTCCATGATCATCTTCTATTTTGGAAGATTTCAGGATGATCAGATCCCCTACGATCTCCTCCAGGCTGCTCTGCATCTTTTTAAGAAACGGATCCATCCGCTGCAGTGTGAGCAGAGGAAGCCTGGACAGTCTATGCAGCAGTTCGATCAGCAGGTAAGCCGTCACTTCAGCATCACTGTCCGCTTGATGGGGATTCTCATGAACAATGCCAAGATAATCTGCCAGCTGGCCGAGCTGATATCCATCAGCATGCAGGAGCAGAATCCGCGAAAGTTCAACCGTATCCAGAAGGGGGCCGGTAAATCGCTGATATCCGCTGTTTTCAAACTCTTCCTGCAGAAAGTTCAGATCAAATAGGACGTTGTGGGCAACAAAGTAGGACCCTTCAAGCATCTGCAGAATAACGGGAGCCACCTCTTCAAACAGTGGAGCATCCGCGACCATTTCATCGTTGATGCCGGTCAGCTGTTCAATAAACGGCGGAATGGGTATCTCCGGGTTAACAAAGGAAGAAAACCTGTCAACAATTATGTTATTTTCAACAACAACGGCACCGATCTGAATGACACGGTCTCCGCGGGCAGGAGCGTTTCCTGTAGTTTCTACATCTATGACAACATAACGGTTGTTCATCCTTTTCACCTCGGGTCAAGCGGCTCGGTATTCAATAAATGAATCCAAGTCCTTTATGTAAATAGAAAAACCCCTTTAGCAAGGGGTTAAAGAATCGTTGAAGCCGGTTCATAACCTAGTATTTCAGTAATTGAGTTATTTTCATCCATGATCGCCACTCTCGGCTGGTGGAACGGAACTTCCTCTTCTGCCATCATGGCGTAGGAGATCACGATGATAACGTCTCCTTCCTGAACGAGCCGGGCAGCAGCACCGTTCAGGCACATCACACCTGTGCCGCGGGGCCCCGGGATGATATACGTCTCAAATCTGGCTCCGTTGTTGTTGTTGACGATCTGCACCTTTTCGTTGGGCACCATGTCAACCGCATCCAGGATATCCTCATCTATTGTTATGCTTCCCACGTAATTTAAGTTAGATTCTGTTACGCGGGCGCGGTGTATTTTGCCTTTCATCATTGTTCTGAACATATGAATCACCTATGGTTCCTTCCATCAGGAATTATGGTTAGATTATCAATCAGTCTCGCATTCTTAAACTGAACGGCGAGCGCGATGATCTTTTTCTGGTCTGCTGCTGAAGCTTCTTCAAGTTCCGGATAGGACAATATCTCAAAATAGTCCACTTTCCCGCTTGTATGCTCCTCTAAATACTCTATCATTTTTTCTTTGATGTGTATAACATTTTTCCCTTCCAAGAGACGAGCTGCTGCCTCCTGGAGCGACCGGTATAAGACAGGCGCCTCCTGCCTCTCCTGAGGTGAAAGATAAACATTCCTTGAACTTTTTGCGAGCCCGTCTTCTTCTCGGACGGTAGGACAAGGGACGAGTTCGACCGGAAAGTTCAAGTCTGAGATCAACCCTTCCACGACCGCCACTTGCTGTGCATCTTTCATCCCGAAATAAACCCTGTCAGGTGAGATGATATGAAACAGCTTGGTCAAAACGGTGGCCACGCCGTCAAAATGGCCTTCCCTCGTTCTTCCGCAAAGAGCATCCACCCTCTTGTTTACCCTCATGGTGACTGAAGGCTCGGAAGGATACATATCCTGTACCTCCGGATAAAACAAAGCGTCCACACCATAGTTCAGGGCCACCCGTTCGTCTCGTTCAAAATCCCTCGGATAACGGTCAAAATCTTCGTTTGGGCCAAACTGGAGCGGATTGACAAAAATACTCAGTACGGTAAGAGCATTCTCTTTTCCCGCGCGTTCCAAAAGTGAGGCGTGCCCCTCGTGTAGATAGCCCATCGTCGGTACGAAGCCAATGGTCCTACCCCCGGTCTTCGCTTCAGCACTGAACGCCCTCATCTCGCTGATACTTGTGATGATTTTCACTTTATTTCCCTCCGTACAGCGCTTCTGCTTCTTCCGGCTTCATCGTAAATGAATGCTCTTCAGCAGGAAACGTTCCTTCTTTTACTTCAGTAATAAAGTCTGCAATCCCCTTTTGCATAGCCTCCGCCGAATGGGCGAACATCTTCACAAATTTCGGAACATGATGAAAACCGTAACCGACCAGGTCATGATACACGAGCACCTGGCCGTCGGCAGAATTCCCTGCACCAATGCCGATAACAGGAATTTTCACAGACTCCGCAACGAGCTGTGTCAGCTGTTTCGGTACACATTCAAGCACAAGAGCGAAAGCTCCCGCCTCTTCGATCGCAAGGGCATCCTGGAGCAGCTGTTTTGCCTTTTTCGATTCTCTTCCCTGTACTTTATAGCCGCCAAGCACGCCAGCTGTCTGAGGTGTAAGCCCGAGGTGGCCGATGATTGGAACGCCCGCATCCACTAAATATCCGATCGTTTCGATCACATTCTTTCCACCCTCAAGCTTAAGAGCATGGGAACCTGTTTCCTGCATGATCCTCATTGCGTTCTTCACCGTCTCCGCTCTGCCGGCATGGTAGCTCATAAAGGGCATATCAGTCACGATAAACGTGTTCGGTGCCCCTCGTTTTACAGCGCGGGCATGATGGATCATATCCTCTACGGTTACCGGTACTGTCGAATCGTACCCAAGTACCACCATTCCGAGCGAATCGCCGACGAGAATCATATCCACTGCCGCTCGTTCGGCGAGCTGGGCTGATGGAAAGTCGTATGCAGTAATCATCGTGATCTTTTCTTTCTGTTGCTTCATAGCCGAAAAACTTTGCGTGGTCTTCATCCTTTTTCCTCCTTTTTTGGGAGGAACAGAGGAAAAACCCCTCAAATAAGCAGAGGGGTCCATTGCATCTTTAACATTTCCAATCCCTCTGTCCCGGTCCTTGATGGATCTAGGCAGATGTAAAGCTATCTGTCACACGTTCAAAGAAAGTGCAGTTCCCGCACTGCGGGATACCACCTTTTCTACACTTTATAATGTACCATATTATTTATGTTCCGGGTATCTCAATATCCGCTGAATAGATCGAATGCACCTTTCCGTTATCATCTTCAAGGAGCAGGATGCCTTCATCAGTAATTCCTTTGGCCACGCCCTCAAGCTGCTGGCTCGCTGTCCTCACTTTGATCCGCCTTCCGATGCTGTGGGCATATCCTTCCCACAACAGTTTGATCAGCCCAAAGCCATTGTTTAAATATTCACGATAAAGAACTTCCATCTCTTCAAGAATGGCTGCGATCAGATCGGCTCTTTTCGTCTCATTTCCTGATTCGATCTTTAGCGATGTTGCGATCTTCCTGACATCTTCATTAAAATCCTCGCCTGTTACATTCACGTTCAGGCCAATCCCGATGATCACAGCGTGCACGCGATCAGATTCCGCCTGAAGCTCCGTCAGAATGCCGACTGTTTTTTTGCCGTTGATCAAAATATCGTTCGGCCATTTGATCTCTGCATGCAGCCCTGTCACTTTGTAGATTGCTTTCGTGACACTGACAGCAGCGAGAAGAGTGAGCTGCGGCGTTTTTTGAAGGGGGATTTCCGGCCGCAGGATGAGGCTCATCCAGATTCCGGTGCCCTTTGGAGACTGCCATGGCCTTCCTAGTCTGCCCCTGCCGCCTGTCTGTTCGTCAGCAACTACAAGCGTACCCTCCGGCTTTTGTTCATAAGAAAGCTTTTGTGCGATTTCCTGTGTGCTTTTCACCGATTCTTCATACACGATGTTCTTGCCTAATACATCTGATTTCAGACGGGCGCTGATCTCATGCTCAGTCACGCGGTCGGGAGAAGACACGATACGATAGCCTTTCCGCTGTACGGCTTCAATCACGTATCCTTCTTTCCTCAGCTCTGTGATATGCTTCCAGATCGCCGTACGGGAGCAATTCAGCTCATCACTGATCTGCTGTCCGGAAACAAACGTATTTCCATTCTCAATAAGCATCTGAAGCAAATGCTGTCTCATTTTCCCTTCCAACTCCTCACCCACTCCAAGATGGCCCTTTTTTCATTTAGAACTTTTCCTTCAACTACCCCGTGTTCGATCCTCTGCAGCATCTCCTGTATCCAGGGGCCTTTCTCTGATTCATCAAGACTTACGATGTCCTTCCCGTTTACAGCAAGCTCTTTCCGCTGATGAATCGGCAGTTTTTGAAAGCGCTGCTGAACAGAAACAAGATCCTCATCCACAATCCGGCCCTTCAGTGCATTTCTCACCCTCTGACAGGACACTGCCTGCAATTCTCCCAATTCATAAAGATCGTGCGGCCGCAGTTCCTCCTTGTCCAGATAACGGATGAGCTGCAGTACCGAACGGATCAAAGAATTGGACTGCTTCCAAGCTTTCAGGAAGACGGCTGGATCTTCCTCCCCAAGGAGAAACAGCAGCGCGGCCCACCTTTCTTCATCACTCTCCAAGCAGGCCCACTCCAAAGCATGCAATCGTTCTGAAGAGCTCCTGAAACGGTTGAGCTCAGGAAGGGAGGAAACCACCCCTGTTTCAAACATAAACCTGAGGCATGAAGATGCTTCTATACCTCTTAAAAGTTTTATAAACTCAGCAGCGAGGCGTTCCACTGCAATCTCTTTTAATTCATCAGCCAGTCTTTTAACCGCTTTTTCTGTTTTCTCTTCAAGTGTAAAACCCAAGACAGCCCAAAAACGGAGAGCTCTCATGATACGGAGCGGGTCTTCCATAAACCGCTTTTCAGCGTCTCCGACCGTTTTGATTTTCTTTTCCTTTAAATGCTGCCGTCCGCCGAACGGATCGTGCAAATTTCCGGCCGTATCCATCGCCATGGCATTGATCGTAAAATCTCTTCTTGAAAGATCTTCGAACAATGAATCAATATACTCCACAGAAGAAGGATGACGGCGGTCAACATAAGTGCCTTCTTTTCTGAAAGTAGTCACCTCATATGAATTATGCTGTTCACGCACGATAACGGTCCCGTGCTCCATGCCGACAGGGATCGTTTTTGCAAAAAGCGAACACACCTCTTCTGGAAGCGCAGAGGTGGCGATATCAATATCTCCGATGTCCCGGTTCAAAAGGTAGTCCCTCACACATCCGCCAACCATATACGCCTGGTAGCCGGCTTGCATCAGCCGGTCCATGATAATATGTGCTCCGGCAAAAAGATCGCTCATGATTATCCTATCCTTTTAGCACACTGTAATATAAATCCTCATAATCTCCTACAATCTTAGAAGAATGGAAATGATCCCTGACGTGCTGCATCGCTTGATAGGCGAACGTCTGCTGTTTGTTCTCATCCGTCAGAATAGAAAGGGAGGCCGCTGCGATGCCGTCTATGTCTCCCAGCTCGCAGATATAGCCGGTCTCTCCGTCCAGAATCACTTCTGGAATGCCGCCAATATTCGTACCAACAACGGGCACCCCGCACGCCATAGCTTCAAGAAGAACAAGGCCGAAGCTTTCTTTCTCAGAAAGGAGGAGCTTTAAATCACTGATCGAAAATAGTTCTGCCACATTTTCCTGCTTGCCGAGAAAAAGTACATGATCCTCGATATCCAGTTCCTGCACCATTTTGCAGGCTACCGTAAATTCCGGCCCGTTTCCGATCAAGAGAAGTTTGGCAGGAATCGTGCTCACGATCTTATGGAAAGCCATGATGACATCCGGCACCCGTTTAACTGAACGGAAATTGGAGATATGGATGATCACCTTTTCTTCCGGTTTAATGCCGTATCCCTTTTTAAGATGTGTAGCTTCCTGCTTAAAGTATTCCCGTTCATCGACAAAATTGTAGATCGGCTGAATCTCGTTCTTTACGCCGAGCAGCTTATAAGTATCATCCTTCAGACTGTTAGAAACAGCGGTCACCGCATCTGAATTCTCGATGCCGAATTTGATCATCTCTTTCAGTGAAGGATCGTATCCAAGCACCGTGATGTCGGTTCCATGCAGTGTCGTCACAATCTTTAGTTGTTCGCCGGCCATCTGCTTGGCAAGAAAAGCGCAGATCGCATGAGGAATGGCATAATGCGCGTGGATGATATCAAGTTTCTCGCGTTTGGCGACCTCCGCCATCTTGCTAGCCAATGCCAGATCATATGGCGGGTATTTAAAAACAGAATAGTTGTTCACCTCAACCTCATGATAAAAGATGTTGGCGTATACTTTCCCGAGCCGAAACGGCAGGCTCGAAGTGATAAAATGGATCTCATGCCCCTTTTCTGCCAGCAGTTTTCCGAGCTCAGTTGCTACAACACCCGATCCACCTACAGTAGGATAACAAGTGATTCCTATTTTAAGCTTCATAGCTGTTCTCCTTATAATTTCTTTAATAACAGGGGTTTCTTCATCATAAAGCCTTCCGCATAGTCTACGCCCGCTTCCTGCCCGAACATCTTCTCCCTCGCGCTCACCGACTCGATATAGCCGTTGACCAGCGGTGTATCAAAGCTGTCATCCTGCTTTATGAACTGGCTCTTATAGCATTGAAGCGCAGCTTTCTTCTTCTCATAGACGCTTGAAACATCGACCAAGATCTGAGGCTTATGAAAACCATTGATAAAATAATAATAGATTTTCTTTACCCTGTGTGGTGGCAGGTTGTCAGGATCAATAATATTCCTCACCCCGGCTGAAAAAGCGGCTTCCTCTGCGAGCCTTGAGCAGTTGCCATGATCGGGATGGCGGTCCTCCCAATACGGGATAAAGAGACAATCAGGCTTCTTGCGCCTGATCAATGAAACGATCGCCAGTATGTATTCTTCTTTCATTAACAGACCTCTGTCCGGCAGCTCAAGATTCAAACGCTCGGAAACACCTATAACTTCTGCCGCATGGCCTGCTTCTTCCTTGCGCAGCTCCACTGTTCCATTGGAAGACAGTTCGGCTCTTGTCAGGTCACAGATTGAAACCTTGCCGCCATTGGCCGTATGGATCGCTATCGTACCTGACATTCCGATCTCAACGTCGTCAGAATGGGCGCCGACAGCCAGCCAGCTTTCTTTGTTCATGATTGATTTCCTTCTCTTTCTTTAATAATATTTCTCCAGTTGAAATCGCCTCGCTCCATCGCCCGGATAAAAAGTTCTCCACTCGCCACGTTCGTCGCGACAGGAATCTGATATACATCACAGAGACGGATGAGTGCAGAGATGTCCGGTTCATGCGCCTGCGAAGTTAATGGGTCCCTAAAAAAGAGCACCAGATCCATTTTATTCTGAGCGATCAGTGCACCGATCTGCTGATCCCCGCCAAGCGGGCCTGATTGGAACCGATGGATGTCCAGTCCGGTTGCGTCCATTATCTTTTGCCCGGTCGTTCCAGTGGCAAACAGCTCGTGTTTTCTTAAAATCGGTTCATAAGCCATGGAAAAGTTAATCATTTCCTGTTTTTTATTATCATGCGCAACCAAAGCAATTCTCATCGTTCCCCCACCTTTTACTCTATAATATTTTCCAAGCCATACACGAGATGATCCACATTTACAACCGCTTCTACCGCCATCTTAACACCAGGCATAAACGAAGCACGGTTCATCGAATCATGTTTGATCGTTAAGGTTTGTCCCTCTCCGCCTAAAATAACTTCCTGGTGGGCAACAAGCCCCGGCAGCCTGACACTGTGAATCCGTATTCCATCAAGTTCAGCACCCCTTGCTCCAGGAAGATCTTCTCTCTCATCAGGATGCCCTTGGGATTTTGGCTCTCTGACCTCTCTGATCAGCTGTGCTGTCTTCAAAGCCGTTCCGGATGGGGCATCGAGTTTTTGGTCGTGGTGCTTCTCGATAATCTCAACATTAGGCAAATACTTGGAAGCCATCTGAGCAAACTTCATCATTAAGATGGCACCAACCGCAAAGTTGGGGGCGATGATCGCCCCCAGTTCGTTTTCTTGAGCGAGGTTTTTCAGGCGCTCTAAATCCTCATCCGAGAAGCCTGTCGTTCCGATGACAGGCCTGACATTATGCTCGAGCGCCTGTTCAAGATGGACTTTCCCGATCTCAGGCTTCGTAAGATCGATCAAAACATCCGGCCTGATTTCTGAAAAGCAAAGTGTTGCGTCATCGTATACCGGAATATCGAGGGATGGCATTCCCTCCAGATCTTTCAGTTTCATTCCTGCATGTCTGGAATCAATCACTGCTAAAAGTGTAAAATGTGGAGTTTCGTTGACCAAGTTCACGGCTTCACGCCCCATTTTTCCTCTTGGCCCGGCAATGACAATGGTTATTTGTTTGCTCATGCTACTTTTCCTCTCCTTCTTCGATGCGCGTCCATCGGTCTTTATCTCTCGTATTAAACTTATTCATGACCATATCAAAGGCTTTTTCCATACTAATATCGAGTGAATTGGCAAAACATAGTAAGACAAATAAAATATCACCCAATTCTTCTTCAATGGTCTGCTCTTTTTCAGTGGATTTTTTCGGTTTTTCACCGTAATAGTGGTTAACTTCACGAGCAAGCTCGCCAAGCTCTTCTGTCATCCTGGCCATCATCGCGAGGGGGCTGAAATACCCTTCTTTAAACTGGCCGATATATGTATCAACTTCTTGCTGCATTTCCTGCATGGTTTTTTTCAACGATATCACCTCTTCGACAATCCTATGTTTATGTTAGCGAAGAATAAGACATTTGACAAATTTCACGAGCGATTGAACCCCCCTTCTTTTTCCTTTATAATGAAAACGCAAACAGGGTATCGCATTAGTCTCAGGAGGCACATAAATGACATTTCCAATTCGCAGCAAAAACGTATTTTTTATTTTATTTGGTTCCGCCATCTTTTCATTTGGCATCGTTCACTTCAATATGGCAAACAATCTGGCAGAGGGCGGATTTACAGGAATCACCCTTATTCTTTACTTTTTGTTCCATATTGACCCTTCCTATTCCAACCTCGCCCTCAACATCCCTCTTTTCTTTGTAGGATGGAAGCTGCTTGGAAAAAACGCATTCATTTATACAATGATCGGCACGCTGGGTGTTTCACTGTTCTTGTTCCTCTTCCAGCGTTATTCAACTCTTACTATTAATTTAAAACAGGACATGCCTCTCGCCGCTCTTTTTGCCGGGGTTTTCATCGGTATCGGCCTAGGAATCATCTTCCGTTTCGGGGGAACGACAGGCGGTGTCGATATTATTGCGAGGCTCGGCCATAAATTCTTCGGCTGGAGCATGGGAAAGACCATGTTTATGTTTGACGCGGTGGTCATCACGATGTCGCTAGTTTACCTCAACTACAAAGAAGCGATGTACACACTTGTCGCCGTTTTTGTCGGCGCCCGCGTCATCGATTTTATGCAGGAAGGCGCCTATGCCGGCAAAGCCGCAATGATCATCTCCGAAAAAAATACCGAGATCGCTGCACTGATCATGAAAGAACTCGACCGCGGCGCGACCTTGCTCAGCGCTAAAGGAAGCTTTACTGGCAGCCAGAAAGAAGTTCTTTATTGCGTGTTCGCGCGTAACGAAATCGTCCGGCTTAAGCAAGTAATTGAACGGGTCGATCCCCATGCCTTCGTAACCGTTAACGACGTACACGAAGTCCTCGGAGAAGGCTTCACACTCGATAGTGATAAGAATCCGATAGGGATATGAGAAAAGCTGTAGCGCCTGACCAAAGACGTTAAGGACCGGAACTCTAGAACTTCAACAAGGTTTTTGTGTTGGGGTGAGAGAGTGAAGTCGTTGAGTCTTTAGGCGCTGAAGCTGGATCCCAACTGAAGGAAGGCGTGTTGAAGTAATCAGACTTCAGCACGCTTTTTTTTGCAGCAGCTGTGTAAAATTGAAAGAATATTCAGTATGGAATAACCGCTAGTTTGGTTCAATTATTTTTTCTACGGTTCAATTCTTCACTCAATTGAATCAATTCCGCTCACATACCCGCATTCTTCATCCATCGCACCACAAAAAACAATAAAACCCCTGCCTGAGCAGGGGTTTCGTCATTTAATCGTCATTATTCATTCCAGCAAACATGAGCACGAAGCGTAGAAGCTCCAATACAGCGACCAATGCTGCTGCTACATATGTCAGTGCAGCGGCATTAAGGACTTTTCTTGCCTGGCGCTCTTCGTTGTTACGGATCATACCGGTGGATACGATCTGATTCATCGCCCGGCTGCTCGCGTTAAATTCGACCGGGAGTGTGACCAGCTGAAAGAGAACCGCGGCTGCCATGAAGATAATACCCACTAAAAGAAGGTTAGCAGAGGCGAAAATAGCTCCTGCAATGATCAAAAGATAAGCAAAGTTGGAACCTAAGTTAGCAACCGGCACTAGTGCATGCCGGAAACGCAGCGGCGCGTAGCTTTCCTTATCCTGAATGGCATGGCCGACTTCGTGGGCGGCTACTGCAGATCCTGCAATGGAATGGCCGTAATAGTTTTCTTCGGATAGGCGGACAACTTTTGAACGCGGGTCATAATGGTCGGACAGCCGCCCTCTGACCGGCTCAACCGCGACATTGTATAGCCCGTTGCGGTCCAGTATTTCACGGGCGACTTCCGCCCCTGTTTTTCCGGTTGAGTTTTCAACTTTTGCGTACTTTTTATACGTGCTTTTCACCCTCATCTGTGCCCAGATCGGGATGATCAGCAACAATGCAAAATAGATGAGAAAAGACATTTATAGCATTCCTCCACTATAGTAATTACTTTAATTTTATGATTATGCCATATATATGTCAATCAGAATGCTTTACCGCTTATCTACAGCCTTCACGTTTTCCTTCTCCGCTTTGTATTTTCTCCATCCTACATAAAATAATGTAGAGAAGATGATTCCCCCGATGGAAAAGATCAGCCAGAACAGGGAAGGTTCAGAGTTGTCTTCTTTTGCAGCAAACAGGTTTTCAAAATCGGCTCTAACGGATTCAAGTTTCTTCTTGTCCGCTGAGGATGTGAAAATGCTGGTCCGGCTGCTGTCGATGAACTCGATATCTTTATCCACCTGATCAAAAAATGTATCTTCAACGTCCATGCTGACTGCCGGGCGGATCATGGCGTAGTTGGCCAGAAACTCGTTTGCCGCCTCCTGGTATTCCTGATTATGATTCTTCCCTAAAGCTAGCTGCATATGCTTTAATGGATTGATGAGCTGATACTCCGTTTGTTTCCACAGCGGCTGATGATCGGAAATCAAGGCGTCGACAAGCAGCCTAACACCTGTAAGCCGGTGGAGTTTAACGTCGCGTGGTTCTTCAGCTCTTCCAAGCGTTTCGATTGTATCTTCTACTGTGACATCAACCATGCGGATTTTATCTTCAGCCAAATCGGCCTTCAGGGCGCCCTTACCAAATTGAGATGACAAATAGAAAAGGACTTCGCTCGCTTCTTTATACCGTTCCTCTTTGGCAAGCTCCAGCGCTTTATCCGATAATTGAGTGACGTTTTCAAGGCTGCTGGTCTGTCCGCCGTTCGCGTGCGCAGCAATCGGAAGACTAACCAGCAGTAAACTGAACACAGCGGCAAATTTAAATTTCATTCCTTGTCCCTCCCATACGGTATAACAAATCATATGAGGAAACGGACAAGGTTAGACCTTTATTTGCCGGAGTGAGCCGGCTTCTCCCTCGTTAAATAATACACAAGGACGACGGATACCACACTTAGCCAGAAGGTAAGATATCCGATCAGCTGCATATGTTCCCAGAGTACGTCGTACCTCGGCATCATACCATAAACATAATCGATAATTTCGTTATGAAATACCCAGAGGCCCGCTACTGCCAGATGCCTGAGCTGAATTCGATAGTACGGAGTATAAAGGAGCCCTTCGATCGCCATCCCCAGATGGGAAACGATGAGCATATAATTGGCCCAATACATAGGAGGATCGACTACACCGCCGGCAATATTCATGCCAACCGCCCAGATTCCGTACTTAAAAAGGCTTACCGCGGCCAGTGCTTCGATGTATGGCAGGTTTTTTCCGAAAAGAAACGCAATGAGCACGAAGACAAAGAACAGACTGGCCGTCGGGCTGTCTGGCACAAAAAGAACAAACTTCAGCGGTGTTTCAGCGAGCTGGTCTTTATACCAGTAATATCCATAGGCCGTTCCAAGAATATTGATGATAAGCAAACTGGACAGGAACCATTTTTGCTTCAAAATTCCATAAAGATAAATCATTCTTTTTCTCCTCACTTGCCGATGATGTAAAAAAAGCCGACTCTGCAAGCCAGCTTTTTTTGATGTTTATTTTTTCAGTTTTGAAATGAATGTGGCCAATTTTTTCAAATCGGCTTCATTGCCTTTATAAGCGTTTGCAGGCATAGCCCCTCGCCCTTCTTTGGCAATCTTCATGATCTGTTCAGGTTTTAAACCGGTTCCAATAAGTGATGGCCCCGTTCCGCCTGTCAATTCCGATCCATGGCAGCCTACACAGGACTGGCCTTTGAAGACTTGATAGCCGGGATCGTTCTTGTCGATGTTGGTCTCCACGATTTTACCCTGTTCTTTCGCCTTTTCCCAGTCATGGGTAACAACGGACTCCCATGTTAAATATGTAATGGAAATAAGGGCAAGCAGCATTAATCCTGTAGCAACAGGACGGCGTGAAGGACGGCGTTCCGGCCCTCTGTCCAGCCATGGTGCGAGCAGCAGTGCTCCGAAAGCTAGTCCAGGAATAACGATCGTTCCGATTAACACGTAATCACCTGCAGCATACTTGTATTTCAAAAGCTGATACAAGAATAGGAAATACCAGTCAGGAAGCGGAATATATCCTGCATCTGTCGGATCTGCTTTACGCTCCAGCGGAGATTCGTGAGAAATGGTTAAGATTAAATACCCAATTAAAAAGACGGCACCTACCATCCATTCTTTCAAAAGGAAGTTTGGCCAAAACGCTTCCGTTTTTCCGGGATACTCAGAGTAATCCTTCGGAATGTTCGGCTTGCGCTCTGCAGGAACACGGGAGTCTCCTACAAACTTCATTCCTTTGCCTCGATGCATCTTTCTCCCTCCCTTTTTTAGCGTCTAGAAGCTTATCTGCTCTGACGCAGATGAGCTTTATCTGCCAAGATATATCTCTGATGTAGAGAATGGTCACTCAATTTTAAAAATAAAGATAATTAAAAAAGCAATTTTACAGCGGACCTGAGATACCCTGTTTGCGGATCATGATAAAGTGGGCACCCATGAGCGCAAGCAGTGCAGCCGGCAGGAAGAATACGTGTATCGCAAAGAAACGAGTTAATGTCTGTGCTCCGATGATTTCTCCGCCTGCTAAGAATGTTTTTGCGATCGGTCCGATCACAGGGATTGTTTCTGCGATCTGAATCCCTACTTTTGTAGCGAACAGCGCTTTCATATCCCATGGCAACAAATAGCCTGTGAACCCAAGTCCAAGCATAACACCAAAAATTAATACTCCCACTACCCAGTTCAATTCACGAGGTTTTTTGTAAGCGCCCTGGAAAAATACGCGCAAGGTATGTAAAAACATCATAACAATTACCAAGCTGGCTCCCCAGTGGTGCATTCCTCTTACGATGACACCGAATGCCACCTGATTCTGCAGATAATATACAGATTCCCAGGCATTCACAATATCCGGAACATAGTACATCGTTAAGAACATTCCAGACAAGATTTGGATTACCGTAATAAAGAACGTTAATCCTCCGAAACAATAAACGAACGCGGAAAAATGATGGGCCGGGTTAACGTGCTCAGGCACTTCATGGTCAGCCACATCGCGCCAAAGCGGCGTAATATCCAAACGCTCGTCTACCCAATCGTAAATTTTTTGCAGCATCTATTACGCCCCCTTTCGTGGTTTTGCCTTTCCTAGATACAACTTTCCGTCCTTCACCTTGCTGTCATAAACATCAAGAGGCGCAAGCGGCGGTGTACCTTTAATATTCGTACCGTCTTTCTCATAACGGCCTCCGTGGCAAGGACAATAAAATTGGCTTGGGTGGCTTGGATCAGTGTTCCAGTCGATGGTACATCCCAAATGCTTGCAAACCGGTGAAAGCGCTATTAATTCGCCCTTGCCGTTTTTGTAGACCCACGCAGATTGGGTGACCTCTGATTCGTACCATCCGTCTTTTTGCTTAATTTTAAAGTTAAATCGTTTTGGTTCCTTGCCGATCTTGCTGACTTCAGTAACCGCTACCATATCCTGGTCCGCACCCTTTTCAAGGATGGGGTCGATGGCAAAACGCACCATTGGCATAAGCATCCCTGCAGCCATGAACCCTCCGACACCGGTCAATGTGTAGTTCAAAAACTGGCGTCTGGAGATATCTTCCTTAGACATTTCGTTTCCCCCCCTTGCTGTAAATAAAGTCCATCCGGACATTTGTTTTACACACATATTACTAGGACATTAACATGATAGCGTAAGTTGTCTTTTACTGTCAATATGAACATGTATCTCCAGTGCTTGGTTTTTTAGCTTTCCTGCCACTTATGAAGAATGATCTGAAACAGCTGTTTGACCTGTTCTTTAACGATTTCTTCCTTATATGACGAGTCCATCGTCTCCATCGGTATGACAGGCATCCAAAGGAGTGTTTCTCCTAGCTCATGTTCAGCCTTTTTCCAATCGTCATCGCTCGTCAAGAAAAAAATATGGCGGAACCCTTCTTCCTTAAGTTCGCTGACCCATGAGTGGAGCCGGGCCATGAGAACTTCTTCACTTTCCAGCTTCAAATAGGTAAAGGAAGGCATGAGAAACAAGCGTCCGTGCAGCTGACGTTCTGTCTCTTCTGCAATGAGAAGGGAAAAATCAGCCATCCCTGCGCTTGTCCTCATGGAAGGACCGAAAGAAAGAGGCTGAAGGGGAATGATGACAGTATCCACAAACTCTTTCGACATCTGATAAATGTTAATATCACCTGAACTCCATTTCATCTGTGAAACTCCTTTTATGTAAAAATAGTTTAATATGTATTCCATCGTATCAAAAAAAACAAAATAAAACCCTCTTTTTAAAAAAGAGGGTTACAATTTTCTAAGTTCTTCGGTAAGCTGCTGGAAAGTTTCTTCATCTTTTTGGTCCAGCGCACGGTCAATGTTAACGAGTATTTTCTGTTTTTTAAATTGGGATACCGATTGGTCGAGAATCAGTTCTGCCCACAGTCCATATTTCCGGTCTGTTACCATATTGTCAGGCAGATGCGGATTTTCTTCCAGTACCGAGGCATACTCGGGCGTCAATCTTGAAGAATTAAAGTTTAGTTCAATAAAGATGTCTTCTTCCTGGTTAAGCCGGATATCGTGGAATGATTTTTCTGCATCCGTCGTCAAGACATTCTGTTTATAAAAACGGAATGGAACACCATCGGTACATTGAGCGGACATAATAATGGCTTTAGGGCAATACTCTGCTTTCTCCACAAAGTGAACCTTTTCCATGAGCTGGTCGTCACTGACAAGGTAGTTTAACAACCAGACGCACTCACGTTTTTTTAGTTGATAATGATTTAAAAACCATTTAATAAAATCCTTCTTTTCAAGGACAGAAACGGTGCTGCTCATTGTGATCCCCCCATCATTCCTAACCAAAGTATATTACTTTAGTATATTCTTGCCCTGCTTGATAAATCCTTCTAACCGGAAAGAATATTTACAGAAAAAAGCGGGTTGATTAGTACTCTTCCAGCCGGCTGATTATTTCTTCAACGTGGTGAAGGTTCGGGTTCAATGACAAGGCTTGTTTCAGGATGCCGGCTGCCTTTACAGGTTCCCCTTCTTCGATCAGAAACATGCCATACTCTTCCAAGAAAACTTCATGGTTCGTGAAGGAAGGAAAGGCCGCTTCATATTGTTCTCTGGCCTGTTCATATTCTTCTGCTTCTTTGTATGCAAAGGCCAGATCCCAGATCATCTCCGGCGTTTCGTCACCCTGCTCTGCAACATGTGAGAGCAGTTCGACCATGTCATCAAAGCGTTCTTCTTTTTTAAGCATGGAAGATAAGTGAAGGACAGCTTCAGCGTTTGAAGGATTGAGCGCGATAACCTCCCTCGCATACTTTTCGCCCTCTTCTCTGTTACCTGTCCGGTACATGAGGCGTGCGGCACGTACTTTAAGGTCTTCGTTGAATTCATCCTTGCTGATTCCTTCCCGGATCGCCTCGATCGCCTCGTCAAGTGCCCCCTCTTCCTCATAGGATGAAGCAAGCAAAGGATAAAGCGTCGTATACTCAGGGTCCAGTCCTTTTAATTCTTCAAGCGCAGATATCGCCGTTTTATACTCCCCTGTTTTATACGCGGTCAAACCGTATCCAAACAGACTGTGCAGTTCTTTTTTGGATTCCAGGCCTTTTTTATAAAAGTCAAGAGCTTCTTCAAACTTACCGCCTCTGCTCAGCGCTTCGGCAAGTCTTAGGTAAAGATCTCCTTCGGGAAGAGTCGATGCAATCGGTTCGGCTTCCTTGAAGAAGCCAGCGCTTTTGATAAAATCGCCGCGTTCAAGATACAGTTCACCAAGAGCAAAAGCAAGAACTGGCTCATCTGGTTTGGTCTGCTTGGCTTTCAGGAGCTTTTGCTCCGCAACTTCATGGAGTCCTTGCATAAAATAAAGGTCAGCCTGCAATAGGAGCGATTGGATGTAAGAATCATCGTATGCACTGATCTGTCCCAGTATCTCCAGAGCTTCATCTTCCTTTTCCATCTCAATGAGCAGCTCGGCGGCAAAGATGCCGAGGTCTCCATCCTCCGGGTAAAAAGCTCTCAACTGAGCAACGATCTTCATGGCTTCCTCCAGATGTCCCCAGTTTTCATAAACCCTCGCAATATCATAGAGTGTTTGATGGTCGGCTTCCTTTTTAAGCATTTCGATGAGCTTCATGCCCTCCCGGACATGTCCCATTTCAACAAGGGTGATGGCTTCTTGTAACTTTTCCACTAACAAAAACTCCTTCTCTTACGGCAATCTATTTTGTTTTCATTATACATGAGAGAGTGTGTTCACTTCAAAATCTACGATTCGCCTTCGCCCTTATATAGACAGGCTATGAGTGCACATGCAAAGATATGAGTATAGGAAAACAAAAAAAGCCCTGACTTTGAAAGCGCTGTCAGGGAAAACAATAATATGGATAGGAGTGGAGAGAAACCATATTAGTTATAGTATAGCAGTAACGCTTCAAAAATCAACATTATTTTTCGAAAATTTTGAAATTATCGAGAAAGAGGCCGAGCAGGCCCCTCTTCTCTGATGGATTTACACGGTTTCTTTTTCTGTGTTTCCTGACATCAGCAAATAATTTTCCAGATGCTCAATGATCTCCCCGTTCTGCTGCTTATCGCCGATCGTTATTCTGAGGCTTGTAGGAAAGCCCAGTGCTGATCCAGAACGCACAATGTAGCCTCTTTCAAGAAGATGCTGAAACAAAAGATTTGAGTCTTCCTTAAAATCAATTAGGATGAAATTCGCTTGAGACGGATAGTAATCCAATCCGCGTTTCTGGCAGAATTCATAAAATTGCTGCAGCCCTTCTCTGTTTCTTTCAGAGCAAGTGCTGATGAAATCCTGGTCTTTGATCGCAGCACGGGCTGCTGCCTGTGCAATGCGTGATGTGTTGAACGGCTCTCTGGCCGGTTCAATGGCTGTGATAAGTTTCTCATCACCGATTCCATAACCGATCCGGAGTGCAGCAAGTCCGTAAGCCTTAGAAAACGTCCGCAGGATCACCAAGTTCGGATATCGGTCCAAATAAGTGATGGTCTCTGGAAAATCTTCGGCTTCAACGTATTCATAATACGCTTCGTCACTCACTACGAGTACGTGCGGAGGAACTTCAGCCATAAATGTTTCAAACGATTTTTGATCAATGTAATGGCCGGTAGGATTATTCGGGCTGCACAGCCAAACGATTTTTGTTTGTCCGTCGATCGCTTTGAGCATCTCATTCAGGTCATGTTCTCCGTTAAGCAGCGGAACTTCACGAACTTCTGCTCCTTCAATCACAGCGTTATGCTTGTACTGAGGAAAGGTGTTCGCTGCCATGACCGTGTTTGTTCCTTCATGCAGAAAGCTTCGTGATAAGATCTGCACTACTTCGTCGGAACCATTGCCAAAAATCAAATTTCCTTTTTTTACTCCTAAAAATTCGGAAAGCTCCTCCCTCAGTTCAGCGCTGTAGCCATCAGGATACAGCCCTAAGTGAGCGGCTTCTGATACGATAGCGTCCTTAACCGAAGGCGAGCTTCCGTATGGATTCTCATTTGATGCCAATTTAACGATTTTGTCCAGCCCGTACTCGCGCTTCACTTCCTCGATTGGTTTTCCCGGCTGATAGGGTTTTAAATTCAACAGCTGTGATTTTGCCTCCACAAAGACCCTTCCTTTCTGTTAACTGTAAACATTCAGCGGGACCAGTTTGGAAAGAAAGTCAGAGAACGTTTGAAGCGCCTCTCTTTTCTTGTCCTCCCTGAGAAGATCTGGTCCCAGCTCCTCAATTTTTGATACGATCGTGCTCCCCATGATAAAACCATCACATTTACCCTCAAATTGCTGCATCTGCTCTCTGCTCGACAAGCCGAAACCGATCAATACCGGAACCGAACTCGCAGATCTCGCTTCATCCAGAAAGCGGTCCAGGCCGTTGGCAAACGAAGTCCTTGCCCCGGTAACACCAAGTGAAGAGATGCAATAGAGAAAACCCTGTGCAGCCTCTCCGATTTCTTTTAGCCTTCCTTGAGAAGTAGTGGGCGCAGCGAGAGAAATGAAGCTTAGATCATGGGCGGAACATGACTTCTGAAGGTCTTTGCTTTCTTCAAAAGGCAAATCCGGCACAAGTAGCCCATCAATTTCGTTCTGTGATGCCAATTCAAAAAATTTCTGTTCTCCCAATTGTAACAAAAGATTGTAATAAGTAAAGATAATGACCGGAATGGTTAAACCGGCTGCGCGCATGTTTGCGACGAGCTTCATGGCTTTTTCCAAACTCATATCTTTTTCCAGCGCCCGTTTGGAAGCCCGCTGGATCACCGGTCCGTCTGCAAGGGGATCAGAATATGGAATACCCAGCTCCAGTGCATCCGCCCCTTCGTTTTGAAGAGCGAGAGCCAGGTCAACCGTAACCTCAGGAGAAGGATCACCTGCTGTGATAAAGGGTACGAACAATGGCGATTTCTTTGACTGAAACTCTTTCATTCTACTCCCCATGAGAGACTTCCTCCTTCTGCTGTTCAAAAAGTGTATGAACGTCTTTATCTCCCCTGCCGGACAGGCAGACGATGATGTTTTCGTGAGCACTCATGCTTCGTGCTTCTTTTAATGCTTGTGCCACAGCGTGTGCGCTCTCCAGCGCACATAGAATGCCTTCTTCACGGCAAAGGAGATTCAGTGCCTCAAGCGCTTCCTCGTCCGTGATGTTTTCATATTTGACACGTTCAGTTGATTTTAAGAAAGCATGTTCCGGTCCTACTCCAGGATAATCCAAACCTGCTGAGATGGAATAAGGCTCCTGGATCTGGCCTTCCTGCGACTGAAGCAGGTACGTCAGTGATCCATGGATAACACCGGCTGTCCCGTTCGCCATCGTCGCGGCATGCAGGCCGGTCAAGAGTCCTTTGCCTCCCGCTTCAACCCCGACAAGAGAAACATCTTCATCGACGAACGCTGAAAAAATACCGATCGCATTGCTGCCGCCCCCTACACAGGCCACCACTTTCTCAGGAAGGCTTCCCTCCTTTATTTGAGCAAATTGTGCTTTTGCCTCGTATCCGATTACACTCTGAAACTCTTTGACGATCTTCGGATACGGATGCGGTCCTACGGCTGATCCAATCATGTAGAAAGTATCTTCAACCGATGCAACCCACTGCCTGATCGCTTCATTCGTCGCGTCCTTTAACGTTTTTGTTCCGCTGCTCACTGGAATCACTTCCGCTCCCAGCAGTTTCATGCGGAATACGTTTAGAGCCTGACGGCGGATGTCTTCCTCGCCCATATATACTTTGCATTCCAAACCATACCTAGAAGCAGCAGTAGCAGCCGCAACGCCATGCTGTCCTGCTCCTGTTTCAGCGATGATCTTTTTCTTTCCCATCCTTTTTGCGAGCAGCGCCTGGCCGATCGCATTGTTGATCTTGTGGGCGCCAGTGTGGTTCAAGTCTTCTCTTTTCAGGTAGATGGATGCTCCGCCGGTCTTTTCACTCAGCTTTCCTGCATAGGTTAAAGGTGTAGGCCTGCCGGAGTAATCTGTCAGTTCATGCTGAAGTTCCTCCATGAACTCAGCGTTTTCAATCGCTTCACTAAAACCCTTCTCAAGGTCTTCCAAAGCAAACATGATGGTCTCGGGTACAAACTTCCCGCCAAACTCTCCATATCTTCCCCGGCTGTCAGGATATACTGTTTTCATATTGCATCATCATCCCTTCTAAATCCTTTATTTTTTTCTGGCTTTTTTTACCGTCTTCCTCAATTCCGCTGCTGATGTCTATGCCGTCCGGACTATAGCTCAGCAGTTTTGAAATGTTTTCTGCATGAATCCCCCCTGCAATAAAACAAGGTACACCTTGCCGTTCAGCCTCCTGTAAATACATCGGAACAGCATCCCAGTCAAAGGCTGTTCCTGTTCCTCCGTAAGCTCCCTCTACCCGGGCATCAATTACATAACCGTCTGCGACCCCGGCAAACTCTTTCAGGTTGTTCCATCCGCCTGGCTCGTGGCGTACGGCTTTCCAAATCGTTATTCCTGTTTTTTTCTTTAGTTCTTTTAGAAATCCGGGAGTTTCATCACCATGGCATTGAACGATATCTAAAGGCACGTTTACTAAAGCGGCCTGTATTTCATCAAGAGAAGGGTTCACAAATACTCCTGTTAATTGCTGTTTGAGCGGCTGATTTCCCCTCACCCATTTGCCCGCATCTTCAGGAGCTACCCTTCGTTTGCTCGGGGCAAAAATAAATCCTGCCAGATCTGCGCGTGACTCTTTTACAAGAAGCAGGTCTTCCTTGCTCCGGCATCCGCAAAATTTAAGAAACGGAGTCTTACCGGCCATACAGCGTCTTGATCCCTTCGGCCGGAGATGAAGCACGCATGAGCGTTTCGCCAACTAAAATCGCGTTGATGCTGTGACTGCGCAAGTAATGGAGGTCGTCAGTTTCTTTTATTCCGCTCTCACTCACGGTTAATATGCTCTCTGGAATATGGCTGGCGATGGCCGCTGTATGTTTTACATCCGTTTTGAACGTACGGAGATCCCTGTTGTTGATCCCGACGAGCTTTGGTGTGAACTGCTTCAGGACGCCTTCCAGTTCCTCTACAGAGTGAACTTCCACCAGGCATTCCAGATCATGCTCATGAGCAAACTCGTACAATCCGTGCAGCTTTTTCGGTGTCATGGCAGCTGCGATCAGCAAAATCGCATCAGCGCCGATATGAGCACTCTCGAGCACTTGGAGCTTGTCGATAATAAAGTCTTTTCTCAAGACCGGAAGAGAGACCATCTGTTTTACAGCGACCAGGTCTGCCGCATGTCCCTGAAAAAAACGCTGATCCGTAAGCACCGAGATTGCAGCCGCCCCTCCCTGTTCATATTCAGCAGCAATCTCTGCAGGAACGTAATGCTCCTTAATCGTCCCCTTTGAAGGCGAAGCTTTCTTAACTTCAGCAATGAGCGCAGGCGCATTTTCTGATGTTCTGATCGCCTCATAGAGAGATGCCTTTTTTCTGTTATGTTTTATAGTGAAGTTGTTTTCAAGCTTTGTGATTTCTTCCTTTTTTTGATCAAGAATTTGTTGCAGCATAAGGCAATCCTCCTGTTTGGTTCTGAATCATTTCTAAATGGCGGCTGGCTTTCCCCGTTGCAATAATGTCCCGTGCCAGTTTAACCCCTTCATGGATGGTTGAGGCTCTTCCTGTCAAATATAAAGAGGCTGCGGTATTATAGATCACGATATTTTGTGCAGAAGCAGAAGCTTTACCGCTCAGAACTGCTTTGATCAGGGCTGCGCTCTCCTGGCTGGAGGCCACCGTCACCTCTTCTAAAGTTCCATATGGGAGTCCTGCATCTTCAGGAGTGAGTGTGAATTCGTTCACGTTCCCATTATCCACTTCGAAAAAGTGTGTCGGTGCGAATATGGAGCATTCATCCAATCCGTCTGCTCCTGTAACCACTAAGGTTCTCTGCTCTTTGAAATCAGCAATCGCATGCGCCATTTTTTTTGCCGTTTCCTTGTTATAGGCACCGATCAGCTGATGTGTTGGATGGGCCGGGTTGCATAACGGACCGAGAATATTAAAAACCGTTCGGAAAGACAGTCCCTTTCTTGTTTTGCTCGCATGCCGGAGTGCCGGATGATAGTTTGGCGCAAAAAGGAAACATAGAGAGAACTTCTCCAGACTCTCTGCGATTTCAGACGCATCGCCGCTTGATCCGATCCCGAGCTTCTGAAGCACGTCTGCGCTTCCGCTTTTCGATGTAACAGCTGAATTGCCGTGCTTGGCAACTTTAATGCCCGTTGATGCGAGCAATAAGGAAGACGCAGTGGATATATTAAAGGTTGACGCCCCGTCTCCGCCTGTTCCGCACGTATCAAGGATTTGCGGATATTCCAGGTGAAGCGGCACGGTATGATCCAATATTGAAGTTGAGAATCCAACGATTTCTTCGATGGTTTCCCCCCGCAGCCGGAGTATGGTCAGCAAACTGGAAAGCTGGACTTCCGTCACTTTTCCTTCCAGTATTTCGTTCATCATTTCGTAGGCTTCTTTTTGTGAGTAGGTTTCTCCAAGAATTCCTTTTTGGAGAAGTTCTTTGACGGCCATTGCAATCCCTCCTTAAGATTATAAATGTAATAAGGCAGCAACGATCCGTTCATGTAGGGGATAAATAAAAAGATAGACATAACATTGTGATTATTCACCTCCATCAAAAATGGAGAATGAATGAGGCGAAAAAGAGGTACAAAAAAACCCATGCACGAAGAGGCATGGGTACTATGTATTCATAACCCTCTGCTCGGCTCCACTCATCATTCTCAACTATTCTCATCTCTCAACTAAACTGCTCTCTGGGCTAAATCATTCTGAAAATCCAAATCGTTAAAACACAAGATAAAGCATTACGCACAGTTTGTCAACCCAAAGGGCTGTGCATTTCTGAACTAGACAAGCGGTTTCTGATAAAGAAAAGCTTCCCTTGGCTGCAGATTAAAGCGGCCGGGGTGAAAGATCTGTTCCGTGCTGCCCACGAACAGATAGCCTCCGGGGCGCAATGACTCTGAAAACTTATGAAACAATGCTTCTTTTGCATCTTCTGTAAAGTAAATCATAACATTACGGCAAACGATGAGATCAAAGCTCTTCTCAAAGGCATCTGCCAATAAGTTATGCTGTTTAAACACAATTGGTTTTTTTAGTGCTTCCGTAACCGCAAACCCTCCAGCTTCTTTCCGAAAACTGCTGTTCCTGACTGACTCAGGCACGTTCTTAATCGATGTTTCAGCATATAAGCCCTCCTTTGCCCTTCGCAGCGCAAGCTCATCGAGGTCCGTTGCCAGAATGGAATAGGTGATGTTCCGTCCTGTTTTCTGCAAAAGCGAAGCAAGGGTGTAAGGCTCCTCTCCCGTTGAACATGCGGCACTCCAGATCTTCAGTTTGTTCGTCCTGCTTAAAAGGTCTGGTATGATCTTATCCTTCAAAACCATCCATCGTTCCGGATTCCGATAAAACTCCGAAACATTGATCGTCATCCGGTCAAGTAATTCATCCAGCAAGCAGCGGTCTTTCATAAGAGCTTTCGAAAAGACAGAGAAACTTTCAATGCTCTTCTTGTCACGAAAAGCAGTGAGGCGCCTCTTCATCTGTGCCTCTTTATACAGTGACAGGTCAATAGATGTTATAGATTGAACGTCTTTAATAAAATTTGAATAATCTTGATCCACGTTTCTTACCCCTTTATGCATAGCGTTACTTTAACTATCGGCAAATAAGAAATATTCCTTAACGCTAAACACGCCAAATAAAAAAACCAGCCGTGGCCGGCTGGTTTATAACGCTTACATTAAATCCAAGAAGAAACCGCTTTTTCGTAATTGACAAGTTCTTCTTCCTTGAAGAAAAGACCAATTTCACGAACAGCACTTTCAGGAGAATCAGAACCGTGAATGATGTTATTGCTTACGCTTACGGCAAAATCTCCGCGAACAGTTCCTGCAGCTGCTTCTGAAGGATTGGTTTTTCCCATCATGTTACGAGCAGTAGCAATCACGTTATCTCCTTGCCATACCATAGCGAAAACTGGACCAGAAGTGATGAAGTTTACCAACTCGCCAAAGAACGGACGCTCTTTATGTTCTCCGTAGTGGTTTTCTGCAAGCTCACGTGAGATTGTCATCAATTTGGCTCCAGCAAGCTGAAATCCTTTTTTCTCGAATCTTGAAACAATCTCTCCGATCAAATTGCGCTGTACACCATCTGGTTTTACCATTAGAAACGTTTTTTCCATAATAGTTCTCCCCTATCTTCTATGTATTGGTTCAGGGCTTGTAAGCTAGCTGTGACCCCTAGAAAATAGTATCAAAAATAGTACGATTTAGCAATGAGCTAAAATTTGCGCTTTCCAATATATTTGGCAATCTTGATCATGCTGTTTCTTGCCTGTCCTGCCGGAAGCTGATCGGCGGCGGCAAATGCATCTGCCAGATAGGATTGGGCAGCCATGGAAGCTTTCTGAATGGATCCGCTTTTTTTGATCTGAGCAATAATGCCGGAAAACTCACCCTCATCCCAGGTTTGATAATAACGCTGGATACTGCCTTTTAATTCTGGTATCTGGTCCATTGCATAAAAAACAGGAAGGGTAATGTTTCCCTGCTTCAAGTCGCCGCCTGCAGGTTTGCCCAATTCTTTTTCAGTTGCTGTAAAATCCAGAATGTCATCCGTGATCTGATAAGCCATGCCAACGGAATAGCCAAAACGGTACAGCTGTCTTTGCAGCTGAACAGAAGCATTGGAAGCAATAGCTCCAAGCTGGCAGCTGATAGCGATCAAGAGGGCTGTCTTTCTTTTGATGCGCCGCAAGTATTGTCTTATGTTCTGATCCAGATCAAACTGCTCTTTGATTTGCTGGATCTCACCAAGACACATCTCTTTCATGGAATAGGACAAGACTTGATGTGCTGCAATCTGGCTGACATTGGTCATCATCTCGATCGCTTTGGCAAACAGAAAGTCCCCTGTATACATCGCCACTTTGTTGTCATACTCAGCTTTAACCGTCTTTGCCCCTCTTCGCAGCTCGGCATCGTCAATCACATCATCATGGACGAGTGATGCCATATGTATGGTTTCCAGTGCGGCAGCAACTTTCTTCACACTGCGGATATCGTATTCGCCGAAATGTGCGGAAAGCAGTACGAAAACAGGCCGGATTCGCTTGCCTCCAGCTTTCAGAAGCTGGCTTCCAGCCTTTTGCAAGATAGGGTGGTCTGCTGATATCGATTGCTCCAGTTCGGATTCAATCTGAAGCAGATCTTTTTTTACATGTGAATAGAGTTCAGTCAGTTTCATAGCTTTCACCTAAATGCCCTGTAAGGAGTAGTTAAAAAAAGTAAATTCGGGAACCGTCTGAATCAGTGAATGCTTATGGGCCAGCTCAAAATAATGCTTCAGCCCTTTCAAATGGCTTTCCCCGAAATCATAATTGATGCCATGAAAATAGTTTGCCCAAAAAGAGTATTCCCCTCCATGGGCAGGCAGGATATGGCTGATCATCTCATGATATTGGTCTGACTTTGTCTTTTGTTTGCTCTCTGACATTTCAAATAAGAGCTTCTCCAGAAGAGCCGGCTCTCTTTCAATGCTGTCGTTTCGCACGGCCATGACGGCATAGGTCATCGGAAGCTCTGTATGCTTATACCACAGTTCCCCCAGATCATACACATGAATTTCTTTCTCCTGCCGCCAGTCGGCTTTAATGGCATCCTCCCCGATCAGCAGGCAGGCTGAATGATTCTGCAGCATCTGATCATAGTCTGGTGCCATCGTTTCATAGACAGGATCAAGTCCGTAAAATTCTTTAAGGATCACTTTCAAAAGAACGACCGAAGTTGCAGAACTTGAAGTAAGTGCGATGCTCTTTCCGTCCAGATCTTCAATGGCTGTTTTTGAGAACAATAGAATAGATCCTACCTTACCGAAAGTCGATACGGATAAATTAGGGAAAAGGCTGTATTGATGGCTGTTTTCACCAAAAGAAAAGGAAGAAATACCGCCAAGGTCAATTTCCCCCCTGGCCATTCTCCGGTTCAGCTCAGCCGGTATCTGCGGAATGAACTCCGCTCCGGTATTTTCAATCTCTTTTTTATTCAAATAGAAAAATAGAGGAAGGATGTTTGTATATTTAATCTCGCCGATATTGAGCGCCATTACTCTCCCCACCTTTTAAATAAATCATGTTGCACGCCGAGGCTGTCCAGCGCTTTGCCGACTAAGAAATCAACAAGGTCGTCAAGGGTCTTCGGCAGCTGATAAAAACCAGGCATCGCAGGCAGGATCTTGCCGCCTGCCTGTGATACTTTAAGCATGTTCTCCAGATGAATACTGTTTAGCGGTGTTTCACGCGGCACGAGTACGAGCTTTCGCCCCTCCTTAAGCATTACATCCGCCGCCCTCTCAAGCAGGTTGCCGGACGCTCCGTGTGCGATTCCTGACAGTGTACCCATCGAACAAGGAATGATGATCATGCCGCTGTTCTGATAGGAGCCAGAAGCGATCGGAGCTTTAAAGTCTCTTAGCGTATGATAGTGAAGTTCGCCGCTGCTCCCCTGTATAAAGTATTCTTGAAGAATGCTGCCGCGGTCTGTTGTATCCCATCCGAGCTCTTCGTGAAAAACCTGCCAGCCGGCTTCAGTGACCATGAGGTGCACTTTATGGCCGCCCTTCAGCAGTTCCTGAACAAGGCGTACACCATATACAGCTCCGCTCGCTCCCGTAATTCCTACGGCAAAATTTTTCATAGCAGCAAATCTCCCAACGAGAAAATAAACATAACGACGCTCAGGATTCCATTCATCGTAAAAAAGGCAACGTTCAGCTTCGACAGATCTTCCGGAGAAACCATCGAGTGTTCATAGATCATGATCGCTCCTGATAAAAACACGCCGGCAAAGTATACCCAGCCGAACGATGAGACCGCGCCGAGAACTAAGAAAGCCGAGAAGCTGACGACATGGAAAAAGCGTGCGATGAAAAGTGCCTTTGGAATCCCAAAATAAGAGGGAATGGAATACAAGCCGTGGTTCCTGTCATAATCCGCATCCTGCGTGGCATAGATCACGTCGAATCCTGCCGTCCAGAACAAGACACCTGCATAGAGCAGAAAGGCTTCAGCAGAAAGGGTTCCCGTTGCTCCAACCCATCCTCCAAGCGGGGCGAGAGCGATCGTTGCACCGAGAATGACGTGGCATAAGTATGTAAAACGCTTCGTATAGGAATAGAATACTAGAAAAAATACAGCCAGAGGCAAAAGCCATACGGAAAGAAGGTTAAGCTGTGAAGCACTTACAAACAGCAGAACAAAAGAACCGGCAATAAACAGCACAGCTTCTTTCTTGCTGATTAACTTTGCAGGAATAGCCCTCGTCGCCGTTCTGGGATTTTTTTGGTCGATCCTGGCATCGATGACACGGTTGAGCGTCATCGCAGCGCTTCTCGCGCCTACCATCGCCAGTGTAATCCAGATCCATTCCGTTATGGACGGAAAAGTTCCTTCTTCCACTACATTTCCGAGAATCGCCCCCAAAAATGCAAATGGAAGCGCAAATAAAGTATGTTCAAACTTTATCATTTCAAGAATGATAGCTAATTTCTTATACACGAGCGATCTCTCTTTCTATGTTTGTTTAATTCCCATGTGCATAGCCGCCGTTCCGAACGTATATGGCTTAACTGTAACTTGGGATAACCCCGCTTCTTCAAATAACGCCTTCAATTCATTCCTATCAAGGAATTCTCCGGCAGATTCCTGAAGCCAGGAATATTCATTATAGCTTTTTGCCAGAAGTCTGCCGAGAAACGGCATGACGACCGAAAAATAAAAACGGAAGACATGCTTTACGATCGGTGTGGTCGTCTGAGAAGTTTCCAAACAGACCACTCTGCCTCCCGGTTTAACCACGCGTTGCATCTCCTTGATTACCTGGAGATAATCCGGAACGTTCCGAAGACCGAACCCGATGGTCACGTAATCGAACGTATTATCGGGAAAAGGCAGTTCCATAGCATTCCCGTGGATCAGCTTTACATTCGGGCACTTCAGCTCCGAAAGCTTTTTCTTGCCGACTTCCAGCATGTTCTTGCTGAAATCCAGTCCGGTTACCGACCCGGATGCTCCGACCGCTTTCGCGAGAGCGATGCTCCACTCCCCTGTGCCGCAGCATACATCGAGCGCACGGCTTCCTTCTTTCACAGCCATGTGCTTCATCGTATCATTGCGCCATCTCGTATGCTGCTTAAAGCTGATCACGTTGTTCATAAAGTCATATTGACCTGATATTTTTTCAAAGACCGAATGGACACGCTGTTCTTTTAATTGTTCCATCGCTTATCCTTCCTCCGGCAATAAATAGTGAGGTGCTTCAAGCAGTGCCCTCATTCTCTTTTCCATGACAGCTTTTAAGGTAGCCGGCTGCTTTTGTGTCTTAAGTTTGTGGCGGGCTAGCAGCAGATCATTTTTAATCTGATGGTGATAATCTGAAAAAAGAGGATCAGGGCATTGAGAAGCAGCAGAAACAAACAAGAACTCAGAGATAAACGGAATGAACTCTTCCTTGCCAAAGTGGCGTGCTACCCTTGTCAGGATACCAGCCTCCATGCTTTTGATTCCGTTTGTGATCTCATCAGGTTTTGATTGTTTGCTGTAAAAAAGCTTCATCTTGCTTTCGTTTACATCCTGAATCCCAAGTGAGAGTACCCGTATTAACGGAAGATCTTCACAGAGGGATAGCATAAAATAGTAGAGGCTGCTGTAATAGTCTCCCGCCAGAACGGTCAATTGCCGCTCTTTTACTTCGTCCTTTTGAATCTTCAGTATGTATTCATGCATATCGAGTGCACTCTGGACGAGCATGACAGCTGCGTAATATTCCTGTAATTCCTCGCCTTCGTATCCGCTTTCTTTCAGAAGCGAATAGGCAATCAGGCATTTATCGTTATTGATCCGGGGAACATCGACATACTGCTTTAGAAAAGAATGTTCCATCGTTCGTAAAACATATTCATTTAACTTATTTATTTCTTGGATGATCTTCATGTCCCTGCCCCCACATCCTGCAAATACAGCTTACTCTATCTATTATTTATTATATCATACCGGCCATTCAATAATTGTTTACACCTTAAAGTATCAGGCGTAAAGAAAACTTGGCACAAGCCAAGCTTTTATACTTCCGTGTCAACTTCACCGTGCCGTGTATAAATGACCGCCTTGCCTCTTACTTTAACCGCAGATGTATGCTCAGTGAACTGAGCGAGCATGACCTCTCCCTTATCAAGCTTCTCTGAATGGTGGAACCTGGTCTCAGTCCCCCTTGTCAAGCCAATCACGTTAACTCCGTTTTCTTTCGCTTTAATCACAAAAAACTCATTCTCGTTCATTTTCTCGTTCGTTTTCATGCCGCACACTCCGTTTCTTTTAAATTAACCGCGAATAAACGTGAGCACTTCTGCTCTTGCAGCCGCATCCTTAACAAATATCCCTCTAACTGCAGAAGTTATGGTTTTTGAGCCGGGCTTTTTCACTCCGCGCATGGTCATGCACATATGCTCAGCCTCGACAACGACGATCACACCATGAGGTTCAAGCGTCTCTACGAGCGCATCAGCAACATCTGATGTAATTCTTTCCTGAAGCTGCGGCCTGCGGGTCACTGCCTCAACAGCTCTTGCAAGTTTGCTCAGACCGGTTACTTTTCCTCCTCTTGGGATATAGCCGATATGCGCTTTTCCAAAGAAAGGAACAAGATGGTGTTCACACATGGAATAGAACGGAATGTCTTTCACGAGTACCAGCTCTTCATGATCCTCTCCGAAGATCGTAGCAAAGTGCTCTTTCGGATCCTGGTTCAGTCCCTGAAACACTTCCTGGTACATTTTAGCCACTCTTTTCGGTGTATCAACAAGTCCTTCACGCGACGGATCTTCTCCAATGGCATCAAGGATCATGGTAACTGCCTGTTCAATTTTTGCTCGATCGAATTCCTTCACTGCGGTAGCCTCCATTTTCATTCCTGCAACGTTTCATGTAGGTTCATTTTCACGTTTGCTGTACGTTTTTCTAAAACCGATTCTAGCATATGTAACAAGCAATGGCAAAAAAGGAGAGCTCATTCCACACTTTTAACACAAAAATAAAAGAACCGCATAATGCGGTTCTTGCTTGCCCTATGTATAAGATTATTTTAGAGCATCCTTAAGGGCTTTTCCTGGTTTGAAAGCAGGCACTTTGCTTGCTGCGATTTCGATCTCTTGACCAGTTTGCGGGTTGCGACCCTTACGAGCTGCACGCTCACGAACTTCGAAGTTACCAAAACCGATAAGTTGTACCTTGTCACCTTCTTTAAGTGTTTCAGCGATCGCCTCGAATACTGCATCAACAGCTTTAGTGGCATCCTTTTTAGAAAGTTGAGTTTGTTCAGATACTGTATTTACAAGATCAGTCTTGTTCATTCCATTCACCTCCTCTCAAAGAACGCTATTATCTATGCATTTGTTTTTCGGCTGTCTTACTATCATAAAGCGCTGGGCCCTGTTTTATACAAGATTTACTAAATACTTTCGTAACAAGCCTTATATTAAACGATAAGTCATAAGAATTCAATATTTTTATGCGGAAAATAGCGAAAAGCCGACTTTTATAGAGTCTTTTTGCCTATTTCCAACAAAAAAAGACTCCATTTAAGGAGCCTCTCATTATAAAATAATAGCGATTAATCCTCCAGAGCCTTCGTTTATAATGCGCTCAAGGGTTTCCTTCAGCTTGTATCTTGCATTCTCCGGCATGAGTGAAATCTTGCCCTGAATGCCTTCCCTCACGATGGAATTCAGCGATCGTCCAAAGATATCAGAGTTCCAGATGGATAGCGGATCCTCTTCAAAATCCTGCATAAGATACCTTACGAGTTCTTCGCTCTGTTTCTCTGTGCCGATGATCGGCGCAAATTCTGATTCCACATCAACTTTAATCATATGAATAGAAGGCGCTACCGCTTTCAGCCTGACGCCGAACCTGGAGCCTTGTCGGATGATTTCCGGTTCATCGAGGCTCATGTCGGTCAAGGCTGGAGCAGCTATTCCGTAACCTGTTTGTTTGACCATTCTCAGTGCATCAGCTACCTGGTCATATTCCTGCTTTGCATAGGCGAATTCTTGCATCAGCTGCAGCAAGTGATCTTTGCCCCTGATCTCTACTCCTACAACTTCTTTTAAGATCTGATCATAGAGGTCATCTGGAGCAAACAGGTCAATCTCTGCAATCCCCTGACCCATCTCAATGCCTGCAAGCCGTGCTTCGTCTATAAATTCGAAGTCGCTGAAGCTGCCTACTACCCGGTCGACATCCCTCAGCCTTTTGATATCCTTCACCGTTTCCCTTACTGCTTCTTCATAGCTTTCCCGCAGCCAATGTTCCTCCCTCAGCACCATGACCCAGCTTGGCAGGTTCACATTGACTTCAAGAACCGGGAACTCATACAGCACTTCTCTGAGAACATTGTTTATATCATGCTCTGTCATGCTCTCTACACTCATGGCCAGAACTGGAATATCATATTTCTCGCACAGTTCTTTGCGCAGCTGTTCTGTATCAGGATGATGCGGCTGCACAGAGTTGACCACCAGGATGAACGGCTTGCCGACTTCCTTCAATTCATCGATAACTCTTTCTTCCGATTCGATATAGTCGTACCTTGGAATCTCTCCGATCGAACCGTCTGTGGTGACAACCACTCCGAGGGTGGAATGCTCCTGGATGACTTTTCTTGTGCCGATCTCAGCAGCTTCATGGAAAGGAATCGGTTCGTCATACCATGGTGTATGAATCATTCTTGGCCCGTTCTCATCCTCATAGCCTTTTGCGCTCGGCACTGCATAGCCTACACTATCCACCAGCCTTACATTAACATCCAGGCCTTCTCCGACATGGATTCTGACCGCATTGTTCGGAACAAACTTAGGTTCCGTTGTCATGATGGTCTTTCCTGCTGCACTTTGAGGAAGCTCATCCTGTGCCCGCTGGCGCTCACCGTCATTTTGGATGTTCGGCAGCACGACCAGCTCCATAAACCGTTTAATAAAGGTAGATTTCCCTGTACGAACAGCACCGACTACTCCGAGATAAATGTCTCCTCCTGTCCGTTCAGCGATATCTTTGAAAATATCGATTTTTTCCATTCATTTCCCTCCCGATCCAAATAAGTTCCGGATGCTATTCTTGGACATTACATAATATGATGTTGTCCCAAAAATATGATAAGGAATGAAAGTTTTTTCATACAAAAATCAGCGATGGACCTCAGTTCGTTTTATAGACCGGGAGAGAAGCACAATCAATTGTGATCTTCCGTGTGCAAACTGTCCAGGTTATCACCATGTCCGTTTTTATATAAAAAACCCTCCTCCTTTTCTATGAATGTATTAAAAAGGAGGAGAGTTCATGCCAATTATTTATCTCGTGTTGTATAAAGTTATTGATCAGATGCCAAAAAAACAGGCTCTCCGTTCTTTACAGTATAGGGAACGGAACGCACCGGCACAAAAAATGAGTCCTGCACAAGGAGCGGACGGATGTCTTCTCCTTTTTTTACATGCTGCCCCTTTTTCAGCAGATGGTAGAGATCGATAGAATAATCCACATGAACTTTTGAATCATTATCTACAATAAATGGAAGGTTCTTGCCGGAATAAGGGCTTACTGCGTATGGTGCTTCTTTGTAGCCCATCTTTTTATAATCAAGGGTATACCTGCCATTAGCCAATATCTTTTGATATGGCGGATATTTATGGGTTCGAATATATTCTTTCAATCTGGTTTCCAGATCCTGAGCTTTGTTTACGATCACCAGGTCAATCAGCCTTACTTTTGGTTTCGTTTCCGCATCGATGAGCACATATTGAAACGTGCCTCCTTTTTCGAACGAATTGCCGGGAGGCTGCTGCATGTATTTTGGAATCAGCCTTCCAAAATCAATCGGATACTTTTCATAAACGTCTGTGGAGGCGTCTTTGTTTTTAATCGGAAGCACAGACGTGTCTTTATGGTAATCATCCACTGCGGACTGAACCATGGCCATCTGATCCTTGTATGGTATACGGTTTTCGCTTTTTTGGCTGTCTGGATACAGGCAGCCCGTCAGGCTGAAGAGCAGGCAGACTAAGAACGTGAGAGAACAGATTTTTTTCATGGTTCTGGCGTACCTATCCTTTCACCGGTCCGCTAAAGACTACGAGAACAATTAAGATGCCTGCTGTAATCATGCAAATATATGCGATAGCCGCCAGTATGTATTTAAAGATTCCTTTCAGTTTCGATCTGCTGATCATAATAGAAAAAACCGCAATAAACATCAATGCGATTGATGAAAGCGCAACCCACATTTTCATTAATCCTGCGTCCATATGTATCCCCCTTTGCATACAGCGTAAATTATAGCATAAAACAAAAGAAAAGCGTAAGCGCTCATGTTTTGGTCCGATAAGCGCTGTAGCTAGACATTCCTTCTTTCTTACAACAAAAAAAGGCAGGCCGATGTCTGATACACCGCCTGCCGAATGACTAAAAACCCCAATTTGCAGATTGATTGGCTATCCGTTAAAGTTGTCCCTACTTGTTCTCGAACATTTTAGATAATGTGCTGAAATCAAGAGGCACATTGTTATTGATTACAGCACTGACAATTTGGTCTTCTTTTTGTTTGGAAACAGGGACACCGGCCAAGGAGGCTACCTGGGAAATCAGTCTTCTTAGAGTGCGCTCATCCCGCAGATTTTCATTGCTGACGGTCTGGGCAAGTTTAAAGATATCTTCTTTCTTAACGTTTGTTTTCTTTTCAACTTTATCAAAAAATTGATTGTTACGATCCATTTTTCGTCCTCCTCCAACAACCTATTCACCATTATCCTATGCGTTAGTCTAATAATCGTGAAAGAAATCGGAGAGATAAACCAAATGGATTATTCCGTAATATTTAAATTAGATAAAAGAGAAGAGACGTCTTCCACTTCATGGGTCCTGCTTCTTCTCATCAGTTCATCCACAGCTTCTTTCGCATTTTTTCCGTCGAACAGCACGTCATGAAGAACATTTGTGATCGGCATCTCTACATTTTCCTTCTGAGCCAGCTGGTAAGCCGCTTTTGTTGTTCTGACACCTTCGACAACCATGCCCATTTTTTCAAGTACCGCATCGAGCGCTTCCCCTTTGCCGAGCATGTTTCCGGCTCTCCAGTTCCTGCTGTGGACACTCGTACATGTAACGATGAGATCTCCGATTCCTGTCAAGCCTGCGAATGTCAGCGGGTTGGCTCCCATTTTCGTTCCAAGCCTGGCGATTTCAGCAAGCCCACGCGTGATAAGAGCGGCTTTGGCATTGTCTCCATAACCAAGCCCGTCAGACATACCGGCTCCAAGCGCGATAATATTCTTCAGTGCTCCGCCGAGTTCAACCCCTACAATATCCGGGTTCGTGTAGACCCTGAAGTTCTGGTTAATAAACAGATCCTGAACAATCTCCGCTTCTTCTACATCGGCTGAGGAAACCGTAACCGTGGTCGGCTGCCGTAATGAAACTTCTTCCGCATGGCTTGGCCCTGAAAGCACAACAATGGATTTGCGCACTTCAGCAGGTACTTCTTCTTCAATGATTTCAGATACACGCTTATACGTTTCCGGTTCTATTCCTTTGCTGGCATGGACGATCGTTACCGGATGATCCAAGTGCGGTACCAGATCGCCAAGCACTTCTCTTATCGCCTTTGTAGGAGCGACAAGCAAGATCATGCCCGCGCCTGAGACCGTTTCCTGAAGATCGGTAAATCCGCGGAGCTCTTCTGGAAGCGAGACACCCGGCAAATATTTTTCATTGGTATGTAAAGAATTGATTTCGTTGATCTGTTCTTGTCTTCTTCCCCATAACCGGACATCGTGTCCATTATCCGCTAAAACGAGGGCCAGCGCTGTACCCCAGCTGCCGGCACCGATTACTGCTACTTTTTCCATTCCTACTCCACTCCTTACTTAATGCCCTATTTTTCTTTCATTTCCTTTTAAAAGTCTGGAGATATTGGTGCGGTGCCTCCATATGGAGAGAACACCGATCAGTGAAGCGCATAGCGCCGCGTCAAAAGGTATTGTTTTTAAAATAAACATTAATGCAGGCGTCAAAATCATAAAAACGATGGAACCTAAAGAAACATAACGGGTAGCTGCAATGAGAAGAATCACAACGATCCCAGATATGAGTGAAGGGATGAACGAAGCTACCATAAAAACACCGATGGTCGTCGCTACCCCTTTACCTCCTTTAAATCCGTAATAGATGGGCCAATTATGCCCGATAATGGCCATCGCTCCCGCAACGATGGCTGCGGTCATATTGTAATGGAGGCCAATTGCAGCCCACACAGGGATCATCCCTTTTAGCCCGTCCAGAAGGAGCACGCCGATGGCAGGTCCTACACCGATAACCCGCAGTGTGTTCGTGGCTCCTGCATTTCCGCTCCCCAATTTGCGTATATCCTCTTTTTTCAGCCCTTTAGTGATGATATAACTGAAACTGATGGAGCCTAATAAATAAGCACCGATAAACAGCAAGACAATCTGCATGCCGTCTACCTAATCATTTTTTTTGCGGGCAACGATTCTGATCGGGGTACCAATAAAGCCAAACGTCTCCCTTACCTTGTTTTCAAGGAACCTGCGGTATGAAAAGTGAAGAAGTTCAGGATCATTGACAAAAAGAGCGATCGTAGGCGGCTTAATGGCTACCTGAGTGGCATAGTTGATTTTCAGGCGCTTGCCGTTGTCCGTAGGTGTAGGATTCATTGCCACAGCATCCATGATCACATCGTTCAGAACGTTCGTCTGAACACGAAGGGAATGGTTTTCGGCCACTTGATTGATCAAAGGATAGAGAGTATGAAGTCTCTGTTTTGTTTTTGCTGATACAAAAAGAATAGGAGCATAGCTTAGGTACAGGAAATGATCCCGGATCTTCTGTTCAAATTCACGAAGTGTTTTATCATCTTTTTCAACGGCATCCCATTTATTCACGATGATAATGACCGCTTTTCCTGCTTCATGGGCAAAGCCTGCCACTTTTTTATCCTGCTCGATGATTCCTTCTTCCGCATTCAGAACAACACAGACAACATCGGCTCTTTCAATGGCTTTTAAAGCACGAAGAACACTATACTTTTCGGTATGCTCATAGACTTTTCCTCTTTTTCGCATCCCTGCAGTATCAATAATCGTATATTTCTGTCCTTCACGGGTAAATTCTGAATCGATCGCGTCTCTTGTTGTGCCGGCAATATCGCTTACGATCACACGCTCCTTGCCTAAGATCGCATTAACGAGTGAGGATTTACCAACATTTGGGCGTCCGATTAAGCAGAAACGGATCGTTTCATCATCTTCCTCTTCCTCGGGCTGTTCCGGAAAATGGCTGAATACCGCATCGAGAAGGTCTCCAAGGCCAATACCGTGCGAACCCGAAACTGGAAAAGGCTCTCCCATTCCAAGGGAATAAAAATCATAGATCAAATCCTTGCGTTCAGGATTATCTATTTTGTTGACTCCAAGAACAATGGGTTTCTTTGAGCGATGAAGAAGTTTTGCCACCTCTTCATCTGCGGCGGTTACCCCTTCTTTCCCATCGGCAAGAAAAACAATAACATCCGCTTCATCGATAGCGACCTCAGCTTGCTGTCTCATCAGATGCAATAACGGTTCATCTCCGATTTCAATTCCGCCCGTATCAATTATATTAAATTCACGGTTCAGCCATTCAGCTGAACTATAGATTCTGTCTCTTGTCACACCTGGCATATCTTCCACGATAGAAACCCGGTCTCCGACAATACGGTTAAATATTGTGGACTTCCCCACATTTGGTCTTCCGACGATGGCCAAAACTGGCTTTTGCATGTCGACACATCCTTTTTACTTAATAGTCCAAAAAAAGAAAACCCTTCCGCGATGAAGGGCCGCAATAATAGCTAATTTATTTTAGCAGATAAAAGTATAACCCACAACCGTCATTCAATGCAGACTCACCTTGATACACGTTTTATCATTTTTCCTCTCCCTGCTTCTGCGGACAAAAAATGTCCGAATTGCTGTACGCCTTCAAAGACAAAGCACAGGGCAACTGACAAGGAAACAACATCAAGGAAATTAAGACTTCCCAGTTCAATGCTCCAGGTTAGTTTTTTAATAACAACGTGATAGACAGCCTCCCCTTCGCAATATCCCGCTGCGAGCACGATGGGACGAAAACGCGGATGTTTGATTAATAATAAAGAAAGAACAAAGAGAGCACCGGCAAGCAGCCATTTTACTTGTACAACCATCCAAACTGGATCATACATCGAGAATAGAAGCATGGCATTATAGGAAAGAGCGATCAGAAAAGAACAAAATACGTAATATAGGACCATCTTAAACGGCAATCTAAAAATCCATAAATAACAGCTTAAAAACAGAAATAGAAATGTAAAATTAATGCTCACAAGACCGGTGTCCAAAACGAAGCCATGCGCGATCAGCAGGGTGAGAAGCGAGGCTGAATAGACCGTCCGCAGGGGCGATGCTTTCATTAAAAACGTGCTGTAGGCCCATCCAATCCATGCAAACCAATAAAAGAAAATTCCATCCATCATGCTCTCCTCCTCTACCCCCATTATGGCTCAATCGAATAAAACCTAATCATGCAGTCATAATAAAAGCAAACAGAAAGGAGGCAGCAGCATGGGAAAAGACCGCCAGGAAAAAAAACTCCGCGAATCACACAGAGTAGAATCCGACCGTGACCAGAGTCTGAAATATTCTGGAGCTACATCGCTGGAAGGCCCGGAAGAAGCCAAAAGAAGAAATAACCAAAAAAGCTGAAACAAAAGAAAAGAACTCCGCAGCGGGAGTTCTTTTTTTATCTTAATCTTTTTTTAATCCTTTAAGCTGGTCACCGATCATATCGGCAAGCGAGAAGCCTTTTTCTTCTTTAGGGAAGTTCTCACGGATGTTCTGCTGCTCTTTCGCTTCCTGTGCAGCACGGATACTGAGGGAAATTCTTTTTTCTTTCCGGTCAATATCCAACACTTTTACAGTAACCTTCTCACCTTCAGAAAGCACTTCTCCAGGACTTCCAATGTGGCGGTTGCTGATCTCTGAGATGTGTACAAGCCCTTCAACACCTTGTGCGATTTCAACAAAAGCACCGAAGGAAACAAGGCGTTTAACCGTACCCTGGATCACTTTGCCTGGTGCAAGACCAGATTCAAGGCTCTCCCAAGGTCCTGGCTGGGTCTCTTTTATGGAGAGAGAAACACGCTCATTATCCCTGTCAACGGAAAGGACCTTAACTTTGACAGCATCTCCTTCTGAGACGACTTCAGACGTATTATCCACCCGTTTATGGGAAAGCTGAGAAATGTGAACGAGGCCGTCAAGACCGCCGATGTCAACAAACGCACCGAAATCGGTTAAACGCTGTACAGTGCCATCAAGCACTTGGCCGGATTCCAAATTGTTCAGGAGCTCTTGTTTCCGCTGTGATTCCAGCTCTTCCTCGACGGCTCGATGGGAAAGAATGACGCGGTTTTTCTCTTCATCGAGCTCCATAATTTTAACCGTCAGAGAACGGTTTTTATAATCACTGAAGTCTTCAATGAACCTTTTTTCGACCATGGATGCGGGGATGAAACCGCGTACGCCAAGATCGACGACGAGTCCTCCTTTTACAACTTCATGAACCGTTACTTCAAATGTTTCATTCTGGTCAAACTTTTGTTTCAGTTCTTCCCAGGACTTGACAGTGTCGACCGCTTTTTTGGAAACGGTGAGCTGTTCTTCAGTAAGAGATGTGACTTTTACCGCCACTTTATCTCCTTCTTTTAGAAAATCTGATGCTTTTTCTACGAAAACATTGGAGATTTCATTCACAGGCAATACAGCATCCTGCTTGTAGCCCACATCTATAATGGCCAGCTTATCTTCAACCTTTAAGACAGTCCCTTCAACTACATCTCCAACTTCGAGCACTTTTGTCTCTTCTAAACTTGTGTTCAACTCATCAGCCATACAACAATGCCTCCTCAATTTCGTATAAGTATATATTTCAACCTTCAATATGAAGGAAGTATACAGTATTCCTTTTACGATACAGAATCCATAAGAAGCTTTTCTATATTTAACATTATAAGGTTTGTTGCATCTTTTGCGGAAGCTTTTTGCTCTCTCATTTCTGTAAAATCGATCGGCTTCCCGAAAATAATGGTGATTTTTTTGCCGCGTTTATACTCGCCTTTAATGGCACACGGCACGACAGCTGCTTCTGATTTCAGAGCGAAAAAACCTGCGCCTGCAAGTCCCTGGCCCAATTGGCCTGTTTTGCTCCTCGTGCCCTCAGGGAATAACCCAAGTACTTTTCCCTCTTTCAGTATGCTCAATCCATTCCTTAATGCCTGTTTGTCGCTCATTCCCCGCTTTACAGGAAACGCATTGATTTTTGGAAGGATTGTCTTTAAGACAGGCATACTGAACAGTTCAGCTTTGGCCATAAAATGAACATCTCGTGGTGCGGCCACTCCGACTAGCGGAGGATCAAAATTATTAATATGGTTGCTGCAAAGAAGAATTCCGCCATCGGCAGGTACATTTTCGAGCCCTTGAATATCAATTTTGTACATGCTTTTCAAAAAAGCACCGCACACCGCTTTACCGAATTTGTAAAGGTTCACTTTTATCCAGCCCTTTCACTCACCAAATGAAGGATTTCATTAACAACATCTTGAATGGACATTGATGTGGTGTCAAGCTCAATCGCGTCATCCGCTTTTTTTAACGGAGCAAACTCGCGCTCTGAATCGCGTTTATCGCGGAGGCTGATCTCTTCTTTCAGTTTCTCAAGATCGGTTTCATACCCTTTGCTTTTATTTTCATCATATCTTCGTTTCGCACGCTCTTCTACAGATGCGATCAAAAACACCTTCAATTCAGCATCAGGCATAACATGGGTGCCGATGTCACGGCCGTCCATTACTACTCCGCCTTCGCTTGCAAGTTCCTGCTGCCGCCTGACCATCTCTTCTCTGACCTCTTGCGGAGTAGCGACAAAGGAAACGTTGTTCGTCACATCCGAGCTTCTAATTTCTTTGGAGACATCACTTCCATCAAGGATGACAGCCTGGCCGTCTCCTGTAATCTCTAATTCTATGTTCGTTTCTTTTAGAAGAGATTGCAGCATGCTGCCGTCATGCAGATCAGACTTGGAAGACAGGGCTTTGTAGGTTAATGCCCGGTACATTGCACCCGTGTCTATGTATATATAGGAAAGCTTGTCCGCGACCAATTTTGCAACTGTACTTTTGCCCGCTCCTGCTGGGCCGTCAATGGCGATCTTTAATTTCTTGTTCATGTTTCCTCCTGCATACACAAAAATCTTTTTTTTGAAACCATACGAATAAAAGCAGGTATACACCCTGCTTTTTATAGTTAAGAAATTATATTATTCAACTCCACTTACAAGGGTATTGTCTGGCTCCAGCGCTTCTGCTTTTCTTAACTATTCATAGGCAACTTTTCGCCATTAACTATAACATAAACGCATCAAGCGGTCTATGGTTTCCATAGTGCCTGGGTTCTTTCCTTTAATGACGCCTTCATAATAAATACTTTTGTTTACGTTCCGTTTCCAAGTGTCATGAGTCAGTATCCATTGTGAAAGGATCAGGAATACAAAATGGATAATGGCCAGCCTTATGAGCAGACCTTCAATTTTTTTCAAGCCGATCAGCCTCCGATACATGAAAATAATATATCCAAGCCTGAAAGGTTCTATTCGTTTAAAAGCTTCTTTTTCTCAGCGAGCTGCTGTTCAAAACAATAGCGGACAAGGTTTTGCTGTGCGGCTTCCCCCAGATTTTCAAAATGGACAGATGCTTTTTCTCTCTCTCCGTCATGCAGGATCCGCAGCACTCTGCATTCTGCTTTCAGATAATGGATAGCGCCTGTCCGCATAGGAAGAACCACACCGCATAAAACCTGCATCCCTTCCTGTAAAGGATGTCCCTCCTGCAAAACAATTCTTAGCCCTCCCGCACTGATATCCGAAGTGACAGAAGTGAAGGGATCAAAAGAAGAGAGTTCCTCTAATGGATGAACCGCAATATCCAGCATGGTCTCGATTCTAATAAATTGCCTCCGCTGCAGCTTTACCAGCGAATTTTCAACCGGATAATGGATGGCCAAGAGCGGAATCCTGTCGATCTTGCGTCCGCATAGTTTTGTATGAAACATATATACATTTTGATCATTATGATAAAATGTTGCTTTGAATGCTGTTCCATTCATGAAAAATTCCATTTTCCCTGTTTTTTCATTGAACGGATAATCAATATAGATCTGTTCATCCGACAGTTCCATCACTTTACATTTGTAGCGCATACCGTGATCCGATACTGCCGGCTCTAAAAATAGAGTGTCTCCTATAGCAAACAACCAAATCCCCCATTATAAGACTATTTTACCATTAATTATGCCATATTTCCCAGAAAGTACAAGACCATTTAAAAAAGGAAAGCGCTGGCGCTTTCCTTTTACTATCTTACATGGAGCTGTAATCCGGTTCTCCTTCTTTCAATTTCTTAACCTGTTCTTCGTCTCCGTTTAGTGCACTGATGTAGATTACATACGTTTCGTCGCCGAGAAGACCTAAGAACTCATAACAGTAAACTTCCTGCTGCACATCATTCTTGATGATCGCCATGTGTTTTTCCATGACCTTGAATTTCGGGTTAAGCTTCGTTCTTGCCTGTTTTTCATTGATTTTTGCAGGAGGAATGGTCCGGTCGTGATGGGAAGTCAAGAAATCGGTTCCCTGGTACCCCATTATATCTCCATTGTCCAGAGCAACTTTGATGGAAATGCTGTCCGGATAAATCCTTACGCCATCCTGAACACTTACGAAAGTGAAGACAGCGATGTTATCGTACTGGTTGGCTGAAACGACCTCCATCTTACTTTTCATATGAAGAGTAAGGAACGAAATGGCTTCCTTCTGTGCATCGTTCAAGCTGATCTTCTGGGCCCCTACTTTCCTGTCTTGCAGCACCCATAAAGGATAACCGCCTTTTTTCGTCACATCCATGTAGGTTGTGGCTTTTGTGTCAGGATTGTACATCGTGATGGAATATGCTTTATATTGCGAGCCCTTTCCCGTTTCCTTTACGTTGATCCTTACATTTTTCTTAAGCTGAAAGAACTTGATCGCGAGCTTTTTCGCCTCCTGTTTCGTAATGTTCTTTCCTTCAAGCTTTGATACATTTCGCTTTTTCGCATTATGCATATTTGAAACTTCAGGACCAAAATCCGTCTGAGAATAACCTTCTGAAGATTTGTCCACGGTCTTAAAACCATCGATAATCGTATTGTCCTCCGGCTGTTTGTTGTTAGCGAGCGCCATTTCAACATCCATCCAGCGAAGGTTGTTTTTTGAAGCCAGTGCTTCGGTCTTGCGAAGTTCATTCTGTATTTCTGAAGAGTTGGCATACAATTCTTTGAGTGTAGCATGTTCTTTATCCGAGAGCGGCTTCTTTTCAAGATCTCTCAGTGAGACACGATAACTGAAATCCCCCATCTTGGTTAAAAAATCTTCCGTCTTATTAAATGGAAGCAAAGAAAGCGGCAATTGCCCAACATTGTTATGTGCTTCTGACGTAAGCCTCCACACTTGTGTCAGTGTCGGTGAAAGCTGGCGCTTGGAGTTCATGGCCAATGTTTCCCCAATTTTGTCATGCAGAGCATCTACATTAAAGTTTAAGTCATGGAATGCACGCTGATAGTTATTTTCCGCCTGAATGAGGATAGCGTTCTTTTGCTGGTGTTCACTGTATCCCCAATACCCTGTACCCGCTATGGCTAATACTAAAAGAGCAATTAATACTGTTCGTATCAATGAAATCACCTCCGTTATTTGGTATAGATGTGCTTACCAATTTTTTTGATTTGAGGCCTTGTCCAGATCCATCCGGATGTCGCTGTATCAGGATTGAAATAATAAAGCGCTTCTCCTGTCGGATCCCATCCGTTCAGAGCATCCATCACAGCTTTTTTCGCTTGCTGATTCGGCGTCAGGTAAATCTGTCCGTCTGCAACGGCTGTGAACGCACCTGGTTCAAAAATGACACCGGATACGGTATTAGGAAACTCCGGACTTTCCACCCGGTTGATGATGACAGCTGCTACAGCAACCTGGCCGATATAAGGTTCTCCGCGGGACTCACCGTAAACGGCGTTTGCCATCAAATTAATATCATTCTGAGAATACCCATCCGGGATGTTTTTGCCTGGTCTCGGCTTGCTTACCTTAGCAGCCGGCTTGTTACCTGGCTTTGCGGGTCCAGCTTTTTTTCCTGGTCTTGCAGGCTGGGCTGCATTCTTCCCGCCTCCCTGCTTGACTTGTTTTTCTTTTGGAACACCGCCATAAGTGGTAAATTTATTGCCTTTGCGGATCTGCTTATGAACCCATCCATAATTAAATTTTGTCTGGTCCGCCAGCTTCTTCTTTGTTGTAAACCCAGCGAGCCCATCAATCTTTAACCCGTTCTCATACTGGAAATTGCGCAGAGCCCAATAGGTTCTCCAGCTGAAGACACCATCTATGGGGCCATTGTAATATCCGATATATTGCAGCCTTGACTGCAGCTCCACTACGTCTTCACCCGTGGCACCTTTTTGGATGACTTGGGGCGTAAAGGCATGAGTGGTCTCCGGAGTGTATCCGGCTATAATACATGACATAGCAACTAAAAAAAACAGCGTCCTTTTTATGTAACGCATTGGTTTTTTCATGAGAAAATGCCTCCTGTGAAATATTCTCAGCTTTGTATGATAAAAGTAGCTTTTGTAAATCTCAGCATTTTATGCAACGTATTGTACAAGAAAAGCGCAAGCGTCCTGCTTAGGTCCGACAAGCGCTGGAGGTCTTACACAGCAACACGCTTTTTGTGTTGAGGTGTAAGACCGAGCGACCAAAGACGAAAACAGTACTCTATTTGTTCTCCGAGGACCTAAGACGAAATAGCTATTTCGTCCTTGGACGCTGTAGCTAGACAAGAATTAGACATAAAAAAACCCGGAGATTTTTATCTCCGGGTTAGGATCCTACATTTTTCTGCCGTGTCAGCCAGGCTGTTTTATGGGCATTTGCGAGCTTCACTTTTTTTAGTCCCAGCCACCATAAGAACAGCATGAAAGGCAGCATGGCGATGAGAAAGTCTTTTTCAAAAACAAGCAGAATCCAGTTATAGATTCCATGCAGTCCGAACGGAATTATGATCGAAAGACTTAAAAACACCTTTTTCCGGGAACCGGATGAAAACTTGGCCTTCCCAAAGTAATATCCACTGATGACTCCGAAAAGAGCATGGCTGGAAACCGGCATTAAAGCTCTGCCCATCGCTTCGTTAACCCCATGCACGTACAGGTAAAAAATGTTCTCCATTGAAGCGAACCCGAGGGATAAGGCCACGGCATAAACGATACCGTCATAAGGCTCATTAAATTCGGCATGCTGATAAGCGCAATAGAAAACAAGAAACCACTTCAGAAACTCTTCGAGCAGAGCAGAAAGAAAAAAGCCTTCTGTAAAAGAAGAAACCATCATTTCCTCTTTAAATCCAAATTGGATGACCATAATCGGAAAAACAAGCAAAGCTCCAAAAATATATAATCGAATGACCATAGAAACAGGCTCGGTTTCATATTTATCTTTTAAATAAAAGAAAGCAAGCAGGGCGACAGCAGGAGCGACCCCTGCCGAAACAATTCCTAACATAGCAGCCCTCTTTTCAGCTGTTTTTTTACAATGGTATCATGTAACACCCAGAATGGAAACCCTAGCTGATGTTTATGAAAAAATTGTAACATCTTCCTAGAAAATATTTTGGATGCGATCTCCCTCACAGGCAGCCAGGAGCACAGCCAGACGAATCCTTGCTTTCTTGCTGTCATAGTCTTTTCCAAGGATAACCCCGTGTTCAGCAAGATCAAACGTACTTCCAAGATAATCATAAGTCGGATATACTTGGCCCTCCTCAGAACTGGTCGTAATGACGACCTTTATGCCAGCATCAACTGCTTCAATAATGGAATTCATCATCAGCGGAGCTACCTGCCCTCTGCCTGCTCCTTCTAGAACAATGCCCTGAACGCCGCTTTCGATGGCCGCTTTAATAAATTTGCCGTCTGCGCCAATATAACATTTGATGATATCAACTGGAGGCACTGCTTTTTCTATAGTATAATATTCCCTTCCGATCGGCTTTTGGTAGGCTACGACCTTATCGTTATCGATAATTCCTAAGTACCCAAAACCAAAAGAATTAAAGCCCTGCAGGTTGGATGCATGGACTTTTTTTACATACCTGGCCGTAAAAATTCTCTCGTTAAATACAACTACTGTTCCCGAACCTTTTAAATCAGGGTCACATGCAGTATAGATGGCGTGCCTCATATTCGTATAAGAGTCACTGCCGATTTCTCCGGGTGAACGCTGTGAACCCGTAACGACTACTGTCCTCGAATCTGCGATGGTCAGATCAAGAAAATAAGCGGTTTCTTCAATACTGTCTGTTCCATGGGTAATGACTACACCATCATAATCTGAATCCTTAAAAAGGTTTTCAATGGCTTCCTTAAGCACGTTAAGATGTTCAAACGTCATATGCATACTCGGGACCTGAAACAGTGAAAAAATACTAACTTCAATATCGTTTGGCAGCTCAATCATTGCCGCCAGCTCTTCCCCCGTCAGAGCGCCTGAAGATAGAAGGCCTGACGTTTCATTCGGCTTGCTGGCAATGGTTCCGCCAGTAGTTATCAACGCTACTTTTTTCATATGTAAACACCTCTTAAGTATCATAACACATGCTCTTCACCGCAAAAATCCACCAATTAATCGGCTTACATAAATAAAAGCAGCCCCTGTTTTTATTTATGAGATGCCGATAACGTATCGGCGATCAGTCCGCCATGGAACCTTCCATTCTCAATAAAGATCTCATTAGCATTGTTGCCTGCAGCAATGACACCGCAGATGAACACATTTTCCACATTCGTTTCCATCGTCTCAGGATTGTGGGCGGGCCGGCCTGTTTCATGGTCAATATGGATACCGATTTTTTCAAGGAACCCGTGATCCGGATGATATCCTGTCATGGCAAACACAAAATCTGCCTTGACCGTTTCTTTTTCTCCGTTTTTATCAAAGGTTACTGTATTTTTTCCGATTTCAAGAACGTTCGACTGAAAGTGCATGGCGATCTTGCCGCTGTTTACATGCGATACAAACTCAGGCAATACCCATGGTTTTACACTCTTCGAATAATCTTCACCCCGGTAGAGAACCGTCACCCTCGCACCGGCTTTTTGAAGTTCAAGCGCTGTATCGACCGCAGAGTTTTTTCCGCCGATCACCGTCACGTCTTTATCATAATAAGGATGACCTTCCTTAAAATAATGAAAAACATGCTGCTGCTCCTCACCTTGTATGTTCATATAGGTCGGATTATCATAGTATCCTGTTGCAATTATAACAGCCTTCGCCTCGTATTCATTGGAGTCACCTTTAGCCGTTTCTGTCTGGACATGATAAGTTGTACTGTCCCCTTTTTGTACAGCAGTTACTTTCTCAAACGTGCGGATGTTCAGTTCTTTCCGTTTGGCCACCTCGCGATAGTAAGTCAGTGCGTGGATTCTTCTCGGTTTTCTTTCCTCATTGACAAAAGGTACATCACCAATTTCAAGTTTTTCACTAGTGCTGAAAAACGTTTGGTGAGTCGGGTAGTTATAGATTGACTCCACGATATTCCCCTTCTCGATCACCACATAGGAAAGCCCTTTTTCCTTCACAGCGATGGCTGCCGATAAGCCGCACGGCCCCCCGCCGATAATACAAACATCGTACTTCATTTCTCCACTCTCCTGGTTCACAAATCTATAGCTTGCTCTTTTTATATAGGCTCACACATAGCCTTTCATTAATAAAAACGAATTATCCCTTAAACCATAAAAAACCCCTATCAATTAATGATAGGGGATTCTGCTGGCATTTGCAAAAGATTAAATCCATCCTCTGAAACGGGAGGCTTCAGCCATCTTGCGCACGCCTACCATATAGGCTGCGAGGCGCATGTTTACTTTACGGTTCATGGCCGTTGTGTAAACGTTATTAAAAGATTTCACCATTACAGTTTCAAGCTTCTCTTCTACTTCTTCTTCTGTCCAATAATATCCCTGGTTGTTCTGTACCCACTCGAAATAGGAAACCGTTACACCGCCGGCACTTGCCAGTACGTCCGGTACAAGAAGGATGCCGCGTTCTGTTAAAATCTTTGTTCCTTCAAGTGTTGTAGGGCCATTGGCTGCTTCGACTACGATGGAAGCTTTAATATTATGGGCATTTTCTGCTGTAATCTGATTTTCAATCGCTGCAGGAACAAGAATATCGCAATCCAGTTCTAAAAGCTCTTTGTTGGATATGGTATCTTTGAATAATTTAGTAACCGTACCAAAGCTGTCGCGCCTTTCCAAGAGATAGTCAATATCAAGGCCTTCTGGATCGTGGAGTGCACCATAAGCATCAGAGATCCCAATGACTTTTGCGCCTGAATCATGCATAAACTTCGCTAAGAAGCTGCCTGCGTTTCCGAATCCCTGGATAACGACTCTTGCACCCTCAATTTCAAACCCGCGTTTTGCAGCTGCTTCACGAATGCAGATCGTTACCCCTTTTGCTGTAGCTGTTTCACGGCCGTGTGAACCGCCTAGAACAAGCGGCTTGCCTGTGATGAAGCCAGGTGAGTCGAATTCTCTGATCCGGCTGTATTCATCCATCATCCAGGCCATGATTTGAGAGTTGGTAAACACGTCTGGTGCCGGAATGTCCTTTGTTGGACCAACAAGCTGGCTGATCGCACGTACATAACCGCGGCTTAGACGCTCCAGTTCACGGAACGACATGTTGCGGGGATCACAAATGATTCCCCCTTTACCTCCGCCGTATGGAAGATCGACAATTCCTGCTTTTAAGCTCATCCAAATCGAAAGTGCTTTCACTTCTGTCTCTGTTACACTCGGGTGAAAGCGGACTCCCCCTTTAGTCGGGCCGACTGCGTCATTATGCTGGGAACGGTATCCCGTAAATATTTTAGTAGAGCCATCATCCATTTTTACCGGGATGCGGACAGTCAGCATCCGGATCGGTTCTTTGAGAAGTTCATATACTTCTTCAGGGTACCCTAATTTATCAAGTGCTTCCCCAATCACTGATTGTGTTGCGGTTAGCACGTTATTATTTTCATGGTTATCAGATTTGTGATCTGCTGCGTTTTGGGCAGTCATTTGGTTACCTCCCATTATTGTCACCTCTAAAGTTTAGTCAATCTTCAGAGACAGTATACACCTTTGTTAGTCCTATGAGAAGGGGATTTTCAAGATAATCGCGAAAAAGGTAAGCGCTTTCGGTACTTTTTTACTATCAGACGACCGGCATGATGAAGCCCCCCCTAGACTTGAAGGGAGGGCGGCCGTTTATTTTTGAAGCGAAAGCTGAATGAGCTTCTCGATCATATCAGGGTAAGAAAGACCTACTTCTTTCGCCGCGTCCGGGAATAAGCTGGTTGGTGTCATTCCCGGCAGCGTATTGACTTCAAGAATGACAGGTTCACTTCCGTCGCTCGGAATAATGAAATCAACTCTGGAATAAACTTCGCACCCCAATACCTCATGAGCCAAAACGGCTTGTTTCTGAAGCAATGATGTGGTTTTTTCATCAAGGCGTGCCGGTACATAATGAACACTTCCGCCTTCCGCATACTTGGATTCATAATCGTAATATTCATTTTTTGGGACAATCTCAACGACAGGGAGAGCATTGACACTTCCTTTTTCCCCCATAACCGCCACTGTCACTTCTTTGCCGGATACAAATTCTTCAACCATTACTGTATGATCATGCAAAAGGGCTGATGCGATGCCTTTCAGCATTTCATCTTTGTTTTTTGCGATGGTCAATCCGATCGTAGATCCCTCATGATTCGGTTTGACGACAAGTGGAAATCCGAAAGGAACATCGAGTTTATCCTCGCGGTAGAGCTTTTTCTCCAAAACAACCTCTTTAGCTGTTCTGATTCCAGCATTTTTAAAAAACTGTTTGGAACGAGCTTTATCCATTGCCAGTGCCGATGCAAGAACACCAGAACCAACATAAGGAATCTTCAGCATATCAAGCAAGCTTTGCAGCTTGCCGTCCTCACCGTATTTTCCATGCAATCCGATGAATACGATATCTGCATTCAGCTGAATGATTTCTTCCAGTCGATCAGGATGAAAGTCCACTCCGATTACTTCATGCCCTTTCGCTTCCAAAGCGTTCATAATCTGTTTTCCACTAGATAAGGATACCTCGCGCTCAGCGGATACTCCTCCGTATAAAACTGCAATTTTCATGTGTGTAATCACTCCCACCCCAAAAATATATGTAGTTCATTATATTCCCTGCCACTTTTTGTGAGCTTTTCTATAAGGAAATCCCATATATCATACCATGTTTGCAGGTTGATGTAATGGCTTATGTGTTTTTTTCAAATAAAAAACTCCCGGATTTTCGGGAGTTTAATTAAAATAAGAATTGATTTGGGAAATTGCATTGCTTTCCATCAGGGCTTTGCCGTATTCGATCACTCTGTAGCTCGTAATGGTAGAAGAACTGCCAAATTCAGCTAATAATGCAATGAGTGTATCCAGTTCAATATCGGGAAGATCCTGTTCTTCAAACTTCAGATAGAAACAGTTTTCAAATGAATAGAGTGTTCCACCGTCAATGCTGAGCTGACCAAGGCGTTTTGCCAATGATATGACATCTTCAAAGGAAGAAAATTCATAGAAGATTTCGTCACTTTCATCCAAGGTTACTTGCATTTCAATATAGTCTTCATCATATTCATCTTCGAGTTCATACTCGTTATGACCTTTTGTCACAATGACCACCATTCCTTGCGCCGGTAAAGCAAAAACTTCAACAGCAATCGGTCCGTCTGCTTTGAATCCCACTTCGTCGTCTGCTTCGGTCATCATATCTCTGAATAGTTGGTGAACTTTAGGAATATCCTGCCATATTTCATCTTTGGAGATTCCGCGTTCTTTTAAATCATCAAACGTTAGGAAGATCTTGATCTTGTTATAAGTTAATCGCTCTACCCGCATTTCTGGTCCCCCTTACGATCGATTCCGCAACTCTTTAATACACTATATGAGTGAGAAGGAAGTTGGTGCTAAACTTCTCTTACTACACTTTAATGATCAAGAGCCGGTCGCTTTTCTTGTTTTAATTTTTTATGAATCCATTGTTCCCAATCTGTTTTGGTGTTCCCTATTATGATGTCTTTAAATTTGGTTTTTATATCATTGGATAAATATTCAATTCCAAGTCCTCCTAAGCCGATTTGAAGGTTTGGATACTCTTTATCCACCTTTTCAAGCCATTTCAGGGTCTGAGAAGTATGTTGTTCCATCGTACAGGAAACAACTAACAATTTAGGGTCGATTTCTTTAATGACAACATTAAGATCCTCGGGAGGGATTCCTTCACCGAGATAGATGACTTCAAACCCTTTTTGCCTCAAGTACAGTGTGAAGATCAGTAAACCTAATTCATGGGTCTCTTTTAATCCGCAAACCGCCATTACTTTTGGCAAGTAACCGTCGACAGGAAGATGATAGAGTATGTTCCCGATCTTCGCCTTCAAAAAAGAGGTCGAATAATGCTCATGGGCAACCGTAATTTTATGGTTCTCCCACATATGGCCGATTTTTACGAGTAAAGAGCCTAGTATATCAATCGTTACTTTTTCTATGGTAAACAGGCTGAATGCACGGTCCAAAACTTCCTTGGCTTTGTTTTCATGGAAAGAAAGGAGTGCTGACAGCAGCTCGTCCGCCAGTTGGACAGCCCTATCCTTCTGGCTGCTGTTCTCGACGACGAACTGATCGATGTTATTTTCATGATGTTCAAGCAGATCTACAGCCTGGCTAATGGTGAAACCGTGATTAATTTTATTCATGAGCCATTTAATGATATAGATGTGTTCATCCGTATATAGCCTGTGGCCAGCTTCATTGCGCTTGGGCTGGATGATGGAATATCTCCGCTCCCAGGCTCTTAATGTTCCCGCCTGGATTCCAAGCATTTTTGAAACGGCTTTAATATTGTATTTCCCTTCCTGTGAAGCCATTTCTATATCCTCCAATAGCTGATTATACCTATAAGTATAGCGGACTGCTTACCTTGTGTAAAATTTGTACAACGCCTCACAAATATACTCGTACATGCATAGAACTAAAAAGATAGGGAGTATGATGTTAATCCCCGTTAATAACTTTTTGTAAAACACATTTTAACTGAAAATTGATAAAAAGGACAGCCCCGGTATACAGGGCTGGCCGGATCAATCCTCATGTATGCTTAAAATTCTGAATCCAGACTGGCTGAGCTTTTCCACAAACTTTTCAAGATTTGGTGTTTTTTCCACTTTCATTACCATCCGTCTTACGAGCTGATCCGTTTCATCAAATGTAGTCAGTGAAATAATATTCTCGTGAAATTGCTTTGTAATCTCAGACAATCGGGCAATCCTCCCTTCCGTTTCAAGGGAAGCGAAGGATATTCTAATCCCGGGCTTTTTCATGCCGAACGCGCTTTGAAACTGCTCCAGCACATCATACCGGGTAACGACGCCAAGCAATTGATTATGTTTGTCAGTTACGGCAACGATCGGCATATCTTTTACCATCAGCAGGGTCCTTTCAAACATTTCATCTTCACTGATGGTCAGGTTTCTGCAGCAGGCAATATCGCCGGCTTTTGTTTTTGCTAAAAATTGCTCCTTTGTCTTGCCGCTCGCAAAAAAAGCTTCATAGATGGAATGCCGTGTAAGAATCCCTTTAAACCTGTTATCAGAGACGACCGGAACTCCGTCAATATCATACTTTTGCAGAAGATCAAGCACTTGTTTTACAGAATCTTTTTCCTTCACAAAATGTGTCTTACGCAGTGGGATCATATTGCTTTTTACAAACATACCCTTTCACTTCCTCCCCCCAGCCACTCGTTTTAAATTTTAAGAATATTTAAAATCTTTTATTGAAAATACTGTAAAATTGACTTATCATTGAATTAACCAGTGAAAAACTTAAAAAAGAATGGAGAGGAACATCATGACTTTATTAAAAATCAAGACAAAATCTCTCGTGTTAAATAAAGATCTAAGATATAACGAAAAACTTGGACTCCCAGTTGAAGTCTATTGTCCGAATTCCCATAGAACTATAGCTTTCGGGCGCATCGAGACGATGGATGACCATTTTGTAGTCATTAATTCAGAGAAACATTCCATCGCTGATCACTTCTTTTTCGGATGCCCCAGCGCGATCTAGCTCTTCATTTATGATACAGATTTATGTTGTACTCAGATTTAACATACTCCAATACCTGATACCTGTTCTTCCACATTTCCGGCCTTGGCCATAAATCGTCTCCGCGTTCAATAATCTCTTTCCTGATGCTTTCATATTCATCATCCGCTTTTGCACACTTCTTTTTGAGCCGTTTCCACTGAACCCCTGCCACTAGAAAATAAATCCCGATAAACCAGATCATCCTGTCACCTGCGAGTGAAAACAACGCCGCCCGTACACTTTCAGCATGGGTTAACTTAAAACCATACAAGTAGATCAACGCCAGGCAGCCCATGAGCGAACTATAAAACGCCCACCATTTCATCTGTCTATCATACTGGTCTTTCTGTTCTTTCTTTTCAATCAGCGTCTGAAGCACCACTTTGCAGATTTCTGAGATAAAAGGCTCGACCTTCCAGTAGTTGATTGCGTTCATATAAGCCCCCTCCTGCTTCAACGTATGCAAAATAAGATTAAATCATTCCCAATGGCTTCCCGTTTTTAATCTCGTCTCCAGAGGCCATTTTAATAGGCTTTGTTATAAAAAAAGGATGCTGACGAATTTTGCATCAGCATCCTTTTACTACTTCATGATTCTATTTTCACCTTCTGCACATCGTCATTTCCTTTTAACGGATCCGTTACTCTCGGAAACCAATAGTTATATGTAAGGATAAAAACAACGAGGAGCAAGAAAATAACAAGCAGAGATTGGGCCAGCGGCAGCCGGTTCTTTTTTTTCTCTTCAGAAGAACTCTCGGGTTCCACTGCATTTCCTTTTCTTATCTGTTCCGTTTTTCTTTTATGAAATTCCTTCCTCGAAGGCAGCGGACGATCGTTTATTAGTTCAGATTGTTCACTCATGTTCTTCATGAGTACCACCTCCGTTGTCCTCTATTGGATAAGATTTAGGATGGGTCGTGAGCCATCCTTTGGAAATCAGCAGCCCAAGAAAAAAATCGATAAAAAAATGAGCGGTCATCGGAACAAGCAGATTCTCAGTGTATTGGTATAAATATCCGAGAAGAAAGCTAAGTAGAACCGCTGCACTGAAAAGTACAGGCTTTTTTATATATCGTACATGGAGGACTGCAAAAAGTATACTTGTTAAGCTCAAGCCGAGCAAGGGCAGTACAGCTCCCCGAAAGAGCCACTCTTCTGAAAACGAAATGACAGCTGTTAGTACAGCAATATGCCAGACCGGAACCGAGCGGAAGATGCGCTCATTGATCCCTCCGTCATCCAAGTAACGTTTCGGCATCCATTTATGCAGAAGGAGGTTAATAATGACTACCGCTAATGCGGTTCCTGCTCCCAAAACTATGATATTAAAGCTTTCCCATCGGAACTTGTTCAGATCAAAGCCCGCAAACCACATGATGGCTGTTCCGGCAGCAAAGAATAGAAATTGGGAAATATATATATTAGTGCGTAATTCTCGGTCGCTCATTTGCCGGATCAGCTGTGCTTGATCCCAATTCTTCATGATGATCATCACTTTCCTGATTAAAAATTAGTTGCAGCTCATTTTGCCAATTCACAGCTGCAGCAGGCTGAGGATTTGTACGAGTTTCCTTTTGGATGAAATGTCCGATATCTGCCTTGCAGTGGCTGCAGCAATTATCCGGGCGTTCCCCCATCTCATCATGAAAGATGTGTGCAATCTTTTCTCGTTTGCAAAAATCTCCTCTTGTCCATTCTACCATTTCTTCTATTTTTTTGCGTTTCAGAGCTTTTCTGTTTTTCATTTTTTGAAGAATACGTTCCTTGGCTTCATCCTGCAGCACATTTCCTTCGTTTAAAAAGTAACCCTCTTTTTCAAACTGATAAAGCAAAAATCTTCTTGCGCTGTCACTCATCTCAAACCTTTCCAGCATACCCGAAAATGAAACGCGGTCAGCCGCAGGAAGTGAAGCACAATGGAGTACCTGTCCCTCATCTGGAAACTCATGGTCAATAAACATCCCCGGAATTTCTTCATCCCCTCTGCAATATAACAAAACAGCGAGACTCTCTTTGCCGTCTCTTCCCGCCCGGCCGATTTCCTGGACATAAGACTCTATGGCAGAAGGCATATGAAAATGGACAACAAACCGGATGTTTGGTTTGTTGATGCCCATGCCGAAAGCATTCGTACAGCAAATGATATCAAGTTCATCATTTAGAAACTGTTTTTGGATCAACAGCCGATCCTCATTTTCAAGCCCCCCATGGTAGGCAGCTACACGATTCATCCCTTTTTCTCTCAGATTTTCTGCAAGGTTTTCAGCCCATGATCTTGTCGAGGCATAAAGAATTCCAGGTCCATTTAATGAGGAAGCGAGTTCAATGGCACGATTCAGTTTATCCAGATGCTCCGTGCAGTGCTCTACTGTTAACGTAATGTTCGGCCGGTCCACACGATAAACATGCATCGTACAGCTTTTCATTTTAAGCTTTGCTGTGATATCATCTCTGACTTCCGGTGTAGCGGTCGCTGTCAGAGCAAGACAAGGGGGATTCCCAATATTGCTTCGGAATGACGCCAGTTTTAGATAACTGGTCCGAAATTCATGGCCCCATTGGGATATACAATGCGCCTCATCAACAACGAACAGAGAGACGGAGATTTTTTTCAGTTCGTTGAGTACAAATTCATTTTCAAGTATTTCAGGAGAAACGTATATAAATTTATAAGAAGAGAGCCTGTGAAGCACTCTTCTTTTTTCTTCAAAATCCATAAAACTGTTTAAAGCCACCGCTCTTTTTTCCCCAGAACGCTTAAGCTGTTCCACCTGGTCTTCCATCAGTGAAAGAAGAGGTGAGACAATGATGATTGAGCCGGAAAGAATGTTGCCTGGAAGCTGATAGCATAATGATTTTCCTTTACCAGTAGGCATCATGGCCAGTACGTCATTTCCCATCAGAATGTCTTCGATCACTTCCTTCTGTCCAGTGCGGAATTCATCATATCCGAATTTTTTACTTAACAGGGCTTCCAGCTCCAATTCGATCACCTGCCCTTCCTAGTACGAGACGTATTTTAAAGTAAGAGATGTCATCTCCGAGGCTTTCTTTTATGCGTTTTAGTTTTTTAGTCTGCAGCTTTTCAAAGGCAGCTATTATCTTTTCTTGTTCCTGTTCGGTTACGTAAGGGTCGACCGAAAAGTTGGGATAGTGGATCGCAATCTCTACTAAGTGGTCTTCAATTGTGCTTTTTCTCATCTTTCTGATCATGATGATCTGTTCCATGCTATTTCCAGATTTCAGCAATCTCCACGTCTTTTGAGCGGATACTGTGAGAGGATCGTTTATTTCCAGACAGTTTACGAGTTTGTTCAATACGGGGTAAAATTTTTGCCCTTCTTCTGCATTCATGAGAAGATAGTGGAGCACAGAACGGAAAATAAGCTCAGTATCCTCTACAGGCAGCCCTAATACACTAGCCGCTTGGTTATTCGTGAGACCTGTTCTTCCGTACCTGCTTAATTTTAATACAAATATCTCTGCATGGCGGCCGGGCAGTTCACCGAGGAGTGAAAGAAATTCTCTGTATAACTGATCCGCCTCCGCCTGCCTCTCGTTCTGCTTCGGAAATATTCTTTTCACAAGATAAAGCGTCACCGGGTCTCTTGAAACCGGCAGAAAATCATAATTGTTTCGGGTACTGTGAGATACTGCTTGTATGTATAGAGCAAGAAGCCTGTAAAATGGAAGTTCTGCGTTTCTGTAGCGAAGACCGTTAAAGGCGAATAGATACGGACGATCCTTCAGAAGCTTGGCTAATTGTTCATCCCCTTCTTCTGTAATGATATACCGGTCTTCCAGCCTTTTGGCCAAACTGAGCTCAATGAGATGGCTGATCGTTTTTTCAAAATCTTCACGTTCGAGGCTCGGCAAGACCCCAAATAAAAAAGAGAGATTAAAAAGGTGTCCGTCAGAAAGTGTCTGCGAGGTTTTCTTCCCTTTTACCAAATGCAAGATTCCTGACAGACTTCGTTCACCGTTAAATTGTTTCAAACAATAGAGGAGTATGCCATCTCGTGTATTCATCATCCATCACCACACTTAAATAATCTTTAGCCTAACACGCATCTGTAAACTAATAAAGAAGCAGAATTCGTTTAGCGGAGAAAAACCAGGGGAAACATGAAGTTAAAGGGAGTTGTGACATAAACCATTATTTTTTCTATTGAATTATTGGTAGCTAATAAATTACAATATGAATAGCACACATATATTGAAGTATAACATTTTGAATGTATTCGTGTTTTATTGCATTGTTCTTACCATGATTAGGAGGTTATAAATATGCCAAAGTACACAATTGTAGACAAAGACACTTGCATTGCCTGCGGAGCTTGCGGAGCTGCTGCGCCCGATATTTATGATTATGATGATGAAGGCATCGCCTTTGTTACTCTCGATGAAAACCAAGGAATTGTTGAAATTCCAGATGTATTGATCGACGATATGCAGGATGCTTTCGAAGGCTGCCCAACAGATTCTATTAAAGTGGCAGACGAACCGTTTGACGGCGATGCATTGAAATTCGAATAGAAGAAAATACAAAGCCCTTCATGCTGATGCTGGAGGGTTTTTATTTTCTCTTTCATTTAAAATTAAATGATAACCATTGTCAATTATAAATTTTGCGTAAACGATTTCATCGTCCTTCTCTAAAGTTCTCCCCTCTTTCTTCTTTATTTCGTTTAGATTTTCTCTCAAATTTCGTTTGTACTCTAAATAGCCCTGTGTTAAATTATCAATATTATATAAATATTCTGGCAATATAAGCTGTAATTACAAACTGGGAGTGGATGAGATGTTTCGTGTGCTGGCAGCAGATTCAATAGCAAAAGAAGGAATGGCAGCTCTGGAGAAAGAGTCCGGCGTTTCAGTCATTTATGGCAGTGTTGAGGACGTTCAAGATCCAGAGAGTATCGACGCTTTGGTCGTAAGAAGTGCCACTAAAGTAACAAAAGAACTTCTATCCCTTTTTCACAACATTAGAATTGTAGCGCGTGCAGGTGTCGGTGTGGATAACATAGATATCGATGCAGCAACACAGCGCGGAGTTCTGGTCATTAATGCACCTGATGGAAACACGATTTCCACAGCTGAGCATACATTTGCGATGATCATGGCAATCCTTCGAAAGATTCCTCAGGCGAACCAATCGATTAAAGAAGGAAAATGGAACCGTTCAAGCTTTACAGGAGCTGAGCTTTCCGGAAAAGTGCTCGGGATCGTAGGACTTGGGAGGATTGGAACAGAGCTTGCCAAACGGGCTCGTGCGTTTGGTTCAAAAGTCCAAGTGTTTGATCCGTTTCTAACGGCAGAAAGGGCAAAAACACTGCAGGTCGTTCCTGTTACCCTGGATGAACTTCTCGAGAGCAGTGATATTATTACCGTCCATACACCGCTTACGAAAGAAACAAAAAACCTCATCAACACCGAGAATCTATCAAAGACCAAACAAGGCGTTTATTTGATCAACTGTGCGAGGGGCGGCATCCTTGATGAAGAGGCCCTTTACGCCTACCTATCAAACGGCCATATTGCAGGCTGTGCCCTTGATGTGTTCGTGCAGGAACCGGCTGTTGAGAACCGGCTTGTTCACCTGCCGAACGTGATCGCCACTCCTCACATCGCGGCTTCAACCGCAGAAGCACAGATGAATGTTGCTGCACAGGTTGCCAAAGAAATCTTAACCTTCTCCAAAGGCAAGCCCGTCAAAAACGCGGTGAACCTTCCAGCCGTCTCCAATGACGACTTTCAGAAGATCTATCCTTATTATGAACTTGCTAAAGTTTCCGGCCAGTTTCTATCACAGTCATTCTCTTCTCCGATTAAAGAGATTAAGATTACCTTTGCCGGAACTATCACAGAATTGGATACAGGATTAGTATCAAGAGGCCTTCTGTCCGGATTCTTACAGCCAAGAGTAGACCGGATTGTCAATGATATCAATGCCACGCTCATCGCGAAAGAGCAAGGCTTCTCATTTAGCGAAAAATACAGCACAGAAACACAAGGCTATGAAAATATCATTGAAGCCCGTGTTATCGGCGAAACAGAAAGCTTCAGCCTTCAATCCACGTATATCAACGGCTATGGCCCAAGAGTGGTCAACATCAACGGATATTCCACTGATTTTGTTCCTGAAGGATTCCTCGTATACATTGAGCATGTCGATAAGCCTGGTGTCATCGGCAGAGTCGGAAAGCTGCTCGGTGATCTGGAGGTCAACATCGCTGCAATGCAGGTGGGGAGAAAGATGGCCGGCGGTGAAGCAATCATGATGCTTATATTTGACAAAGAGCTGGATCAGGATGTATTACTGAGGATCAAGGAGCTCTCTGACGTAGTTTCCGCTACTACTATAAACCTGTAATAACAACAAAAAAAGCATGGAAGCAAAGGCTTCCATGCTTTTTTTATGCTTTAAAACGAGATTTCTTTTCGTTCTCCTTTAGTAAACGTCATTACAGACGTATAACCAGCTTCCCTTGCCAGTTGGATAGCCTGTCCATAATCAGCACCCACATGGGACGGTTCGTGAGCATCAGAAGAAAATACGATCGGAATCCCTTTGCTTCGACACATTTTTAGTAATACTGGTTCTGGATAAAGCCGCTGAACCGGTTTGCGCAATCCGGCAGTAGAGATCTCAACGCATGTTTTTGAATTCTTGAGCGCGTCTGTCGCCCGTTCATATTGTTCAAGAATAAATTCCTCATCATTCGGTATGTAGTTGAAAATTTTAACAAGGTCGATATGCCCGATGATATCAAAAAGATTGGAATCTGCAAGTGTTACCACTTGATCATAATATTGTCTGTAGACCTCATAAAGATCCCTGCGTTCCCACTCTTTCCGGTACTCAGCAAGATCAATGCCAAAGTCTCCAACCCAATGGACGGAACCGATCACATAATCAAAATCATAGCTTGATATAAAACTTTCCATCTCTTTATGCCGGCCTGGCGTATAATCCATCTCGATCGACATCTTTACATCCAGATCTTTCGACCATGCCTCATGAAACAAGTCTACATAGTCTTTCATGTCATAATATCTTCGTTCTTCCATCCAAGGTTTGCTCACTATATCTTTCGTTTGGTAAAAATGATAGGCATGTTCAGAGATTCCAAAATGGCTGATCTCTCTTTCTCTAGCCTGGTTAACAAACCTTTCAAGATAGTCCAGTGTTAGCGTTCCCTTTTCTAAATGATTGTGATAGTCTGTCGGCAAGCTTGTTCCTCCTCTAATTTTTCAACCTAATTCTTGGGCAAATCCTTATCCACTTTTGTAACATGAATTTCGGCCTCCTTCAAGTGTTTTTCAAAACTTTCTCCTGACTTTGCCTTGCCGCCCTTGCCGCCCACAAACAGAATTCCGATGCACAAGGTGATAGCCAATACAACAAGAAATCGCCTTCCGTAATCTTTCATCTTTTCCTCCCTGAAACTAGAATCACCTTTTCATGTTATGCGGCTCTGCATAAAACAGAACAAAAAAACTGCTCCTCCCGTTGTTAGTTGTGTCTAACAAGAGGAGTGCAGTTCACTTCAGTCGTTTGTTTTATGGTGTTTTTGTTTCTTATGGAACAAGAATAATCGAGGTGTTTTACTATTCTTCAACAGATAGCGGCAAAAAGATCGAAAATGTCGTACCTTCGTTCAGCTTGCTGTGAACAGAAATCGTGCCGCTGTGGCTGACCACGATATTTTTGGCGATCGCCAAGCCAAGCCCGGTTCCGCCTTTCTTCCCCCGTGTTCTGGCTTTATCCGCTTTATAAAACCGTTCGAAAACAAAAGGCAGATCTTCTTCTGCGATTCCTGATCCATTGTCGGTAACTTCGATCTTCAATCCTTGCCCAGCGGAACCGACCCGGATGGAAACTTTACCGCTGCTGGCTGTATGGCGGAGTGCATTGTCGATCAGGTTGGTCAACACTTGTTCGATCCGGTCAGGATCAAGTCTTGCCGTACCATCTGTATTGATATCCAGTATGAGCTCGATTTCCCTTTCCCTCGCGATTCCATAGAATTTGCGGACTACCCGTTCAAAAAATTCAGTGACAGATACATTAACGGGGTGCAGTTTCATCTGGCCCGCTTCAAGCCTCGCAAGATCAAGCAGTTCATTTACAAGGCGGCCCATGCGCAGAGATTCATCATGTATAATCTTAACGATTTCCTTTTCTTCTTCCTTGGAGCCGGCCACATCATCAACGATCGCTTCACTGTATCCTTGAAGCATGGCAATCGGTGTTCTGAGTTCATGAGAGACATTCGCGATGAAATCTTTTCTTAATTTATCCAACCGTCTTTCTTCTGTCATGTCCCGTAAAACGGCAACAGCTCCCCTTACATAGGACTGGTTATAGAGAGGCGTCATGAGCACCACCCAGCTTCGCCCCTGAATATCAATTTCAATGTACTGTTCTTTTTCAAGGGTAACAACATTCTCAAACAGCTCTGTAAGCTGATCAGGCAAGGTCTTATCTTTGTTACGGTCCATCCCCTGTTCATAATACCAGGCCTGCAAGAAGCGTTCAGCCGGCGGATTGGATACAAGTATGCTCATTCTCCTGTCAAAGGTAATAACCCCGTCTGCCATTGAACTAAGGATTCCTGAGAGCTGTTCTTTTTCCTGATTCAGCGCAGTAATAAAGTTTTTCAGCTGCCTTCCCATCCGGTTAAAGGCCATGGCAAGTTCTCCGATCTCATCGTGCGTCAGCATCGGAACCTTCATATCAAACTCTCCTCTGGCCATATGGGAGGCCGCCTCCCGCATTTTACGCAGTGGGGCGGTGATTCGGCTCGAAAGAAAGAACGCAAAGATCGTCGTTAAGATAATGGCAATTCCTGCTGATAAAAAGATAAGGCGCTTCGTATAGTTCGTACTTTCGGCGATGTTTTCGAGTGACTGGTAGATGTACACCGCACCCGTTTTCCCGTTCTCCATTTTAAAAGGCAGCCCGACGATCAGCAGCCGGTTATGTTTTTCTTTACCATTTGACATAACGGGAAAATCGCCTTTTTTAACGACTTTGTTTCCTTTTTTGTAGACGGACGCCAGTGAATCATTTTTAAAGAACACTTTAACTGGCAAGTCCGGTTCCTCATTCTTCCTCGGTGTCGGAGAATAGTATTCTTTTTTATCCATGATGAACATCGCATTTAATGAATAAGCGTCGACAAGCTCTGAAGAAATCCGCAAAGCCTCTTCCCTGTTGTCATAATGCTCCACGAGCTCCACCATTTTTTGGGCAAGCTTGGTAAGCTGCTGCTCTGCTTGTTCATCGTGGTATCTTTCTACGAATTGTGTAAGCAGCACTGTTAAAATAAAAAGGACTACGGAAACAAGAAGCAATATGGTTACCCAAAGTTTTCCGACTACGCTGCGCCAGATCATTCTTGTTCAGCTACCTCAAATTTGTAGCCCACTCCCCACACTGTCGCAATCATCGATGCTGCCTGAGGGGAAACTTTATTTAGCTTCTCGCGCAGCCGTTTGACATGAGTATCAACCGTCCGAAGATCTCCGAAGAACTCATAATTCCAAACATCTTTTAAAAGCTGCTCCCTTGCATACACTTTATCCGGGGTCTTCGCCAGATAATACAGCAGTTCATACTCTTTAGGAGTCAGGTTGACTTCTTTTCCCCCAGCGATCACGCGATGAGCGTCATGATCGATCGTCAGGTGCGGAAACACGATGATATTTTTAGCGACGGATTCAGTCTGCAGGAACTTGGTAGATGAAGACCTGCGCAGCAGTGCCTTCACTCTGAGGATGACCTCTCTGGGGCTGAACGGTTTTACGATATAGTCGTCAGCACCTGATTCAAATCCTTGTATCCGGTTCATCTCCTCACCTTTAGCCGTTAGCATGATAACAGGCGTGGCTTTCCTTTGCCGGAGTTTTTCACAGACTTCCGTTCCATCCATGCCGGGCATCATCACGTCCAGCAAGATCAAGTCGTAATTTAAGGTCAAAGAGTAGTCAAGCGCTTCCTCTCCGTTCTCCGCTTCATCTACTTCGTAATTTTCTCTTTCAAGATACATTTTTAAAAGCTTGCGAATCCTTTCTTCATCATCAACAACAAGAATTTTCGCTTCTTTTTCCACTGCTGTTCCTCCATTTCATATGTATCTGCCCTTCTATCATACATGAACACTTTGTATATCACAAAACCCTTCATACCAGGAAACAAACCTGACATGAAGGGTATAGGCCTGCGCTAATTATGCGTAGGAATGAAGACCGGAAATCACAAGGTTAACCGCAACAAGGTTAAACATGATGATGACAAATCCGATGACGCAGAGCCAGGCAGACTTCTCGCCATGCCAGCCTCTTGAAAGCCGAAAATGCAGATAGGCCGCATAGAACAAGAAAGTGATCAGTGCCCATACTTCTTTTGGATCCCATCCCCAGAACCTTGTCCATGCCTGCTGTGCCCAGATCATCGCAAAAATGAGTGCGCCAAGTGTGAAAACAGGAAAACCGATGGCAACAGAGCGATAGCTGATCTCATCAACAAGATCCGGTTTAAGATTCATAAGTTTTGGCTGAATGGCTGCGGTGATCCGCTTTCTTAAGATCAGCCGGATGATCCCATACAGTACTCCGCCCATGAGCAGGGACCAGATGAATGTGTTAAATTTCTTTGGTGCTTCATCACCATTCATCCAGGATGGAGATTTCAGTAGCGGTCCGAAATGATTGTCTGCCTGCGTTCCGTTCGGAGGGCCTACGAGAGCCGGCAAATTGTACGTCAACTCCGTTTTTTGATCCCTCTTGTCCGTCCAATCAAACTTCGTCTCATAGCCGGCTGCTGAAGAGATCGCACTTACAAGAACGAAACCGAGTACACATAAGAGCAGATACATAATGATCTCAAGCATCTTTGTCTTTTTGGATGAAATGCTTTGATCAACCACGCGAATCAGGTAGATGAACCCTGCCGCAAATGAGATGGACAGGATGCCTTCGCCGAGGGCTGCAGTCGTTACGTGTATTTTCAGCCAATCACTTTGAAGTGCCGGAATGAGCGGTGCGATATCTTTCGGGAACATGCTGCCATATGCGATGACCAGCAGGGCGATCGGCATCGCGAACACCCCAAGGGCATTTGTTCTGTAAATGCCATATAAAAGGATGAAAGCAAACACCATCATCATCCCAAAGAAAGTAGTGAATTCAAACAGGTTGCTGACCGGTGCATGTCCGCTCGCGATCCATCTCGTAACGAAATATCCAAGCTGTGAGATGAAGCCCAGGATGGAAAGTACATACCCAGTTCTTCCCCATTTCTTAGTATAGGCTGCTTTTTCCTTTCCTTTTTTGTCAGAAAGAGACATGGCAAAGACAGCTGTTGCGATTAAATAAATAATAAATGCAATATAAAGCAAATTACTGCTAAGTTGAGCCATAATAACCTCCAGTCAGGGCTTAAGCGCTTTTTTCGCCACTTTGGTCAACAGGCATGACCAGCCCGGATTCCTCCGAAATGGCCTGCATTTCTTTTTTCAGGCCAAACCAGTTTTTATTCGTATGAGCAGCAATCCATAATTGCCCGTTTTTCTGCTGAATCCAAATTCTGCGGTGATTCCAGTACAGTCCCTGGACCACCCCAAGCATGAAGATAATTCCGCCAACAATAATGATTGGAAGTGTTCTGTCCTTCTTGACGGTTAACGCTGATACGTTTTTCGTTCCGAGACCGGAGAAGGTCATCTTATACTTGTTGTTGCCGGCTTCTACGTTCTTACGAATTCCTATAAAAGCGGTTTCTCCTTTTGGCGTCTCTGGGGTAATCATCTTAAATACGAATGCCGGATTGTCGGGCACGCTGTTTTCTGTTGTCGGCTGGCCGTCTTCATCGAGCTTAAAATTCGGGAAGTATTCAACCATTTTCACTTTGTAGCCGTTTCCAAGATCATACGCCGACTTTGGATTAAAGAGATTGATCTTGATTTCCCCAAAGCTTTTCCCCGTCGATTTCTTTTCAAGCTTCAGGTTCATTCTATGAAACTCGTTCAGCTTGAAATCTACTTGATAAAGGGCATAATCCCCGAAAGTCAGCGGCTCATTCACTTTAATCTTAGCATCTTTAACTTTCTTCAGTTCCGGAGCTGCTCCTACAACTTGGGCAGGATTTGCATGGTAGAGCGTAATATTGCTCTGATAGTTCTTCGGCACCTCGTTGCCCACCTGGTTTAGTGCGTTGGAGAACTGCTTGTCCTTTTTATTGTAGAGCTCCATAACAAACTTATGGTTCTTTAAATAATACTGGCCTTCGTCTGTTTTCGTTCCAGGTACAGCAGTCGTTTCCCCTTCTCTGATCCAAAGTGTCTGATCTGTATACATACCCGGGAAAAAGCGAAGCATGGCTCCGATCAAAAAGATGATGAGCCCTGTATGGTTCACATAAGGACCCCATCTGGAAAACCTGTTTTTCTCTGCCAGTATGTTGCCGTTATCTTCTTTAATTCTGTAGCGTTTGCCTGACAGAACCTTCTTCACCTGCTCAAGTGAGATCCCCTGATCAGAAACCGCAAAAAGACGCTGCCTCTTCATAAAGCTTTCATGGCGTGTCACTCGCTGGTGTTTAAGCGCCCTGTAAAGAGGAACGCCCCTGTCGATGCTCACGATAATGAGAGATATACCAAGAGCTGCAAGGAGCAGTAAAAACCACCAAGAACCATATAGGTTGTGAAAACCGAGCAGATAGAAGATTTGTCCCGGTGTCCCGTATTCCTGTTTATAATACGTCGTTGGATCCACATTGGGAGGTATGTACATTTCTTGCGGGAAAATGGTGCCGATTGCTGCTGCTATTAAAATAACAATAATGATTCCAATGCCCACTTTTACGGATGAAAAGAAGTTCCAGATCTTATCAATAAACGTTTTGTTATAGGTCTGGGAACGAATAGCGCTGCCCTCATACCTCATGTTGATCAGCTCGCGCGAATTTTCGTTGCTTAACGGCTTCCCGCACGATTCACAAATCTCAGTTCCGAACGGATTCTTGTGGCCGCATTCACATTGTATCGTTTTCAAATTTGCACACCCCGTTACGGCTTGATTTTTTCCATATACTCTTTAATCGTTTCATTAGAAAGTGATTCACTCGTTTTCTCAATGATGTTTCCGTTCTTATCAACAAGGAATGTTGTAGGAATCGGTCCGATGCCATAAGCCTTCGTCACTTCCCGTGAACCATCGAGTGGAATAGGAAAGGACAGATGAAAGCGGTCCGCAAAATTTTTCACAGAAACATTGGATTCTCCAACGTTGACGGCCAGAATCTCTACTCCATGTTTCTGATACTCTTTATATTCCTTTTGCATATATGGCATCTCGCGCTGACAAGGCTTGCACCATGTTCCCCAGAAATTCAAGAACACTCCTTTTCCTTTGTAATCTGACAGCTGGACTTTGTTTCCCTGCAGATCCGTCAGCTCAAAATCAGGTGCCTTATCGCCCTTTTGCACACTGCCGCTCTTATCTTGAAACACATTATTGTAAAAGGTATAACCGACGGCAAGAGCTATGACGGCAAGAAGAATTGAGCGAAACACCAGTCTTCTTTTCTTTTTCAATTATGACGCCCCCATTTTATATGTTCCCAACTTAACTATAACGCTTGAAATTTTATTTATGGCCTCTCTTTTTTGACGGTTGTGTGACAGCCTGGTTGCGCAGCTGTTTCACTTCATGCGGCGTCAGTTCTCTGAATTCGCCAGGATTCAGCCCTTTCACATCTAAAAAAGCATAACGCTCCCTCTTCAGTTTCATCACCGGATGTCCGATCGCTTCAAACATTCTTCTGACTTGCCGGTTTCTACCTTCGTGTATGATCAGTTCAATAATAGAGGTCTGTTTCTTCCTGTCCCCTGAGATGAACTTCACTTTTGCAGGCGCGGTCTTGCCATCTTCCAGCACGACCCCCTTTTCAAGCTTTTTCAGCACTTCCCGTTCGGGAATACCTTTTACTTTCGCGATGTACGATTTGTCCACCTTATATTTCGGATGCATCAGTTCATTGGCAAATGCACCGTCGTTGGTCATGATCAAAACACCAGAAGTGTCATAGTCCAAACGGCCGACCGGAAAGATCCGCTCTTCCACGATATCCTGAAAATAATCCGTAACAACCTTTCTACCTTTGTCGTCCGAAACAGCAGTGATGACACCCGAAGGCTTGTACATCAGAAAGTATACAGGCTGTTCCCTTTCTATTTGCACTCCATTTACTTCGATGCGGTCTTTTGGAGAAACCTTCGTACCAAGCTCCTGCACAACGGTTCCATTGACTTTAACTTTTCCTTCCAATATTAATTCCTCAGCTTTTCGCCTTGATGTAATGCCGCTCTGTGCAATTACTTTTTGTAAACGTTCCATGATTTCACCTCATTTAACATCATACTCTCTACACTTCCATTTCTCAAGCTGAGCTTCAATGTTCTTCACACAAAAACACACCGAACAACATTTGTGGGTTCGGTGTGTTCTATGAAAATACGATGGTAACGACGATGATAGAAGCGATAAATCCAACCAGGTCAGCAAGGAGTCCTACTTTCAGCGCGTACCCCATCTTGCGGATGCCGACCGCTCCAAAGTAGACGGTTAAAACATAGAACGTCGTATCTGTGCTTCCTTGAATCGTAGAGGCCAGTCTGCCTATGAATGAATCAGGCCCGTTGGAAGCGATAAGATCAGAGGTCATGCCAAGTGCTCCGCTTCCTGAAATGGTGCGCATCAGACCGAGCGGCACCACTTCTCCGGGGACGTGAATAAAATCAAAGAACGGTTTCCCGAAATCAAGCAAGAGATCAAGCGCACCTGAAGCCCGGAACACGGATATAGAAACGAGCATTCCGACCAGATAAGGTATCATGGAGACAGCGAGGGAGAACCCTTCTTTTCCGCCTTCTACAAAGGCTTCATAGGTCGGAACTTTTTTTACTGTTCCATACAGTAAAATAAAGCCGATCAAAAATGGGATAAACCAGATTGAAAATGAATTTATGAAACTCATAATCTATTTCTTCCCCTTCCTGCTTGACCGATAATAGAAAAAACGGTCAATACAAAGTGCAAACACCGTCGAGACTCCCGTTGCGAGCAGCGTTGTCCCGACAATGTCTGTAGGATTGGAAGATCCATAATTCATTCTGATCGCAATAATCGTTGTTGGAATCAGCGTGATGCTTGATGTGTTGATCGCCAGCAGGGTGATCATCGAGCGGCTCGCTTCATTTTTCCCGCCGTTCAGTTTCTTCAGCTGTTCCATCGCTTTGATCCCCATTGGTGTAGCTGCGTTCCCAAGGCCAAAAAGATTAGCTACCATATTGGATAAAATATAACCGAGTGCAGGATGGCCTTCGGGCACATCCGGAAAGAGGCGCTTGACGATTGGACGGAACAGAAAGGCAAGCATTTCCAGCAGTCCGCTCTTTTCGGCAATTTTCATGAGGCCGAGCCAAAAAACAAGGATACTGACCATTCCTAGACTGATCGTTACTGCTTCCTGTGCGCTTTTAAAAACAGCCGCGTTCACCTTATCGACGTTTCCAGTCAGCATGGCGACAATGAACCCTGTCACCATCATCCCCACCCAGATGTAATTAACCATGTCTTACACCTGAGCTGATTGAGAAAAGGGATGCCACCATGTCCTTGAATACACTCCAGAATGTCTTGCTGTCTTCCTTCACCAATCCTTTTCCTTCATAATATAAAGGCAGATCTGCGATCATCGTTTCCCCCAGCGTGACTTTCATTTTCCCAATCGGTTTGGGTATGGCTCCTTCTTTCCACTTCCCTCCTTTTGGAGGCTGGTATAGAGTGACGGATTTCTGAACTTCTTTTTTCTCGCTTTTCATGAGAGGGTATCGAAAATCTCTTGAAGCTTCAATCTTATTTTTATAGGCTTTCAGCTTGATTCCGTCAACGGCCCCTTTTTTCACGATGCTGGCAAGGTGAAACGTCCGATAGCCAAAATTAAACATAGCAGCATGATCTTCCCAGTCGTCCGGATCGTTCAGCGTTACTGCAATGAGCCCCATTCCGTCTTTCTTGGCTGTCGATACGAGTGTTCGTTTTGCAAGCCTTGTATAGCCGGTCTTTCCCCCCGTAGAATAGGGATACCGTTTAAGCATTTTATTTTTGTTTCGCCAAACCCGATCCCACTTCTCGCCTTCTTGAGGAGACCGGTAGATAGCAGAGGACGATATCTCTCGGAACTGAGGATTCTCCATGGCATAACGTGTGAGCACCGCCATATCATAGGCGGTGGAGTAATGGTCATCATGATCATCAAGTCCGTGCGGGTTGCGGAAAAGCGTGTTCTTCATGCCGATTTCCCGGGCTTTTTGATTCATCATGTAAACGAAACCATCAAAGCTGCCTCCGACATACTCTGCGATGGCTACAGCTGAATCATTCCCTGAGCGAAGCATTAAACCATATACCAGATCATTTAGGGAAATATGCTCACCTGGCTTTAAATAAAGTGAAGAACCTTCCGTTTTGGTCGCTTTTTCGCTGACCGTCACCCGGTCCTGAAGTTTTCCAGATTCAATCGCGAGTATAGCAGTCATGATTTTGGTGATGCTGGCGATCCGCATCGGCCGGTGTTCATTTCTGGCATAAAGGATTCTTCCTGAATCCTGATCCATGAGGATAGCAGCTCTCGCGGAAACACCAGGACCATCAGCATGAGCTGAAAATGGCGCGTAAGGAAAGACCATTACGGCTATTAATATCGGCAGAATCCATTTTTTCGATGTATAGAGCATAAGTATCCCGTCCTTAGTTGTTTTGTACAAGTTTATGCAAAAACAGGACGGTTATGATGGTAAATTATATCCAATTATGTTTCGTCACCAGGTAAGAATCTGTTTTTCCCGTCGAATCGCTGTCCGTAATCGGTTGCCTCCTGAAGGGCTCTCTCTTCTGTTGGAATTCGGACAGATAGGATAACAGCGTTTAAAACAAGAAAAAGAAAAGCTGTGAAATAGGCCTGAAAGACAAGAGGGATCGTGATGATCTCCATGGTTACGATACAATAGTTTGGGTGTCTGATATATTTGTAAGGGCCTCTTGCCACCACTTGTGCCCCAGGCAGAATAATAATTTTCGTGTTCCAAAAGGCCCCGAGCGATCTGAGGCACCAAACACGGGCCATCTGGGCGAGTAAAAAAAGAGAGAAAGGGATCCACCACCAGGTGGCCGGCTCTTTATGGAATAGTGTGACTTCGAGGAGCAAGAAGAAAAAAAATGAAGCATGAATCGCCACCATCCATTTGTAATGTTCCTGTCCTGCTTCAAACGCTCCTTTCGAACGAAGAAACGTTTCATTCCTCCTTGCGATTACAAGCTCTGCAAGCCTTTGAAGAATCAGTGCACCGAGAAAAAGAAAAAACACGATCATCCCCCCTATGTCCATTGTATGTACAGCAGTTCAGAAGAAAAACCGGGTCCAAGCGCTGCCATCAGTCCGGTTTCACCCCGTTCAGGCATTCTTGCCATAAACCGTTCCATCACATAAAACACCGTAGCTGACGACATATTGCCAAACTCCTTCAGCACCGCTTTGGAAATCTCCGTCTTTTCCGGCGGTATCTCAAGAGCATCAATGTAGGCATCTAATACTTTTTTTCCTCCCGGATGAGCGATAAAGTGTTTGATATCCCTCCCGGTTAAGCTGTTCTTTTCGAGGAACTCGTCCACGTTCGGTTTCAGCCAGCCCCGGATAATATTCGGTATGTCCCTTGAAAATACCACATAGAGTCCGTTATCTTTCACATCCCACCCCATGACATCTTCAGAGTTCGGCATAAGTGTGGACATCGTATCTTTCACTTCAGGTATCGCTTGAAATGCTGAGGCTTCTGCCGCATCCGACTCATCGCCGCAAAGAAGCGCACAACCGACCCCGTCTGAAAAGAGCGATGTGCCGACAAGGTTGCTTTTACTGTGATCATCATGCTGAAACGTTAAGCTGCACAGCTCAACACTTAGTACGAGGACGTTTGCTTTCGGATACGCCCGGCAATAATCATAGGCTCGGGAAAAACCCGATGCCCCTCCCGCACAGCCAAGCCCCCAGATCGGCACCCGTTTTGTATGGGGTGAGAATGGCAGTTCATTCATGATTCTTGCCTCAATGCTCGGTGTGGAAAAACCAGAACTGGAAATAAAGAAAATCGCATCAATCTCCTTATATTCAATATTCCTTCTTAAAAAGGGGGAATATTGCAGACATTTTTTAATCGCTCTTCCGCCATACTTGGTTGCGGTTTCGATGTAAAAATCGTTCTTCTCCTGAAAAGAGTGCGTTTCTTTGAACCACTCCAGCGGCTTCGCAAAATGGCGGGTCGCAATCTCGCCATTGTGAAACACCTTCAGAAGTCTCTCAATATCTTTAAATGACTGAGAAAATAATCCCCGTGCAAATTCGAGAGCCTGTTCTTGTTCCAGCTTATGTGGAAGATTCGTTGTTTGAACGGATACAATTTTGGGCATGTTGAAACCTCCGTATGGGTAGTTACGTAAGTTTTCCCTTTTAATACCGGTTTTACGCCCTTATTTCTTTCTAATAAAAAAAGCCTCCATTAAGGAGACGTTTTTTTACTGCTGTTTTACCGTTTTCCAAATCTTTTTAACATCAGACCAATCCACGTTCTGAAAGAGAGAAAGAAAGTTTTCCTCCCTGTTCATGTAAAGTCTTCTTCTTTCCAGGGCATCCTTTAAATGAAGCAAGCAAACCAGGGCTGCGATGTCTTTAATCGCCAGCTGCTCTCCATCATCCGTGATTAATTGTTCCGAGATGCGCGGCAGGAGCTGTTCCTCAAAATATCTCACGTAAAGAAGCTGAAAACTTTTTTCTTGTCCTTCTTGTTCATAGAATACTTCTGAACGGTTAAAAAAATCTTCCGGCGAGTTCGGCTTTTCCTTTTCCAGCTCATATCCTGTACATGCTCTAATTTTCAAGGCCTTCAACTCCTGTTCCCATTATTCCATCGTTTCTTGAAACTTTGAAAAAAACAGATCCGCTTCCTCTTCAATCGATTGATCGTTCACTTTCTCAGGGAGGGGCGGAAGTTCGTGCAATGACTTTAAACCAAAATGCTCCAGAAAATTCTTTGTCGTACCGTATAGAATAGCCCGGCCGGTTCCTTCTGCACGGCCTGTTTCTTTGATGAGCCCTTTAGAAGAGAGCGTCTGCAGCGGCTTTTCAGTCTTTACCCCTCTGACTTCCTCTATTTCAGCCCTCGTGATCGGCTGTTTATAGGCGATGATTGCAAGTGTTTCCAAAGCTGCCTGTGACAGGCTGGAGTGGGAGGGAGCAGATACAAGCCTTTCATAATAGCCGGCATGTTCGCGCTTCGTAACAAACTGGAATGAACCGGCGATTTCAATGATTTCCATGCCTCTCGTATCAGACTTGTAGTCTTTGACCAGCTCATCAAGAAGCTCTTCAGCCGCATCCATGCTGATCTGCAGAACGTCTGCTATCTGCTTTTTTTCAATACCCTCCTCCCCCGAAACAAATATTAGCCCTTCAATGACCGCTTTATGTTCTGCTGATTGACTCAAACTTCATTCTCCTTTGTTGCATAAATAAAAATTTCGCTAAAATTGTTTTCTTGCTCACATGTCACATCTTTCGTCTTCATTAATTCCAGCACAGCCAGAAAAGTGACAACAAGATGTTCCCGGTTTGAGGAGGTGAAAAGATCGGAAAATTTCTTTCTGCCGCTCGAATAGCGGATCTCATTGATGATCTGCTTCATCCTTGTCTCAATCGGGATCTCCTGGCGCTCAATCGTTGTTTTTCTCGGCGCCTTCTCGAGTTTTTTAGTAAAAATCTTCTGCATGGCGGCGAGCATATCATAGATCGTTACGTTAGCTACGGGATTGACTTCTTCTTCTTGGTTTTCATAGTACGTCAGATCCATAGCCTCTCTTGTAAAGATCATGCTTCTGGCCGTTTCTTTCTCCTTCAGGCCGACTGCCGCCTGCTTAAATTTTCGATATTCAATAAGCCTGCGGACGAGATCTTCCCGGGGATCTTCATCCATCTCAATCTCCATCTGCTGATCAAGATCCTGTAGTTCCTGTTTTGGGAGCAGCATCTTGCTCTTGATGGCGAGAAGCGTTGCCGCCATGACCAGGTATTCACTGGCCACATCCAATTTTAATTCCTGCATCGTATGTATATAGTTCATATATTGCTCTGTAATCGCAGCAACGGGTATATCGTATATATCGATCTCGTACGAAGTGATCAGATGCAGGAGCAGATCGAGAGGACCTTCAAATGCATCGACTTTCACGCTATACTTCATAGTAGTAACCCCTGTTTCCAAATTCAATATTGTACCGGAATTATACCATATTTTAAACACAGTTCCTTTTTGCATCTTAAAATTTTTAGTAAGATAGACTGTAAAAAGCAAACCAGGAGGCCATTGATGTACCCAGAAGCATACATTGAATACCTTGCCTACTTCCACGGATCGAGGGACTTTTTCGAATGCCATGAAGTACTTGAAGAGCATTGGAAAAGCGAAGGTCAGCAAAACGGCGTCTGGGTCGGATTGATCCAGGTCGCGGTCTCACTCTACCATCAGCGCAGAGGCAATGACATTGGAGCACTCAGAATGATGAAGAGCGCAATCGGTAAACTGTCCGCACATAAAGAGGATCTCACGAGGCTCGGACTTGATTGCACAGCGCTGCTGGAAAGGCTCATTATAAGATTGGATGAGATCGAATGCCGAAAGCCATTTACAGACCTGAATCTTCCTGTTGCAGATGAAGCACTTATGGACCAGTGCTGCCGCTGTATCGAAAAACAAGGCTCGGTTTGGGGCAATGAAAGCAATATGGCGGATGAAACGATCATGCACAAGCATAAACTGCGTGACCGGAGTGATGTTATTTTAGAACGTGAAGCGCAAAAGCAGCTGCGGATGAAAAAGAAGAGCTGAAGCCGAGCGGCGCACTTAAAACCTTTTCCAACAAGAAAATCCCACAAAAAAACCCCCGGGAAACCGGGGGTTTTCACTATTCTTATTCTTCCCAAACTTTAACTTCTTTCATTACATCGCCTTGTTTGATTCTTAGAACCGTGTCCATCCCTTCGGTAACTTGTCCGAAAACAGTATGAACGCCGTTTAAATGCGGCTGCGGCTCATGAACGATAAAGAACTGGCTTCCGCCTGTGTCTTTGCCGGCATGTGCCATTGAAAGAGAACCAGCCACGTGTTTGTGAGGGTTTCCGGCTGTTTCGCATTTGATCGTATAGCCAGGGCCGCCTGCACCTGTTCCTGTCGGGTCTCCGCCTTGTGCTACGAAACCAGGAATTACACGATGGAATGTTACCCCATTGTAGAAACCTTCGTTCGCTAATTTTTCAAAGTTGGCTACTGTTCCCGGTGCTTCTTCCGGAAAAAGCTCGATGGAAATTTTTTCACCGTTTTCAAATTCGATAGAACCTTTTTTCATAGATATAACCTCCTGAATTCAACATACTTCATTATTTTATGCTTTTTTTAGCCCAGAGTCCAGCGAGGTCAGCAAGCTCATCTTAATTGCCGGCAAACACGCCGTTCTTTAAAGGAAGATCCAGGCGTAAAAGATCTTCGTAAGACTCTCTTTTCACAACGAGGCGAGCTTTCCCTTTTTCAGCAAAAACGACCGCCGGCCGGGGTATGCGGTTATAGTTGTTGGACATGGAATAGCCATAAGCACCCGTGCAGAAGACAGCGAGCAAGTCTCCGCTCTTCGTCTCCGGGAGCATGATGTCCCAGATCAGCATATCCCCTGATTCACAGCATTTCCCGGCGATTGAAACTTTTTTCGTTCCTTTTTCACCAGCACGGTTTGCAAGCGCGGCCTCATACTGGGCTTGATATAGAGCAGGACGAATGTTATCGCTCATGCCCCCGTCGACAGCCACATAGTGACGGACAGAAGGTATATCTTTTTGAGAGCCGATCGAGTAGATGGTCGTTCCTGCATCTCCTACCAGTGAACGCCCGGGTTCAATCCAAATTTCCGGAACAGCAACAGAGGCGCTAGTAGATAACCTGGTGATCTCCTGAATCATCGCGTCAATGTATTCTTTCGGTTCGAGCGGTTCATCTTCTTCTGTATAGCGGATGCCGAATCCGCCTCCGAGGTTCAGGACTTCAGGAAAGAAAGAAAATTCTTTGTCCCATCTACCGAGATATTCGTAAAGCTTTTGAATCGCCAGAACAAATCCCGTGGTCTCAAAGATTTGTGAACCGATATGGAAATGAACGCCCAAGAGGTTCAGACGGTGTGATTCAAGCGACTCTAGAACCGCCTGTTCTGCCTGGCCGTTCTGAAGGTCAAAACCGAACTTGGAATCCTCCTGCCCAGTCAGGATGTACTCGTGTGTATGAGCTTCAATACCCGGAGTAACCCTCAGCAAGATGGATGTGTTCTTGTTCAGCTGATTGCAAAGGCTTTCGAGCATGCGGAGTTCATGAAAGTTATCGACAACAAAACATCCGATCTCCGATTGAAGAGCATATTGAAGTTCCTCGTAACTTTTGTTGTTTCCATGAAAATGAATACGATCCGCCGGAAAACCAGCTGAAAGAGCGGTATACAGCTCCCCGCCAGATACGACATCCAGGCTCATTCCCTCCTCGTCCATCAGCTGCACTTGCGCCAAACATGAAAACGCTTTGCTTGCATAAGCCACTTGTGCTTTGATCCCTTGTTCCTCAAACGCTTTCTTGAACGACCTCGCACGCTTGCGGATCAGCTCTACATCATAAATATAAAGCGGTGTACCATATTCACTCGCCAGCTGAACGGTGTCAACCCCGCCGATTGTTAAGTGATTGTCATCATTGATTGAACTAGTACCATGTAAATACATGAAAAAATCTCCCCTCTGCTTTTCCATTAGAGATTCTGTTCCGACGAAAAACAAAGACAGCTAATGTATTAAGGTACATTAGCTGTCTTACACCGTACCCCCATTTGCCGGAATAGTTCTCCACTGCATGATGCAGTGACAGTCCGCTGTCTGTTCGGCAGCGACCCAGCATGAGGATGTATGGACCATCTTCACACTTCGGCAAATTGGCCTTTAAAATGATTTCTTCATGTCCATTCACTCCATCATCCTACTGATCCGCTTTGCGCCTCTACCCCATTATCAATAAATGAGGCATATCCAATTGTTATGAACAAATTTATCACAAATTTATTCTTTCGGCAATACTTCTTAGGAAGTCGGCTGTTTTTTTCTGTTCTGCGGATGGACGATGCTTGGCCTGATCTTTGAGAGCGGCACAGCGAGCCGGATGACAATCTGCAGGAAGGCTTTTGCGTTAAACGGTATGAATGGCCATAAGTAAGGGGTATTCAAGTTCTTCATCGAGCACAGATAAAGTATTATTAAGGTGGCCCCACCTACAAATCCCGGCACATGGAAAATGGCAGTTAAGAATAGCAGCAGGAGCCGGAGCATCTTATTGGCTACACTCAGCTCATAGCTTGGGGTCGAGAAACCGCCGATCGCCGCTATAGAAACATAGAGAATAACTTCAGGAACAAACAGTCCGACATCGATCGCGATCTGTCCGATCAATACGGCAGCGATCAAACCCATCGCCGTCGACAGCGGACTGGGGGTATGGATGGCCGCTACCCTCAATATTTCTATCCCGATCTCAGCAAAGAGGATCTGCAGAAATAAAGGAATATGCGTCGTCTTGTTCGGACCGATAAAATCAATATTAGGAGGAAGCAGGTTTTCCTGAGTGGCATAGAGGTACCAGAGAGGCACAAGTAAAAGTGAAGCGATAATCCCTGCGAAACGGACCCATCTGATAAAAGCTCCTACCATCGGGGTCTGCCTGAACTCTTCAGCATGCTGAATATGGTGGAAATAAGTAGTCGGGGTAATGATGACCGATGGGCTTGTATCCGTAATAATCAGAACATGCCCCTCCATGAGATGCTGTGCGGCGACATCCGGCCGCTCGGTATAACGGACGAGCGGAAAAGGATCCCAGCCTTGCTTTACGAGAAATTCTTCGATAGTTTTATCCGCCATTGGAATACCGTCGATGTCAATGCTCTGCAATTCTTGTTTGACAAGCTTGACGAGCCCGGGATCGGCAATGTCATCGATATAGCAGATACAGATGTCTGTTTTGGATCGTTTACCGACCTGCATTATTTCGTGGCGGAGCCGTTCATCCCTGATCCGCCTGCGGGTAAGAGCAGTATTGACAATTATATTTTCCGTATATCCATCACGGGAGCCGCGGACTACCTTTTCAGTGTCCGGTTCTTCCGGCTGCCTGCCCGGATAGCTACGGACATCCACGATGAAAGCTTGGTCTTCCCCTTCAAGAAAGACGGCAATCAATCCAGAGAGCATGCGGTCAATAGCAATCTCCAAATTGTCGGTCAGTTCCACCTGCTGGTGAGACAGATGTTCATGAAGAATTTCTTTTACATTGGAGGGAGCCCGATGCCCATGGTCCATGTCCATGAGCTCTCTCATGATCTCAATGATAAAAAGGCTGTCACATAGTCCAGTGCAATAATAGATCTGGACTTCTTTTTTTAATAGATGCAGTTTCCTGACACCCACATCAAAGCTGATTCCGATGCCCAGCCGTGATTTCAGCTGCTGTTCGTTCTCTTGGATTTTTTTACTGATTAGTGTCTTTTTCCTTTCTTTCGATCCCTGCATTATAACCGCTCCTTTCTAAAATGGTTTCAACCGCCATACTTGTAATCGGGGCTCCTTTTTCCACTGCGTCATGGCCGGCCATCTTTCCGATATCACCGATACCGATGACGATCGGGAGGTTCAATTCATCAAGTATATAGACGGTATCTCCGTTGATCCTGCCTGTCTCAAAATCGGGAACACCGCTCTTGTCAATCCCGTATTCTGTAAAGCTCCCATACCGGTCGATGGAAAAATGAACTTTAGTCCATTCCGAATGATGGGTTTTGGATGCGACGGCTATTGCGCCGAGCACCTCGATGTCCGGTTGGCTGCACACAATTCTCATTGCGAGTTCTCCCGGGCCTTCGCCGCGGAATCCGCAATCATCGAACATGACGAGGACGGGATCGTGGGGCGTCTGCATGATCATTCTTACAAGCTGGTGCCCGCTTATTTTCGAAGGGTTCCCCCAGGACTGGGAAATACAGCGTCCACCTATTTTTCTGGCTACATGCTCTACTGCTCGCAAAGCATATAAATCTCCGTCTGTAATGAGGATGACACGCTTCTTTCCCAATGTTTTCACCCCTTAGGCTTAAATATTAATGCGACCAGAAAACCGAATAGAATGGCAGATGAGATACCGGCTGAAGTCAGTTCAAAGATTCCCATGGCTATTCCAATAAACCCATGATCGTCTGCTGATGCCATCGCACCATGCAGCAGGTTATGCCCAAAGCTCGTGATCGGAACAGTAGCTCCTGCACCTGCAAATTTAATAAGATTATCATAAATTCCAAATGCATCCAGCGCTGCTCCAACGACAACAAAGGAGGTGGTGACGTGTGCAGGAGTTAATTTAAACACATCCATCATGAGCTGGCCGACTACACATATGGCGCCTCCGACTAAAAATGCCCATAAATACTCCATTACTTAAGCACCTCCTTTGTACTTTCAAGAACTACTCCGTGAGCAATCGTTGGAATGGATTCTTTCTGCTGCATCATCGTCGGATTCAGGAGTGCCCCAGTGGCTACGACTAAAATCCGGTTCAAATTACCTGATTGGAGTTCTTTTACAAGGTGGCCGTATGTTACGACTGCAGAGCAGGCACAGCCGCTTCCGCCGGCAAACACTTCCTGATCAGGACGGTACATCATCAGACCGCAATCTCTGTGATTTTTTGAGATATCTACACCTTGCTCACTTAAGAGCATCTTAACGATCGGTGAACCGACTGCTGAAAGGTCCCCTGTTACGATCAGATCATAATAATCAGGATCGTTTCCGGTCTCTTTTAAGTGAGCTGCGATCGTGTCTGCCGCTGCAGGAGCCATGGCTGAACCCATGTCAAAAGGATCCTTGATCCCAAAGTCTTTTACTTTTCCAATCGTGGCTGCGGTTATTTTTATGGATGATGGTTCTCTGCTGACGAGAGCAGCCCCCGCTCCTGTCACCGTGAACGTTGCCGTATCCGGCTTCTGTCCGCCATATTCAGTCGGGTACCGGAATTGGCGTTCAGCTGTAGCGTTATGTGAACTTACGGCTGCCACTACCCGATTGGCGTAGCCCCCATCCACCAGGGCAGCACCGACTGCAAGAGATTCCATCGAAGTGGAACAGGCTCCGAAGACACCAAGGAAAGGAATTTCATTAGCTCTTGCCACATAGTTTGCTGTTACAACCTGATTGAGCAGATCGCCAGCAAGGAAAAAATTAATATCCTCGTTTGACAATTTTGCCTTGTTCAGACAGCTCGTGATTGAATCTTCCATCAAACGGCGCTCTGCGAGTTCCCAGTTCTTTTCATTACAATGAAGTTCGTTGTACTTTACATCAAACATCGCTCCGAGCGGGCCTTCACTTTCCATTGGGCCTACCGCCGTTCCTGTTGAATTTAAAAAGACCTGTTCTCCAAATTTCCACGTTTGCCTGCCGAGCAGTTTCATATCCATCGTTCCTTTACATTAGTGTTTTAAACGCATACCTGATCATTCCGAAGATATAGGCTGATACAGCTCCGAAAACAATAACTGCACCTGCAAGTTTGAATAAGTTGGTAGCAATTCCTAATACGATCCCTTCACTCTTGTGTTCAAGGGCGGCGCTCGTTATAGCGTTGGCGAACCCTGTAACCGGCACAGCTGATCCTGCGCCGCCGAACTGTCCGATCTTGTCATACACCCCGATGCCTGTCAGCAAAGCCGCGATGAGGATCAGTGTAGCTGCAGTTGGATTGCCTGCTGTCTGTTCATTAAAGTTGAAATAGGTCATATAAAACTTCTGAAGGGCTTCACCTATAATGCAGATGAATCCACCCACCAAAAATGCCTTCAGGCAGTTTATGAAATAAGGTGGTTTCGGCTGCAAGGGTTTGATTTTTTCGGCATAAGCCTGCTGCTGTTCTTTACTGGACATGTTCATTTCTCCTGTCTTATTGATTTACGTATACCATCCAATGAAACAAAGATCCCAACACTTTTCCTAATACGATCGCCATTAGTATCACGAGAAGTTTTTCTCCGAACCCGATTCTTTTTGCCAGGATCGGGAGTACGTTCAGCACTTCGGTTAAGGCCGCGGCAAGCATTCCGATAAATACACCGCAAAAGATCCCGATCGGAATGAGAAGCAGCGGCGAGGAATGGATGGAGGCATTTCTCAAGTTCAGCCATCCCCCGATCACTGCCCCTAAAACAACACTCCACTCATAAGCCCGTATAAAACAGTACGTTTTACTGAGCTGCATCAGCCGGGGAATAATCCCAAGAACCGTTAAAAAAGCAACAAATCCCGATCCTACAGCAATACCACCGCCTAAACCGATAAAAGCAAGGAAAACACTCTTAATCTCCATGGATCTTCTTCTCGGTCTCTTTGTTCTCATGAATAACGACATACTGATCCAGATCCTGCTGGTATTTAAACATTTCAACTTCCAGAGGACTCGGTTCTTCGTTCAGCCTCTTCTTGAATACATGGTTAAAAAATAAGACCATTCCGAGCCCAAGCCCAAATGAATAGGGAATCTGCAGAAGAAGAGGCTGATTGTTATAGCTGCCGGTAATCATAAAATAGATCTTCTGATGGACCACCTGCATGCTTACATCCTCGTGAAAATTCATAATGGCAAGGGCTGAACCGATAAATAGGAGCAGCCAAACAAGTACAAAATATACAGGTGCCATTTTCTTCTTTTTAAATTGTATTTCAAGTATCGTTTGGGCTGGGCCTACCGTTTGGATATCACAATTTGGCAGAACATCCTGGATCTGTTTCACGACCTTCATAACATCAAGAACAACCAGATGCTTATCTGCCGGTTTTACTTGATGAACAATCAGGTCCTGCAGCTTTTTGGCAGCTGCCGGTGATGCGACAATCTGTGCGGCCGTTCCAAGTGTAACGGGCTGATGAAGAACAACCTGAACCTTTTGTCTCATACGTATGTAAACAGTAGATTCCTCCATGGTTGTGCCTCCTGTTTTCTTCGACATTCGTTTTTAGTATGTATTTGGTAAAGTTGTCTCATTCTTCATACCCGGATTATCCATCAATTGCCAATGCGAAATCTTTGCAAAATAAAAAAGCCAAATGGACTGGTTAATCCATCTGGCTTTTCATCTGAGCTAATATTTTCTTTTCAAGGCGAGAGACTTGGACCTGTGAGATGCCAAGGCGCTCAGCCACTTCCGACTGTGTCTGGTCTTTGTAGTAGCGGAGATAAACGATAACCCGCTCCCTTTCATCTAGAGATTCGATGGCCTCCTGCAAGGTGATTTTGTCAAACCACTTGTTATCAGCTGTATCTGCGATTTGGTCAAGAAGTGTGATAGGATCTCCGTCGTTTTCATAGACGGTCTCGTGGATGGACGTCGGTGCACGTACAGCTTCTTGTGCAAGCACGACTTCCTCAACGGTGATCTCCAGCTTTTCAGCGACTTCATTGACAGTAGGTGTTCTGCCAAGACCTTTTGACAATTCATCCTTCGCTTTCCTTACTTTGTTCCCCATTTCTTTCAGCGATCTGCTGACCTTTACTGTACCATCATCCCGGATGAACCGCTGGATCTCTCCGATGATCATCGGAACGGCATACGTAGAAAAGCGTACGTCATAACTCAGGTCGAACTTATCCACCGACTTTAGGAGGCCGATGCTGCCGATTTGAAAAAGATCGTCCGGTTCGTATCCCCTGTTGATAAAACGCTGTACGACTGACCAGACAAGGCGCATGTTCTTCTCCACGATCAAATCACGGGCAGTTTGGTCGCCTTCCTGGCTTTGTTTGATCAATAACTTGATTTCCTCATCCTTAAAGTACGATTCATTCTTACCGCCTTTAACCTCGACATCCATAAGGCATACCCCTTAATTGATAACCGCTTTATTTTTTGCCAGGAATTTAGTCAAGTGAATCGTGGTGCCATAGGAAGGTTCTGAGATCACTTCCACCTCATCCATAAAATTCTCCATGATCGTAAAGCCCATTCCAGACCGTTCAAGCTCAGGTTTTGAAGTGAACAGCGGCTGTCTCGCCTCGTCGAGATCCTGGATTCCTATCCCCTTATCTCTGATTGTCAGCTTAACCGTATCTTCATCAATAGTGACTTCAATGTATACGATTCCATCCGCACGATTCTCATAGCCATGAATAATAGCATTGGTTACCGCTTCAGAGACGACCGTCTTAATCTCTGTCAATTCATCCACTGTCGGATCCAGCTGGGCAATAAAAGCAGCGACTGTAACCCTCGCGAACGATTCATTCTGGCTAAGCGCCGAAAACTGGATTTTCATTTCGTTTCTCATGTTAAGCCACCCCCAGTGTTTGTAGGGCATATTCTTCATTTTCTTCCAGCCTGATAATCTTAAAGAGGCCAGACATGTCGAATAGACGTTTAACTGCCGGAGAGATCGCGCATACCACCATCTCACCGTGATTGTTCTTGATCTGTTTATACCTGCCAAGGATAACGCCGAGGCCAGAACTGTCCATGAAAGCCAAACCTTCAAGGTTCAGCATGATATGTTCAATCTTTTTGCTCTTTAAAATATCATCAACCTTTGACCTCAGTTCATCAGCGGTATGATGGTCCAGTTCCCCTTCAAGGCGTATACATAAAACGGTATGCTTAATCTCCAGCCCGATGTTAAGACTCAACTTTCTCTCCTCCTTTTTCTTGATACGAAAATGTTTCGATAAAAAAAGGACGAAATCCTCCACTATTACAAAACTAGTGCGGATTCGTCCATATTAGTCAAATCATGCAATTAAGACGATTTTGCCATATGGCCAATCGTACGTTTAAATAAACTCCACCAAGAAGCGCTCTTCACATTCTCAGATGCAAGCAGCGGGCTTTTGGTGATCGTTTTTCCACCTTTAACAATACTGAGTGTCCCTACCTGCTGGCCTTTTTTGATCGGCATCTTCAGATCAGGAGTAACTGTGATCTTTGGATTCACTTTGTTTTCTTTTTCACCGCGCTTGGAAAGGACAGAAATACTTTCAGAAGTTACAACCGCCAGCCTCTGCTTGTTCCCCTTCTGGATTTTAACCTGCTTCACAATTTGATGGCGATCATACAATTTCTTAGTTGCGTACTGAGAGAAGGCATAATCAAACATTTCGGTGATCTGCTTGTTCCGTTCCTTCGGATTCGGTGCACCCATCACAACAGCGATGACACGCATATCATGCTTTTTAGCTGTAGCTGTAAGGCAATACTTGGCCTCCTGGGTAAATCCGGTTTTCAAACCGTCTGTCCCTGGATAAAACTTTACAAGCCTGTTCGTGTTCACGAGCCAGAATTTTTTCGATGTGTTTTGGCGAAGGTATTCTTCGTAAAGGCCGGTATATTTCGTAATCTCTTCATGCTTCAAAAGTTCCTTGCCCATAATTGCCATATCGTGAGCAGAAGAATAGTGGCCGGCTGCAGGCAGTCCCGTCACATTTTTAAAGAATGTCTCATTGAGTCTCAGCTGTTTTGCTTTTTTGTTCATCATGTCTACGAAAGAAGACTCGGATCCTCCGATTTTCTCAGCCATCGCGACAGAAGCATCATTTGCACTGCCAATGGCGATTCCTTTCATCATGTCATGAACGGTCATCTCTTCGCCCGGCTCAAGGAAAATTTGAGAGCCTCCCATTGACGCGGCATACTCACTTACCCGGACGGGATCAGTAAGTTTAATTTTACCGGAATCCAGTGCTTCCATGATTAAAATCATCGTCATAATTTTTGTCATGCTCGCAGGCGGCAGTTTTTTATGGCTGTTCTTATTAAATAATACCGTACCTGTATCACGCTCGATTAAAATGGCAGATGAAGAATTTGGAGCAAGATTTAATGTTTTTTCAGCAGCAAACGTACGACCTCCGCCAACGGATAGCAGGAGTGCCATCGCAACAGCAACCACTATGTATCGTTTCATTGCATTTTCCCTCCAATTCATGATACCCCTATTTTTTCCATTAATTTTCCGTTTATACAGGGGATGGAAGAAAAGCAAAAAGGATCATCCGAATGGATGATCCTCAAGAGAAATAATTATTCTTTGATCTCTTTGTATACAAGAGTAGGAGCTGTAACACTTTCTGATGATACCGTGTAAGCCGCATGAATTTTCTCAACGACTGCTTTCACGTCTTCTGTGTTGCTGTAGATCGTAACCAGCGAATCTCCAGCAGCAACTTGATCGCCGACTTTCTTCTTCAGCATAAGTCCGACAGCCAAATCAATTTCAGATTCTTTAGTCGCACGTCCTGCGCCTAGAAGCATAGCCGCTGTTCCGATCTCATTAGCAACGATCTCTGAAACATATCCATCTTGTTTAGCTTCTACTTCAAACGTATATTTCGCCTGCGGAAGTTTAGACGGATCATCGACTACGGATGCATCCCCGCCTTGTGCACTCAAGAACGTTTTCAGCTGTTCCAATGCCTTGCCGTTCGTCATGACTTCTTTTAATTTCCCGCGTGCTTCTTCAAGGGATTCAGCTTGTTTAGCCAGAAATACCATGTGGCTTCCAAGCGTTAGGCAAAGCTCTTCAAGATCTTCAGGGCCTTGGCCTTTTAAAGTATCGATGGCTTCTTTTACTTCAAGTGCGTTACCGATGGCAAATCCGAGAGGCTGGCTCATGTCAGAAATGACAGCCATTGTATTTCTGCCTACGGTATTCCCGATTTGAACCATTGCTTTTGCGAGTTCTTCTGCTTCTTCAACGGTTTTCATGAACGCGCCTGCACCCGTTTTAACATCAAGAACGATTGCATCTGCACCAGCTGCGATCTTCTTGCTCATGATCGAGCTTGCGATCAATGGAATGGAGTTAACAGTCGCTGTAACATCACGCAAGCCGTATAATTTTTTGTCAGCGGGCGTCAGATTACCACTTTGGCCGATAACGGCTACCTTATTTTTATTCACGAGAGAGATGAACTCTTCGTTATCGATCTCTACGTGGAAACCTGGTACAGCTTCAAGCTTGTCGATCGTTCCGCCGGTATGGCCAAGGCCTCGGCCGGACATTTTAGCGACAGGAACATTCAGAGCAGCTACCAATGGAGCCAGGACTAATGTTGTTGTGTCACCTACGCCGCCAGTAGAGTGTTTATCCACTTTGATTCCTTCAATGCCGGACAAATCAATCTGATCGCCGGACTCCACCATCGCTAGGGTAAAGTTAGCACGCTCTTCTGTTGTCATGTCCTGGAAATAGACAGCCATCGCGAAGGCTGCCATCTGGTAATCAGGCACGCTTCCGTTAGTATAGTTCGTAATAATAAAATCAATTTCTTCTTTCGTCAGTTCTTTGCCGTCTCTCTTCTTTTCAATCAAATCTACCATTCTCATATTCAAACACCGCTTTCTTCACAAAGTAACATTTTTGACTAATTCTTTAACCAAGTTGATAAATTTCGGTTTTGTCCGGTTGGCAACTGCCACCACTTGTTCATGCGTAAGCGGTTCAAGCTCATCCGCGATCGCCATGTCGGTTATACAGGAGATTCCGATGACTTTCAAGCTCATATGGCTGGCAACGATTACTTCCGGAACGGTAGACATTCCAATTGCATCTCCGCCTACCGTACGCAGCATGCGAAGCTCGGCTTTGGTCATGTAGGTCGGACCAGTGATCCCTGCGTATACTCCATGCTGCACTTTAATTCCAAGGTTTGCTGCTGTATCTTTCGTAAATTGAACAAGTTCAGGCGTATATGCTGTGCTCATGTCAGGAAAACGTGGTCCAAGTTCAGCATCATTTGGACCGATCAGAGGGTTCGCTCCTGTCATATTCAAATGATCATCAATGATCATGAGATCACCAGCTGAAAATTCAGGGTTCATACCTCCGCAAGCGTTTGTCACGATTAGAAGTTTTACTCCAAGGCCTTTCATCACACGGACAGGAAAGGTAACATCCTGCATGCTGTAGCCTTCATAGAAATGAAATCTTCCTTGCATTGCTAAAACCGTTTTTCCGTTAAGCGTTCCAATGACCAATTTACCTGCGTGGCCTTCAACCGTTGATACCGGGAAATGAGGGATATCACTGTAATCGATCTGAACGGCGTTTTCGATCTCATCTGCTAGCTCCCCAAGACCTGAACCAAGAATAAGGCCGATTTCAGGATGCATCCCCTCTGTTCTGGATTGGATCATATTTGCTGCTTCATTCATTTTGGTTAATAGTGTAGCCATTTTTCTTCCTCCCCTTAAATGGTTTTTACGATTCCTTTTACAAGACCAAGAAAATTGGATTTAACCCGTTCAGTTGTTTCCATTACTTCATCATGGGTCAACGGCTGGTCTAGAATTCCTGCTGCCATGTTCGAAATGCAGGAAAGTCCGAGAACCTTCATTCCTGAATGGCGAGCTATGATTACTTCGGGGACAGTGGACATACCTACTGCATCTCCTCCCAATGTTCTGAGCATGCGAATCTCTGCCGGCGTTTCATAGCTTGGACCAGAATTCGCCACATAGACTCCCTCTTTTAACGTTATGCTGAGGGATGAAGCTGTACTGCGCGCAATTTCCTGCAGGCTCTGAGTGTAAGCTTCAGACATATCGGGAAACCTGACCCCAAAGGAGCTGTCGTTTGGTCCGATTAAAGGATTGTCGCTCAGATTATTGATATGATCCGTAATCAGCATCAGATCTCCTGCTTCAAAAGAAGTGTTGATCCCGCCTGCTGCATTTGTCACGAGGACACTCTCCACACCAAGCTCCTTCATGACTCTGACAGGGAAGGTGACTTTCTCCAGAGTGTAGCCTTCATAATAATGAAAACGGCCCTGCATCGCAATGACCTGTTTGCCTTCAAGCTCCCCAATAACAAGCTGGCCGGCATGCCCCTCAACCGTCGATACAGGAAATTCAGGTATTTCGCCGTAAGGAAGAATAACAGCATTTTCGATTTCATCAGCCAATATCCCCAAACCTGATCCTAGGATGAGGCCGATTTCCGGTTTTGCGGACAGTTTTTCTTGAATAAAGTTTGCAGCAGTCTGTATCTGTTTCAATTCTCCCATTTCTTTTCCTCCTAATTTAGTTGATCAAGAAAGCTTTTTCCATATTCAGGCATCTTCACATTGTAGTTGGCGGCTACCGTCGCCCCGATATCGGCAAAGGTTTTACTCACCTTTATAGGTTTTCCTGATTCGATTCCTTTGTAATACACAAGAAGCGGAACATATTCTCTCGTATGGTCTGTTCCATGATGAACCGGATCATTTCCGTGATCGGCTGTAATAATCAGAACATCATCTTCGTTAAGTTTTTCAAAAACCTCCGGAAGGCGGGCGTCAAACTCTTCAAGAGCTTGTCCATAACCTTTTGGATCCCTTCTGTGTCCGAACAGGGCGTCGAAATCAACAAGGTTTATGAAGTTCAGCCCCGTAAACGATTGATCCATCGATTTAACGAGCTGATCCATGCCATCCATATTGGATTTGGTGCGGATCGCTTCCGTAACTCCTTCACCGTCATAGATGTCGGAAATTTTCCCGAGCGCGATCACATCATAACCGCTGTCCTTCAGTTCGTTCATAACCGTTCTCTCAAACGGTTTCAACGCATAATCATGACGGTTGGCTGTCCGTTTGAAGTCACCGGGTTTGCCTACAAACGGCCGCGCTATAATGCGGCCGACCATATATTTATCGTTTTTGGTAAGTTCTCTTGCTATCTCACAGATTTTGTACAGTTCTTCAAGCGGGACCACTTCTTCATGAGCCGCGATTTGCAGAACGGAATCCGCAGAGGTATAGACGATGAGCGCTCCTGTATTCACATGCTCCTCACCCAGTTCATCCAGAATTTTCGTCCCTGAAGCCGGTTTGTTGCCGATGATCTTGCGTCCGGATTTTTCTTCAAGCACCTGAATCAAGTCATCAGGAAATCCTTCTGGGAACGTTTGAAAAGGCTGTTCGATATGAAGGCCCATGATTTCCCAGTGCCCTGTCATCGTATCTTTGCCGTTCGATGCTTCCTGAAGCTTAGCAAAATGTGCTTTCGGCTTTTCTGCAGGCTTGATCCCTTTGATTTCCCGAATGTTGCTCAGGCCTAAAGATTCCATGTTCGGCATATGAAGCCCGTTCATTTTTTCAGCGATATGGCCAAGTGTATCCGATCCTTTATCATCAAACTTTCCGGCATCCGGTGCTTCTCCGATTCCGACAGAATCCATTACAATCAAAAACGTGCGTTTGAACTTTTTATATTTCATTCTTAAAAACCTCCAAAACTAATTAATTCATCTTTAGATACTATATCCTCACACCCGCTTGAACAAACTCGGAGCGATGATGTCAGAAGTCAGACATCTATGTGAAAAAAAAGGCTAAGCCCTTGGATGATACGCAGCGTAAATATCTTTAAGCCTTGTTTTCGACACGTGGGTATAGATTTGCGTTGTGGAAATGTCTGCATGGCCGAGCATCTCCTGTACCGCCCGCAGATCCGCTCCATTTTCCAGCAAATGCGTCGCGAACGAATGTCTAAGCGTATGGGGAGTCAATTCTTTTTCAATATTTGCTTTTTTGGCAAGCTGTTTTAAAATTTTCCAAAAACCTTGCCTTGATAAACGGTTTCCGTGGTGGTTCAAAAACAAAGCGTTCCCGCTCTTGCCTTTTGAAAGTGCAGGACGGCCCTTATCCAAATAGGTTTGTATGGCCCCTGTCGCCATTTTACCGAGCGGAATAATACGTTCTTTGTTTCCTTTTCCAAGACAACGCAAAAACCCCATCGATAAATGGACGTCGGCAAGATCTAGGCTTACCAGTTCCGTCACCCTGATCCCGGTCGCATATAGCAGCTCGAGCATGGCCTTGTCCCTGATCCCGAACGTTTCATGGGTATCAGACGTATCTAAAAGCGCTTCCACTTCGTTCATAGCCAGCACCTTCGGAAGCTTGCGTTCAGCTTTGGGTGTTTCAATATGTACAGATGGGTCAGATTCGCTCGCCTTTTCACGAAGCAGAAACTGGTGAAACGAACGGATAGATGCAATGTTCCTCGCAATAGTTGTTGTAGCCTTGCCGTTTTCTTTAAGATGAAGCAGGTAACCTATTATATTTGCACGCTGAATCTGGTTGATATCTGAAATGTTTTCCACTTTTTCAATGAAAAGCACATACTGCTCAAGGTCGCGGCGGTAAGAATCCACCGTGTTTTTAGAAAGACCACGCTCGACTATTAAATAATGAATAAAATCCTGGACATGATCTGTCATATCTGCGCTCCTTATTCACTGGATTCGTAGAAAAACAGCAATCGGATGAGCCAATTGCTCTCCTCTTTATTCGTAGTGGCAGCGTCACTTTGGAAAACCTTGACCGCTTTCCCCTTCGGCACATCGTACCGGTGATAATCCTGGTACTCCTGGTTGATCCAAAGCAGCCCAAAGTAGAATAACAATGTGCAAGCTGTAAAAGATAAAAATATTTTTGATGTGTTCCAGCATAACCTCAGCCAAGATCTCATGGTTCAGCGGCCTCCCCGTACTATAATATTAGTACAGGTTATGCCAAAGAATTGCGGTTATATACACATTTTCTAATTTTACTACAACTTTACGTTAACTGATTCTTTCGGATTTGTAAATAAATAAAAAATGATGAGTACCTTTCATCAAGGGGTCTCATCATTTTTATCATTTCCGTTACAGCGGTGGCAGATGCCATGAAAAGTGAGGCGGTGGTCTTTAATTTTAAAATTCCAGCCCTCTTCAACGACCTTTTCCACATCTCCCAGCAGATCCTCTTGGATTTCATCGACCGCTCCGCATTCAAGGCAAACGAGATGATGATGGAAGTGAGCTGCTCCTTCTGTACGAAGATCATATCTCGATACGCCATCTCCAAAATTTATTTTATCGACTACTTTCAGTTCAGTTAATAGTTCTAATGTACGGTAGACAGTAGCAAGACCTATCTCTGGTGATTTCTCCTTCACAAGAAGATAGACGTCCTCTGCACTTAAATGATCTTCCTCATTTTCCAGGAGGACCCTAACTGTAGCTTCTCGCTGGGGAGTAAGCTTATAGCTCTGGGAATGCAGCTGTTTTTTGATCCGGTCAAGACGGCTTTCCATACCTAATCCTCCCTTATGTTTCACATGATTATTATAAGGCATGGAAAGAAAAGGTGTCAATTTAAAATAATTATAATTTGCAGTTTATAATTATTATTTTATGGTAGTTTTTATTCTTTATTTGGACCCCAAACTCATGACTCCTTCCATCAGAAGCGGTGAAAGATACGCTTCAAAGGCGGATGCAACAGCCAGGAACAATCCTACTGCGATAATGAGAGCTGAATATTTAAAGAACTTTGGAAAAAAGGGGTCGCTCGATTTTTTCAAAAACTGCTGTCTGATCATTTTAACGGAAAATAGAATAGAAGCGGCAGCTGCCACGATCAAACCCGGAACCAGAATGAGGTTCTGTGGAAGAACGGAAACAAAAGCGAGCAAGAATCCGTGCCAGCTCATCTGATTCACGAGAAAACCGACCGTAAACCCGATGACTACCCCTTTAATGAAGAGCATGATCAAGATGACCGGCAGTCCGATAACAGACAGCCCAAGAATCCACATCACCGCTATATATTTAATATAATGGCTGTAGCTTTGTGAGAACATATCCTCTGGATCAGCAAAACTCCCTTTGGAGACCTCCCCGAAAAACCGGGACAAATAATTCAGCAGGTCCTGTTTTTGGCTCAGTGTCAGGCTGTTTACAATAACAGCTCCAAAAATAACGCCCATCAGCAAGAGGACGGATACAAACACATACAGCGAATAATGCTCTTGAAGGTGAAACAGTACAAACCTTTTAATAGACCGCATCTCTATTTCCTCCCTTAATCTCTTATTTCATTCTATGAAAGTCAGAGGGAGGTATGTCTATTTTTTATCTGCTAGATTTGCCTGATGCTACTTTCCCGTACTTGCCGCCCCCGCCAGACTGGAAAGATAGCTTGCCTTCCCTTGCACGCAGAATATGATGCACGATCGTTTGCGGAGCAGCTTCCATTAAATCTTTTTCTTCTACCTCATGAAGGATCGCCATGTCCGTTCCGAAATGATCCCTTAGTTTTTGCAGCGTTTTCGGTCCAAGAGCAGGAATGAACTCCAGTGGAACTTGATGGATATAAGGCGGCCTTTCTTTGTGATCTGACTGGTGCATGGCGCATTTTCCTAATTCATTGATCCGGTTTTTAACACCTCGTATCGTAGATGAACTCCCGCATTGTTTGCATACGGTCCCTTTCTCTTCCTCGATGAACGCAGAGCATTTAGCGCAGGTCGTTTCATAATACTTGCCGAGTCTCGGATTTAAGCCGTAGTTGGCTGTAATCCCCCTCCCCTGTTCCTCTTTTAATGCCTGTTTGAATTCCAGAAAAGTAGGTTTCTCCATCCGGATCGTCTGGTATTCCCGTCCGATCTTTTCCAGAGAATGCGCGTCTGAATTTGAAAGAAATGGATAGGACATCAGTTCTTCAACAGCAAAAGCCATAGACGTATCCGAACTTAAACCGAGTTCGATGGCATCTATGAGGTCTGGAAGGAAAACTTCCGAAAGAGAAGCGTTTACCCCTTTTCCATACAAGCTCTTATGCGGAGTGAACACGTGAGCCGGGATAAACAGTCCTCCCAGTTCTTTCGTTTTTCTTTGAAGGTTATGGGCCCACTCGTAGATTCGCTGCGAGCTTAACGTAATATTTTTCATCCGGCCGGCCATATAAAAACTGAACTGTTTCATCTTTTCAAGTGTAGGAAAAAACACCAGAACATGGATAGGCCCTTTGCAGTTCTCATCATAGATTTCGATTTCGGACCCTGGCAGAAGGCACACCTTCTCATACCATAATCCGCCTTCTTCGTGTTCAGCCATGACTCCCGATTCTAGCATCTCCTCTAGTTCTTGAATCACTTCCGGCACGTGGCAGTCAATGATGCCAAGAAGATCGATTCCTTTAACGGCAGAAGCCATATCTAAAATAGCAGATAAAGTCAGGGATTTGGCCCCCGTAATCTTTACAGGCTTTCCAGAACGCGACCTTCCGATATGTACATGCAGGTCCGCGTAATACGTATTAAGCATCTTTCTCAAGCTTTCTCTTCAATAGTACATATTGTACGGCATAAGCGGTCTTCGCATCGTGAATCTGCTGGTTTTTTACGAATTCCTCCGCCTCTTCAATAGATACTTCAAGAACATCCAGAAACTCATCCTCATCGGGCTGCTGTTCTTTGCACTCTTTAAGGGAATCCGTGAAATACAGGTGGATCAATTCGTCTGCAAATCCCGGTGAGGTATAGAACGATGATAAATACTCAAGCGATCCGCATTCATAGCCTGTTTCTTCGAGCAGTTCACGCTTCGCACACTCCAGCGGATCTTCATTCTTCTCAAGCTTTCCTGCTGGTATTTCAACGATCGTCTTTTCCAAGGCTTTACGGTACTGTCTCACAAGCAGCAGTTTATTTTCCGGTGTAAGGGCAATAATAGCTACTGCCCCGGGATGTTTTACAATCTCGCGCTTGCTTTTGTTGCCGTTGGGAAGCAGGACTTCCTGTATTTCTAAATCTATGATCTTTCCAGAATAAACCGGGGTTGTTGATATTGTCGTTTCTTTTAAATGATCCATTGCTTGTCTCACTCCTGGTTCTATATCTTATTTGGCTACATAAAGTCTATCATAAGCCGGTAATGATGAACAAGATAACGCCATATTGAGGAGGAAACCCGTGAAAGTGTATATCCAGCATAATGGTGTAACATTGGTAGGAAAAGCTTGGCAGATTAAATATATGCTCAAGCACTATATGAAGCAGCATTCCACTGTAAAGGAGTGGATCACTTCCTCCCCAGGACATAAACGCTGACCCCTTCCAGGCTGGAAGGTTTTTTTTTGCCTGTTTTCATGCTACTCTTTTTGTAATTCACTCAAACAAGGAGATGATTTTCCCATGAAGCAGAATAAACTTGGAGCCTCTGATTTGTTTGTAAGCGAAATCGGGCTCGGCTGCATGTCCATTGAGCCTGGTAATGAAACAGAAGGAAGAGAAATGATTCAAAGAGCGTATGACGAAGGCGTCACTTTTTTCGACACCGCTGATCTTTATCACTTCGGCTGGAATGAAGAATTTGTAGGAAAAAGCGTAAAGCCTTTCAGAGACAAGATCGTTCTCTCCACTAAAGTTGGCAACCGCTGGACCGCGGGTAAAGAGGGCTGGGACTGGGATCCATCAAAGACATACATAAAAACAGCGGTAAAAGACAGCCTCCACCGCCTGCAGACGGACTACATCGACTTATATCAGCTCCATGGGGGAACCATTGAAGACAATATGGATGAAACCATCGCCGCCTTCGATGAACTGAAAAAGGAAGGCCACATCCGGGAATATGGTATCTCTTCGATCAGACCAAACGTGATATCGTATTATGCGGAACATTCAGACATCGTGAGTGTCATGATGCAGTACAGCATTCTTGACCGTCGCCCGGAGGAAGAGATGCTTGATTTTCTTCATGATAAAAACATCAGCGTGATCGCACGCGGACCTGTTGCGAAAGGCTGGCTCTCTAAACGAGCGCTGCAGCGCAACGAAAGCGATCAGTACTTGGATTATGAAGGAAAGGAGATCCAGGAACTCGTCAAACACTTGCACAGCGAATTTGGAAGTGAAAACCGTTTGAGCCAGACTGCGATCCGTTATGCTCTTCATCACCCTGCTGTCGCTTCGGCTATTCCAGGCGCGAGTTCTGTGGAACAGCTTCTTTCCAATATCGGAGCCAGCACTATGCATGAACTGGCTTCCGATGAGGTTAGCGCCGTCCGTTCGTTGTCTAAAAAGAACGTCTATGAACAGCATAGAAGATAAAATGAAAAAGCTTCACGGCTGTCATCATGGGCGGCCGTGAAGCTTTTATTTATGAAACGTTCTCTATAATCATGGCAATTCCCTGGCCTCCGCCGATGCACAGGCTCGCTAAACCATACTTACCGCCCCGGTTCCGGAGTTCATAAGATAAAGAAAGCAAGAGCCTTGCTCCGCTTGCTCCCACTGGATGGCCGAGTGCAATCGCTCCGCCGTTGACATTGGTTTTTTCCCGATCTAGCCCCAATTCTTTCTCAACCGCCAGATACTGTGAAGCAAACGCTTCGTTTACTTCAACCAGGTCCATGTCTCCAATCGTCAGGTTTGCTTTGGCCAATGCCTTTTGTGCGGCAGGAACTGGGCCGATTCCCATAATCTTTGGATCAACCCCGCAGACTGCCCATGACACAATTTTCGACATCGGTTTAACTCGTTTGTTCTGAACGCTTTCCTCTCCTGCCAGAATAAGAGATACAGCACCATCATTAATCCCGCTTGAATTTCCTGCTGTTACGGTTCCGTCTTTTTTAAACGACGGTCTCAGTGCTAAAAGCTGTTCCAGAGTGGAGTCGGGTTTGACGAGTTCGTCCGTTTCCAGCTGCTGCTTCCTCTTTTCATCAACTGCAACCGCAATGATCTCTTCAGCAAAACGGCTGCTGCTAATCGCTCTTGCGGCTCTTTGGTGGCTCAAAAGCGCATATTGATCCTGTTCTTCTCTTGTTATACCGTACATCTCTGCCAGGTTTTCAGCGGTAATCCCCATTCCGCACCCGATATACTGATCTGTTAAGGTGTGAAGAAGCATATCTTCAAGCTGGAGGTTTCCAAATTTCTGTCCCTGAAAGCGCTGGTTAAAGGTCGAATGAGGGCTCATGGACATGTTCTCAATCCCTCCGCATAACGCCAGCTGTGCGTCTCCGGTTTGGATGGAAAGCGCACTGCTGATCACCGCCTGAAGGCCGGAACCGCATAACCGGTTAACTAGCATCGCCGGCACCGTTTCAGGAATATCCGACCTTAGTGCGATATGCCTTGCTGCGTAAGCCGCATCAATGCTCGAATGAATCACATTTCCGTACACCACTTCTCCTATTTCTTCAGGATTGACTTTTGCACGCTGAAGCGCTTCATGGGCGGTTATTGTTCCAAGCTGCAAGGATGAGATATTTTTCAATGATTTACCAAAGCTCCCGAAGGGTGTCCTCGCCCCTTCCACCACATAGACTGAACTCATCATCTTCCTCCCCGTTTGTTTTAACTGTTAGTAAGCGTCCGTTTTTACATTTTCATCAATGATCAAATCAGGGTCCGTGCATGCTTGAATGTCCTCAACGGTATAACCCGCAGCTACCTCTGCCAGCTTAAGACCCTGTTCTGTCACATCGAGAACGGCCTTGTCTGTAATAATGCGGTGTACGACACCTTTTCCTGTTAACGGCAGGCTGCAGTTCTTCAAGATCTTGCTTTGGCCGCTTTTATTCACATGCTCCATGATCACGATGATTTTTTTTGCGCCATGGACGAGATCCATCGCACCGCCCATGCCTTTGATCATTTTGCCCGGAATCATCCAGTTGGCCAGATCACCATTCTCTGAAACTTCCATCCCGCCAAGAATGGCGATGTCAACATGGCCGCCCCTGATCATGGCAAAAGATTCGGCACTGTCAAAGTAAGATGCTCCCTTAATGGCCGTAACCGTTTCTTTCCCTGCATTGATCAAGTCCGGATCTACGTCAGATTCCCTCGGGTACGGACCGATTCCGAGCAGGCCGTTTTCGGACTGCAGGACAACGCTCTTGTTTTCACTTATGTAATTCGCAACCATGGTAGGCATTCCAATGCCAAGATTGACGTAGAATCCGTTCTCAATCTCTTTTTCTGCTCTTCTTGCGATTTTTTCTCTAGTATTCATCGCCATTCCCCGCTTTCTCTGCTTATGATTGAACGGTCAGTCGCTCGATGCGCTTTTCCTGCTGTGCGACGATCATTTTCTGTACGTAAATTCCCGGTGTATGAATACGGTCTGCGTCCAATTCTCCTATTTCATGCAGCTCTTCCACTTCTGCAATGGTTACTTTGCCTGCCGCTGCGATCATAGGGTTAAAATTTCTTGCTGTTTTGTTGTAGATCAAGTTTCCTGCCTTGTCTCCATGCGCCGCACGGATCAGGCTGTAGTCAGCGGTCAGCCCTTTTTCTAAAAGGTACTCTTTCCCATTAAATGTGCGGACTTCTTTGCCTTCTGCGATCGGTGTACCGACTCCGGCTGGTGTGTAAAAGGCGGGAATGCCTGCACCCCCCGCGCGGATCCGTTCAGCAAGCGTCCCTTGCGGAATCAGCTCGACTTCAATTTCGCCGGAGAGCACCTGTCTCTCAAACTCCTTGTTTTCTCCCACATAGGAACCTACCATTTTTCTAATCTGCTTGTTCTTCAGGAGCAAGCCAAGCCCCCAATCATCCACGCCGCAGTTATTGGAGATGACGGTTAAATCCTTCGTCCCCTTTTCAACGAGCGCCAGAATCAATTTTTCAGGAATTCCAACGAGACCGAATCCGCCGACCATCAGCGTTGATCCGTCCTTAATCTCTTCAATCGCATGCAGTGCACTGGTTTCTATAGATTTCATTCTGCTCCCCCCTTATTGCCACTTTTCATTTTCTACGATTGTAGCTACTCCCTGGCCGCCGCCGATGCAAAGGGTAGCAAGCCCGTACCGGTTCTCTCTTCTTCTCATCTCGTGCAGAAGGGTCACAAGGATTCTCGCGCCGCTTGCTCCGATTGGATGGCCAAGGGCGATTGCGCCTCCGTTGACATTCAATTTTTCATCTGAGAACTGAAGCTCTTTTCCTACAGCAAGCGACTGTGCCGCAAACGCTTCGTTCGCTTCGATCAAATCGATATCTTCAAGCGTTATCCCTGACTTTTCGAGCACTTTTTTCGTGGCATCTACCGGGCCGATTCCCATTATGCTTGGATCAACACCTGCACTTGCATTGGCTATAATTCTTGCGAGAGGTGTCAGGCCAAGTTCTTCTGCTTTTTTTCTGGATACAACAACAAGAGCAGCTGCGCCGTCATTTATGCCTGAAGCATTTCCTGCTGTTACTGTGCCGTCCTTTTTAAATGCCGGTCTCAGCTTTCCTAGCTTTTCAGCTGTCGTCCCTTTCTTCGGATATTCATCCTCTGAGAACAGCAGTGGATCTCCTTTTCTTTGCGGAATCTCAACCGTTACGATCTCATCCGAAAATTTGCCATTCTCCATGGCTCTTTCACATTTCTGCTGGCTGTCTGCTGCAAACTCATCCATCTCCTGGCGGTTCAAGCCATAGGCGTCACAGAGATTCTCAGCCGTAATTCCCATATGGTAATCATTAAAGGCACACCATAATCCGTCATGAACCATGGAATCAACCAGCTTGCCATCTCCCATGCGCAACCCGTTTCTTGCTTCGTTCAAAAGATATGGCGCCGCACTCATATTTTCCATTCCGCCGCATACGACCACTTCCGCTTCTCCGAGCATGACCGCCTGGCTGGCTAAATGAAGAGCCTTCAGTCCGGAACCGCAGACCTTGTTGATCGTCATGCTGGAAACCCTCTGCGGCAGTCCCGCTTTCATGGCCGCCTGGCGTGCCGGGTTCTGGCCCAATCCTGCCTGAAGAACATTCCCCATGATCACTTCACTCACTTCATCCGCTGAAACGCCTGCACGCGACAGTGCTTCTTTAATTACAATGGCTCCCAGCTCTGTGGCGGGGATATCCTTCAAACTTCCCAGGAAGCTGCCAATCGGTGTTCTGACAGCGCTTACAATCACTGCATCTTGTAGTGACATAATTTCTTCTCACTCCCGTATTTTTTTCTGAATATTCCTTATTATCATACCATAATTCCCTGCTCCGTATTGCAACTTAAGGAGGTAAAACGTAAAATAAAGGAAAGATTTCATACATAACGCAATGACTAGGAGGAGCTATGGAACTACCCCAAAGAGTCACCATCATTGAAGTTGGACCGCGCGACGGACTGCAAAACGAAAAGCAGCTCGTGCCGGCGGAAGACAAGATCCGTTTTATTCATAAACTGAAATCTTCGGGAATTCAAGAAATGGAGCTTACCTCGTTCGTCTCTCCCAAATGGGTGCCGCAGATGGGTGATGCTGAACAAGTGATCGAGCATTGCACCGATGACAGCACTCGAAATATCGTGCTCGTTCCGAACGGAAAAGGAGTAGAGCGCCTGCTTTCTTCCGGATGTAAGAACGCAGCTTTTTTTGTCGGTGTGAGTGATACGTTCAACCGGAAAAATATTAATAAAAGCACGAGAGAGAGCATGGATGAGCTTACTCCGCTCATCAGAGACCTGAAACGGAAAGGCTTTTTTGTGCGGGCATGTATTTCGACGGCTTTTTATTGTCCGTATGAAGGAAAAATGGACGAACAGGCTGTCCTGAAACTATGTGAGGAATTTTCAGATCTGGGAGTAGATGAGCTCTCCGTCGCCGATACGATCGGGCTTGCTAATCCTCAGGAAGTTTATGACTTGTTTGCCCTGCTTAAGCATCATCTTCCTTCTGCCCTGCTCATCGCTGCCCATTTTCATGACACACGCGGCATGGCCCTGGCTAATATCTTTTCTGCCCTTCAGGCAGATGTGGACCGCTTCGACACGTCCGCAGGGGGGCTTGGCGGCTGTCCGTTTGCTCCGGGAGCAACAGGAAATGTGGCAACAGAAGATACTGTTTACATGCTGAATCGTATGGGTATCTCGACCGGCATCCAGCTCGATCTTCTCCTTGAGGCTGTGGAGTTTATCTCTCCTTTTGTTTCCCGCAGCCTTCAAAGCAGGCAATACCTTCTTTCAAAACAGGAAAAGACGCCCTTTTAGGCGTCTTTCATCATCATTGATGCACTAAAAAATAGGAAAGACGCCCTTTTAGGCGTCCTTTCCTGTTTTTATTTTATTTTCGAGCCTAAGATGCGGATTGAGCATCTGGTTCGGGCTTTTCAGCTGAAACGTATGCTGTTCCTTTTTAAAATCGATCGTCATCTGCTCATCAAAGAATACCATTTTGGTTTTCTCCATATAAACGGGCAGGAAGTTCGTTTCAAGCTGGACCGTGCCCTCCGGTTCTTCATCCACAATCCAGAGTGCGGACACCCCGCTGACGACACAGCCGCACCCTTCCGTATCATACTTTAGCAGTACGCTGTCTCCTTCCTGCATCTTACTCTTTATCTTTTCGATCGCCCTTTCCGTCCATTCCAGTTTCATATTCACTTCTCCTTGCTGTTCATGGTTTGTATGACCTGAATGGCCCAGTCGCACCATTCAATCCAGTTTTGCAGGTATCTTCTCCCGAATTCCGATGTTAAATATTCTCCTAGATCCTCCTGCTGAAAGCTGTCTTCAGGAAAATGGCTGTCTTTCCAGTCTTTCATCAATCCCAGGCCAAAAGAATGCTGTTCCTTGGCCCGTTCTAAAAAAGCAACAGCCGTATCTGGAGGTATAAGATGAAACAATGAAACACGCAATAACAGGTCATCCTTTAGTTTCGGCTGTGAGATTTCCTTGCTCAGCAGCCATTTCAGCAGCCTCTCATAGCCTTTTGGTTCGATTTGATATACCTTCTTATCCGGATAGTCCACCTGATGAATCACTTGCGAGGTTACAAGCTCCTCTTCCTCCATCTTTACAAGTTCTCGATAAATCTGGGTATGATGGGCTGTCCAGAAGTGGATCATCGTTTCTTTAAACTGCTGATTCAGTTCATATCCGGTTGCCTCGCTCTTGGCCAACAATCCAAGCAGCGCATATCTCAACGCCATCCTCTTCATTCCTTCTTTCCGTATCTGTTTGTCATTTTAACATATTCTACACAATTTTTAAGGGAAAATGCTTGATGAACATATGTGAAAATACACATATCAATAATAAGGCGAAAAGAGAGCAAAGCTATAGAAGATCTCAAAAATCAAAAAGCGGAAACCTTCGAGATTTCCGCTTTTTTGATTTGTCTCTTATTTTAGCTTGCCGTCCTTTTCTTATAAACGAATTTATACAGTAAAAAACCAACCAGCAGGACTCCTGCCCCTGCAAGAATATAGGACTGTGAAGCCTGCAGCACATGATTAACGGTCTTGACTTCCCCCAGCCTGCCTAAAAACAGCATGGCAACTGCTAAAGGAAAGATGCCGATAAAGGTCAGCCCGCCGAATTTCCACCGATTGACCTTGCTCATCCCTGCTGCGTAGGAAACATAATTTCCGATTCCCAAAGGCCGGGAAAGAGCAATGCTCCACTCTCCGTATTTTTTAAACACTTTCTTCGTTTTCTCTACTTTCTTCTCGTTGAACTTCTCTTTCATCTTGCTTTCAAGCTTATAACCTATCATATAAGGTACATAGCTGAATATGGTGTATACTGCACTTACTGCCAATGCCAGAAGCAAGCTCTCGACCAGGTTTGGCTTCAGCAGAAATCCGTAGATCAGAATGACCAGCGCACCGGGAAAAGGAATCGAGGAAGCCTCCAGGGCGGTCCCGATAAATAGCCCGACCGCTCCCAACTCTTTTAAAAAATGAAAGATCATTTCAAACATCCGTGCATCCTCCTCCTTCTTTCTCCCCCTCACTATTCCCTTTCCTGATGTTTTCAATCTCACCTGGTTTGAAACGGTTTATTACAGGGTAGATACGCTGTAGATAACTATTACAATCCATTTCAGGAGGATCCTATATATGAAAAAGATTTGTTCAAAAACCGTCTCCATTACCAGTGACGCTTCTAAATTCACCATTCAAAAGGTTACGGATTTCGTAAAAATATCCAGATCGTTTCAGTCCAACGTCTTTTTATGTAAAAACGGAGTCACCCTGCACGCGAAAAAACTAACATGCCTTGTTACGTTTTTCATGATGCTCCGAAAAGGTGAATCTTTTCTGCTGATCACCGAGGGGGCCGATGCTGATTCGGCCATCCAGCAGCTTCTTCAGCAGCTTCTCCCTTCCAAAGCGACTACATAAGCATAAAAAAGAAGCGCTAATGCCATTCAGCGCTTCTTTTTCCATGAGAGAGGCTAGAGGCCCAGTTTTTTTTGCCATCTCTTCCTTGTTACAACCGGAAGAATAATCAAAGTAATGATGATGATGGATGAAATTAAAATTTCCTTCATTCCTGTATTCGCCACTGAAGCTCCTATGTACGTGTATGCCAATGTGCCCGGTATGATTCCGATGGCCGTGGCTGCCGCGTAATCTTTAAACTTGACGTTTGCCGCGGCCGTCAAGTAGCTCACAAGATCATAATTCAATATCGGCAGGAGGCGGAGGATCAGCACATAAATAAATCCACGCTGCTTGATGCCCTCCTGGATCTTCTGATAATTTCCCTTCCATTCCTTTTTTACGCTTTTTTTGCCGATCCATTTCACTGCTAAAAACGTCATGAGTCCGCCTGACAAGGATCCCAGGTATGTATACAGACACCCCCAATATAACCCGAAGGCCAAGCCGCTTGTCACTGCAAACACGGATGACGGAAACAGCACAAACGGCCGGAAGGCATATAAAGCGATATAAACGATTGGAGCCCAAACTCCCCACGACAGAATCCAGCCTCTAAACCGCTCCGGCGTTAAATTTAAATACCGATGGTTGATATATAAAAGGCAGCCTGCCAAACTTAATATAATTAAATAGTTCATTATTCTTTTTTTATTGCGAATCACTCTTTACTGCTCCTCTCCACACATCTTATTTCTATATTTTCCTTTATTTTCCGATAGAAGTCACTTTAATTTAAAATAAATTTTATGACATTTCTCAATTCACCCTTCATAAGCTGTATAAAAAGGATATGCAGGGAGAGAGATTAACTTGAGAATTATTGCGAAAAAACCCATCTATGCCGGAAACGCAAGCCAATTCGTCCAGTTCACGGGAAGTTATGAAGAAGCCGTGTATGTTAAAAAAGGAGATAAGACAGCCGACGGAAAAAGCCTGCTCGGCCTTATCGCATTATCCATACAGCCAGGGCAAGAAATCGAAATTTCAAGCGAAGCGAATCTTGACTCCCTGCAGAGAAAATTATTGGCCTCTGATCTGTTTGCTGAGGCCGAATAAGGGGCTGTCCAAGAAGTCTGGTAGCTGTTGATCTCCGCTCCAGGCTGCTCGCTTTCCGCGGGGCGTGGGTGAGCCTCTTGGCGCAAGCGCCTGCGGGAGTCTCACCTGTCACGCTAGTCCCGCAGGAGTCTCGCACCTTGCACTCCAATCAACTTTTCATTGAAGATTTTTCACGTCAAAGGAGCTGCCTGAAGGTCAATTTTCGACTTTCAGGACAGCCCCTTTTTTTATTTGTCTTTAAACATCCATCTCTATCCCTATGATGGCATCGAGAGAAACATCCTGTTTCTTTCCTTCATCATTCATTATTCTGAGCAGACGGCGATGAGGGTCATAGTAATGGATGAGGCCCAGTATTGCTTTTTCACCAAGGGGTTTACGGCAAAGGACGGCTACTTTCCTTGCCTCTTCCATCGCAAAAAAGATCTGCTGGTTCATTTCCTCCAACTGCTGTTCATCAAGCTCAGTGTTCTCAAGCCACGCCTCTTCCCGCTCCCAGTCCCTTAACTGCTTTACGTGCTCAGGCAGCATCATTGCCGTCCATTTGATGCTTCCGCGGTCTTTGATCATTAGAGACCCTCCATTCTGGTTTTACGCTTTATGCCCGCCTAAAAGGGTGCTGCGGTGCAGAGCCGTTCCTCCGCTCGTATAGGAAACGGCCCGGAGAAGAGCATTGGAGCCGTATTTCCTGCGGATATCGTCCATCACGTATCCAAGCTTTCGCTTTTTAGGATGCTCAAGTGTAAAGATGCTGAGCTGCGTTTCGTTATCTTCACATACATTGGATAGAGCAATGGTGATTTTACGGACCGTCTTTCCTTCATAAAAGGTATGAAAGAGTTCCAGGCACACCTGGTAGATCTCCATCGTAATGTTAGTCGGTTCAGCTACGGTCTTTGAACGGTAAAAACCCCCGCCCCATTCTTCTTTGCTGTAGCCGATTCCCAGACTGACCGTTCTTCCTGCTTTTTTCGCTGTTCTGGCCCGCCTTGCCACTTCTTCGCACATTTCTAAAATAACATGCTGAACCTCTTTCGGATCGGTATAATCACGAAGGAGGATCTGGCTTTTTCCATAGCTGATCTGGCCTTGCATGATGGGAGCCCCCACCTCCGAGAGATCCACTCCCCACGCATGATAATAAAGCTGATTTCCCATCACGCCGAATTTTTTTTCCAAGAGCTCCAGCGGATAATGGGCAAGATCGCCTACGGTTGTAATGCCCATCAGATTAAGCGTCCGTTCCACACGGGAACCGATGCCCCACATCTTGCTCAAGGGAGAAAGTTTCCATAGCTTCTCCGGAATGTCCTCATACGTCCATTCTTCCACGCCTTTCTTCTTCGCATCCAAATCCAGACAGAGCTTAGACATCAGCATGTTCGGCCCGATTCCGATGGCGCAGGGCAGACCGAACTCTTCTTTTATGGCAATCCGGATGGCCTCGGCCAGCTGCACCGGCCCTCCCCACAGGCGTTCTGTCCCGTCTGCCTGAATAAAACTTTCATCCACACTGTAAGTATGAATGGCCTCTTTTGGAACAAACCGATTGAGCAGGCGCGTGATCTCCATGGAACGCTGTAGAAAAAAAGCCATTTGGGCATCCACGATGTGAATACGGCTGTCTTTTGGAATCTCAAACAGCCGGCTTCCGGTTCTTATTCCAAAATCTCTTTTCAGACAAGGAGAAGCAGCCAGGACCACACTTCCCTGCCTCTCTGTATTCCCTACTACAGCAAGGTAACAGGTCAGCGGGTCCAGCCCTAAGCGCACAGCCGCACAGCTGGCATAAAAACTTTTCATGTCCATGCACAGAATTGAACGATTTTGAATCATAGAATAATCGATCAACTTCCTTCACCCCTCCAAAAGCAAACGTTCGTTCTCATTTATTATGTATACCCATTTTAACCGAATATATGTTCTCTTCTCAATGGAAATTTTTTCAGGGGGCTTTCCGGCTTAAAAAATCCATTGACCGGCAGGCATTCGTAGGCTACATTGTTGGGAGAGGAAAGGAAGTGCAGAATGGAAAATCAGCTGCTGCGCAAATGGCTGGAAAAGGCTTTGCTGGATTATTTTTACGAGAAAGAGGCCATCCCTTATACTGAAAAGGATTATGCTCTCCTGCAGGAACGAATAAAAAAAGAACTGCAAACCGAAGAGGCAGAAGATCCTTATTTGACGGTTCAAGATGTCGTATACAGCTTTATTACAAAAGAATAAGCAAACCCCCGATAAGCGAGGCTTATAAGGGGTTTGCTTGCTTTATATGCTATTCTTAACTGGAGTTTTTTCAAAGAAATGCTCCCACGCTTCATGAATTCCGCCTGCACAATGCTTTTGCGCACGGAAAATCATAGGGTGGTCTGGCAGCTGTTTTAATTCCTTTTGGCAGTTTCCGACAACGACAGCCGGATATCCAAGTGTAATCATATCACGGTCATTGCCGGAATCGCCGGCAACTAATACATTTGCTTTCTCCCAGCCTTTTTCCCGAAGCAGAAAGGATAGCGCCTCTCCCTTCCCTGCATTTGGCGGAAGAATGTCTACATCTCTTCCGGAACTGAAAATCAGCTTGTGCGGCACCGAACTGCCGCTCAGCTTTTGTTTCACTTCCTCAACCGCCTCATCGCTTTCTGCAAAATAGGAAAGCCGATGCACGGATGGAATCGATTGAGGCGTTAAGCCGCTGCAGGATTGAACGATGCGAGAAATTTCAGCGGGATTCCACTTTTCTTCCAATGTTTTTTTCCAGCGCTCATGAAGCTCTGGATCATTCAAGTCATACATTTCCGTACCAACATCCGAAATGAGAATGGAAGGCATCGGAAGCTCTTCCTCTTTGATCAGCTCCATGGTAGAAGCATAGTGTCTTCCTGTAACATAAACGAGCTGCACATTGTAGGGACGTTCTTTATAATAATCAAACAGCAAAGAAGTCAGTTCCTTCTCTCCCACCAAGGTTCCGTCTAGATCAGTAGCTAAAAGATGTGTAACGTTTTCTCGTTTCACCTGACAGAACCTCCTCGTACACCTGCTCTACCCTTGCTGCCACATTCGGCCAGCGGTAATCGCGTTCGGCAAGAGAGGATGCCTGTTTGCCGAGCCTTTGTGCAATGATGTCATTGTTTAAAATAATTTCCAGGGTGAGCGCCAAATCCTGAGCGTCTTTTGGGTTGACGAGCAGCCCTGTTTCTCCTTCAACCACCACATTTTGAAGCCCGCCGACACGGGAGGCAATCACTGGACATCCGCATGCCTGTGCCTCTGCAGCCACCATTCCGAACGATTCATAATAGGAAGGCACGACAGCAACGTTGGCAGCGTTAAAGTATTCCGCCAGCTGCTCCTGGCTTTTCGGCCCTACAAACTGAACATAACACTCAATTCCTTTCACCCATGAACGCTGTTTTTCCGGAATGGGAAGCTGGTCATCACCGATTTCTTCTTTCTGTCCTCCAGCAAGAATCAGTCTAGTGTTTGACGGGACGTCACCCCATTGAATCAAGTATCTGAATGCTTTGAGGAGGGTTTCAACACCCTTGGTTTCTTCCAGCCGGCCGGCATAAAACACGAGAGGGCCGTGAACGTCCAATTTTTGTTTTATCGCGGGTTTTTGGTTTAAAGGATAAAAAGTTGGAGATACACCGATCGGAATGACATCAACAGGTGCAGGCTGTTTAGTAAAGTCATGGATCAGGCTTTTCTCGCTGTTGGTCGTGGCGATCACGCGGTTAGCGGAACGGAGAATGGTTCGTTCATACTGGAACCTGCGCTCATCCCTTTCTCCTGTGGCCCGTTCTTTAGCTGCTCCAAGGGAATGTGAAGTATGGACAAACGGTATATTGTACTTTCTGCGAAGCTGGCGGCCTAATATCCCTGACAGCCAGTAATGAGTATGAATTATATCATATTGATCAACAGGAACAAGTTCCTCGATTTCTTTAAAAAAGCCGGGCAGTATTTGAAACATTTCATTTTTGGATACAAAGCCTTTGATACCGGCTTGGATGCGGATAACTCTAGAGCGTTTTCCAAATGCCTCCGTCTGAGGAGCATCTTTATCACACCAGTGGGTTATGACATCAACATCCCATCCCCTATTTTCCATGGCAAGCGCCAAATGGTACACATAATTATTCTGTCCTCCAGCTTGCTTTCCGCCCAGTTTTGCCAGCGGGTCTCCATGGTCTGATATAAATAAAACTTTTTTATTCATAACTGCTACCCCTCTTTCTATTGTTGCGGTCTATAACGTGTAAGTTACTTATACCCGTTCTCTCCTCAGACAAACCAAAATAGCTTCTTTAGTCCTATTAAATTAAGACTTTATTCCTTTTTGTGAAGGTTTAGGAAAACAAGAAAGATGCGCTAATATACGCATCTTTCTTGTTTACATAATATAATTATTGTCTATTTTTGTTTGAATGCATTTCCGCCAAGCTTTTCTACAAGCCTGGGAAAAAGCTGATAAAGCGTACTGCCTGCATTCATCCAAAGAGGCAGATTGATCTCACGGACAGGACGGCCGATCGCCGAAATGATTTTTTTAGAAACATACTCCGGGGACAGCATCCACTTCTTGATGTTTTTCTCATAGGAACCCGATTTGTCTGCGATGGAAAAAAAGTTCGTTTCAATCGGCCCCGGGTTGATGGCTGTTACCCATATTCCACTGTTTGCGAGCTCCATCCGCAATCCGTTTGAGAAGCCAAGAACAGCGTGTTTAGAAGCGGCATATCCGCTCGACTTCGGTGTGGATATCTTTCCTGCCTGTGACGCAATATTGATTATATGGCCAGAACGCCGTTCCAGCATTTGCGGCAGCACTGCCTGTGTACAAGCCATCAGGCCGACCACGTTGGTCTGAAGCATGCTGGAAAGATCGTTTAGGTCCGCATCAATGAAGTAGTCGAATATTCCAAATCCAGCGTTGTTGATCAGAACATCGACAGAAACCGTACGAGTGATCTCTGCGAAAACCGCTTTCACCTCTTCTGCGTTGCTAACGTCCAGCGAATAGATCAGCGCTTCCACATCAAAATGTTCTTTTAGATCTTTTTTTACGTTCACTAGTTTGTCCAGGCTTCTGGCGATCAGCACCGGCTTAGCACCAAGGCTTGCCGCATCAAACGCGATCCGGGCTCCAAGCCCTCCGGAAGCCCCTGTGATAACCACCGTTTTTCCTTTTAAATTCTTCATATCTTACGCTCCTTCTGCCCGCTTGTAGTAAATAATACCCTGTATGTCCTCCGCTTGAATCCTTCCCTCCTCTTCAAGCAGATCAAGATGCCCCACGGTTTCCGAGAGAGTAAGCCCAGGTTCCTTTTGATAGATCCTCGGGAATAAAAGCTTGCTTAATTCATAAGCCGTCTTATGCCCGGCGAGCATCTCCCATAGGACATCCGCCCGGTTGTTCTGCTGTGCAAGCCTTTCTTCGATCAACTCAGAACTGTTGGAGATCGGAAGGCCATGCCCCGGCAGGATGACGGTTATGGGGAGTTCGGCTGCCGTCTTAAGTGAATCCCGGTATTGCAGCAGCGGTTTAGGCCGGTCTCTTTTCGTGAGAGGGGGAGGCTCGATGAGTGCGTTGGATGAAATACGCTGCAGCAAAAAGTCCCCTCCAATCATAATACCGCTCTCTTGATGAAACAGAGAAAGATGATCTGGAGAATGGCCCGGTGTTTTCATGATTGTCCACCCTGAAAGCCCTGACACTTCTTCTCCTTCATACAACGCCGGGGAAGCATGGACCACAGCAGAAAACTCAAGATACTTCTTTAATTTCCTATGTTCAAACCGGACGGCTTCTTCCGGCATCCCCATTTTTTTGTAAAACCCCTCATAAAATTGATTTCTATGTACAAAAAATTCTTGCTGCTGGCTGAGATAGGGTATTTCTTCTAAACTTGCGAGCACAGCAGGCACCGGGCTCGTAAAGTATGAATAAAGACCGACATGGTCCGGGTGATAATGGGTAAAGATCACCTGTTCAATATCGTTTTCTTCCAGCCCGTTCTCCGCCAGTTTCTCTCGAAAGATGCCCCATGCCTCAGGCGTTTTTGGTCCGCAGTCAACAAGGGTAAGCTTTTCTCCCCGTATGAGATAGACATTGACATCCCCTACCGGAAACGGTGTCGGAAGCGCGATGGTTATTATATACTGGTTCAACATTTTCACCTGACCTCTTCTCATGCATATATATATATATCAATCAGTATAGCAAAAGATCAGCACTATAAAAAAAATAAATATTCAAAATTATCTTTTTTATAAACTTGACATACTGTACTGACTCATTGCATAATGTTTTGTAATAACTGAACGCTGAACACGGCGCTGAAAGGGACCAGTAATTCATTAAACGGCTGAAAGAGAATGGAATCCACCGGCTGAAAGATTCCAGCAGTGCGAAATGAATGAACCTATCCCCCGAGCCATCAGGGATTGAACCTGATCGTATGCCTTCGATACAGGCGATAAGCTGGGCTTTTTACCAAGCCAATTAAGGTGGTACCGCGGACCGCACTCCTCCGTCCTTTTCCAAGGATCGAGGAGTGCGTTTTTACGTTAACCTAAGTTGGAGGGATTGCCGTGTATAAAAAAATCGCGTTTATCGGAGCAGGTGCCATGGCAGAAGCAATGATTTCAGGATTGATCGCCAACAAGCTGGCCTCACCTGAACAGATCATTGCCGCAAACAGAATGAACACAAAAAGACTTCTTGAACTGCAAAGGAAGTATGAGATAAAAATTTCCGCCTCAGCCGCAGATGCAGTGTGTGAGGCAGAAATCCTCATCCTTGCTATGAAGCCGAAAGATGCTGAAGACGCCCTGCACTCGATCAGGGACGCTATCCATAAACAGCACCTTATCATTTCAGTACTTGCCGGGATATCAACAGATCACATCTCCACTCTGCTTCATACGGATGCCCCTGTCATACGGGCGATGCCGAACACATCTGCTGCGATTGGTTATTCTGCAACCGGCCTCGCCGCTGGAAAGTATGCTGAAGAGCAACATGTAAAACAGGCCGAAGAGCTTTTTAATTGCATCGGAACGACCACCTGCTTGAAAGAAGAAAGCCTGCATGCAGTAACCGGGTTGGCTGGAAGCGGCCCCGCTTATGTTTATTATTTAGTAGAAGCGATGCAGCAGGCAGCCTCCTCGCTCAATCTCAGTGAAACTGAGGCAAGGGATTTGATCGCGCAGACCCTGTTGGGTGCTGCCCATATGCTGAAAATGAGCGACGAACATCCCTTGCTGCTTCGGCAAAAGGTAACCAGTCCGGGTGGAACCACCGAAGCCGGAATTCAAATGCTGGACCATTTTAAAGTAAAAGAAGCGATTGAATCATGCGTCAAGCGTGCCGCACAGCGCTCAGAAGAGCTCGGGAGAATGTACACCCCGCCCTCTTCCGAAGGAATAGTTTGACAATTCTGTTATTTTATTTTATAATAAAACGACTATAGAGCAGCAACGGGAGGTATAAGATGCTTGATCAAGAAGAATTCAAGCGGTACAATCTGTTGTTTAAAGAGTTTGAGCAGTTTCTTACACGGCCACTGACAAAAAAGGAAAAAGATTTTATAAAATGGATCGTAAAAAATGATATGAGCATCGAACGCACATCGGCGCGAGCCACCTAAACAAGCCCCTGAAAGGAAATGGGCTTGTTTTTTTCTTGGATTTAGAACGTTTGACCTGCTTATGTTAAGGTAAAATATAAAGAGGAAAGGAGTTTTTCCCGCTATGACAAAAATCTTTGGACACCGGGGCGCAAGCAAGGTATGCCCCGAAAACACAATGGCCTCCTACACTCGGGCTTATGAAATGGGCGCAGACGGACTTGAAATTGATGTCCATTTAACAAGCGATGGTGTTCCTGTCATCATTCACGATGATACGGTCAAACGGACAACCAACGGAAAAGGATATGTAAAAAATTTCACGCTCGCTGAAATTAAACAGCTGGACGCGGGAAGCTGGTTTTCTCCAACCTTTCAAAATGAACGGATCCTCACACTAGAAGAGTTTCTGCAATGGATCTGTACCAAGCCGCTGCTTCTCAATATAGAATTGAAGAATAACAAAGTGATGTATGAAGATTTAGAGAAAAAAGTATACGATCTCGTAAATGCTTATGGAATGAAAGAAAAAACGATCTATTCATCTTTTAACCATTACAGCCTTGTGCAATTAAGGAGCATGGACTCTTACATTGACATTGCTCCCCTCTACTCTTCGGCCATCTACGAGCCATGGAACTATGCAAGAAGCATGGGTTCGCTGAGTGTGCATCCTCAATTTAAGAGCCTTCATCCCGTGATCCTGCAAAGCCTTCATGAGCATGGAATACGGGTCAGGCCTTATACCGTCAATCAAGAAAAATGGATGCATTATTTAATGAATTGGCGGGTGGATGCCATCATCACTGATGTACCCGATGTGGCGTTGGCTGTTAGAAATGGAGAAATTACTGAACAAAAAAGCTTAATCCTTGAAATGTATAATAAGTTAAAAAAAAAATGAGCGGGCTGCCCGCTCATTTTTTGCTGAGTTTTTCAATTGGAAAGACGCTGAAGTCATCGGCAATCTGCGTATTCGGAAAGACTTCCCGTGCTTCTTTTAAAAGAAGAGTCTTCTCCTCTTTATGATATCTGGAACTGATATGGTTCAAGATCAAGGCAGCTGCATTTGCCCGTCTGGCGGTAACAGCAGCCGATCTGGCTGAAGAATGGCCGAATTCCGCTGCCTTTTCAGCCAGTTCGTGAAGAACAGTAGCCTCATGAATAAGTACCTCAGCATCTCTTCCCAGCTCCACCGCATTCTCGCAGTATTTAGTATCGCCAAGGATAGCGACAATCCGGCCAGGAACAGGAGGGGAAACAAATTCACTGCTCTTGAGCACCGTTCCGTCCTCCAGAGTAATATCCCTGCCTTCTTTCAATTGCTGATATAAAGGACCGGGTGGAAGGCCCATCTTTTTTAACAAGCCGGCTTCCAGCTTTCCAGGCTGTGCCTGCTCTTCTACGCGAAAACCGAAACAAGGGATCACATGCTCAAGTTGCTTGGCGTATACCCGGCGGCCTTCCTCTTCACAGATCAGCCCTTCATCTATTTCTATCACTTGAATCGGATAGGTAAGATGCGTCTGGCTTATGTTCAAAGAGGTGTCGATGAAGGCCTTTATTCCCTTTGGTCCGTATATGGATACCGGACTCTCTTCACCATTTTGGAAGGAGCGGCTTCCCAGCAGGCCCGGCAGACCGAATAGATGGTCACCGTGCAGATGAGTAATGAAAATTTTATTGATCTTACGCGGTTTGAGAGAAGTGTGCAGGATTTGATGCTGTGTAGCTTCTCCGCAGTCAAAGAGCCAGATTTCTCCTCCCGTCTGCAGGAATTTAAGGGCAACCGAAGAAACATTCCGTTCCTTTGAAGGCATTCCGGCTCCCGTTCCCAGAAAATGAAGTTCCATATCAGCTATTCCTTTCATGCTTTAAAATAGAAATCATGAGGCGATAAGTGACAACGAAAAAAAGGAGCAAGCTTCCTCCCGCAAGAAATCCTGCCAGCACATCACTCGGATAATGCACACCAAGATAGACTCTGCTTAATCCGACAAGTACGATATAAACACATCCTCCAGCGGTTATAAGATGCCGCACCCAACTATGCTTAGCCTGTCTCACAAGCAGGTAGAATAACAGTCCAAAAAAACCGATGGAGATCATGGCGTGTCCGCTCGGAAAACTATATCCTCCGATATCAACTAGGCGATGGAGGGATGGCCTCTTTCTTTCATAGATTCCTTTAAGAAAAGCGTTACCGTAACGGATGACAAACAAACAAATCCCCAGGATTACCGGTTCAAGCCAGCTCCTCCTCCATAAAATAGAAAAAGCAGAGAACACGGCAAGCACTATAAATTCATTGGTCCTTGCTGCACTGTTTGTGATCACTATAAAAGCTCGGGTCAGCTCGTGGGGCTGATATGCCGTTACTGCATCAATCACCGTCTGATCCAGTCTCTTTACGCCAGCCTCCCGATAGACGGCTGCAAGCAGAAAAAAGAAAATAAAAAGCAACAAAAATCCAAGCACGTATGGCAGATGGATACTTTTCTTCAATTATAATCACCCGGCCTTTGGCTCGATAAAAAGCTGTCTACAACCTATAGCTATGATGGATCATCTGTTAGTTTGCCTCGAATAATGGAATGATCACCAAACTTTTTTTGAATATCGCTGATCAATCGATTTACATCATCCCGTTTTTTTTCCTGTTCAAAAGTAAACAAGTCCATCTGTTTATAGGCTTTTTCTTTAGGGATAACATCCGCGGCCGTAATGCCGAGCAGCCGTACAGGTTCACCGTTCCAGTGTTTTGTAAACAAGGACCAGGCATGTTCCAGGATTTCACTCTTATCATGAAAGGGATTCTCCAGTGTCTTGCTTCTCGTAACCGTCTTCCTGTCTCCATACCGGATCACAATCTGAAGATTTTGACCGACGACTTTCTTCCCTTTCATCCGGCGTTCAACAGAATCAGCCAGAACTGAAAAGACGCGTTTAAGCTCCGTTTCATCACTCACGTCTTCAGCCAGAGTGGTCGAGTTGCCAACGGATTGAAATTCTGAGGCGCGCTCCGGGTCTACTGGGCGGTCATCGATCCCGTTCGCACGCTCCCACATCCTCACTCCGTTTTTTCCGAAGCGGTGTTTTAAACTGTACGCGTCTTCCTTTGCCAGGTCACCGATCGTATGAATATTATATTTTTTTAGTTTTTCTTCTGTGGCCTTTCCGATCCCATGCATTTCACCTACGGTCATCGGCCAGAGGATCTGCCGGATCTCCCGCTTTCGCAAGACGGTAATCCCCATAGGTTTCTTCATATCTGAAGCCATCTTCGCAAGAAATTTATTCGGGGCAATCCCTATGCTGGAAGGAAGACCCAGTTCATGATACAGCCTGTTTTGAATTTCCTCGGCAGCTTCGATGGGGCTCATGGATATCCTCGTAATATCAAGATATCCTTCATCGATTGAAACAGGCTCTACAAGCTCAGTATATTCCCGAAGCAGCTGAAACATCTTCTGAGACATCGTCCTGTATTTTTGAAAATCCGGCCGTAAGACGATAAGAGATGGACAAAGTTTTTTTGCCTGCCACAGAGGCATCGTAGTTTTTACTCCAAACTTACGTGCTTCATAGCTGCAGGTTACGATGATGCCGCGGCGCTCTTCGGGATTGCCGGCGATCGCAAGAGGCTTTCCCTTTAAAGTGGGATCCATCATACTTTCTACAGAAGCATAAAAGCTGTTCATGTCGACATGCAGGATAAATCTTCGTTTTATATTGGCAGACCTATCCATGTTGTTCCATCTCCTTCAATCCTTTTCCTTTCCCATTATATGAAATGGGAGAACATAAGAAAAGCGAAAGCCGTTCATATCACAGGGTTCACACCATAAAAAAGACAAGGTTTATTCACCTTGTCTCCACTTTATCCCGCAGCTGCCTGCCTGTGTTTTCAATCCATTCCACGTATTCTGTTCCGTGAAAATGCTCATTCATATCCCTATGTAAGTTTATAAGCTGCACCAGAAATTCCTGGTTCCCATGATCCTTGCTCCAGGCCTGCAGATAACTGTACACTGAGTATTTGCCTTCAGAAGACATCTGCTGTTTTTTTGCTCCTTCTTCCGTAAGCGTTACGTACGAAATTCGCCGATCATGATCTTTTTTCAATAATTGTATTAAGCCTTTATCTTTCAGGCGTTTTATAACCTGCATGACTGTCGAAACATCCCATAATCCGAGGTGTGCTATGCGGGAAATCGTCGCCTCTCGTTCAAAGGATACAATCCATAGAATGTGCTGTTCAGCTTGGGTCAATCCCAATGACTTCGCTGATTTTTGCCATTCATCTTCAAGAACCTTGTACACTCCCCGCAAATAATTCATCATCATATGCATGTTCGCAAGTTCACTCATCCAATCCCTCCGGCTTCCCATCCTATTTATACATTTTTTTCCATGATTAAACTACAACCAAATATACTAATTTGAGCAATATATGTCAACCTTGACCTGAGGGGGACATAACAAAAGGCTGTTTTCGTAATCTTTGTTGCTCTTAGAAGTGGTTGATTTCCGTTTCAGGCTACTCGCTTTCCGCGGGGCGTGCGTTGAGCCCTGCTGGAGTCTCGCACCTTCCACTCCACTCAACTTGTCATCGAAGATTTTTTTGCATGTAATGTTTCCACAGTCAAATTTTTTTAAAAAAGGAGCTGCCAGAAGGTCAGTTTATGACTTTCTGGACAGCCCCTTAGCTTTACTCTCCTGCTACTTCCTGAATAACTGCAACCACGATCTCGGCTGTTTTCACCAGTTCCGTGATCGGCATTTTTTCATTTTTAGTGTGGATTTCCTCGTAGCCTACAGCAAGGTTAACAGTTGGAATACCATGGCCGGCAATCACATTCGCATCACTTCCGCCGCCGCTTTGCAGCAAGCGGTGAGAACGTCCGATCCTTTCAGCAGCTTTCTTAGCCACTTCAACGACATGGTCTCCATCACTAAACTTAAATCCAGGGTACATGACTTTCACATTCACTTCAGCACGTCCACCGAACTTAGAAGCCGTTGCTTCAAATGCCTCTTTCATCTTAGCAACCTGAGCTTCCATTTTCTCTGTTACGAGAGAACGGGCTTCTGCCAAAATGGCCACATGATCACAAACGATATTGGTCTGTGTGCCTCCTTCAAACCTTCCGATGTTAGCCGTGGTTTCTTCATCAATTCTTCCGAGCGGCATTTTAGAAATGGCTTTTGCAGCGATTGTAATGGCTGATACACCCTTTTCAGGAGCAACACCGGCATGCGCTGTCTTTCCATAGATATCAACCATCAGCTTGGCTTGTGTCGGCGCTGCAACAATAATGTCACCGACTTTGCCGTCACTGTCGAGCGCGAAACCGAATTTTGCGGTTAATCGGGAAGGATCAAGTTCTTTCGCTCCTACAAGCCCTGACTCTTCCCCAACTGTGATGATGAACTGGATGTCTCCGTGTTTAATATTTTGTTCCTTTAAAAGTTTAACGGCTTCGAGCATCGCTGCGAGGCCTGCCTTGTCGTCCGCCCCAAGGATGGTCGTTCCATCGGTTACAACATACCCATCTTTAATCGAAGGTTTTACCCCATTGCCAGGTACGACCGTATCCATATGGGAGGTGAAATAAATCGGATCCACCCCGCCCTTGTTGCCTTTCAGCTTACAAATCAGGTTGCCGGCGCCGTGTTCAGTTTTAGATTCAGCATCATCTTCAAATACTTCGACACCAAGATCAGTGAATTTTTTAGTAAGGACTTTGGAGATTTCCTTTTCAAATTTTGTTTCAGAATCGATCTGTACCAATTCCAAAAACTCTTCTAGCAATCGTTGCTCATTAACCATTGTGTCTTCCTCCATTATAACGGGATATTGCCGTGTTTCTTCCAGGGCCTTTCCTCGTGCTTCGTCCGCAGCATTTCCAGTGCTTGAATACATTTGATTCTCGTATCCCGTGGATCGATGACATCATCGACCATGCCTCGGGAGGCGGCAATGTATGGATTGGCAAATTTCGTACGGTACTCATCAATCTTAGCCTGCCTTGTCGCTTCAGGATCATCGCTTTGTTCGATCTCTCTGGCAAAGATAATGTTCGCTGCTCCCTGCGGTCCCATCACTGCGATTTCCGCGTTCGGCCAGGCAAAAACAAGATCAGCGCCGATCGACTTGCTGTTTAAGGCGACATAGGCACCGCCGTATGCTTTACGGGTGATAATCGTTATTTTCGGGACAGTAGCCTCAGAGTAGGCGTACAGGATTTTAGCTCCGTGTCTTATAATGCCGCCGTGTTCCTGTTTAATTCCTGGAAAAAATCCGGTGACGTCCTCAAAGGTGATAATCGGAATGTTAAAAGCGTCACAAAAACGAATAAAGCGCGATGCCTTATCCGAAGAATCAATATCAAGGCCGCCAGCCATAACTTTTGGCTGATTACATACTAATCCTACCACTTCACCCTTAATCCTGGCAAAACCAATGACTATGTTTCTGGCAAAATACGCTTGAACTTCTAAAAAAGTATCCTGATCGACCACTTGCTCGATGACCTTACGAACGTCATACGGTTTGGTCGCATCCAAAGGTACCACCTCGGCAATATCCGGGCGGTCATCGTTCTCATGCTCCAGTTTCTCCGATCTGGCCGGTTTTTCTTTATTGTTCTGAGGAAGGAACGATACGAGCGCCCGCACTTGCTCCAGAACTTGTGCCTCGGTTTCCCCCATAAAATGGGCGTTACCGCTTTTCGTGCTATGTACCTTTGCCCCGCCAAGATCCTCAGATGAAATTTTTTCGCCCGTTACTGTTTCGATGACCTTCGGGCCAGTGATAAACATTTGGCTTGTCTGCTCCACCATGAATACGAAATCCGTAATAGCCGGTGAATAGACAGCTCCACCTGCACAAGGCCCCAGAATAACTGAAATCTGCGGAATGACACCAGAGTAGATGGAGTTTCTGTAAAAGATCTGCCCGTAGCCGTCCAGAGAAACAACACCTTCCTGAATTCTCGCTCCTCCTGAATCGTTCAGTCCGATAAACGGTGTTCCATTCTTAGCCGCAAGATCCATCACACTGGCGATCTTGTGAGCATGCATCTCTCCTAACGCTCCTCCAAAAACCGTAAAATCCTGAGCAAATAAATAAACCGGCCGGCCGTGAATCTTTCCATAGCCTGTAACGACTCCCTCTCCAGGAGCCTTCATATTCTGCAGACCAAAATCGGTGCAGCGGTGCTCAATAAAAGGATTCAGCTCCACAAACGTTCCCTCATCGAGCAAAAGATCGATTCGCTCCCTTGCGGTCATTTTTCCGCGTTCATGCTGTTTATCAATCTTCTCGTCTCCGCCGCCAAGCTCAATCTCACGTTTCCTGTCATATAATTCGTCCATTTTATCGTACATATCCATCAGGACACTCCTCCTTCCGTTTCAGGTTTTTCGCACAGTTCAAACAGCACCTTATGAGTAGAAGATGGATGGATGAATGCGATGGATGCCCCGCCGGCACCTTTCACCGGCTGTTCCTGGATCATCTTTACGCCAGCTTTTTTCAATTCTTCAATTCTTGATGCAATATTTTCAACACCAAGAGCCAAATGGTGGACACCCTGTCCGCGTTTGATAATAAATTGCCGGATCGGACTCTGTTCATCCATTGGCTCTAGAAGCTCCAGCCTTGTCTGGCCGATCTTCAAAAAAGCTACCTTTACCTTTTGAGATTCCACTTCCTCCACTGCTTCAAGCTTAAGCCCGAGTGTGTTCACATAAAAAGGGAGGACCTCATCAAGGGATTCAACGGCAATGCCGATATGATCGATTTTTTTTGGCGGTTCCATGCCTGCTGGTGCTGGATAACCATCCCGCTCGAGCACTGCTGCTTCAATAAATTTGGCTGTCTCAACTGTCGGTGTGCCGGGTGTGAATATTTTTCTTACTCCGGCTGATTCAAGGAAGGGAATGTCCTCCCAGGGGATAACACCGCCTCCTATCACGATAATATCATCTGCTCCCCGCTGTTTTAAAAGCGACATCACCTCGGGAAACAGTTCATTATGCGCTCCAGACAGACAAGATAAACCGATGGCATCCACATCTTCCTGCACAGCAGCAGCTACAATTTGTTCTGGCGTCTGGCGAAGGCCGGTATAAATGACCTCCATCCCATAATCACGAAGAGCCTGAGAGATCACAAGAGCTCCGCGGTCATGCCCGTCAAGCCCTGGCTTTGCTACCAGCACACGTATTTTTTTATTCATTGTTCTTCCCACTCCTGTCTGTCTATATTCCTGTAAATTCTCCAAACTCTTCCCGAAGGATGCCGCAGATCTCTCCGATCGTGCAATAATCACGCACACAGTTCAAAATGAGCGGCATAAGATTTTCTGCTCCTTGAGCACCTTGGCGCAGCGCATCCAACCGAGCGCTCACTCGGTCGTGGTCCCTCGCAGACTTCAGACGGTTCAGCTTTTCTTTTTGCTTCTCCCCCAGTGTTGGATCGACTCTTAATAGTTCAGGCTGGACTTCATTTTCAACCGTGAATGAATTCATGCCTACGATGACTTCATCCCCTTTTTCGATCGCCTTTTGTATTTCATAAGACGTATGATGAATTTCACGCTGCATGTAGCCTTGTTCAACGGCAGCCACTGCTCCGCCCAGTGATTCTATTTTTTCAAGATAAAGTTTGACTTCTTCCTCCATGACATCCGTCAGGTGCTCCACATAATAAGATCCGGCCAGAGGATCCACCGTATCCGCCACCCCGCTCTCATGGGCGATGATCTGCTGAGTTCTTAACGCGATTCTCGCAGAATCCTCGGTAGGTAGGGCGAGTGCTTCATCCCTCGAATTCGTATGCAGGCTTTGAGTGCCTCCCATTACGGCTGACAGCGCCTGAATGGTTACACGGACAATATTGTTATCTGGCTGCTGGGCCGTCAGCGTAGAACCGCCTGTTTGGGTGTGAAAACGAAGCTGCCAGCTCTTCGGGTTCTTTGCCTGATAATGTTCTTTCATAAGTTTGGCCCAAATTCTTCTGGCTGCCCTGAACTTGGCGACTTCCTCAAAGAACTGATTATGGGCATTAAAGAAAAACGCCAGCCTCGGTGCAAAATCATCGATGTTCAATCCGGCCTCCAACGCTGCATCGACATACGCTTTTCCATTGGCGATCGTAAATGCCAGCTCTTGAACAGCATTCGCCCCGGCTTCGCGGATATGGTAGCCTGATATACTTATGGTGTTCCATTTCGGTACCTGTTCCTTGCAATATGCAAATATATCCGTGATGAGGCGCATAGAGGGCTTAGGAGGGAAAATATACGTTCCCCTCGCAATGTACTCTTTTAAAATATCATTCTGAATCGTACCGGATATTTTTTCCGAAGAAACACCCTGCTTTTCTGCCACAGCAATGTACATTGCCAGCAAGACGGATGCAGGTGCATTGATTGTCATCGAAGTACTGACCTGATCCAGCGGGATATCCCGTAAAAGCGCTTCCATATCTTCCAATGAATCGATGGCAACCCCTACCTTCCCTACTTCTCCCTTGGACATCGCATGATCAGAGTCATAGCCGATCTGGGTAGGAAGATCAAAGGCGACGGAAAGGCCCGTTTGCCCTTGTTTTAACAGGTAGCGGAACCGCTTGTTGGTCTCTTCAGCAGAACCGAAGCCGGCATATTGCCTCATCGTCCAGTAACGGGCCCTGTACATCGTTGGCTGTATACCCCTAGTATAGGGATATTCGCCAGGCAATCCAAGTTTCTCTATATCGTAATCTTCTGTTTCTGCTCCATAAAGCCTGTCGATCTCAAACTTTGAACTCGTTTCAAATGTTTGCTTTCGTTCTGGAAACCGCTGCATGCTTTTCTCTGTTGCCAGCTTCCAATTATTTACTCTCTCCTGATGCTTGCTCATATGGCTGCCTCCTATAACCTATCATTCGACATTTTCTTTCTTACATTACTTTCTTTTTGAAAACGCTTTTTCCTGCCAAAATTGCTAAAATTATAGACAGATGGAAGGAAATCTTGTTACACTGTTCAATTCCTTGTACAATAATAATTGGATAAGGAGGGTAATGATGTCTCGAAAATTAATAAAAACCATAGTCTTTATCATGCTTGGCTCCTTGCTGCTGACAACCCTGCTGACGGGGATAAGTGCATTGTTCTAATAAAAACCAAAAAAAATAAGCCTTTGCGGCTTATTTTTTTTGCACTAAATATCACTTTTCTTAAAGCTTTTCTTAATCTGCAAGTAGCGCTCAATCTCATTTAAAAGATGAAGCAGCTTCGATCTTGTCTCAAATTCTTCCCGGTCTTTCGGCAAATCCATCTCTCGGAACTTGCTTCTCAATTTTTCAATACTATCAAGATAGATGACTGCCGTATTGCCCGGATGTACGGCTTCACTCAATTCATTGAAAAAATTCCCAAGGATGTACCCCTGCATATATCTCTGATCAATAGATGAAAGGATCGGCATCATCCTCTCGATCAGTTCAAGCTGCTTTTCCCTCATCCTGAAATAAAGGTAATATTCATTTTCATAGCGTACCGTATGATTCTCCACATCGCGGAAAGCAAGATCCTTCCCCTCATCGATCAGCTGAGCCGCTTTAGTGATCTCATGCCCGTCCCAGAGATGGTTATGGTCATACAGATAGTCCCGAAACTCAAGAAAGATGGATTTGAATTGTTCCTCGAGGTCCGACTGGATCTTCTTTACGGTATGTTCCATGCTTGGCATATACAAGTTGACAATAAGGGCCATGCCTATTCCGATACAAATCAGGGCAACTTCATTCCCTACCGCTTTCCAGCTGAGGTATTCCAGTGTATACAGATGAAGAATGATAACCGAACTGGTAATGATGCCTTCCTTAAGGTTTAAGGCAACAAGGACAGGGATAAACAGCAGGATCAGCAGCCCGATGCTCCATGGATGATAACCTAGAACATTGAAAAAAACGGCGGCAAACAATATACCGATGATACATGCCGCAAACCGTTCCCAGGAACTGATCAAGGACCGTTTCTGCGTCACTTTAACACAAAGAATTGTTAATATTCCTGCGGAGCTGTAGAATTCCAGACCCAACCACTGAGCGATGCCGATAGCAAGAGCCGTCCCGATTGCTGTCTTTACCGTCCTGTAGCCGATTTTGATTGCTGGCATATTAGCCTTCCTTTCCTGCTGTACTCGCAACGATTATCTCATGTTTAGCATGCGGCAGAAAGAATTTTGACATGCACATAGAAAGAAGCAAAAAAAGAGACCTGAAAAGGCCTCTTATAATACTTTTTCAAGAAAGGATTTCGCTCTTTCTGTTTTTGGCTGTTCAAAAAATTCAGCCGGCTCAGCATCTTCCACAAGCACACCGTCATCCAAAAATATAACACGGTCCGCCACTTCCTTGGCGAAGCCCATCTCATGAGTAACGATGGCCATGGTCATCCCGCTTTGAGCAAGGGATTTCATGACGTCCAGTACTTCCTTTACCATCTCAGGATCAAGAGCAGAAGTAGGTTCATCAAAGAGCATTACTTCCGGATTCATCGCGAGAGCTCTTGCAATCGCTACACGCTGCTTCTGGCCACCGGAAAGCCTGCCTGGATATTCGGCTTCTTTATCAGCAAGACCGACTCTCTTAAGAAGCTCTCGGGCAGCTGCTTCTGCCTCACGTTTAGAAACTTTATTAACGGTAACCGGTGCATACGTTAAGTTGTCCATTACAGTCATATGCGGAAAGAGGTGAAAATGCTGAAACACCATCCCGATCTTCTTTCGGACTTGCTGGATTTTAGATGCTTGGGCAGTTACCTCCTGATCCTTGAATAAGATTTTTCCATCCGTCGGTTCTTCAAGCATGTTTATACATCGGAGGAAGGTCGATTTCCCTGAACCGGAAGGGCCGATGATCGCAACGACCTCGCCTTGTCCGATCTCAGTGGAAATGCCTTTTAATACTTCGTTTTTCCCAAATGTTTTATGAAGATTTTCGATTTTAATCACCGCGGCTCATTCTCCTTTCAAGCATGCGTCCCAGAACAGTTAATGCCATTACCATCAGATAATAGATGATTCCTGCAGTTATCAGAGGCTCAAAATAACGGTACGTATCCGCCCCGACAATCTGTGCGCGCCTCATGATATCTGTCGTACCAATCACCGCAATGATGGCTGATTCCTTCGTTAGTGTAATAAATTCATTCATTAGTGCCGGCAGAATGTTCTTCAAGGCCTGAGGAAGGATGATCTGTCTCATCATTGAACCATAGGAGACCCCAAGCGCCATAGAAGCTTCACGCTGCCCTTTATCAACTCCATTGATTCCGGCCCTGATGATTTCGGAAACGTAAGCCGCTGAGTTCAATCCAAAGGTCAGTACACCTGCAAGAAATGGTTCGATTTTATATCCTGTCAGCTGAGGTGTCGCATTATAGATAATCAGCAGCTGAAGAATAAGCGGTGTTCCACGGAAGATGGATGTATAAGCGTCTGCTCCCCATCGAAGCACTTTCACTTTGCTTATTTTGCACAGAGAAAGGATCGTACCAAGCACAAAGCCTAAAAGAATGGACACAACCACAAATTTCAGGGTCGTTAATATCCCTTTTAAAATATACGGTACAGATGGCATGATGGTTGAAAAGTCAACAATCGATTTCTTCTCTGCTTTTTTCTTAGATTTCGGCTCAAACCATTTCTTGGCGATTTTATCCAGCTCGCCATTCTTTTTCATCAGCGCAATCTGCTGATTAAAATCATCCGTCAGCTTACTTCCTTTTTGAAGCGCAACCGCAGAACCGGCAGATGCGGAATCAGGTATTTCAAAAGCACTTAAATCTGAGTTTTTATTTAGATATTCAATAGCGACTCCGTCTTCAATAACGGCTCCATCAAATCTTTTAGACATAATTTCCTGTACAAGGTCAGGAACTTTATTTCTTTTTTCAATATGAACCTTGTCCACTTTATCAGCAATTTTTTTCGCTTCATTTTCTTGGATGGAACCTAGCTGGACACCAATTGTTTTTCCTTTTAAATCCTGAATCGTTTTAATTTTAGGATTATCTGTAACGACCAGCTGCTTAGCTTGATAGTAGGTGTTTGAGAAATCCACCTTCTTCTTCCGCTCTGCATTCGGCGTCATGCCAGCCATGACGAAATCGACCCGCTTTGAATCAAGTGCAGGAACCAGACCGTTAAAATCCATATCTTTTATGACGAGATTATAGCCAAGCTTGTCCGCGATGTGATTAGCCACATCCACATCAAAACCAATGATTTTGTTGCCTTTGGTCGTATCGATATACTCATAAGGCGCATAATCGGCAGATGTTCCCATCACCAGTGTTTTTTTATGTTTTTCTTTTGCTAAAGCCTGGTGCTCGCCCATTGGCAATACAGCCCCCACTGCACTGAAAATGATCAATAGCGCAAGTGAAAGCAATACATAGGTTCTTTTTAGCATTATATCCCCCAACTTTCTTAAAAAGTGTCTCTATAAAATTTATGCATTCATATTTATTCAATATAATGTATTTTAACACAAAAAGTGAGTGATATTAGTTTTTAGATAATTCCGAATGTATTTCTATTCATGATAGTGCATAATAAAACCCATTCTCTAAAAGAGAATGGGTCTTAAATGTTTATTTGCAATAGGTATTAAACGCACTGATTAATTTATTGACAACTTCCATCGGTTCTTCGCCTTCAATTTCGTGTCTTTGTACCATCGTTTGAATTTCTCCATCTTTTAGAAGCGCAAAGGATGGGGAAGAAGGAGGATAACCGGTAAAATAAGAACGCGCTTTCTCTGTCGCTTCCTTATCCTGTCCGGCAAAAACGGTAACGAGATGATCCGGGCGGATACCCTGCTTAACTGAATAAGAAGCAGCCGGCCTGGCAATACCGCCTGCGCATCCGCATACAGAATTGATCATAACCAACGTTGTTCCATTTTTAGCTAGTGCTTCATCTACCTCTTCAGGCGTTGTTAATTGCGTATATCCAGCCTCTACGATTTCTTTTCGTGCTGATTCAACGGCATCATTCATGAAAAAGTTAAAATTTAAATTCATTGCTGACCTCCCCTTTCTGCCTTTATTTTACCCGTTTTCTCTATGAATACAAAGAAAAGACGCTTACCCAAGCGTCTTTTCTTTAGGGGGTTATGGGGTATGGAGGTGTTGATACTTCTTACTTACCCTTTTCATTCCCACATAAACCTCTTTTTAATAAATAGATGTTGTTTCACTCGAAATATTTTCCAAGCGTTCTTTAACACGGGCAAGGAACCTTCCGCAGACAAGTCCGTCAAGTACGCGGTGATCAAGTGACAAACAAAGATTAACCATATCACGGACTGCGATCATACCGTTATTTATAACAACCGGACGTTTGACAATGGATTCTACCGAAAGAATCGCTGCCTGCGGGTAATTAATAATCGGTGTAGACATGACAGATCCAAAAGAGCCGGTATTATTGACAGTGAACGTGCCGCCTTTCATATCATCAGCGCCCAAACGGTTCGTACGGACTTTATCTGCCAGTTCCTTCACTTCACGCGCTATACCTTTGATGCTCTTCTCATCTGCCTGTTTGATAACAGGAACGTAAAGTGCAGTATCGGTCGCTACAGCGATAGAAATGTTAATGTCTTTCTTCTGTATAATCTTATCGCCCGCCCACATGGAATTCAATTGAGGGAATTCTTTCAGTGATTCGACGACAGCTTTGATAAAGAAAGGCAGGAACGTTAAGTTGTAGCCTTCTTTTGATTTAAAATCGTTTTTCACGCCATTGCGGTAAGACACCAGGTTAGTAACATCTACTTCGACCATCGTCCACGCATGAGGAGCTTCGTGTTTGCTCCTCACCATGTTGGCAGCAATCGCTTTTCTTACACCTGTAACTGGAATCTCAATATCGCCAGGCTGGCTTTCAACCGATGCTGCTGGTTTTGGTGCTTCAGTTTGAGGAGCCGCCTGTGGTTCTGGGGCCTTGACGTTTGCTGCCTCCTGAATCGGAGCTTGAGCCGGTGTTGTTCCTTGTGCCGGAATATTACCGGATTCAATCAATTTCATTAAATCTTTGCGGGTAATCCGGCCATTCATTCCGGTACCTTCCACTTGGTTCAGATCAATGTTATGTTCATCCGCTATTCGAAGGACAGCTGGAGAAAAACGGTTTTTCTCAGATTTGTCCCGCTTAGGAAGCCCAGTTTCTGCAGAAGCAGTCGCCGTTCCTTCTTCTTTTTTATCAGAAGAAGAAGCTGCCGGTGCTGCTTGATCATTACTTTTTTCCGCTGTCCCGCTTTCCGTATCGATATAACAGATCAACTCGCCTACAGCGAGTGTGTCGCCTTCCTGAGCAGACAATTCTTTAATAACTCCAGTAAATGAAGAAGGAATTTCTGCATTTACCTTATCGGTCATTACTTCAGCAAGCGGATCGTATTTCTTTATATGATCACCAGGCTGTACCAGCCATTTGCTGATTGTTCCTTCTGTAACGCTCTCCCCGAGCTGGGGCATTAAGATTTTTTCCGTAGCCATTTATTCACCCTCCTGCTAGAGTGCTGTTTTAGAATTCAGCAAGTTCTCTCATTGCTTTTTCTACCTTATCTGGATTCACCATAAAATACTTCTCCATCGTTGGAGCGTAAGGCATTGCAGGCACATCAGGCCCTGCAAGACGTTTAATCGGTGCGTCCAGTTCAAAGAGGCAATGTTCACCGATAATAGCAGAAACTTCGCTCATAATGCTTCCTTCTTTATTATCTTCAGTCAATAACATTACTTTGCCTGTTTTTGAAGCAGCTTCAATAATCGCTTCTTTATCAAGAGGATATACGGTCCTTAAGTCAAGGACATGAGCGGAAATTCCGTCTTTCTCAAGCTTTTCTGCTGCTTGAAGAGCAAAATGTACACATAAGCCATATGTAATGACCGTAATATCATCACCTTCACGTTTAACATCGGCTTTGCCGATCGGCAGTGTATATTCTTCTTCTGGAACTTCACCTTTAATCAAACGGTAAGCGCGTTTATGTTCAAAGAATAGAACAGGATCTTCATCACGAATCGCAGCTTTCAGAAGGCCTTTTACATCATAAGGAGTCGAAGGCATCACGATCTTAAGTCCAGGAACATTAGCGAACAATGCTTCGACTGACTGAGAATGGTACAGAGCACCATGAACCCCGCCGCCATACGGAGCGCGGATAGTGATCGGACATGTCCAGTCATTGTTCGAACGGTAACGGATCTTCGCAGCCTCGGAAACAATCTGGTTTACAGCAGGCATGATGAAATCAGCAAACTGCATTTCAGCAATAGGCCGCATGCCATACATCGCTGCACCAATTCCTACGCCTGCAATCGCGGACTCCGCCAATGGAGCATCAATTACTCGATCTTCACCAAACTCTTCTATCAATCCAGCAGTGGCACGGAACACTCCTCCGCGGACTCCAACGTCTTCTCCAACCACAAAAACTTTTTTATCCCGTTGCATTTCTTCTCGTATCGCCTGTGTTACTGCATCTATATAGGAAATAATCGGCATGGTTTCTCCCCCTTACTCTGCATAAACAAAGCGCATTGCAGATTCTGGGTCTGCATACGGCGCTGCTTCTGCATAATCAGTTGCTTCATCAATGATCGCTGCAATTTCTTCATGGCATTGCTTCTCAAACTCGTCAGTTAGAACGCCTGCATCTCTTAGATATTGAGCAAACGTAAAGATCGAATCCTTTGCCTTTGCTTCTTCAACTTCTTCCCTTGTACGATAGGCACGGTCATCATCATCACTGGAGTGAGGAGTCAGCCTGTATGACACGGCTTCGATCAATGTTGGACCCTCTCCGCGGCGTCCGCGGTCTGCAGCTTCTTTTACTGCTTCATATACAGCCAACGGATCGTTTCCGTCTACGGTAACACCAGGAATGCCATAGCCTAAAGCACGGTCTGAAACATTTTTGCACGCCAGCTGTTTTTGGATCGGTACAGAAATGGCGTATTTATTATTTTCACACATGAAGATAACAGGAAGTTTGTGAACACTGGCAAAGTTGATGCCTTCATGAAAATCTCCCTGATTGGAAGAACCCTCTCCAAATGTGGTAAATGTAACAAGATCTTTTCCTTCAAGTTTTCCGCCAAGTGCCATACCGACAGCGTGTGGAACTTGAGTCGTAACCGGGGAAGAACCTGTAACGATTCGATATTTTTTTCCTCCAAAGTGACCCGGCATCTGCCTTCCGCCGCTGTTAGGATCTTCTGCTTTTGCAAAACCTGAAAGCATCAAGTCTTTTGCAGTCATCCCAAACCAAAGGACGACTCCCATGTCTCTGTAATACGGCAATGCGAAATCTTTTTCACGGTCCAGCGCCATCGCGGCTCCGACCTGTGCTGCTTCCTGCCCCTGGCAAGAGATAACGAACGGGATTTTACCAGCACGGTTCAACAGCCACATACGCTCATCGATTTTTCTGGCCATCAGCATCGTTCTATACATTTCAAGGACTTTTTCGTCCGTTAAACCAAGTCTTTCATGGCGGTTTTCGCCCATGATAGATCCCTCCTATTTTTAGAAATGAATCGCTTTTCCATCGACGGCAAGCGCTGCTTCGCCGAACACTTCAGAAAGTGTAGGATGAGGATGAACAGTCTGGGCGATCTCCCATGGTGTAGCATCCAAAACTCTCGCCAGACCTGCTTCAGAAATCATATCGGTAACGTGCGGTCCAATCATATGGACTCCCAAAAGATCGTCCGTTGCTTCATCCACTACAAGTTTAACAAATCCGTCTGATTCTCCATAAACAAGAGCCTTACCGATTGCTTTGAACGGAAACTTTCCGACCTTTACAGTATACCCTTTCTCTTTCGCTTCCTTTTCCGTATATCCCACACTCGCCATTTCCGGGCTGGAGTAAATACACTTAGAGATCATGGAATAATCAATAGGGTGCGGGTTCTGGTTGGAAAGATGCTCAACTGCTGCAATGCCTTCATGTGATGCCACATGAGCAAGCTGCAGCCCACCGATAACATCTCCGATGGCATAGATATGGCTTTCTGCCGTTTGGTAATATTCATTTGTTTCGATAAACCCTTTTTCTACTTTGATCGCTGTGTTCTCCAGGCCAATTCCTTCCACATTTGCCTGGCGTCCAACGGAAACAAGAATTTTTTCTGCTGAAAACGATGCCGTTCCGCCTTTATGCTCAGCATCAATCTGAACAGATTCTTCTTTTTTCAGCGTTTCTGAAAGAACTTTCGCACCTGTAACAAGTTTGATTCCTTTTTTCTTCAAGATGCGCGCAGCTTCCTTGGAAATCTCTTCATCTTCTGTCGGAAGGATTCTGGCCGCATATTCTACAACCGTAACTTCGACACCGAAATCATTGAGCATGGAAGCCCATTCGATGCCGATTACTCCGCCTCCGATGATCAGGATGGATGCTGGAAGAGTCTCCATTTTCAGTGCATCATCTGAAGACATGACCAATGTGCCGTCAATCTCTAACCCAGGCAGTGTACGAGGCCTGGATCCAGTCGCTACAATAACATTCTGCGGAATGAGGATTTCATTCTCGTCTCCATTGTTAAATTCAACCGAAATGGTTCCAGGCATCGGAGAAAAAATGGATGGCCCAAGGATACGGCCTGTCCCTTCGAAGACTTGAATGTCTCCTTTTTTCATGAGGTGCTTTACACCGTTATGAAGCTGATCAACAATTTTTTGTTTGCGTTCCTGTACTTTATTAAAATCAAGGGACACACCTTCAATGGAAACACCGTATTCAGCTGCTTTTTTAGAAGTAGAATAAACTTCTGCACTTCGCAGCAAGGCTTTGCTTGGAATACACCCTTTATGAAGGCAAGTTCCGCCAAGCAATCCTTTTTCCACTATCGCTACTTTTTTGCCTATTTGAGCTGCACGGATGGCTGCAACATAGCCGCCTGTACCTCCGCCGAGGATGACTAAATCAAAATCAGTTGCCATACTGTTTCTCCTTTATCACTTTAATTCGTTCGGACAGAAACATCTGATGCAGGATATTCTTTGGCTTCTTCCTCGCCCTTTAATACGCGAAGCCCTCCTTCGGCCAAAGCCTGAAGCTCATTTTCACCGGGCTGAACGATAACATCAGCAATCCATTCTACACGTTCTGTAATCTTTTTCACAAATTCCTTGCCGTAAGCTAGTCCTCCGGTAATGATGATCGCGTCAACTTGCCCTCCTAATACGGTACTGGAAGCGCCTATCTCCTTTGCCACCTGGTAGGCCATCGCATCGTAGATCAGCGCCGCTTCTTCATTTCCATTCGCGATCATCGCTTCGACCCTTACTGCATCATTCGTGCCAAGGTATCCGACAAGGCCGCCTTGTCCGACCAGTTTCTTCATGATCTCATCGGCATAGTATTCGCCTGAAAAGCATAATTCCACTAAATCTCCGACTGGAACGGTTCCGGCTCTTTCAGGAGAGAATGGACCTTCGCCGTGAAGACCGTTGTTTACATCAATAACCTTGCCGTAAAAATGAGCACCAACGGTAATTCCTCCGCCCATGTGCGTAACAATGAGCCTAAGGCTAGAGTATGGCTTACCAAGTAGAGAGGATACCCTTCTTGCAACAGCTTTTTGGTTCAATGCATGAAAAATACTCTTCCGCTTAATCTCTGGGATTCCCGAGACTCTCGCTAGCGGCTGCATCTCATCGACGACAACAGGATCAATAATAAATGATGGAATGTTTAGTCCGGATGCGATTTCGTATGAGATGATCCCGCCGAGATTAGAAGCATGCTCTCCCGCATAGCCCTTTCTAAGATCCGCAAGCATCAGATCATTAACATGATACGTGCCGCCCTCGATGGGACGCAGCAAACCGCCGCGCCCTACTACCGCACTTAATTTAGAAATGTTGATTCCTTCATGATCAAGGGTTTCGAGAATTGTATTTTTTCGAAATTCATATTGATCGATAATATTTTCAAATTTATTGATACTGTCGCTGTCATGCCGTATAGTTTTTTCAAAAACAGCACGTTCATTGTCGAAAATCCCGATTTTGGTAGAGGTTGATCCTGGATTGATGACGAGTAAGCGATATTCTTTTGTAGGCACCATATAAACCTCCAATGTTCAAACCGAGATTAGCGGGTCCTGCTGGACAGGATATGACGTTCGTTCAAAAGGAACTGGCTTCTGGAATTGCGCATTCTTTCAATTCGTTCTTCAGCGAGCCTGTCAGCTGCCAAATAAGTCGGGATACCATCGCGTTTAGAAATCTCGATAACTTTCGCAATGTTGTCATAGATTGTCTCAACTTTTTTCATTGCACGGTCGCGGTTGTAGCCATTCAATTCATCTGCTACATTGATAACACCGCCCGCATTGATTACATAATCAGGAGCATAAATGATTCCCATTTCGTGGATCGCATCACCATGACGTGTTTCACGAAGCTGGTTGTTTGCGGCACCCGCGATGACTTTTGCCTTAATCTGGCCGATCGTTTGGTCGTTGATGATCGCACCTAATGCACATGGTGCAAAGATGTCACATTCAACTCCATAGATTTCGTCAGGGTCGACGGCTTTCGCACCAAATTCTTCAACGACACGGTCAACCGCTTCTTTGTTGATATCTGTAACGATTAGTTGTGCGCCTTCTTCGTTTAAATGGCGGCAAAGATTGTAGGCAACATGTCCCACACCTTGAACTGCAATTACTTTCCCTTCAAGTGAATCCGTGCCAAACGCTTCGTTGGCTGCCGCTTTCATTCCGCGGTAAACACCGTAAGCTGTAACTGGTGATGGATTGCCTGAAGAACCGAAAGCAGGTGAGACACCTGTTACGAATGGTGTTTCTTGGTAGATGATATCCATGTCTTCAACCGTTGTACCTACATCCTCAGCTGTAATGTATCGGCCGTTAAGACCTTGAATAAAACGTCCGAACGCACGGAACATTTCTTCATTCTTGTCTTTTTTCGGATCGCCGATAATAACCGTTTTTCCGCCGCCAAGGTTCAGACCTGCAGCCGCATTTTTGTAAGTCATACCGCGTGCGAGTCTAAGTGCATCTTCAAATGCATCTGCTTCAGTGTTGTACGTCCACATTCTTGTCCCGCCTAATGCTGGCCCAAGTGTTGTATCGTGAATAACAACAATGGCTTTTAATCCTGATTGTTTATCTTGGCAAACCACCATTTGCTCATAATCATAAGTTTCCATGTATTTGAATAGTTCCATTTTATTTTTCCTCCTGGTTGTTGTTATTTTTTTCAAGTGATTTTACAGCAAGAGCAATAGAGTACAGCTTGCTTTCAGCCGTATCCGCTCTGGAAGTCAGAACGATTGGTGCACGGGCACCTGCGATAACTGCTCCCACTTTGGCATTTGCAAAATAGATAAGTGATTTATACAAAGCGTTGCCTGTCTCGATCGCAGGAACAACCAGTACATCGGCATGCCCTGCAACCTCGCTGGATATGCCTTTGTGTTCAGCCGCTTTTACTGAAATGGCATTATCCAATGCAAGGGGACCATCGACGATACACCCGCTGATTTGTCCTCTCTTGTTCATCACCATCAGAGCACTCGCATCCAGCGTTGCCTGCATGGCCGGGTTCACGGATTCAACAGCCGCCAAGACCGCAACCTTAGGCATTTCCACTCCGATACCTCTTGCAACCTGCACGGCGTTCTCGATGATCTGCGCTTTTTGCTGAAGATCTGGAGCAATATTCATTCCTGAATCGGTTACAAACAGCAGCCGATCATAGCCCGGAACTTCAAAGGCAGCGACGTGTGACAGAATCTTACCCGTCCGCAGCCCGTTTTCTTTGTGAAGGACTGCTTTAAGCAGGTCAGCTGTAGGAATCAGTCCTTTCATCACGATGTCAGCTTGACCGCTGCTAACCACTTTCACAGCTTCAAGTGCAGCGTTTTTAGGTTTTGCCTCCATAATCTGAAGCTCTTCATTTTGCTCAAGCTTACTTCGCTGTAGCAAAAATTGGATTTTTTCTTTATTTCCAACAAGGATAAATGATGCAGCCCCTTTTTCATAGGCCTGCTTCACTGACAGAATGACTTCTTCATCTTCAGCAGCGGCAACTGCCACTACTTTTTTTGATTCCGTTGAAATGGAGTTCAGCAGATGTTCTAGTTTCAATGTTCAGCCTCCCTTTGCCACCCTTCTATTACCATGCAAGAACCGTGCCAACTGTTTCCCCCTTTTAAATGGCTAAATTGTTATTTTTCCTATGAATATAATTGCACACCGTGAACAAAATTGCATGCATTTTCATTCATCCTGGCTTATTCCATACTTTTCAAGTTTGTAGTAGAGGCTTCGCAATGAAATGCCGAGTGCTTTTGCGCACTTGGTTTTATTGCCCTGGACACTAGTTAACGTATCCTGCAGGATGTCTCTTTCAACTTTTTCCATCTGCAGCGCTAAGGGTTTAAACTCTCCAGCCAGTATTGGCCGAGACTTTTGATCCTCAGTTTTATCCAGCGATGGCAGATCAATATGGCTGGAGCTGATGGATTGTTTATGATGATCCATATGAATCATCGCTCTTCCGAGAACATTCTCCAACTCCCTGACATTGCCCGGCCATTCATACTGTTTTAGTATTTCTTCAGCTTGATTTGTTATTTCCTCAATATTTTTTCCATAATCCTGATTGAGCTTATGGATAAGGTGGCTTGCCAATAGCCGGATATCCTGTTTTCTGGCACGTAAAGGTGGAATATAAATCGGCATCCGGTTCAGGCGGTAATAGAGATCTTCCCGAAAAGCACCTTCACCAATTTTCCTTTCCAAGTTAATGTTCGTGGCCGCAATGACCCTTACATTTATTGGAACGGACTTTGTTCCACCTACTCTCCTTATTTCCTTTTCCTGAAGCACTCGAAGCAGTTTGGCCTGCATGGCTGGAGCCAGTTCACCGATTTCGTCCAGAAAGATACTTCCTCCGTTGGACTCTTCAAACAGCCCTCTTTTCCCTCCGCGCAATGCGCCAGAAAAAGCTCCTTCTTCATAACCGAACAGCTCACTTTCAAGGAGGGATTCTGATATGGCAGCGCAGTTGACCCTGATAAATTTATTGTACTTTCTGCTGCTCCCATTATGGATGGCGTGGGCGAAAAGTTCCTTCCCTGTTCCAGATTCTCCTCTCAGCAGTACGGTTGCGGGTGTTGAAGCGGCCAGACGGGCCTGCTCGACGGCAAATTTCATTTCCTCAGACTCACCTTTTATATCTTCAAAGGAATATTTAGCTTCAAGTGTACGGATAATTTGTCGGGCACGGCTCAGCTCCTCAGTAAGGGATTTAATTTCCGATACATCATGGATCACGCCGACACTTCCCTTTAGCACACCGTCTACAATAATAGGTGCCACGTTGACGACAACATCGCGCCGCTGCGGCCCAACTTTTAGCCGGGCACCTCTGACAGGCTTTCTCGTTTTAAGGACCTGCATATGTATACTCTCACCTTCAGAGATATCAATCGTAGCAGGCTTTCCGATCACTTTTTCTGATGTTAGTCCGGTAAGCTTCGTATAGGCAGGGTTAATCATCAACCCTTTTCCTTCTTCATCAACAACCGAGATTGCTTCTTCAGAAGACTGAATAATCGCATGAAGCATGGACTGGATGCTTTTCAGATTGGTGACTTCCTCTGCAAGATCAATCATTTCGGTGATATCCTTAAATACTGCAAATGCACCCATCTTGTTGCCAAAATCATCAATAATCGGAATTCGGGTTGTAATAATTTTTGTGCCATTGTCCAGTATTTGTTCCTGGTTGATTTCTTCCTTGCCATCGGACATTACTCTAGGCAGCTGGCTGTTGGGGATCACTTCATGCACAGGATGGCCAAGTACATCTTCTTTCTTGCTCCCCGTCATTTTTTCTGCACTCTTATTAAATAAAGTGACAGATAAATTTTCATTAATAGCAATCATTCCATCATGTGTCGAATCAAGTATAGTATTAATCTTATGGAGTTTGCTTTTATAAGAAGGGATATAATGTTCACTCGCAGACAGCGTCTGGCAGAACTCCCAGGCAATTGAGGATGGGATAATACTGACCCGATCCCCAAAATGAAGCATTGCCATTTGTCTTGGCAGTTGATTGGTAAAATCGATCAAAAAATCAACAGAACGGTCAGCAGCTCCATCCAAGCTGTCTTCGATCGGGATATTAAATTGCTCTGCCAGCCGATTTAATCCTTCAGAAGCAGAAGATCTTAAAATTATGGCACTGATTTGAATCACGCGGGACGAAGCCAAAAGAAGTACCAGAGACTCAAGATGCTCCCCTGTCCCGTAAATAACTGCTTTTTGCATACCCAGCTCCTTAGTTTTGCAATTATTTTCACACCCTAATCATACGTTTTTATGAAAAGGTTTGCAAGATTGGGATTTTCATTCGACACCCAACTACAACTGCAGTAAAATGAAGGAGTAAAAGGAGAGGACAACCATGCAACGTTTAATTGCTCTGCTCATTATGGTGATCCCGGGAATTGCTGGTGTAGTCGGAATAAAATTAATGAGAGATGTTTTGTTTGGCATTCATTACGGATTCGGTGTCCTGTGGCTTCAGTTTGCGGCCGGTTTCATCCTGTTTGTCTGCGGTCTGTCATTTGTAGCCGGCTTTGTATTTTACCGTGACCGAAAAAGAAATAAAGTTCAGACCCGTTTCCAAAAAAAATAGTCCGCAGAAGAACTATTCTTCCGTGGACTATTTTTTATTGCACACAAAAACAGAAGACTCTTGCGGAGTCTTCTGCGGAATAAGGAGGTATACATTCAAAGGCTAGGAAGCAAGTTCGTTCTCCCTATTCCCAAAGCCAGGGCGTTAATTTAAACGGTCATACTGGATTTATGTTCGATTCTCAGCTTGTCTGCGACCATGGCGATAAACTCAGAATTGGTCGGTTTTGCTTTTGACATGGACACCGTATAACCGAACAGGGATGAAATACTGTCGATGTTGCCTCGGCTCCACGCTACTTCAATAGCATGGCGGATCGCACGTTCGACTCGGCTGCTGGTTGTATTGAACTTTTTAGCGATATCAGGATAGAGGACCTTTGTAATGGATCCTAGCAATTCAATATCGTTGTATACCATTGATATGGCTTCACGCAGATACATGTATCCTTTAATATGGGCAGGAACCCCAATCTCGTGGATGATGCTCGTGATGCTCGCGTCAAGATTCCGCGGCTGTTTCATTGTATTTAATGCTGCTGATCGAGCAGTTGATGGACGCTGTACAAAAGACTTTCCCGTTCCGCTGATCTGGCGAATCTGACTAGCGAGATTTTCCATATCAAACGGTTTCAATATGAAGTAAGAAGCACCAAGTTCCACTGCTTTTTTTGTTACGTCCTCTTGGCCAAATGCCGTCAGCATAATGACGTTTGGCTGCGGAAGATGATCGTTTGAACGAATTCTTTCAAGTACTGCAAGCCCGTCAAGATGAGGCATGATAATGTCCAGTACAAGGACATCAGGATTTTTATCTTCAAGGACGTTCAGGCACTCCTGACCATTGAAAGCGACACCAATCACTTCCATATCATCCTGATTTGCCAAATATTCTTTTAACAAACTAATTAATTCACGGTTATCGTCCGCTAAACAAACTTTTATTTTTTGCACGGATATTCCTCCCTATCCAACATTTTCTTCGTTTCTCTTATAAGATTTCCACAAAAAACCTGTTTTCCCTTTATTTTTTCTCAAATTTTTAATTTTGGTTAATATATCACATTTTCTCTTCAATTATCTTAGATTTTCGACACTATATCAGTTTTCTTAACCACGCTTGTCGAATTTTCTTTATCTACTATGTATTGTATAAAATATTCATTCAAATGTCTATGAAAAGGAGAAGGTTTTCCTTTTGATGGAAAAAAAGCAGAGGCTGCTTTTAACTCGCCTTCTGCTTTTGTTTTCCATATATATTTATACCTGCTTCATCCAGCATCCATTCAATATGAACACCATACCCTGAAGTCGGATCATTTACAAACACATGAGTAACCGCACCAATGAGCTTTCCGTTCTGGATGATCGGGCTCCCACTCATCCCCTGAACGATTCCGCCTGTTGTTTTCAAGAGCTTCGGATCGGTAATTTTTATAACCATCCCTTTTGTTGCAGGGAACTTTTGAGGAACTGAACTGACAACTTCCACTTGGAATGCCTGTACTTTCGTTCCGTTAACGACCGTCAGGATCTTGGCGGGTCCTTCTTTTACTTCATCAGAAAAAGCAACCGGCAGGGGTTTATCCCACCGTCCGTTTGATAAACCGTCATTCAGCTTTCCAAATATACCGAATGGACTGTTTCTCGAGATACTTCCAATGCTTTCATTTTCGTCAGAAAAACGCGCTAATTTCTCGCCAGGATGACCATTGCTTCCCTTTTCAATAGAAGTAACGGTTGATTTTAAAATTTCTCCTTTGTTCACGACTATCGGCTGCTTCGTATCCATATCTGAGATCACATGGCCAAGTGCTCCATACTTATGTGACTGAGGATGAAAGAACGTCAGTGTTCCGACTCCTGCAGCAGAATCTCTGATATATAACCCGATACGATAAGATAAGTCGTGTTTATCCTGGAGCGGCTGTAATGTTCGATGGTACGTTTTTTTGTTTCTGATCACTGTTACATCTAGCATGCCGCCTGATTTACCGGCTTTTCTTACAAATGGGGCAACATCTCCCATTTTTGCAATGCTTTCACCGTTGATTTTAGTAATAATATCACCAACTTGTATATCTGCGATTTCACCTGGTGATTTTTGTCCTTTTTTAGTATCTACAAGATGATGGCCTACGACCAAAACACCTAAGGTATTCAGTTTAACCCCAATTGATTGTCCCCCTGGCACCACTTTCAATTCCGGCAATACACTTATCCCCATTTTTTTCACCGGAAAGCCTCCTGCTTCGAGCGTGACCACAGAATCACCATCCTCATGAGCATTGACTGAAAATGAGTGTCCGCCACTCGATTTGCCTATTGAAAAGATTGCATTTGTTCCTTTTGCTGAAGCAACCTCAGTTCCCGCAGGAAGGTTGGAAACGATACGATCCTGACCTTTAAACACCTTTAGGGCTGAAGGCAGGCCTACATAATCCTGGACCGGCTCAAGGAAACCAATTCCCACCAGGCAACCAAGGAGAATCACACCTAAAATCCGCCTTAATTTATCTTTAACCATCTTTCACTCTCCTCGCTCCTTACCCACACCTCCAACATGGCTGTACTACTAATTTTGCCTTAGAACTGTAAGATTATAACCGCTTAAAAAGAAAAAGCTATCCTTAAATGGATAGCTTTACATACGTATAATGCCCAAAATGACTTTAACGCTTATGATGTTTTTTTTATTTCTTCGGCAAGATCAAGCAGTTCCCTTGCATGCTGTTTTGTCAGCTCTGTGATCTCAACTCCGGAGATCATTCTTCCGATCTCATTGACTTTTTGTGTTGTTTCCAGTGAGACGACATGTGTCGTCGTCCTTTTCTTCGACGTTTCTTTGGAGATATGCAAATGAGTATCTGCCATGGCTGCCACCTGCGGAAGATGAGTAATACAAAGCACCTGGGAACCTTCTGAGACCCGGAAGATTTTTTCAGCAATCGCTTGTGCGACACGCCCGCTTACCCCTGTATCCACCTCATCAAATATAATTGCAGTAATTCCCTGATGATGTGAGAAGATGGATTTCAGCGCTAGAATAACACGGGAAAGCTCTCCTCCAGAAGCCACTTTTGCCAGCGGCTTCAATGGTTCTCCAGGGTTAGTGGAGATGAAGAACTCCACTTGATCAGAGCCGTATTTACCGAAATCCTGTTCACGCAATTGCTCGGCTTCATGTTGCAATGAAGTAATCTTAATGTCGAACACAGTCTTCTCCATATACAGTTCTTTTAATTCTTGAAGAATTTCAGAAGTCAGGCGCTCGGCAAGGTTCTTTCTTTTTTTACTAAGCTTTTGAGCATGTTTCTGAAGGAGTTTTTCCTGTTTTTGAAGCTGCTGTCTTATTGCTTCGATATTGCCGTCCTTATTCTGCAGAATATCTAATTCTTTTTCAATCTTAGATGCATATTCCAATATCTCATTTACAGTGTTGCCATATTTTCGTTTCAACTTGCTGATTTCGTTCAATCTCGTCTCTATAAAATCCAGTCTTGCCGAATCAAATTCCATGGTTTCAAAATAGTTACGGATGGAAAAAGCCGCTTCTTCCAGTGCATAAAAATGATTTGCCACATTCTCCTGCAGCTGGTTCAGCTCATCATCGAGATGGGAAATATTCTGAAGATGGCTCAATGCGACAGAAACGTGTTCAATCCCTTTCTGTTCACCATATAGCGACTGATAAGAATCCTGAAGGCTGTTAAAAAGCTTCTCATAGTTCCCGAGCTTCAGTTTCTCCTCCTGCAGTTCTTCATCTTCATTGGGCAATAGTTCGGCGCTGTTGATTTCTTCAAGCTGATACTGGATCAGATCAACCCTTTGGTTCATCTGCTGTTCGTTTTCTGTCAGATTTCTTAACTGCTTCCTCAAATCCTTATATTCATAATAGACGGATTGATATTGGCTGACGAGAAGCTCCATATCATCATCGCCAAAGCTGTCGAGCAACGAAAGATGCATCTCAGGCTGCATTAAGTATTGTGTCTCATGCTGCCCATGGATATCAACCAGAGATTGCCCGCATTCTTTTAAAAGTGACAGCGTCACAAGCTTCCCGTTAATCCTGCATACACTTTTGCCGGACTCCATAATGTCCCTTTTTAAAACGACCATTCCATCCTGTATATCGATCCCCAATTCTTCAGCTTTTGAAAAAACGGGATGAGGAGCATCCACTAAAAATAACCCTTCAATCTCCGCTTTTGGTGTTCCATAGCGTACGAACTCTGAGGAACCTCTCCCTCCGATCAATAGACCGATGGCATCAATAATTATGGATTTACCGGCACCAGTTTCCCCGGTTAGCACGGTGAGCCCTTTATTGAAGGAGATGGTTAATGCATCAATAATCGCAAAATTGCGGATGCTTAATTCTGCCAGCAATTACATCACACCTTACTTTTTAAGCTTTTGAGGTTAGAAACCCATTGATTTTACAGCATGTCAAGAAACCGCTGTGACACGTCGGGAGAAACATCTTTCGAACGGCATATTACCAGAATCGTATCATCACCGCAGATGGTTCCCATAATCTCTTCCCAGTCCAGATTATCGATCAAGGCACCAATCGCGTTGGCATTACCGGGCAGCGTTTTCATAACAATTAAGTGATCAGCCTGGTCGATGCTTACAAAGCTGTCGATCAGTGTCCGCCTTAGCTTTTGCAGCGGGTTGAAACGCTGATCTGCAGGCAGGCTGTATTTGTATCTTCCGTCTGACATCGGCACTTTTACAAGATGCAGTTCTTTAATATCACGGGAAACCGTAGCCTGTGTCACATTAAAATGAGCATTGCGAAGCTGCTCGACCAGGTCATCTTGTGTCTCAATTTCTTTATGTGTAATGATTTCTCTTATTTTAATATGACGTTGGCCTTTGTTCACGTCTTTCACCTCATTTAATATCAATTGGAGCCCAAATTCTTAAGTCATCTGCTCTTATCTTATAATATTGTCCGGTACTTGTACATTTTTTCTCTATTCTTACAATAACCACTATGAGCAAAAAAATAACCCGTATCACTGATTTGTAATACGGGCCATTGTTTATTTATTCTTCTGCATCTGTTTTTTTGAATTGAAGGTGAGCTTCCGAAACGACTTTCGCAATATCTTCCTCTTGAAAGGTATCTGCTGTTTCTTCTTCAGACTTTAAGTGAACAAGAAATTCGATGTTTCCTTCCCCGCCAGTTATAGGAGAAAAAGAAAGATGCTTAACACTGTAGCCTTCGTTGCGGGAAAATCGGATGATTTCTCCGATAACCCGTTCGTGGGTAGCAGGATCTCGTACGATTCCTTTTTTGCCAACATCCGCTCTCCCGGCTTCAAACTGAGGCTTGATCAAAGCCATGACCTCTCCGCCCGGTTTTAAGATGGTCTTAAGAACAGGCAGAATTAGTTTTAACGAAATGAACGAAACATCAATCGTAGCAAATTCCGGCAGACCAAAGGCAAGATCCTCTGGTTTGACGTACCTGAAATTTGTTCTTTCCATTACAGCTACACGTTCATCCTGTCTGATTTTCCAGGCAAGCTGATTGTATCCGACATCAAGGGCATATACAAACTTCGCCCCATTTTGGAGGGCACAATCGGTAAACCCACCGGTGGATGCCCCGATATCCAGAACTATTTTTCCTTCAAGGTTCAAGCTGAATACCTTGATCGCTTTCTCAAGCTTTAAACCACCCCTGCTCACGTATGGCAGTGCATTGCCCTTTACCGCCAGAGGAGCTTCAATATCGATCTTTAAACCCGGTTTGTCTAATCGCTCGCTTCCCGAATAGACAAGCCCGGCCATTATTGAACGTTTTGCTTTTTCCCTCGTCTCACTCAAACCCCGTTCAACAAGCAAAACGTCGATTCGTTCTTTCTTCATGTATATAGACCCTTTTTCTTTTTTTCTAGAACGAGCTTCTTCGTCCGTTCTACAACCGCTTCTGTCGTCATCCCGATCTCTTCAAGCAGCTTTGTTACACTCCCATGCTCAATGAAGCAATCCGGTATCCCCATCCTGTCTACCATAGATGAGTAGAACTGATGCTCGTTGGCATACTCAAGAACTGCACTGCCGAAACCGCCTTGCAGGACTGCTTCCTCGATTGTGAGGATCGGCAACCCTTCACGAAGGATTCCCATCATCATCTCATGGTCAAAGGGCTTGATGAAGCGGGCGTTGATCACCCTTGCGGAAACACCTTGTTTTGCAAGGATTTCCCAAGCTTCCAATGCCATCGGAACCGTTGTTCCAAATGTAAGAATGACGGCTTCGTTTCCTTCTTTCAATACTTCCCAGCTTCCGATTGGAATCTCTTCCAACTCAGGATCTAATTCAACTCCGAGTCCGTTTCCTCGTGGGAACCGAATTGCAATCGGGCCATCATCGTAATTCACCGCGGAATGGACAAGATGCTGAAGTTCATTCTCATCTTTCCCCATAGCGATCACCAGGTTTGGAATATGGCGCATGAACGCTATATCAAAAACGCCTTGGTGGGTTTCACCATCAGCTCCAACAAGTCCTGCACGGTCAATGGTTAAGATCACATTTAAATTTTGTCTCGCCACATCATGTACGAGCTGATCATACGCCCGCTGCAGGAATGTAGAGTAGATGGAAAGCACGGGCTTCATGTTTTGAGTAGCGAGCCCTGCAGCCATCGTCATGGCATGCTGCTCTGCAATCCCAACATCATACAGCCTGTCAGGGAACTTTTGAGCATACCCTTGAAGCTGTGAGCCTAAGATCATGGCAGGTGTGATCACCACAACCCGTTCATCAGTCTCTGACAACGTACTCAGTGTATCACTGACGAGTTTGCTGTAAGAAGGAGCAGCCTGTTTCGCTTTAATCTTCTCTCCGGATTCAATTTTATATGGCCCAACTCCGTGCCAATGATCCGTAAGATCCTGTTCAGCCGGTTTATAGCCTTTGCCTTTTTTCGTCAATACGTGGACAATAACAGGTCCTTCTGTCTTTTTCGCATAACGAAGGTTTTCTTCCAGATCAGAAAGGTCATGTCCGTCCACAGGGCCAAGGTAGGTATATCCCAGTTCTTCGAAGAACATTCCTGACACAAGCATGTATTTCAGGCTGTCTTTCACCCTTTCAGCAGTTGCTGCGAGCTTTCCGCCAAAAGCAGGGATTTTGCGGATCAGAGATTCCAGTTCATCCTTTGCTTTATTGTATTTCTTAGCTGTCCTCATGCGGCCGAGCACACTGTGCAGAGCACCGACATTCGGGGCAATGGACATCTCATTGTCATTTAAAACGACGATCAGATCTTTCTTCTCGTGCCCGATATGGTTCAGTGCCTCAAGAGCCATACCGCCTGTCAAAGCGCCATCTCCAATAACGGCTACTACTTTTTCATCTGTCCCTTTTAGATCACGGGCAATGGCCATCCCCATAGCAGCTGATAAGGAAGTAGAACTGTGTCCTGTTTCCCAGACATCATGTTCGCTTTCAACTCGTTTCGGAAATCCGCATAAACCTTTATATTGGCGCAATGTATCAAATTGCGATGTTCTGCCTGTCAGCATTTTGTGGATATAAGCCTGGTGGCCGACATCCCAGATAAGCTTGTCCTTCGGGCTGTCAAAAACCTTATGAAGGGCAAGTGTCAGTTCTATTACCCCAAGATTGGCACCGAGATGCCCGCCTGTAACAGAGAGCTTGCTGATTAAAAATTGTCGGATCTCCTGCGCAAGCTTCATAAGCTGTTCTTGATCGTAGGACTTCAAGAACTGAGGGTTTTGAATATCTTCCAGTTTCATGGAAAATCCTCACTTTCCAATTTAATTCCTTCTCTTTCCTCTATTAGAAGAAGTATCAAATAGTTTAATCTTTAATTTTTCCTCAAAAAAATATATTAAACGGCCCACTTGAAAAATAATGGCTGTGGCATGATGGATCGCATATGATTTTCCGAACGCTTTTCCTCCAACCGTAATAGCCGCAATAATCCCGGTAAACAAGATGGAAACTGTATGTTCAAACACCGTTCCTTCTCCACGCCCAAGGTTCATTGTCAATTCAACAATTACCGCGGCCGAAGCCGTCCCGCTAATAATGCCTGATATATCTCCAATCACATCATTGCAGAAATTGGCTACCCTGTCAGCATTCCTTGTAATTAGTATGGCATGTCTGGCACCCGGCACTTTTTCAGATGCCATGGCATGAAAGGGAACTTCATTAGCTGCAGTTGATGCTACTCCAATGATATCAAAAAATACCCCAATAAGAACAATAATTAACACAATTACCATACCCATGCCCCATGATACACCACTCAGCAGCAGGGTGGAAGCTACTGAAAAAATTGCCGCTAACACGAGCGTGATAACGGCAATGCCTGTACTCCATTTTAGCGATTTATGAAAAGAATGTTTCATAAAATTCCCCTAAATATAATGAACGCCTTACGCCAAGATCAAACGTAAGGTTCCATTTGAATTATGTAATAGGAGTGGTCATTCAAAAAGTAAACGCTGCGGCTTAGGTCCAGTAGGTTTTCCCAAGAGGAAACGGAAATGTCGCCATCTCCGCGGTTTCCCTTTACTTCCTCCTTAACGATGTCGCCAAACGTTAGACTGGATTGCCACTTAGTCCGCACTATAATCCTTTTTGAATGTCGGTGGGAACAGTCTAGGAGTTTTCCTCAACAGCCCTTCCCCATTTCCCTAGCCTCTTTTGCAGAGATGATTTCATATAGCATGAACAGATTTCAGGCGGCCAACCATCCATCGTCCCTATGACCATAATCCCCTCAAGCTCCACTCAAGGCAGGCTACGCTGCATGTTTCCGCTGTTCGCAGAACATAAACAGGTTCAAACCCCATTTCACAGCAAGGTATTAGAACGCAAGCCGTAAAGATGGGGGTCTCCGCGGAAGCAGGGTCAACGCCCACATGCCATTGTGGATCGCCCTGCGACCTTAACTCCCAGCGTTAACCCAAGGCTGGGCGCCTCAAGCCAACACCAGGAACTTCATCGATGTGCCCTTTGGCGGATTTTTAGGCCCGCCTTCAAGAATGGGAGACTGACTAGAATACTGCACCACTCCAAAGTATTTTCTATCATACCATAAATCTCGAGTACCAACAATATGGCTGAAACACTAGTGGTTTCTACTTACAATATAATCCGTGATCCCTTCAAGTATGACAGGATCCACTTTTGTTTTCCGAAGATTATCTTTAGCCAGCTTGATATGATGAGCTAGCTGTACCTTGGCTCCCTCAAGAGTCAGAAGTTTTGGATAGGTGCTTTTATAGTTATGTTCATCGCTTCCGGCTTGTTTGCCCATGAGCTGGGAATCGCCGGTCACATCAAGAATATCATCCTGTATCTGGAAAGCGATTCCCAGATGCCGGCTAAACACTCCGAGGCGCTCGAATTCTTCAGCATCCGCATCTGCCAGTACAGCGCCAAAAAGAACAGATGCTTCAAGCAATCGCCCAGTTTTCCTTTCATGGATCGATTGCAGTTCCTCAAGCGTCAGTTCCTGATTTTCTGATTCCATATCCACAGCTTGTCCGGCCACCATTCCCTCTGCCCCGGATGCTTCTGACAGAATGGTAAGAAGGGCCACTTTCTGTTCGGGGGTATACGTGCTGCTGCCAGCAATCATCTGAAAACTGAACGTTAACAGTGCATCCCCTGCCAGTATGGCTGTCGCTTCTCCGAAAGTTTTATGGTTAGTCGGCTTGCCTCTCCTGTAATCATCATCATCCATACAAGGAAGATCATCATGGATCAATGAATATGTATGCACCATCTCAAGTGCACAGGCGGCTTCAATACCAGCTTCCGAATTCTTTCCGAACGCATCAAGAACAGCCAATGTCAAGATGGGTCTCAGCCGTTTTCCTCCTGCTTGAAGCGAATAGAGCATGGAATCTTTTAATAGGCTAGGAATGGATTTTTCAGCTAAAAAGGAAGGGAGATGATCATTGATGAGCTGCCTTTTGCCTTGCAGGTAATGTTGGATATCCATATTATTGATCTTCTTCCTGAATGATAAACGGTGCAGCATCTCCATTATCTTTCATGATGGTATCCATTTTCTTTTCAATGTTCTGCAGTTTAGAATGGCATACTTTCGAAAGAGCCATTCCCTGCTGAAACAGATCTATGCTCTCTTCTAGAGGAACATCCCCTTCTTCCAAACGCTCAACGATTTGTTCAAGCTGTTCCATTGCTTCCTCAAAGGTAATATTATTTTTTTCAGCCATTGTTCTTCTCCTCCAATCCCCAAACCTGGCAATCCAGTTTTCCATCCTGCAGGCGAACCTTAATGGTATCTCCAGGCTGCACCTGGCTCACTTTTTTTACGAGCTGCTCGTCTTCCGTATAAACAAGACTGTAGCCCCTTTCCATAACCGCCAGCGGACTCAAGGCATTCAAGCGTGAAAGTTTGCTTTGAAAGCCTGACTGACCGCCCTTTACTTGCTGTTCCATGTATCGAATCAATGATTTCCTAAGCTTCAGCTGCTTCTCTTTCAATTTAAGGATCTGATCCCCAGGTGAGAAATAGGACAGCTGTTTTTGATTCTGGCTGATCCTGTTTTTCTGGCGCTCGATATTCCGCTGCACCTCTCTCGTCATCGCTTCAAGCACCCTGTCGAGCTCAACCTCTTTTTGCTTGATCAGCTGATCAGGATAGCGAAAGGCATATGACTTTTGCAGCCTTGACAGCTGCTGGCGATTTTGTGAGATTTGGTCACCCATCGCACGGGTCAACCTCAATTTGCGCTGAGCGAGCCTGTCTTCGAGCTCAGCGATATGAGGAACAGCCAATTCAGCAGCTGCAGTCGGAGTAGGCGCTCTCAAGTCAGCTACAAAATCGGCGATGGTAAAATCAGTCTCATGTCCGACAGCAGAAATAACGGGTATCGAGGATTGATAGATCGCCCTAGCTACCAGTTCTTCATTAAAAGCCCAAAGTTCTTCAATGGATCCGCCGCCCCGTCCAACAATCAAGACATTGGCAGAGCCCCTGTTGGCCTTTTCAATCGCATTTGCGATAGAAGCAGCCGCTCCGGCCCCCTGAACAAGCACAGGATAAACGGTTACTTTTGAAATGGGAAAGCGGCGTTTAATCGTTGTCAATATATCCCTTACCGCTGCTCCGGTCGGTGAAGTGATGACCCCGATTTCATCCGGAAACGAAGGAATTTTCTTTTTCCGGGAAGATTCGAACAGACCCTCCATTTCGAGCTTTTTTTTCAGCTCTTCATAAGCCAGAAACAAATTTCCTACTCCGTCTTTTTTCATGGTCCGGGCATACAGCTGGTATTGGCCCTGCGGTTCATATACCGAGATTTCGCCCTGAATCAGTACCTTCATCCCATCTTCGGGCTGAAAAGAAAGAAAGCGATTATTGCCGGCAAACATCACGGCATTGACTCTGCTTTGTTCATCTTTTAGTGTGAAATACAAATGACCGCGGCTATGTCGTTTGACATTGGATAGTTCTCCGCGGACCCAGACGTTATTGAGGTTGTCATCTTCTTCGAATACCCGCTTAATGTAACGGGTAACTGAACTTATCGTTACATAACGGTCATTTTGCATGAAACGTCTCCTTTTGATTTTGAGCCTACCGCATCTCCTGCAGGTACCCTATTTTGAAAAATGCTGGACAATCTTTACGAGAACACCGTTGACAAAACGGCCTGACTCTTCTCCTCCGAAGATCTTTGCAAGTTCAATCGCTTCATTCATAGATACATTAACGGGAATATCCCCATGAAACTGCATTTCATAAACTGCAAGGCGCAGTACTGCCTTTTCAACGTTCGCTAAACGGGAGAAGCTCCAGTTTTCCAAATGATTGGCGATGATTTCATCTATCTCCTGTTTGTTTTGAACCGTTCCGAACACGAGGGAATGAAGAAATTCGTCTTCTTTTTCTCCTTCTTCCAAAACATGTGCGATTGCAGCTTCCGGTTCAATATCACTGACCTCGATTTGGAATAAAGACTGAAATGCCTTTTCTCTTGCAAGTCTACGTTTCATTTTTTACTTCCTTTCTCGTTCGTACCTTAATATAAGTGAAATCATATCATATGTCCTTAAGAGTTAACAATCGCAAAAAAATAAAGGGGATATGAGAATCCCCTTTATCAGTATGCTTCAGGCGCTTCCAGCGGCTTTTCTTTTGTCTCAAACTGGACACCGACAACAAAAATGTTAATCTCACTTGCCTCAAGGGCTGTCATATTCTTGAGTCCTTGCCGGATATGGTCCTGGATACTCTGTGCCACTTCAGGTATAGAAACACCATAATTCATGATCACATATACACTGATGGCAATACCTTCTTCTCCCAGCTCAACTTTTACGCCTTTGCTATGAGACTTTTTCCCGAAGCGCTCAGCTACACCTGTCGCAAAGTTGCCTCGCATTGAAGCGACACCTTCAACATCAGATGCAGCGATGCTGGCAATCACTTCAATCACTTCGGGAGATATTTCCACTCTTCCAAGTTCAGATTGATGCTCTTCCATCTCAAATGTAAGCTCACTCATCATTGATTACACCTCCGTGCCTAATTTACAGACTTTGACGTCAAGTCGTGAATTTCTAAAAACTTAGTATTAAAGTCGCCGTTTACAAAAGTGGCATGATTTAAAAGGCGCAGATGGAACGGAATGGTGGTATGCACGCCTTCAATGACAAACTCATTCAATGCCCTTTTCATTCGGTCGATTGCTTCTTGTCTCGTATTGCCATATGTGATCACCTTTGCAATCATGGAATCATAATACGGAGGAATCGTGTAGCCCGGATATGCGGCTGAATCCACTCGGACTCCCAACCCGCCCGGAGGCAGGTACATTTCAATCTTGCCTGCAGACGGCATAAAATTCTTTTCAGGATTCTCTGCGTTAATCCGGCACTCGATGGACCAGCCCTGGAATTCAATGTCTTCCTGCGAAACACTTAAATGTTCACCAGAAGCGACACGAATCTGCTGTTTGATCAAATCAATGCCAGTTACCATCTCTGTTACCGGATGTTCAACCTGGATTCGGGTGTTCATTTCCATGAAGTAAAAATCACCGCTGTTATGATCGAAGATAAACTCAACCGTTCCGGCCCCTGAATAGTTTACCGCTTCTGCGGCCTTCACAGCGGCACTTCCCATCTCCTCACGCTTTTCCGGTGAGATGGCCGGTGATGGTGTTTCTTCTAATAGCTTCTGCAGCCGTCTCTGAATACTGCAGTCTCTTTCGCCAAGGTGGATGACATTTCCGTAATTATCAGCAAGAACCTGAATTTCAACATGACGGAAATCTTCAATGAACTTTTCAATGTAAACTCCCGGGTTTCCAAATGCTGTTGCGGCTTCCTGCTGAGTAATGGAGATGCCTTTAATCAGTTCCGCCTCCGTCTTTGCGATACGGATACCCTTTCCTCCGCCCCCGGCAGTGGCTTTAATAATAACAGGATACCCAATTTCTTCCGCAAGTTCAATTGCTTCTTCTTTACCCGAAATAATTCCGTTTGAACCAGGTACGATCGGCACACCTGCTTCTTTCATCGTTGCACGGGCAACGTCTTTTATGCCCATTTTATTAATGGCTTCAGCGCTCGGCCCGACAAACGTAACATTGCATTCTGCACAAATCTCAGCAAAATCAGCATTCTCCGCTAAAAATCCGTAGCCTGGATGAATGGCATCACTGCCTGTCAGCATCGCCGTACTCATGATGTTGGTGAAGTTTAAATAGCTGTCTTTAGAAGTCTTAGGCCCAATGCAATACGCTTCATCCGCTAAACGCACATGCAGCGCATCCTTGTCCGCTTCTGAGTAGACAGCGACCGTTTCTATGTTTAATTCTTTACATGCTCTGATGATCCGGACCGCAATTTCTCCCCGGTTGGCAACTAACAGCTTTTTAATCATAGTAGAAGACACCTCTATTCCGCTTTAACTAAAAAGAGGGGCTGTCCATACTCAACGAGCTGCCCGTTTTCAACGAGGATTTCTACGATTTCCCCGTTTACTTCTGCTTCAATTTCATTAAACAGCTTCATCGCCTCAATAATACATACGATGGAGTCTTTGCTGACTTTATCTCCTGTTTTTACATAAGCAGGGTTTTCTGGTGATGATGATGCGTAAAACGTACCAACCATTGGAGATTCAATCTTATGTAAGTTGGCATCTTCCTTTTTCTCAGTAACAGGAGCTTGAGGAGCTTCTGCCGGAACTGAAGCTTCAGGAGCAGCCTGAGCAGGCGCCGCCGCCTGAATGGCTGCCGGTGCATCAGCTGGTTCATATCCTTGCTGTACACTCGTTTCATTTTTCTTTAGGACGATTTTTTCACCGTCATTTTCATATTGGAATTCATCAATACTGGATTTGTCAATTAGTTTAATCAATTCTCGGATTTCTTGTATTTTCAACACGCAAATTCCACTCCTTTTTCGATCTATACACGGTGTTGTCTGCCGTAGTTTAGCACCTTCTATTGTTACCTGGTACTAGCAAAGCATATCATAATTTAGGTATAAAGAATAGATTAAATCGCTTTACATGTACATACTACATGAATTCTTTCTGCATTGTAAGCGGTTGCTCTATTTTTTCTTCAGTATCATCTTGACCAACGTTACCAATTGTCATACTACCTGGAATAAATGGAAAAAAATAAAAAACCGGGGCATAATCCCCGGCTTACTTTGCAGGTTTTTGAAACTCAACAGCCACTTGTTTGTTCCCCAGCTGTTCTTCAGCCTTTTTCATAATCTTAACTGCTTCCTTAGAAGAATGTTTTCCTTTTACAATGATTCTGACTTCATCATCCATCGTATTTACGAGAGCATCATCGTAGCCCATTGTTTTAATCAAGGTTTCCAATGTAGATTCTTTCATGGTCAGGGACTGCAGTTCTGAAATTTTAGCAAGCGCTTCCGTTTGAACCTCGGCTGAAGCATTTGGTGAAGCGATAGCCGCTGTATACTTGCTGCTTAGTTCGTCGCGTGATTCGTCTCTCTTCATGCGGAGAGCGGTAAATAGATCATCTCCTGCAGCACTTGTAACGGCTGCTTCAGATCCTTTCTTGTTCTTTGCTGCCTGCTCCTGCTTAGATGACGCTGTATTTTTTCCCTTTTCTAAATAAGCAAGGTCATCTCCCGATCCTGGAGCGGTGATATAGTATACGGACAGGACGATGATCAAGCTAAGCATTGTTAATAGCCAAACAGTTTGTTTCTTTAATAGCATTTCTTATTCCCCCTCAAATTTTTTCGGTATCACTGATACTCTGTCGCTTCCAATATCAAATACTTTTGTAACCGCATCTATGATCATTTCCTTTATGCGCAGGTTTTCCGCACCCTCTGCAGCCACGATTACACCCCGGACTTTAGGCTTCTCCGTCGTTATGATGATGGGCCTTTCTTCATCACCGCTTTTAATCGTCACCACTTCTTCATCGGTTTTGATGTCATTGATCGTTCGCTCTCCGCCGTTCTTATCCGTTTCTTTGGTCGTCTGATTTTGCCTTCTCTCGTTCTTCTCAATCTCCCTGATCTCCGTAGTATCAAGAGTAACCATCACCCTGACCTTCTTAACACCGGAGATCTGCTCTAAAATGTCTTTCAATTGTGTTTCATAGTTATCTTCGTACGCTCTGAACTTCTTTGAAGTAGAGGTCCCGGAGGATTTAAATACGGTTTTTGCTTCTTCCGGCGCCTTTATGGCAGCCGTTGGCAAGCTACCGTTCTCCGAAGATGGCGGGGTGAAAATTTTACTTGCGATCATAATGGCAAAACCAAGCAGCAGAAGAAGCCAGATATAAGGAGGCGGCCCTTTTTTGCCGTTGCCGCCGGGAAGCAGGTCCAATATTTTTTGAAGCGACCCCTTACTCCTACCCGCCATTTTCCTCTCCTCCTTCCGTAGAGATCAGTACGTTCTCTTTTTTCATCTGCCATTTCTTTGCTAGGAACGTTTGAACAGGATTAGCTTTAATTTGCGTTTCTTTTTCTTTCTGGACAGGTTGATCTGCGTTTATTTCCACGTTCTTAACAGCCGGTACCATTATGTCTTTCTTATCTCCGCCCTGCCCGATGATGACATGGACTGAATCTATGTCATTTGCTTTCAGCTTACCTTGAGCAGGTCCATTTTTAGGGATCAATTGCAGACTTAGTATCGTTACACCATAGTTTGCCTTCAACTCCTCTTTTACTAGGTTTTCCATGTGGACACGCGTTTGTTCTAAAATATATGCAGACTGGGAGTCTTGTATTTCTCTTTTATTCTTTTCTATCGAATTTTTTATATCATTCTCATTGAAGTTATGCTCAACACCGATCGCCTCGAATACTTTGTCCACATTGGATCCAGCAATTTTTAGTATCGGGTTGAGGATCGCCAGGATCAGAAGCAGTCCGACCACCATTTTGATATATTTTTGAAAACTGCTATTGGGTATGAGCAAATCTACGATGACAGCAAGGAGAATGATCAGAACGATATTTGAAATCCAGTCTGTCAAAAAATTCATCTTGGCCTCCTGCTAACGGATCATTAATGATAGATTTCCTGCTGCTACAATAACCGTTACCGCAAGAAAGAACATGATGGAGACAGTTGCCAGGGCTGCAAAAATATACAACACGCTTTTTCCGATAATACCCAGGCATTCGATGATCGGTCCGCCTCCCAGCGGCTGAAGGACTGCAGCTGCAAAACTGTAGATAAACCCCAGAGCAAGTACTTTGATGGCTGGAAAAACAGCCAGGAGAAACAAGATGGCAACGCCTGCAATACCAACTGTATTTTTCAATAGTACTGAGGCACTCATGACTGTATCCGTCGCATCCGTGAACATCCGGCCCACGACCGGGATGAAGTTGCCGGTGATAAATTTGGCGGTTTTTACCGTAATTCCGTCAGCTACCGCTGTCGTCGCTCCCTGTACACTGATCACACTTAGAAAAACCGTAAAAAAAACAGCCAGCGCCCCCATTCCAATAGATCTCAGCAGCTTTGCCAGCTGGGTGACCTTATGATGCTCAGACAGTGTGCTCACAATGCTCAGCAACGCCGACAAGAATAATAGGGGGAGAACAAAATTGTTGATTAAAAGACCGCTCGAATTGACCAGAAACACGATGACCGGGTGAAAAAATGCAACCGATGTCACGCTTCCTACTGTGGCCATCAGAGCGAGCAGGAGAGGAACGAGAGCCATCATAAAGTTCATCATCGTGCTGATCGATTCCTGGGCATATTGCATGGCGATGTGAAAGCTGTTTAAGGCAAGGATGATCAATACCATATAGATGATAGAGTATGCGACCTTGCTGATAGTATGGTGCTCAAAAGCATTTTGGATCGTCTGCAGCAGCATACTGAAAACAGTCAGTAAAATGAGCGTGCCAAGCAGCTTCCCTTGAATAAGAACTTCATAGAATAAATATTTTAAGATGCCTAATGCCCATGCTTTTATACTAAAATCTTTTTCTCCTTTTATGAATTCCATCAGAGACCCTTTTTGCGTTTCCGGCAAAAAGCCTTCGTAGTCTGTCATAATGGTTGTCCAATATTCTTTAATATCCTCTACCCCAAGCTTGGACAGCTGATCATCCATGATGTTTTGGGTGATGGAAGAGGCTCTGGCCGGCTGCACTCCATTGTTCCATGTATAGAGTCCATATAACAAAAGAAATAAAAAGATTAATTTCTTGGATAATAATTCCTGCTGTGCCGTCTTCATCACCTCCTACTTCGGAATCAAGTTAATGACTGTCTCAATAATGATAGACAAGATCGGGATCGCCATGACAAGAATGAGAATTTTGCCCGCAAGTTCGATCTTGGCAGCGATTGCACCCTGCCCGGCGTCCCTCGTAATCTGTGAACCGAACTCGGCAATATATGCAATACCGATGATCTTCATGATCGTTTCAACGTACATAAGATTGATATGTGCTTCTTCAGCCAGGTGCTCCAGCATCCTTAACACTAGAGCAATCTGATCGATCAAGAATAGAAAGATCGTAATTCCTACAACGAGGGTAAGCAAAAAGGCAAAGGACGTTTTTTGTTCTTTCAGAATGAGAGCAAGAAACGTACCTATTAAACCTAATCCTACAATTTGAAGAATCTCAATGTTGGAAACCCCCTTCAGTTACTGAAAAAGAAAGACGCCTTTCACTTTTTGAAACAGGTCGCTTAAAAGTGAAATAACGATAAATAACGCTACTATGAACCCAAGCAGTGTCACCCAATTTGCATAATCTTCTTTTCCAACCATCTTCAGAACACTGTGCAGCATCGCCACAATGATTCCAAGACCAGCAATTTGAAAGACAACGTTCACTTCAAAACCCATCTGATTTCCTCCCATGACTAGAACAATAAGATGATGAGAAGCAGCCCCGCAAGAATACCGAGACTCTTGTACATTCTTTCATATTTCAACTGTGCTTCGTTCGCTTCAGAAAGTTCTCTCTCCAGATGTGCGAGTGTTAACTTGATTTGTCTTTGCTGGTTTTCCCGGTCGTGTCTCCCAAGGGTTGCGCCGAACTGCCTGAGGATCTCGATCTCCTCTTTTTTAAAGGCAGAGGCGTCGGACAGACCGGCTAAACCACTCTCCCAAGCATCCAGTACAGAAGAAGCCGATTCCTCCAGCCGATTCGATACATCGAGAAAAAATTCGGCAACCGGCCCTTTCAGCTGGGTACTGAGATGGAGGAAGGCTTCATCAAGCGGAATGAGGCCGTACATGATTTCTGCCTCCAGCGATTGGAGGCCTACTTTCAGCTGTCTAAGCTGTTTCGGCCTTTCTCTTACTTTTTTAGCCAGCTCAAAGCCGATCCACGTAGTCGACAGTAGAATAAGTACCGCTCCAAACCAGTTCATGGCCTGCTCTTCATTTCTGCAGAGATACGCTTCCTGTTCTCATCATAGATCCCTCGGACGGTGCCAGGTTTGCCTGCCCTTGTCAGTTCAATGTACCTGTCAAAAAGCTTCATATCAGCAAGAGGGGAAATGGCAGGACGCCGGAGCGCTTCTTCAAGGGAGTGTCCGTGAACGGTCATCATCATTCCTACCCCTGCGTTCATCGCTTCCAGAATGGCATCCACATCTTCTTTTCTTCCGATCTCATCAACAATCAGCACTTCCGGGCTCATCGACCGGATCATCATCATCATGCCTTCCGCTTTGGGACAGGCATCGAGCACGTCCACTCTTTGTCCCAATACAAACTGCGGCACCCCCTTCACACTCCCTGCAATCTCTGAGCGTTCATCAACAATGCCTACTTTGCTGGATGGTATATTGTTTTCCGGCCATCCTGCACTGACCGCTCTTGCAAGATCCCGTAGCAGCGTTGTTTTTCCTGTCTGAGGCGCTCCCACGATCAAAGTGTTAAGCCACCGGCGGTTATGGTAGAGAACCGAAAGGAAAGGATCAGCGCTTCCGATTTTTTGTCTGGCGATGCGGATGTTATAAGAACCGATATCTCTAATCGCTTTTACTTCACCTTTTTCCGTGATCACTTTACCCGCGAGACCCACCCGGTGTCCGCCTTTGATGGTGATATAGCCTCTCTTCAGTTCTTCTTCCAGAGCGTAAAGGGAATACCGGCTTAGCTTATTGATCAGCTGAACGCCATCTTCCGGACGAACGATATAATATCCGCTTCCGGTGGAAGGGTATTCAGGTTTGCCATTAATGATCAGCTCAAGCGGTTTTTGCAATCGAAAACGGATTTCCTCAAGTTGATCTAACCGCTCCTTCGGGTACTTTATAATCAATTTACAGACAGCTTCCGGCAACACGGCCATTACATTTTCCAAGCGCACCACCCCAAAAAGAAATAGGTATTATACCTTATGCTTGTCAGCACGCTTTATGACCTGAGGAAATACAAAAAAGCTCCATCCCTCCGATGAGGAATGAAGCTTTTTGCATGTGTAAATTTACGCTCTGGAAACGTAGTCACCTGAACGTGTATCAATGATTAATTTGTCGCCTTGGTTAATAAAGAAAGGAACTTGTACAATCAAACCAGTCTCAAGGGTAGCTGGTTTTGATCCGCCTGAAGCTGTATCGCCTTTAATTCCAGGTTCTGTTTCTGTAACTTCCAATTCTACCGTGTTCGGCAGCTCAACCCCGATGGTTTCGCCTTGATAGGTCATGATCTGAACGACCATGTTCTCAAGCAGGAATTTTAATTCATGCTCAAGCTGAGCGGATGTGAGTTCGGTTTGCTCATACGATTCATTATCCATGAACGTATGTGTATCACCTGAAGCATATAAATATTGCATTTTTCTATTCTCGATGTGAGCTTTAGCTACTTTTTCACCGCCGCGGAACGTTTTTTCCTGAATGCCCCCTGTACGGAGATTGCGGAGCTTAGAACGAACGAAGGCAGCTCCTTTTCCTGGTTTTACGTGCTGGAACTCCATTACCTGCCAAATCCCGCCGTCTACCTCAATGGTCAATCCTGTTCTAAAATCATTAACTGAAATCATCGCTTTTCCTCCTGATCATACTAACCTAAAATAAGCAGTTCTTTTGAAGAATGAGTAAGAGATTCATTCCCCTGTTCCGTAATAAGGGCATCATCTTCAATCCTTACTCCGCCTAAACCGGAAACATAGATTCCCGGTTCTACCGTGACGATCATACCCGCCTCAAGAACGATGTCTGAATGGACAGCAAGACTAGGTCCTTCATGAACCTCGAGGCCAATGCCATGACCCGTCGAATGCCCGAAATTTTCACCGTATCCCTGTTCGGTAATATAGTCCCTCGTCAAGGCATCTGCCTGCCTTCCAGTCATTCCGGGTTTTATTCCCTGCATTCCCCTTGCCTGTGCTTCATAAACCGTTTCATAAATCTTCCGAAGCTCCGAAGAAATTTCGCCAACAGCAACCGTCCGTGTAATATCCGAGCAATAGCCTTTATAGTATGCTCCAAAATCAAGGGTGACGAGTTCCCCCTCGCTTATTTTCTTCTGAGAAGCTACTCCATGCGGAAGTGCGGAGCGATAGCCTGATGCCACAATAATATCGAAAGAAGAAGACGATGCCCCATTCTTCCTCATGAAAAATTCAAGCTCATTCGAGACCTCAAGCTCAGTTAGGCCAGGTCTTATGTAAGAAGTGATATGAGAGAATGCTGCATCCGCAATTTGTGCGGCTTCCTTTAATATCTTAATCTCTGAATTATCCTTAATCAAGCGTAATTTTTCAATCAGACCGGAAATCGGCACAAGCTCCGTGTCCTGGCTGCAGATGTACTTCTCATACGTGCGGTATTGCGCAAAGGTGAGATGATCCTGCTCGAACCCGGCTTTCTTTATTCCCATTTCGGCCGCGGCTTGAACAGCTTTTTCCTGAATAGCAGCAGTGTGCTTAATAACCTCAAAGTCTCTTGCTTGTTCTGCTGCCTGATCCATATACCTGAAATCGGTAATGAGTTTCGCTTCTTTTTCAGAGATGACAAGCACACCAGAACTTCCTGTAAATCCGCTGAGGTATCTTCGATTTTTCCCGGATGTTACGATGAGCCCGTCAATATCATGGTTTTGAAATTCCGCTCTCAATTTCTCTAATCTTGACATGCCTTTTCCTCCCCTAATGCCCTATTTTAGCTGAACGAATCAAGCAGTGCTAAAACCGCAAGCTCATAGCCCTTGAACCCGAGACCTGCGATCTGTCCGGCCACAACAGGTGCGATGACCGAATGGTGGCGAAATTCCTCTCTTGCATGAATGTTTGAAATATGTACTTCAACAACCGGGATGTTCACACTAGCAATGGCATCCCGAATTGCATAACTATAATGTGTAAAGGCCCCTGCATTTAAGACGATCCCGCCAAATTTACTCTCTGCTTCTTGAATCCAGTCCAGTAAGATCCCTTCATGATTGGATTGCCTGCACTCTACCTTCACGTTTTTTATCTCTCCGAAATGAATGAGCCGCTGTTCAAGAGAAGCCAGTGTGTCATCACCGTATATGGAGGGCTCCCTTGTACCGAGCCGGTTCAGATTCGGGCCGTTAATGACCAGTATTCGTTCCATGATTGGCCCCCTTAAAAAAATAGAATGTTCCATGAACATTCTATCATACAGGTATTTTTTTGAATAGTTAGGTACTTTCCCCGCTTTTTGAAGGTTGCCGTTCCTGATATTCGAAAGATATGGAGTACCCTACGAAAATGCCATACAGAATATACAGGCACAGTGTAGTGGCAATCGTATTTCTTCCTATTTTACCCATCGGTTCCAAGCCTGGAAATATGGGGTGCAGCAAGTAAAAAACGATGACCCAGAGGACAATACCGAAAAAGAGGCCGCCAGCCATACTTTTTACTTTTGCTAGAAGATATCGGTAACAAATAGCAACGAGAATGGAAAGAAGAGAAATGGCAATGACACCGATGAGCTGGCCAAGCCATAGCGACTTCCATTTTCCAAGCGCCCATGGTGCAAGGATGAGCCCTGGTCCAATCTTGGACAAATTAAGGTAGTATGCAAAATAACCGACAAGCCCCCAGAAAAGCCCCCCAAAGAATCCAACACTGACCACCCTGGCCATAAAGGACATCGGTTCTTCTCGCTTATTCTTGTCCTGTTTAAAATCATCCATTGGAAAAAACACCTCCATCTTACAGTATGTCCCGTTTTCTTTCTTTGCTTTCAATAAGTTGAGTTCTATTAATATTCCGTGTTAAAAATGTATAAAATGGGAAAAATAAAGATAACGCACGATAGCCTAGAGGTTTATAGCTTTTTCCTGTAGAATTAAGCTAATAAACATAAAGGGTAGAGGTGTAGAAATGACAGAAAACAAAAAACCGGCATACGGCGGCCAGGCAGTCGTCGAAGGGGTGATGTTTGCCGGCAAGCACACATATGTTACCGCCATCCGCAGGAATGATGACAGTATTGAGTATTTCGAAGTGATTAAGCGCTACAGCCCATGGCTGAACAAGATTAAAAAGGTTCCTTTTCTTCGGGGGATCGCGGCTATTCTGGAGGCCAGTTCAAACGGAACCAAACATTTGAACTACTCTACTGAAAGATATAACGTCCTGCCAGGTGAGGAATTAAAAAAGGAAGAGTCCTCCCCATCCAAAGCGATGTTCGTTTTCAGTCTGGCCATTATTGGCATCGTCTCTTTTCTGTTTGCAAAATTTGTTTTTACCCTAGTTCCTGTTTTTCTCGCAGAAGCATTCAGGCCTTGGGTGCAAAGCCATATCGGCCAAAACCTGCTGGAGGGATTCTTTAAATTTCTTTTTCTCCTATCGTACATTTACTTTGTGTCTTTAACGCCAACAATAAAAAGAGTCTTTCAATACCACGGAGCGGAACACAAAGTAATTAATGCCTATGAGAACGGTTTTGAACTTACCGTTGATAATGTAAAGAAGCAAACCAGGCTTCATTACCGCTGCGGAAGCAGTTTCATACTGTTTACGGTAGTGGTCGGAGTCTTTATCTATCTGTTCGTTCCGTCTGATCCTTTATGGCAGCGGGTCGTTTACAGACTAGTGCTGATTCCGGTAGTCCTCGGTGTTTCTTTTGAAGTTTTGCAGATTACGAACAAACTAAGGAATGTCCCTGTTCTCAAATATCTCGGATTTCCTGGCTTATGGCTACAGCTTCTCACCACGAAAGAACCTGACCGTGAACAGACCGAAGTGGCCATCCTGTCATTTACCGAAATGCTCCGCCGGGATGCCGAACATGAAAAAAGAAAACTCGAAAACAGTACAAAAATCGTTTAATTCTTCAAGGAGGTGAACCTGTTGCATCGAAAATCATTTCATCCAGTCATTTGGGTTATTATCGTGTTGGCAGTAATTGGACTTGGGTCACAATTATTCTTTTCACCTCAAAAGTTAATCACGAATTTGCTCATGATCGGCTTGGTTGTTGCTCTTGTTTATTTTATCTTTCAGCGGTTTCGTCCCGGTGAAAACGGAAAATACAAAAAAGCGGTAAAGCAGTCCAAACGAAAATATAATCAATCTGCCCCACCGATTAAGAAGAGTTCAGCTGCAAACAAACCCGCTCCATTCAAAAAACGTAAAAAAGAACACAACCTCACAGTAATTGAAGGAAAAAAGAATAAGAAAAAAAATCGAGCTTCTTTTTAGGCTCGATTTTTATATGGGGTCCATATTTTTTTTCCTGCCACCCACCGGTTTAAAAACTCTGTTCCCTGCAGATACCCAAAATCCATTAAAGCATTTTTCGTTTCCTCTGCCAGTTCGAAATCAACGACCGAAATTTCCTTTACAGGGATAAAAATAATATCACTCGCATCATACTTGGAAATATGGCGGTTATCATGGGCTTCCATCATCGTCTGAAACAGAGCCTTAAACAAGTTAAAGGCATTGTTCACTTTATGCGTCGGAATATTTCCGTACGATGAACTTAACTGAAACCCAAGGACCGGCCGTTCTGACGTTCGGTCTTTTCGCTGAAACAGCCAAATCGGAAAATTGCTTAAAACACCCCCATCTACAATAAAGCTTTTTTGGCCCAGGCGGTTATAAAGGGTGATCGGATAAAAAAAGTAAGGAATGCTGCAGCTCATCCGTACCGCTCTGGCTACCGGAAACTTTTCTTTCAGCAAACCGTATTCCTGCAGGTCATCAGGCAGAACGACCAGCCTTCCACGGGTAATATCTGAAGCTATAATTTTCAGCGATCCGTCCTGAATATCCGCAAAAGTCTCAATGCCTTTTGCCTTTAAAAGCTCCTTAACCCATCTTTCAAGGGCATCCCCTTTATAAAGACCTAATTTCCAATACACCTTCAGCCAATTCATAAACGGTATGGGCACCCATGATTTCTTTTCATCAAGAAACTGTTTCAAATCGACATTGTGAATAAGATCTTTCAGTTCATCAGAAGTATATCCAGCTGCTACGAGGGAAGCCACGAGCGCCCCGGCACTCGTTCCGGCTACACGTTTGAATTGAAGGCCCCTCTCTTCTGCTGCCTGAATGGCACCTATCAATGATATCCCCTTAATGCCACCGCCTGAGAATACTCCATCCACCATCATCATGAATTCCCCCCTTTATTATCCTAATCACGAGGGGAAGTACAATATTCAACAAAAATAAAAACAATCACAACGCCTGTTATGATTGTTCCTGATTTTTTTGCTGTATCTCTTTTAATGCTTCAACTCTCTGCGGATCTTCCTCAAAATATTGCAAAAGATCCCCGATCCTGTCGATGGCATTCCAGCTTAAATGATGCTCGATTCCTTCTACGTCGTCAAAGATTTTTTCCTGGTCAACACCGATAACTTTTAAAAAGCCTTCCAGTAATTCATGCCGGTAAACGAGGCGTTTGCCGAGTTTTTTTCCGTTTGGCGTTAATACGAATCCGCGATACTTTTCATAGACGAGGTACTTTCCTTTATCCAGCTTTTGTATCATTTTTGTAACTGAGGAGGGATGTACTTCCAGACTTTCAGCAAGATCAGAAACCCTGGCATATCCTTTTTCTTCAATTAACGCATAGATTCGTTCAATATAATCTTCCATGCTGGGTGTTGGGGGCATGCTGTTCCCTCCGATTCATTCTTTCTCTGCTCTGTCTAAAATTTTACTATACAAAAGAAAGGGTGACAAGGCTGTTTGATTTTATATGTAACAGAGTGCACTCTGGGCTCTGCGCTTTCGTGATGAATTTACTGCTTTCGGGCGGCTGAGAAGTTTTTTCGGGCGCCTTAAGAAAATATTCGGCCGGCAGTGGGATTTTGCCTTTCCAGTACTTCCGTCCGTAAAAAAAGAGGCCGACCCGCAGGTCATGCCTCTTTTATAAAAGAACTGTTCTTACAATCCACATTTTAGCTGTGTGTTGCAGTTCGTGCACGTGTTGCAGCCGCCGATTTCTTTTACTTTTCCTTTGCGGCAGACTGGGCATGTATTGCCAACCTCGTTTCCGACTGTAACATCTGTTGAGCGAAGATCGGTAATCGTATCTACAAGTACTACTTTACTTTTTTCTTCTTCCCCAAGGTTCATTTCTGTTTGTTCAAATGACTCCTCAGCCTTCAGCGTTAAGACTTGGGCATCACGGCTTCCGTCCACATACACGGTCCCGCCTTTTGCTCCGCCTTTGTATAAACGCTCATACACTTTTTTCACCTGATCGACAGAATAGCCCTTCGGCGCGTTCACCGTTTTACTTATGGAGCTGTCTACCCAGTTTTGGATCACACATTGCGTATCCGCATGCGCTTCAGGAGACAATTCCATAGCTGAAACAAAGAATTCAGGCAGGTTGTTTTCGTCCGCTTCCGGATTCCGATCCAAATATTCTTTGACGATATCCGCTTTCACTTCAATAAATTTACCCAGTCTTCCGCTTCTGAAGTACGAGAAGGAGAAGTAAGGTTCAAGCCCTGTCGAGACACCAACCATGGTCCCGGTGCTTCCTGTAGGAGCCACAGTTAATAAATGCGAGTTTCTGATCCCGTATTTCAAGATGCCTTGATGGATATCTTCCGGCAGTTTTTTCATATAGCCGGTTTTAATAAAGTTCTCACGAAGCTGTTTCGTTTCTGCTTCTGTCTTGCCCACCAGGAACGGGAAGCTTCCTTTTTCTTTGGCAAGCTCGATGGATGTACGGTATGCGGTAGTGGCGATGGTTTCAAAGATTTTATCCACCATCTTGTTTCCTTCTTCTGAACCGTACATTGTTTCGCAATAGATGAGTAGATCATGAAGACCCATGACACCAAGGCCGACACGGCGCTCACCAAGTGCTTGGATGCGGTTTGGTTCAAGGAAGTAAGGTGTCGCGTCAATTACATTGTCTTGCATTCTAACGCCAACTTCTACTGTGCGCTCCAATTTCTCAAAATCTATCGTTTTGTACTCTTTGTCTGCCATGGTGCCGAGGTTAACAGCAGCAAGGTTACAGACAGAATATGGTGCAAGAGGCTGTTCTCCACATGGATTTGTCGCTACAACCTTCTGCCCATAGGCAACAGCATTGGTCATGTCGTTAGCATTATCGATAAAGAAGATGCCTGGTTCAGCTGAGTAGGTTGCACAAATGTTAATGAGGTTCCAAAGCTCTCTTGCTTTGATCCTTTTATAAACACGGATGCTGTAGCCCTTTTCTTCCCAGACTCTTACATCACCAGCTTCATGCCATTCTTTGTTGTAAGCTCTCATTTCTTCCGGTGTGTAATTTTCAACGTTCGGGAAGCGAAGAGCGTACTCTTCATCATTTTCTACAGCTTCCATAAATTCTTTCGTGATCGTTACTGAGATATTCGCCCCTGTCAGGAATTCGGAATTGTGAACACTGTATGTTCCCCCATCACGCAGCATACGCTCTGCCTCACGGTGAACATCTGCATCAAATCCACCTGTTCCCGGAATCTCCTTGTAACGTAGAATTCCTTCATACATCGCTTTTTCCGTCGGTGTCAGCGGAGTAAATTTAAGCTTGTCCTGAGCGACCTGCTTAATTTTTTCGTCCTCTGTATTTTCGATCAGGTAACGAAGGATTCTTGGGTTTTGCATTTTTGAAATAATAAAATCGATAATGTCAGGGTGCCAATCCGCGAGCATGATCATCTGAGCGCCGCGGCGACTCCCGCCCTGCTCAACCAGATGGGTAAGCTTCGCAATATCATCCAGCCATGATACCGATCCGGATGATTTCCCGTTTACTCCGCGCGCCAGAGCGTTTCTCGGCCTTAAGGTCGAACCGTTTGTTCCTACCCCTCCGCCGCGGCTCATGATCTCCATTACTTGTTTACGATGATCAGAGATTCCTTCTCTTGAATCCTTTACATAAGGCATCACGTAGCAGTTGAAATACGTAACGTCTGTTTCTGCACCGGCACCATATAGAACACGTCCTGCCGGAATAAAGTTCATCTCGGAAAGTTCTTTGTAAAACTTCTCGAAAGATTCCTGACGTTTTTCTTCAGTGGTTTCCACACTTGCTAGCCCTGTCGCATTTCTCTTTGCGATCTGCTCATAAAACACTTCAAGCGGCTTGTCCATCACGTCCAAAGAACGGTTGATAATTCCTGATTCCGCTTCCTCCGGCTTATCAAGGGCAGACTTGAACTCATCTTCTACCCTGACACGCGCAGTTTTCGCTTCCCAATCGATACTGACGATGTATCCAAGTCCTCTCGCAGGGAATTTCGGGTCTTCTTTGACCGTTAATACAACGAAATCTCCTTCCTTTAATGTTTTCCTCTCTGTATCTTTAAAACTGTACCTGTCCAGCATTACAAGACGGGAAACACCTTTATGCGCTGTTTTCATGTCACCTGTTATGGGGTGTACTTGGGGAAATTGTTCAATATCCTTATTCAGCATTTCAATGTTAATTCCTGAAGGGTCATGTACCGCTACTCCCATCATTCTCCTCCTTATGAAAAAATCCAATCTTTTTTCTATATGTTGTATGTAGTTAAGTTACCACTATACTATATATAGGTAAACCTGTTGTCAAAATATTTATCTTGTCAAACTAGAAAAACCAAGCTTTATTAAGAAAAACATAGAATTTGATGTTTTTCCCGCTTCAAATCCCCTCAATTCTACACATTTAAAGATTGAAAAAAATACCAACGAAAGGAACCTTGTAACATCGGGCTTTATTGAACATCCTTGTGGACGGCCCAAAAATTTTTTCTGGCTTGACAAGTGCAAAAAATAAAAACCGAGACAGCCATCGTTGTCCCGATTTCCACCTTATCTTCTAAACGTCCATTCTTTGCTTCTATATCTTGATTCAGCGATCTGTTCTACTTCTTTCTCCTGCTCTTCATTCAAAGTGTACGGCTGCAGATCGAGCTGCAATCCTTCTTCAAACCCGGCATGGAAAGCTTTCTTCGCTTCTTCTTGTGTGACCGGTGTTTCCCTGAGCTGGTTCATGGCTACCGCCTTATTCTTAAAAGCCTTCTGCATCCGCTCACGGACACGTTCACTGGAGTACACAAAAAGATCAAACAGCTTGTCTTCATCCAGATCCAGGAGGATGGAACCATGCTGCAGAATAACCCCTTTTTGGCGGGTTTGAGCACTGCCGGCTACTTTTCTCCCCTCTACCACGAGTTCGTACCAGGAAGGAGCATCAAAACAGACAGCCGAGCGAGGGTTTTTCAATCCCGCCTTCTCTTCCTCTGTACGCGGGATGGCAAAATAGGCGTCCAAACCAAGGTTGCGGAAACCTTGCAGAATGCCCTCGGATATAACCCGGTAGGCTTCCGTCACTGTTTTTGGCATGTTAGGATGCTCTTCGGTAACAATCACACTATATGTAAGCTCCTGATCATGGAGAACTCCGCGGCCTCCCGTCGGACGGCGCACAAAGCCAAGGCCGTATTTTTCAACCGCCTCAAGGTTAATCTCCTTTTCGGCCTTCTGAAAGTAGCCGATGGACAGCGTTGCTGGATTCCAGCCATAGAACCGTATGACCGGTGGAATTTTGCCTTCGCTGTGCCACGTCAGTAATGCTTCATCCAATGCCATGTTATAGGCAGGATCACAGTTTCCTGAATCAATGAATAACCACTTTTCTCTCTCCATATAACTATCTCCTTTTTAGTACCCTACTAGTTTATCAAAACTATGACTCCTGTCAAAACATCAAGTACTGCCAATTTTTTTATATTATTCTTTTGATTCTGGCGGGCTGTGAAGATATAATTGTAGGAGATAGAAAAAAGGAGTGCAAATGAAATGGAATGGATTATCGTTCTTGCTATTTTGGCAGCGGTTCTCGTCTACCTCGTAGTGACCGCGCTGTATCAAAAGAAATATTTAACAACGCTAAGCGAAGAGGAATTCAGAGCTGGATACCGTAAAGCACAGCTGGTTGATGTCCGTGAACCGGAGGAATTTAAAAAAGGGCATATACTTGGTGCGCGAAACATTCCTCTGACACAAATGAAACAGCGTAAAATTGAAATTCGCCAGGACAAGCCTGTCTATCTATACTGCGAGAGCGGTATGCGCAGTGCCAGAGCCGCACAATTCCTGCGTAAAAATAAATATACTGACCTTTCTCATTTGAGAGGCGGATTTAAAAAATGGACTGGCAAAGTTAAATCATCATGATAAAAGGTTCGGGAGTAATCTCCCGAACCTTTTTTATTAGTATTCTACTTTACATAACGTAATACTGGTTTACGGGCAGCCATCGCCTCATCCAGTCTTTTGACAACTGTTGAGTGCGGCGCCTCCTGAACGACTTCTGGAGACTTTTCGGCTTCCTTAGCAATTTGGATCATCGCATCGATGAATTCATCCAGCGTCTCTTTTGACTCGGTTTCTGTCGGTTCGATCATAATCGCCTCTTCTACGCTAAGAGGGAAATAGATGGTCGGAGGATGATAACCGAAATCAAGCAGGCGCTTTGCCATGTCCAGTGTACGTACTCCGAGCTTCTTCTGTCTTCTGCCGGACAGTACAAACTCATGTTTGCAATGCTGTGTGAACGGAAGATCAAAATGCGGCTCAAGCCTTCTCATCAAATAGTTGGCGTTTAGCACCGCATACTCTGATACATTCTTAAGTCCCTTTGGACCCATCGTACGGATATAGGTGTAGGCGCGGACATTTATGCCGAAGTTTCCGTAGTATGGTTTTACTCGGCCGATGGATTGTGGACGATCGTATTCAAATGTGAATCCTTCTTCTTTTTTCACAAGAACAGGTTTTGGCAGGAACGGGATCAAGTCTTTCTTCACTCCAACCGGACCAGATCCAGGTCCGCCGCCGCCGTGAGGGCCTGTGAACGTTTTATGAAGGTTTAAATGCACGACATCAAAACCCATGTCTCCCGGGCGTGTGTAGCCCATGATGGCATTCATATTGGCACCATCGTAGTAAAGTTTTCCTCCGGCTTCATGGACGATAGCCGCCATTTCAAGGATGTGCTCCTCGAAAAGACCGAGTGTATTCGGGTTCGTCAGCATAAGAGCGGCTGTATCTTCCCCTACAACACGGCGAAGGTCGTCAAGGTCAACAAGTCCGCGCTCATCGGATTTAACGGTAATAGAATCAAAACCCGCAACGGTTGCTGATGCAGGATTCGTTCCGTGAGCCGAGTCAGGAACGATGACTTTTGTACGGTGGCTGTCACCATTTGCTTCATGGAAAGCACGGATCATCATTAATCCTGTCCACTCTCCATGGGCACCGGCTGCCGGCTGAAGGGTTACTTCGTCCATCCCCGTAATTTCAGCAAGAGAGGTCTGAAGGTTATAAAGCATCTCCATCGCACCCTGAACAGTTTCTTCGTCCTGAAGAGGGTGGATCTGTGCAAATCCAGGGTATCGTGCCACATCTTCATTAATTTTTGGATTGTACTTCATCGTGCAGGAACCAAGCGGATAGAATCCGGAGTCTACACCGTGGTTGCGTTTAGAAAGAGCCGTATAATGGCGCATAATCTGAAGCTCGGAAACTTCAGGAAGCTCAGCTGACTCTTCACGGACATAATCAGAAGGAATAAGACTATCCAGGCTTACTTCCGGAACATCAAGATCGGGAAGACTGTAACCGACTCTGCCCTCTTTGGACAATTCAAAAATAAGTGCTGTATCATGATTGTTCATTATAGCCCCTCCAATACCGTTGCCAGTTTATCAATCTCAAGCTTAGTACGCAGTTCAGTAACTGCAATGAGCATGTGATTTTCAAGGTCAGGATAATCCCGGCCCAAATCATATCCGCCGATCATCCCGTTTTCAATCAATTCTTTATTGATGGCTTTTACAGGTTTGTTCAGTTTTACGACAAATTCGTTAAAGAAAGGTGCACTAAATGGAACGGAAAGACCTTTTTCTTCAAGAACATTCTTTGCGTAATGCGCTTTCTGGATATTCTGTCCTGCAATATCTCTGATGCCCTGCTTTCCAAGAGCGGTCATGGCAACAGAAGCAGCCAGGGCATTCAATGCCTGATTCGAACAGATGTTAGAGGTCGCTTTGTCGCGGCGGATATGCTGCTCACGAGCCTGCAGTGTCAATACAAAACCTCTTTTGCCGTTCTCATCGACCGTCTGTCCGACGAGACGTCCCGGAACCTTTCTCATCAGCTTTTGTGTTACGGCAAAATAGCCGCAATGAGGTCCGCCAAACCCTTGAGGAATTCCGAAAACCTGTGCATCTCCCACGACAATGTCTGCTCCAAACTTGCCAGGAGGAGTAAGTACTCCCAATGACAGCGGATTACTCGAAACAACGAACATGGCTTTTTCGCTGTGAACAATTTCCTCAATCTCTTTCAATGATTCCACTTGGCCAAAGAAGTTAGGATATTGTACGAGTACACAGGCGGTCTCTCCATCTACCGCTTCTTTAAGCTGATCCAGATCCGTCAGTCCATCCTTTGTTCCCACCTCAACAACTTCGAGAAACTGTCCGTTAGCGTAGGTTTGAAGAACAGCACGGGATTCCGGGTGAACACTTTTGGATACGATAATCTTTTTGCGTTTCGTTTGTCCTGAAGATAACAATGCCGCTTCTGCAAGGGCTGTTCCCCCATCGTACATGGATGAATTCGCTACATCCATGCCTGTAAGCTCACAGATCATCGTCTGGAATTCGAAGATTGCCTGAAGTTCTCCCTGAGAGATTTCGGGCTGGTACGGTGTATAAGCTGTATAGAATTCAGAGCGGAGTGTTACATGGTTTACGATTGATGGTGTGTAATGGTCATAGACACCCGCACCTAAAAAGCTTGGATAGTCTTTCGTATTTTTGTTTTTTTGCGCAAGTCCTGACATGTATTTTACAAGCTCTGGCTCAGAAAAGGCCTTTTCAATCTGAAGTTCTCCTTTAAAGCGGACCTTTTCTGGAATATCTTTGAACAATTCTTCTGTCGATGCTATACCGACAGCTTTCATCATTTCCTTTTTATCTTGCTCTGTCATCGGCAAATAACGAAACGTCATGTGAATATCCTCCCCAGTGGCTAATTTAGCTGCGTTTATAGAACGGCGACTTAACGATAACCGCCTTTAATCGTTTTTGTCTTACTTGTACTTCCACTTCTGTTCCTAATTCAGTAAACTCGCTTTTTATCAGAGCCAGACCCAGATTCTTTTTCAGAGTCGGTGATTGAGTGCCTGTGGTGACTTCTCCGATGCGTTCTCCATCCTTGAAAACTTCATAATGAGACCGTGGAATACCCTTGTCGATCATCTCAATACCCACCAGCTTACGAGGTGCGCCTTCTTCTTTCTGTTGTTTGAGGACTTCCTTGCCGATAAAATCTGCTTCTTTATCCGTTTTTACTGCGAAACCGATTCCCGCTTCGATCGGAGTGATGTCTTTTGTCAGCTCTTGGCCGTAAAGCGCAAGTTTCGCTTCAAATCGCAGCGTATCCCTTGCACCTAAACCGCATGGAAGAATTCCCTCTTCTGCACCTGCTTTGAGGATAAGATCCCAAAGCTTGACTGCAGCCTCAGGACGGCAGTAGATTTCAAATCCGTCTTCACCTGTATAGCCCGTGCGTGATACAAGCGCTCTGTTGCTTTGCAGGTCTACATCATTTTTAAATTTAAAAAAGCCAATGGAGGACAGCTCTGTATCAGTCAGCTTCTGAAGAATCTTCTCTGCAGCGGGCCCCTGCAAAGCGAGCTGAGCTGTAGAATCAGAGATATTGGTCAGCTCAACGCCTTCTGTTACATGTGACTCAAGCCAGTTAAAATCCTTTTCGATGTTGGATGCATTCACAACGAGAAGATAATGCTGATCACTGTGCTTATAGACAAGCAGGTCGTCAACAGTGCCCCCGTTTTCAAAGCACATTATGGTATATTGTGCGCTTCCGTCTTTCAGCTTGGAGATGTCATTGGTGAGCATGTACTGCAAGAAGTTCGTTGCTCCTTCACCTTTCACTTCAAATTCACCCATGTGAGATACATCAAAGAGCCCGGCTTTTGTACGGACTGCCTCATGCTCTTCCCCTATACGGGAAAACTGGACAGGAAGCTCCCATCCGCCAAAGTCGATGACTTTGCCGCCATGGCCCTTGTAAACTTCAAAAAGTGGTGTACGCTTTAATTCCCCCATTACTCTTCCTCCTTTTAATCCATCATTGGTAATATTCAAAAAATTCCAAGTAAAAATCACACAAGTTGATCCGTTGAACAGGATATCACGAAAAAAGGACAGAGAAATACCTTTGCCAGGTATCCCTCTGTCCTTTAACCAGTAAGTTTCTCAGGGGCTTGCCCCTTCGTTTCTTCGTTGGTGGCCGCGTGACCGCGGACGCTCTCCAGAGACGCGTCAAACAAGAGTCTTTTTGCCTGAGAGTTTCGCTCCCGCTTGCTCCTTCGGCGCTACCGAAATAGTCTCTCCTCTTGCTTTCATTCGCAAGTATGTAATTATATTCCATCGTCCATACTAAATATATGTTTTTACCTTGGAAACACATTATTATCCTATCATTATTTCAGTTTAAAAAGCAACGCCATTTTGGGAATCTGTATACCATTACCTATAGGTGCGCTATCCGTACAGAGAAAGGAAAGCAGTAGATGAATCTCAACATTAACTTTAACCGGGACTGGCATGAAGACTTTGTGAAAAGAATGGAAGATGACGGACCCTGGACAAAATGGGAGTTATATAATCTTGCGCTTGAAGCGGAGAAGAACCTGTCAATCCCTGATTTTCTCGGCCTTCAGGCACCGGATCATCTTCCGCAGCTGACATTTCTCCCCCATCAGCTTGAGGTCGCAAAAACGGTCATTGAAAAAATGAACGGAAAAGCCATTCTTGCAGATGAAGTCGGTCTGGGAAAGACCATTGAAGCAGGCTTGATTATTAAAGAATATATGATCCGGGGACTCGCTAAAAAGGTGCTCATTCTCGTACCGGCATCCCTTGTTCTTCAATGGACAGGAGAACTGAATCAAAAATTCTTCATCCCTGCAATAGCGCAGAAAAAATCCTATGTGTGGGAGCAGTGTGATGTTGTCGTCTCATCGATTGATACGGCAAAAAGGCAGCCCCACCGGGACATCGTACTCAATCAGGATTACGACATCATTGTCATTGATGAAGCACATAAACTTAAAAACAAAAATACGAAAAACTATGAATTCGTACAGCATCTGAAGAAAAAATTCTGTCTGCTGCTTACCGCCACACCTGTACAGAATCGGGTGGAAGAGATTTTTAACTTAGTGACTTTATTGAAACCCGGACATCTTGGCAATCAGGAGAATTTTGATAAAGACTTCCGCAACGATAAACATTCACTGAAAAATGAAGAGAAGCTAAAACAGCTCGTCAATAAAGTTATGGTCCGGAACCGCAGAGAAGAGACCGGCTTAAAATGGCCGAAACGGCTGGTCAAAACGATTCCAATCACACTCTCTGAGAGTGAGAGAGACTTGTACAATAGCATCTCGGATCTTAAAGAGCAGCCAAACTTTAATAGAAGCAAGTTCTCGATCCTGACATTGCAGCGAGAGGTATGCAGTTCAAGAGAAGCCTGCTTTCTCACTTTAAAGAACATGCTACAGAAAGATGCCGGAAACTTCGCTACTGAACAGACCATTCTCCCATTGATGAAAAAGATTGAGAACGTTTCACAGAATTCAAAAGCACTGCAAACACTGGAACTGATTCAGTCCATTAAAAATAAAGTTATAATTTTTACGGAATATAGAGCGACACAGCTATATTTGCAATGGTTTCTTCAGCAGCATGGCATCTCCTCCGTCCCTTTTCGGGGAGGCTTTAAGCGAAGCAAAAAAGACTACATGACCCACTTGTTTAAAAACCATGCACAGGTTCTTATTGCCACTGAAGCAGGTGGCGAAGGAATCAACCTCCAATTTTGCCAGCACATCATTAACTATGATCTTCCCTGGAATCCTATGCGCATTGAACAGCGGATCGGGCGTATACACCGCATTGGACAAAAAGGAGACGTTCATATTTATAATTTCGCGACACAGGACACCATTGAAGAACGAATCTTAAACCTTTTGTATAATAAGATCAATTTGTTTGAAAGTGTAATAGGTGAGCTTGATGAGATCCTTGCAAAATTCGAACTGAAAAACATCGAAACTTATATCTCGGATATCATGCTGAACTCGGAAAGCGAAGGAGAAATAAAAGTAAAAATGGACAATCTTGCCGCTCTTATTAATCTGGACGGAGGCATTAAAAAGAAAGGATGGGAAGAGCATGCAGCAGCACGAGATTCATCATTTTCTTGAACGTTATTTTGAATCGAACGACTGTATCGTAGAGGAAAAAAATCATAGTTACATGAAGATCCAGCTCACCGTTGAGCTGGATAAACTGCTGATGAACCGGCCCTTTTACTGGCACTATCTAGAGAAAACAGGCGGAACACCGAACCCGATGGCTCTTACTCTCATCACAGGCCAGCAGCATCCCCCCGACGCAAATGGGGAGTTTATTCACTTCGGTTCACCGAGGCTGCATCAGATTTTTGCCTCCACCAAGAAACTCGGTTCGTTCATCCGCATGTACGAAGCGATCCGCCAGGACTCCGGGCAGAACATCCCCTTAAATCCATGGCTCTGTGTGAATTTAAAAACCTCCTATCAATGTGACCGTAAAAAAGATATGATCTCTTCTTACGGCATTCATTTGATTACCGGGAAAATAGAAAGCAACTTTCATGAACAGCTTCGTTCACTTCCTCTTACCCGGAAAATCCCGGATTTCTGCTACACACTGTCTCCCTTCATCCGTCCGGTGAGCGGATTAAAACGAATCGAAGCAATCGTTGAGCAGCAAATACATGAAGATGATCACAGCTGGGCGGAGGATGCCGAAAACAGGTGGCGGGAGGATGAAGAACTATTGGATCGGTTTTATGAGGATGAAATCGAAAAGCCGGAATATTATCAGGTAGAAAAAGAGGCACTCCGTACGCAATACGAACCGAAAATTACCGTGGACATCATAAATGGCGGGCTCTTTTATTTGTCTGATACCTTTCTGTCATCATGAACACCAAAAGAATAGTGCAAAAAAAGGGGCTATCTTTAGCCCCCGATATATGACATTTCAATTTTTTCCTTCTTGCCTGCTCCATCTCTTCTCTCATCAGAATAGCGGTCGCTCCGGTTTTCCCAAAGATTTGTGATCATGTTATCAAGGTCAACTTTTGTTGCGCCTTCACGAAGTGGTGTCTTAAAATCCATTCCCTTCGAAGCAAAGAGACAAGTGAACACCTTTCCATCTGCAGAAAGCCTTGCCCGTGTACAGGATGAACAGAAAGAATCACTTATTGAAGAGATGATGCCAATCTCATTTTCCCCATCAGCATATTGATAGCGGGAAGCTACCTCCCCGTAATAATTTTCAACTGCCGGGAGAAGAGGAAGTTCAGTTTGAATGGCTTTAAGAATTTCTTCCTTTGTAACTACTTCCTTCATGTTCCAGCCGTTCGTTGTGCCGACATCCATAAATTCAATGAACCGCAGGATGTAGGGGGTTTTTTTAAAATAGGCTGCCATCGGCAAAATTTCCTGATCGTTAACACCTTTGCGGACCATCATGTTGACTTTGACTTTAAGTCCGGCTTCGTGGGCTGCCTTCATCCCTTCTAAAACAGGATCGATACCCAGCCCTCTTCCATTAATTCTGCCAAATAGTTCGGAATCCAGAGAATCAAGGCTTACAGTAACCCGGTCCATTCCTGCCTTCTTTAAGTCATGAGCGACACGGGGCAGAAGCACGCCATTGGTCGTCAGAGCAAGGTCCTTCAGACCGTGCAGCTGATTCAACCGGCCGATCAGTTCCGGGAGGTTCTTCCTCATAAGAGGCTCACCGCCCGTTATTCTCAGCTTCGTTACACCCAAGGAGATGAAGCGCTCGGCAATCGTTACGATCTCATCGAAGCTCAGCAGCTCTGTTTTTTCTAAGAATGGATAGTCCCCGTCAAAGATTTCTTTCGGCATACAATAGGTGCAGCGAAAATTGCATTGATCAGTGACTGAGATCCGCAAATCTTTAAGCGGTCTTTTCAGCCGATCATAAATCCCATTTTCTATAGCCATCTATACCACACTTCTTCGTTTAAATGATAGTTCAACATTATCATACTTCCAGTAGATTGAAAAATGATAAGAACAAAAGGGAACTTCACTTCCGGCGCTTCTTGAACATCAATCCCAGAGAAAAAGGGACCATGCCAAAAAGCGAAACGAGCACAGGCTGTTTTCGTTCCGCTTTTTGCTGTTTTAACATTTGTTTTTCCTCTGGAGACCTGCTCATTCTCTTAACGATTGCTTCAATGACAAACTTAAAATAGGTATTCATAAGATGACATCACCTTTTTATTGTTTGTCACCAGTTTGCCCGAAATCGGAACGACCTAACCTCGCTGTAATTTCTTCGACCGTTTCTTCTGGCTCATATCCCCCGGTCTCGAGTACCCAATGGCAATCACGGTAAAGAGGAAGCCTCCTATCGTACAGCTTCTCCATCTCTATCTTTTTTTCATGATTGAACAATGGCCGGCTTCTGTCTTCTTTCAGTCTCTCAAAAATGGTATCGAGCGGGCAGCTTAGAAAAATAACAAACCCCTTTTCCAGCATGTATTTCCGGTTTTCCGCTGAAACGGCCATTCCTCCGCCCGTCGTAATGATCGCATCCTGCTGAGGAAGTTCAGGAAGGATAGAAGCTTCATAGCCCCTGAACACTACTTCTCCATGAACTGCAAAGATTTCTGCCACTTTTTGATTGTATTTTTCTTCAATGTAGTGATCGGTATCAACGACCGGCAAGTCTAATCTCTTGCCGAGCAGCGAACCGATCGTGGTTTTGCCGGATCCCATGAATCCTGTTAAAAAAATCGGTTTCAACTTGCACCCTCCACCCACTTCGTAATGCTTTTAGTCTCGCTATTATAATATATAACCACGCTTTTTGTCTGATGGTTTCGCAAACTTGCCGATATTTTTATTTCCATTGCAGGAGGCTGCCCTGTGGACACCACGCAATCCACCACTCCATGGTCGAACGCAAACCGGCCGGCTGGATTCTTATTTTTCTTTATGCTGTTAATCGCATCCCGGCTGGACTTCTCGATCATTGCATCCAGCTGTAACCGTCCCCTCTGTGCGTCAATGAACTGTTTCTCACCGATAAAAATGAGAAGCTGATGTGCTGCCAGCATCGAGAAGATAAGACAAAAAACGAGAACCGTGGGGAAAATATATCCTCGGCTATTCAAGAATTCACCAGAACAATTTCTGCCTGTCTGGCAAACACGCGTTTATAGACATGGGAGGCTGTGTCAGTGATGGATACCGTAACCAGCTGGCCAGTTACAGAAGGGCGAAAACGCTTTACAGAAAACAGCCAGATTTCATATCCTTGTCCATTGATCTGCTTTCGTATCCGGTTTTGATAGAAGGAATAGGTGACGGACTGTCCAGAAGAAGTGGTTAAGGTCAGTTTCTCTTCGCTTGCTTCCGCATTAACCGCTTCCCTTATGGCCTGACCGATCGCTGAATAAAAAGATTCCAATTCTTCCATTGAGACACCGCTTTGCACCGGAGGCGAAAGTACTTTTATGAGCAGCGGTGCAAAGCCCGCCAGCACGATAAAGATGGACAGCGCCACCATTGCTTCAACGAGCGTAAACCCTTTTTGGCTAACCTTCATTGTTTAACAACATCACATTCACGATAGGCTCTTCCATTCTTCCCCGTAAATTCAATGCAGATCCTCCCTTCTTTCTTCTTCCATTGAAAATCTGCCGTACGTCCACGGATTATGGACGTCCCCCCTTCATCATCATTTCCGAATTCAATCAGTTTGTTAGATAAAAGCTCTAAAGCCTCCCTGTCTTGCTTAAGAGTGAAGCGTTCTGTATAAAGGGTGTGCAAGACCGGGCTAACTCCGCTAATTACGATTAACAAGACACTTAAGGCGAGAAGTGCTTCAAGCAAATAGTAACCTTTAGAATCTTTCAGCATAGAACCTGCCTTTTCCCAACAGAAATACCACCTTATATCTGCCAGCATCTGTTTTGATAATCATCGTCCCTGAAGTACTGATGTTTCCTATTTTATTGTACGTAATCTTCAAGGACATCGTTGCAGATTCAAATTGAATCTGCTTTGGGAATTTAACATTCTTATACACTTCGTTCATGCCGGTGGTAATAATATACCGGTTCTCACCCGGGAAAATATGCAAATGGACTAGCTTTTGCTCGTTTATCGCTGTTCGCTGTGTAAAATACAAGTCGCGCTTGAATTGCTCCAGAAAAAAATGTACTTCCCTTCCTTTGTAGTATTTCTGAAGTGAGGCGCAGGCAACACTTAATAGGATACTCCCGATCGAAAGAACGATGATCAGCTCCAGCAAGGTATAGCCGTTGATCCGTTTAATCTGCCGTTTCAACGACCGTTCCGCCTTTTAATTCCAGCGCGTTTCCGTTCGGACATTTGACCGTATCCACATACCCTTCCGCCACCAACGTATCTAAATCCGTCAATTTTTCTTCTTTATCGGCTTCATAAGCACCTACCTGGCCCTGAACCAGATCCAGTGTTGCCTTGCATCCGAGATTTTTAGCGACGCCAAGGTTTTTTGCCATGCTCGGCAGCGCTATTAAAAGCAATACAGAAATGATGAGGAGAACTATCATCATTTCGATCAGCGTGAAACCTTTTTCGTTCATATCTTTCATCCTAACTCTCCTTAATTATTGAATGGAATCCATCATTTTAAACATAGGCAAAAGCATCGAAACAAACATGACAAGAATCATGACCCCTATGAATAGAAACAGTACCGGCTGAACCACAACGATGTACTTTGCCATTTTTTCTTCTGCATAAGCGAGCAGTATTTCACTGTAAGCAATCAATTCTTTACCGAGCATTCCGCAGGATTGTCCATGAGCAATAATCATAGACAGCTCAGGAACAAAGTAGCGCTTTTGAGCAACGATATCTTCAAATCTTAGCCCGTTCACGAGCTCTTGTTTCATCAAAGCAGCCTCTGTTCGAAAAAATCGCATGTATTGATTTTGTTCGAGGATCTTTAACGCCTCATTGATCGCCAATCCTCCTTTTAGCAGGCTGCCCAGCTGAATAGAAAATTGATGGGTGATCAGGACAGGAAGTGTTCTTTTTACAATGGGGATTCTTAAGAGCAGCGAGATGCGTTTGGAAGGAGAAATTTTTTTCATTACAGCGATATACGCTGCAGCAGCCGTGACAGTAAACGCAGCAAACAGAAAAAAGAGGAAAGGAACTTTCTTCATTATGGAAATCATTACGATTGTAAAATAAGGGAAATTGATGTCTAAAGAGGAGTACAAAGATAAAAAGTGGGGGATCAGCAAGCGAAACATGATGAAACATATCGACAAAACGACAGCAAATAAGAATATCGGGTACCTTGTCGCTTTAATGAATCGTTCTTTGATTTCTTCCCTCTTCTGCAGCATTTTGGCACCTTCCATGACACTGAAGCGCAAATCACCATGTTTTTCGGACAACTCAAGAAAACCGAGCACATCGCTTGAAAATCTCTCTCGTGCCAATGCTTCATGAAGGGAGTATCCTCTTTTCAGGCAATCATACACCCGGTGAAGACCGTCTTGCATCCAGCGGTTCTGATGCAGCTTAAGTATTGCAATTGCTTTTGGGAGTGTGTAGCCCTGTTCCAGCAGCCTGCCAAGGCGCATCAAAAAAGCTCCCTGCTGTTTGTTCGACCAGTTCCTTCCCTTTTTCACAGCCTGTCCACCCCCCATCTCTCAAGGCTATGGGCAGGCAGAAATCCTAGAGCAATGCCTTGTTTTATAAAATGATTCAATGTTCTCTCACCATCCGGCCGATTCGAGTTGCCCCGAATCCACTCTATACCTTTTTCCAGCCCGGATCCTGACAGCAGTTCGAATAAACCCATTCTTTTATTTTTTCTTCTCATAAAACAATTAGTGTCGCACACTTCACCGCAATAGGGGCAGCGCAGCGAAATCAACCGCTGAGCAACAATGCCGAGCAGTGTTTGTTCAAGTTCCTGAATGGTCAAACCAAATTCGATCAACCGGAATAAACAGCCTAATGCGTCTTCTGCATGGACTGTCGAAAGCACTAAATGCCCCGTCATTCCGGCCCGGACCACGAGCTTGGCTGTAGCTTCATCCCTGATCTCACCGATCATGATAACATCGGGATCATGGCGAAGGAGTGATTTAAAGCCTTCCCCATACGTAATTCCTGCTTTTTCATTCACTTCCATCTGCAAAAACAGATCGACTTTCTTTTCCACGGGATCTTCGAGTGTTAAGATATGGCGGGTATACAAGGATTGGATATGCTGAAGAAGAGAATACATGATGGTCGTTTTTCCTGAACCGGTCGGTCCTGAGAAGAGAATAAGGCCGCTGGCACGCCGCAATAGGGGGGAAAGTCCTTCGAGTGAGTGCGGAAACAGGGCTAAGGATTGAAATTCTGAAGGATGGGTCTGGGGAAGCAAGCGGATGACGAGGCTTTCATGAAAGGCAGTAGGCAGTGTGGAAAGCCTGAGATGAAGGAGATGGTCTTTGATGGTAACATCCATCGAACCGTCCTGTGGCCTGCGGCGTTCACCGATGTCCATACCAGCCTTAAATTTGAAATGGGAAACAAGTCTTTCAAAAATTACATAGGCTAATTCTTCTACCTGATGAAGTTGGCCATCGATCCTGAACTGGATCAGGCCTTTTTCCCTCTTGGGGACAAAATGAATATCTGAAGCATTGGTTCTTGCTGCGAGTTGGAGCAGTTCATCACTTTTCTTTTCAATGGGCAACGCGTTATCACCTTCTTTCTTAACTTAAAGGTAACTTTACGACATAATCTGCTAAATCCCTTCAAATAATTTACACTTTCTTGCATAAAATTTTCGACACAACCCATACTAAAATTATTCCGATGGGCTATAGCCAAGTGGTAAGGCAACGGACTTTGACTCCGTCACTCGTTGGTTCGAATCCAGCTAGCCCAGCCATCTTTTACGAAGAACACCTGCCATGTGTTCTTTTTTTGTTTTTCCAAATCCAGTTAGAATGGCATTTACAATCCAGTAAAAATTCATATATAATACAGAGGGAATGAGTTCTTCGGTGAAAAGGGAGGGATACATATGGCAAGAATGTACAAGGTCTTGGGCTTTTGGACTGGGATTATCGCAGTAATGGCCTATCTTGGGGACTTAACCAACATGGCACTGTTGTTTTTGGGCCAAACTATTTTATTTGTTTCACTAAGCTACTTAAATTTATCTGAGCGTATGTATATTTACATTTTTGGAGCTTATCTAACAGTCTTTTTTGTCGGTTTTACATACTGGACAACGTTCATGATGACTCCCGGAGCGGGCGGCCATTAAAAAGAAAAAAGAAAACGGTTGCCGTTTAACGGCAGCCGTCTTTTTTTTGGATTAGAACTTGAAAATAAGAGCTGATGGAGTTCTCCATGATCAGGGAACGGATCGCTCTGTTCTTCTTATGCACAGGTGAGAACGGATCTTGGCTGCCAGTATCGCGCAGATGATCTAGAATCCCGTTCTCCAGAAGAAAATCTGTCTGCTTTTGAAAATCATCCGCCCGGAATCCTGCTATTTTACCGATCGTTTTTACACTGTCCCAATGAACATGAGACGTTAGGTCCATCTCCCCGGGGAATTTCAGCGGATCGTTGATTTGCTGATGACGAAAATAACCGCGCAGACTCCCGTTTAAAAGATGGGGCATGTCCCACTCTTCCCTCGTATATCCGTAATCGACGAGCACTACTGCTCCGTTTTCAACCCATCCATAAAGATCGTTAAGCCAGTGTGTCATAGCCAGCGGAACCTCGATGGTCTGCCCGATGGAAAGCCCTCCGAGGTGTTCTGCGATCCACATGCCGAGTTCTGCATTAACCAATGGTTGTTCCTGCTCTACCAGGTTTCCTGTCTCATCTATGGATACCATGATTTCAGTCATACCTGTTTTTTCCTGTTTAACAACATGAACAGGCATCGCATCAAGAAGTTCATTGGCAAATAGAATCCCTTGAAAAAATGGGTATTCAGCCTTCATGTCTTCAAGAGAAAAATAATGGATGAAACGGTCCTCAGAAAGCTTGTCCTTTACTTTTCGTGCATGATAAGGACTCGACTCAACCACGATATATTCCAGATGCGGATAACCATTGGCCTCCCATTCATGGAGGACGCTTTTGGCAAACCTGCCGTCCCCTGCTCCGATCTCACAAAGAATAAAAGGTAGCTGCTGTTCCTGGAACATTCGATAAAACGCGTTTGCCCAAACGGCTCCAAAAGCATCGGCAGCTGCACTGCTCGTATAAAAATCCCCGTTCCTTCCAATCTTCACCCGCTCGTTTTGATAATAGCCCATTTGAGGAGCATACAGAGCCAGTCTCATATATTCCTCATAGGATATGACCTGGTTTGGCGAGTTTTTTATCTTCTCCCTGATCAAAGAGAGCATTTTAAAAACCGCTTAAGAAAGGATTGGAATCCATTTCGGCGCCAATTGCTGTCTCCGGTCCGTGGCCCGAAAGAACCATCGTTTCTTCAGGAAGGTTCAAGAGCTTGTCATGAATGCTCTTCAAGAGCAGCTCCTGATTCCCGCCATATAAATCTGTCCTTCCGATACTTCCTGCGAAAAGAGCGTCTCCTGAGAAGACCGTTTCCATGCTTGAAACATAATAAGATACACTGCCAGGAGAATGTCCTGGAGTTTCCAGCACCTGCAGGGAAATGCTGCCGATCTGCAGCTCTCCTTCCTCCGTGATCAGATGGTCTGCTTTTTTTGCTGTTATATCCTGCATGAAATGAGCGGAACCGTTCTTGTTCGGGTCTTCCAGCCAGTCCTTTTCCTTTTTATGGACATAAACAGGAATCTGCCATTTTTCCCTTACATCGTCTACAGCACCAATATGATCAAAATGGGCATGTGTCAGCAACACAGCAAGCGGCTTTACCCCTCGTTTTTCAACCAAGGAGATAATCTTTTTGCTCTCGCCGCCCGGGTCAAAAATGATCCCTTCCTTTTTTTCATTCCATAAAACATATGTATTCTCCTGAACTGGTCCGACAGTCAGCCGTTCCCATTTCATATGTATCCCTCCATTGCAATCTATTTCCCCCTATTTTACACTAAAATTAAAAAAGATGCGGAGGAGATGGCTTTGTCGCTTTGTTATGGAGTTGAGATAAAACCGGTTTCTAAAAAACACCCTGCTGCTGCAGCCCAAGTTGTCAGAAAGACAGCCGAACTGGCCAATGTGTTCGACCGGAGCGGAGAGATCATTATTGTAAAAACGATGGAAGAAGCTCTTGCACTAAAAGCCTATTATGAAACGCAGAACTATTTCGAAGAGTTGCATCCCCTTTACTCTCCAGAATCCTTCCAGCCTACAGACCGCTTTTGGGACTATGGATTCCGATCAGCTTCTCAACACTTTTACCTCTTTGAAGACACTGTTCTATCCTTCACGATAAACGGAGGTACCATCCAGGAGATCAGCATGGCCCTGTTTCAGCTCGACGAACATTTAATTGGGACAGAACAACGGGACCACAGCTCAAAGTACTTCGTTGACAAAGAAGAAAAAGAACTGATCGAAAAATATGCAAGTGCTTACAATATTGCCATTACAGTCCAATCTTAATAAAATGGAGACTGTACAAAAGTTAACAAAACAAGTAAAATAGTACAAGGCAGTACCCGGATTTTTTGCTATACATAGGGAATTCAGTATTTAAGTAGATTACTCCAGAGTAAGGGGGGCATAGGATATGGCTTTAGCCATTATTTTCGCAATTGTTACAATTTTTGCTGCTCTAGGTTTACTGCGGTCATTAAAAATTAAGAATATGTTAGGTTCTGGTTTTGCGTTTCTTACATTTGCAGTATTTGGCTGGTTTACCATCATGACCTTTATCGATTTGTTCACAGGCGGAGGCTCTACAGGCCACTAAACCCAACAGCAAGAAACCATCCGCGAAGTATCGCGGATGGTTTTTTATTTACCCTTGCATTTTGTTCCGTACGCTTTCCAGTTTGGATTTCATCGTAGATTTCTTGTCTCTTCGATCATCAATGCGGATATTTGTAGCCACCCGCTGTATGCCCTCCTGAAAGGGCGCTTCATGCATTTCTTTGATGACGTTTAATAAAACATCCAGCTCCCCTTCTACAATGGTGTTCATCGAAGTCAGTTCGTAGTTAATCTGATCATTATATTTTTCAAGAACACGCTGTATTCCTGCAACATATGTACTGACACTCGGGGATTCTGTCCCGATCGGGATAACCGTAATGTCTATAATAGCCATAATAACCTCCTGAGTTAATAGAATCGAGAATACTAACAGTGTACCATGATTTAACCCATAAGAAAAAACCAGCGCCTAGTGAAGTGCCCCCAATTGTTAGTTTGGACTCACAATTGGGGGCACTTCTTTTATGGCTGCTGGTTTCTCCGCTTCTTTACATGTACAGACTGGCCAGAAATATACCAAGCGTATCTTTATAAATTTCCTGGAATTGCGAAAGAGGAAGCGGATTTACACCGATCCCCAGTTCGATAGTAAAACCCGGTTTGCGAAACTCCTGTATGAACCAGTCTTTGTATCCCGCGTAACTGTCTACGTAGCGGACTGCTTTATAGCCGCTTACACGTTCGAATTCTTCGGCGATCTTTTCGGCTTCATCCGGTTCTTCCTTCTCAAAGCCCCAATAAAATTCTTTCCCTTGGGTGTGAAGAGCGATAACACGGTCAAAATTTTCGTCGACCGTCAGATTGGCTATCGCCTTCGCTTCGGGCTCGGAAAGCGGATAATCTCCCGGATAATCTCTTGGAGCCGGTTCTGCCGGCTTTCTAGCTTTTTCGATCTCCCACCGTGCCGGAAGCTGGTTGTTTAAATCCACTCCCCTGATGTTGGCCTTCCAGTCTTTAAAATTGGGATGCTGCTTGTTTAAGGTTTTGACCAGGCTGCGGTACGGCTCTATATCGGGCGGACCCTGCAGGACGAGATCGACACCATCAGGATCGACCATTGGAACGGCTGACAGCGTCGCTGATTCGTACAAAGGCAGCATATTGATTCCCCGGATGGGTGTATTATTTGTCAGCGCCAACAAGTAATCGTTTAAAAAAACCATCAAGATGCCGGTCGTTATCCATTCATTTGCATGAAAAGAGGCATTCACGTGCACCTTCTTTCGCCCTCTTCCGCATTTCAGCTGAACAAGGTCTTTTTTTAATACCGATTGTCCAAAACAGTCAGAGCGAATGAAGGGATAAAGAGAGCATAAACGCTGAAGATCGTATTTCAGAACACTATAATCATACGGCACACCGACTGAAACGACACGGTGTACCGCTCGCTCCGGAACATTCACGACCATTCCCTCTTTGAGAAGCTGTGCATTATTTTCCTGATTCAATATAAACAAGCCATCTAAAGAGACATTGTATCTCCTAGAGAGGGAATGGAATGTGTCTCCTTTTTTTACCGTATGCTCATGATGAAAATAGCCGGGAATGAGCAGCGAAGATCCGGGCAGCAAATATTCGGGATCCGTTTGCAAGTTGGAATCCAGCAGCAGCTGTAAGGGGAGTCCAAATAATTGGCTGTAATAAGAAAACGTATCTCCCTTTCTTACCGTTATTTTCATAAGCTCCTCCTCATCATGTAACCTCTACCTTTCAGTGTATTCATACAGAAGTTAAGTCATGAATGAAAAGAAAAAACCATGCTGAGCATGGTCTTTAAAAAAACTATGGATCGTTTATAAAATAGTTTCCTCATGCAATTTTTTCGCCATCCAGGCTCCCCCGTATACACCTGCATCGTTTCCTAGTGAAGCAATAGCAAATTCCGCTCCTTCTTTTACACGCGGAAGTGCAAACTTATCAAAGTTTTGTTTGACAGGCTGAAGGATTTTATCTCCAGCTTTTGATACTCCGCCGCCAAAAACAATTTTCCCTGGATTGATCGCATTCCCAAGGTTCGCGATCATAAAACCGAGGTGATATCCCACGAGCTCCAAGACATACAGCGCCAGCTCATCCTTCTTATCAGCAGCGTCAAAAACATCCTTAGACGTGATTCCATCCTCTTTTTCCTGTTCTTTTTGAAGGATGGAATCCGGATATTTTTCCAAACCTTCACGAGCAAGGCGGCATATGCCTGTAGCAGATGCTATGGTTTCAATACACCCGGTTTTGCCGCAGTTGCATGGTGCACCACCTTCAGGAATGGCTGTAATGTGCCCGATCTCTCCTGCCATTCCGTTGGTTCCGTGAAGAATTTTCCCATTGGAGACGATTCCGCCTCCAACACCCGTACCAAGTGTTATACAAAGGAGGTCTTTGGCTCCATCGCCGGCCCCCCTCCACATTTCTCCGACAGCTGCAAGATTGGCATCATTATCTACGACTACAGGCAGCCCTGTCTCCATTTCCAGACGTTCTTTCAGCGGGAAGTTTACCCAGCCGATGTTGACCGCATGGTAGATAAATCCGCGGGACAGATCTATAAATCCAGGAGCTCCCATGCCGATTCCATTGAGCCTGGATTTCTTTTCGCCAAGCTCCTCCAGAACAGAGTCGATGCTTTTCGCAATATCTGTTGTGATATTTTTTCCTTTTTCAGAGATATCCGTTGGGATCTCCCACTTCTTGATCAGATCACCATAGTCGCTGATAAATGCCATTTTAATTGTTGTTCCGCCAAGATCAACGCCTACATACCATTTCTCAATCATAGCTGTCACCCTTTTATATCAATTTTATTAGCTGAATTTTTGATAGTTAGCTTTAATAATCAGCAGTGCCATCTTAAATTCCTGTTGATCGATCAAACCTGAATCGTACAGGGTTCTTAGTTCATCCTGCATCAGCTCAAGATCAGCCATCCGGTGTCCGGTATAAATAAAGATTCCAAATCTCTTTAAGAGCTGCTGCACATCATATAGCGTTTTCATTTTATCACCCTGATTATTATAGCAGAGACAGAAGAAAAAAACCGCTGAAAAGACAGCGGTTTGTTTCTGTTTCTTATGAAAAAATCTTCAAACTCATCAGACGAGTTCAGACTGCATGTAATGAAGCAGCAAAGTCGCCGTATGCCGCAAGGACTGTACGTGAGTGCGTTCATAGGCATGTGAAGCATCGATCCCTGCTCCTACCAATCCGTGCTTAATGTCATAGCCTGCTTTAATGGCCGCCGATGCATCAGAGCCATAAAAAGGATAGATATCCACACGGTAGTCGACACTATGCTCTTCAGCCAGTTTGACTAAATGGTTGCGCAGTCCGTAATGATAAGGGCCGCTGGAATCTTTCGCACAGATCGACACAGTGTACTCATCGGTCGCCTGCCCGTCACCGATCGCTCCCATGTCGACTGCGATATATTCAACCGTCTCTTCTGAAATATTGGAATTTCCGCCGTACCCGATCTCTTCATTGTTTGAGATAAGGAAATTCACAGTATAAGGCAGTTCAATCCTTTGATCTTTAATCACTTTAATAAGATGCATCAATATACCGACGCTTGCTTTATCATCGAGATGCCTCGATTTAATAAATCCGCTCTCTGTAATTTCCACCCTTGGTTCAAAGGATACGAAATCCCCTACCGAGATACCGAGTTTTTCTGTCTCCTCTTTTGTTTTCACCTGCTGGTCGATCCGAACTTCAATATTCACTTCGTCCCTTTTTGCGTCACCCGCATCTTTATAAACATGGACAGACGTCTGATGCATTAGGATGGTCCCTGTATAAATTTTTCCGTCAGTTGTATGTATCTTGCAATATTCTCCTTCGACTGCGTTCCAGCGGAATCCTCCGATCATGGTGAGCTTCAGGCGTCCGCTGCCCTTTATCTCTTTCACCATTGCACCCAGCGTATCCACATGCGCCGTCAGCAAACGATGCTTCGAATCGTCCTTTCCTTTAATTGTCGCGATCAGCCCGCCTTTATGGTTAATGTAATACGGAATGTTTTCCTTTTTCAGGAAATCGCTCACATAGGAAATCGCGTGATCTGTATAGCCTGCTGGGCTTGGAATACTGACTAAGTCACTAATATTCTGAAGTATTTCTTGTTCATTGATCATGATGTGCCTCTCTCCTATAATCGTCTAGTTCTTCACTATAAGAATTTCTTTCCTTCTCATTAAATTCCTTCTTCTTTCTTGAGCCGGCTATGCATAAACATGGAACAACAGTCTGTCCAGCGGGGTGGTTAATTCCTATGAAAATGAGAAATTGGCTTGGTGTCGTTCTGCCTGTTTTTTTCGCAATACTCTTTTTTATGTATTATTTTGGCAGGGAACCTGTCAAAGAAAGTATCATCTTTTTTCCCATAGACACCCAAGTAACCTTCACAAAAGCAACGACGAATGTCACTTTGGGCGGCTCAACTGCTGAAAATTATACACTCAATTGGGATGTATCATCTGAAACGAACAAGCCTGCCTATCTTCGGCAAGATATTTCCATGCTGTATGCGAACGGTGTATTAACAAGCACGATGAACAAATGGGAACAAGACACCAGAACACTTAATCAGTCTAAAAAAGTGCCTGGAGGGAACGATCAATTGTCTCAGAGTGTCAGCTATCACTATGCTGAAATTCATAGAAATGAAGACACCTATCGCAGCGCCCAGGCGATGAGCAAAAAAAATCTTTATGTCTATCACAAAGGCAGCTCCTTCTCTTCTTTCCAAAACCCAAAGAACAGCAGTGAGCGATCTGTAAAAACCAAATTGGATGTTAAGACCTATCCATTTCTTCAGCAGACCTGGAGCGGGGCCAAACAGTTCTACAATGTGAACGGCGCGAATTACAATGCTGTGGCACTAAACGATCTGCCCCAGTACCAAAACAGTCCGCTCCCTGGTTTCACACAAGACCAGACGAATAAAATTATCGGCAACCTGTGGGAAGGACTGTATAAAAATTATTTTCTCGGTGTCAAGAAAAGCAATGGATCCAAAGTGGACCCCATCGGCAGCAGCATGCCGCTTATCCTGTTCAGCAAGGATAAGACCCATTTGATGGTTCTGTTTAAGCTCAAGGACGGAGAGTATATCCAGCTCATTCAATATACGAGATAAGAAGCTGATTCAGTTCAGAGACCGAAGCAGCTCTTCTGTATTCCAAATGACTGCCTTGTGTTTTCGGCTCACTCCTTCTTGTAGTGAGCCAGACCGCTTTCCATCCGGACACGGTGGCAGGAAAAATATCCTGGTCCCAAGAATCACCGACATAAAGAGGATTGCTGCAATCCGTTTTCTCTTGAATCTTTTCAAATATGGCGGGATTGGGTTTTTGTACATTCATCTCGTCAGATATAAAGACATGTTGAGGCTTTATCCAGTTCGTAAGGTTTAAGGCCTCTATTTTATTTCTCTGAACCGTTTTCTCTCCATTGGTAATGATGCCCATCAACATTTTACGATCACAAAGTTCCTGTAAGATTTGTGAGACCCCTGCATACAGCTTACAATACGATGGGATGTACGTTCTGAGACGTTCTTCAAAAACAGCAGCAGCCCTATGGGATCCTGCTTGCAGTCCGCATGCCTGCAAAGAAGTTATAAATCTTTTGTTCTGATACGCGGTACGGGAAAGATCACCGCACTCATAGCCAGCCCAAAAATGGTCGCAGTATGTTTTGAAAATTTTAAACCAATCCAGTTCAATATTCACTTTGGTGCACCCTACTATCATCCGTTCCCCATACATTTCTGAGAAGCTTTGCATAGCGGCAAGCCCAAAAGCACGGTCATAATCAAAAAGGGTATTATCAAGATCAAAAAAGATTCCGTTTGCTTTCATACCAAAAAGAAGAGGCGCGAACAGCGCCTCAGAACATTTCCTTCATAAATTTATCACGCAAACCCGGAAACGACATCATTCGGCCAACCGCGAATCTTCGGAGCAAAGGCACTCCCAGTATGACATTGAGCAGCCGATATCTGTACTGATAACCTATCAGGATCAAGGCAACAACAAGGGCAAGCTTGAATATAAATCTAGTCACAGAGCATTCCTCCTTGCTCTTACTTTTTGCCATGATTGTGCAAATTATTCCCTTAGCCCTTTTTCAATATAAAGGGAGTAATCTTCCTGTGTATTAATATTTATAAAATCATGTGGATTCCAATCACCGCAGAGTTCATCGATGTACTTCGTATTTACAGATTGCAGCAAGCCATGCATGCTCCTCTTCCCTTCAGTAAGAAGCTGGGATATGACCGGTTTGCAGCTCTTATGGTAAAGTGCGGCAAGCGGCTGCTGGCGTTCTTTCACGACAGGCACAACTGCCTGAATTCCCGGAATACTCAACGCAGCGGTTAAAAGGATCTCATATATTTCAGTTCTCATGAGAGGCATATCACACGTGATGACCACGTACCAGTCAGCTTCCTCTCTGATGTTCATCGCCGTAAGAATTCCCGCCAGCGGCCCTTGTCCTTGCAGGTATGGAAGGTCCTGGATCACCATTGCAGATGAAGCTGACAGTTTATGGGCGATGGATGGATGCGCAACGAGATAAACAGAGGATACAACAGGTTTCAAACAAGAGACAGCCCGTTCATAAAAATATTCACCATCATAACGAGCAAATGATTTATGAATGGGAAAACGGGATGATTCTCCTCCGGCAAGTACTACACCCGTACAATTCATTTTCATAACCATAGGATAAGCACCCCTGCTGCTAGCCCTGCAGCTGCACTGGAAACAAAATTCACGGCATTGTTTGTGACGGCAGGCGAGCCTTTTAGTTTGCTGCATTTTACACCGCAGTGATCCGCCTCTTCCACTTCAATTCCACATACCTTACATCGGTAGGAAAGTTGAATTGTCCCGCCGATCAGAGTATCGAGAACATTGCCCAAAAATCCGGCAATGCCCACAGCCAAGAAGACGATAATGGCCCGGCTTCCATGAAAAAACATCATTGCCCCTGCCACACTGATCACAAAAGAACCCAGTACGGCTGCCGTGAGCCCACGGGGAGACACCGCGCCCGATATTCCTCTTTCTACTCTTTGTCTCCGGAGGATATGATATGGTTTTGCTCTAGAGAGGACTCCCACTTCAGAAGCCCACGTATCAGCTGCGGCTTCTGCCAAACTGCCGAGCAAGAGAAGCAGCCAAAAAGGATGTGGAAACATTAAATAGCCTGCTCCTGCAAAAAACGCGCCGCCTCCATTCGCAAAGACCTGTCCCGCATCTCTCCCTTTTGATTCTTTTACGATCGTTCTCATCTGCTGCTTTTTCACTTTTCCCCATTTACTTAAAAGTGAGGAGCTGATAAAGAAAAGAAGGAGCACGCTCAGCCCGTTGAAACCAAAAGCCCCATAAACAACCATACCCATTCCCCAGCTGGCAAATGCTCCGCTCAGTGTGAGCATTTTAAGTTTAAAGGACGCAAAAACAAAGCAGCCCAGGATGATGCCAAAGACGATCCATCCCATCAAAATTCCGCCTTATGAACACCTAGATTTGTTACAATCCATTGGACAGGAATATCGAACGGTTCAACAGGTATCGAATGTGAGAGCTGAAAGTCGAAAGCCAAAGAAACCGTATTTCCGTCATAGGATGCCAGGTACCTGTCATAAAATCCGCCCCCAAAACCGATGCGGTAACCTTCTGGACTAAAGATCAAGCCAGGTACGATCATCAACTCGATATTATCGGCAGAAGATAGCTGAGTATTGGAACGAATCGGTTCATAAAGGTCCATGTATACATTTTCCAGGTCCTCAAAAGAGGTGATCTTATAAAAATCCATCGCCCTCTCCCCATCAGTGCTGCACTTTGGAACACTTACTTCTTTTCCTTCGACCCATGCTTTTTTTATAATCTCCCGGGTATCTACTTCAAATCCCCTCGAAATCGTAATCCCGATATGCTTCGCGTTCGACCATAACGGCATGTTGAATAACTGCCTGGCAATATCTTTACTCTTCGTTTTATGTAACGTTGAGTCCAGAGACAGCAGTTTGTTTTTCATTTCTTTTCTTAAGTTCTTCTTCTCCATACCGCATCTCCTCTTAAAAATCATTCTCATTCTTATTTTACCAGTTACTTATCTAACAGCAACTGTATACTGACTGTTATTCCCTGCATCAAAACTTCCTCCATAAAGCAAGGACTGCCGTTATCACTCCCTTTAAAGCTATGTGCTCATTATAAAAGGAAGTAATGAAGAAGTGATGAAGAGAAAAAACGCAAATAAAAAAGCCACCTAATCCCATGTCTACCAAGGATTTAGGTGGCTTTTCCTTACATTACTTCGTTTCACGGTGCAATGTATATTTTTTTAGTCTTGGGCTGTACTTTTTAAGCTCTAAGCGCTCTGGGTTATTACGTTTGTTTTTCTTCGTAATATAGTTGCGATCACCAGTTTCAGTGCAAGCAAGAGTGATGTTTACACGCATGTATTTTCCCTCCAAACCTTAACCATTACAAAAATGGCGTACTGCTTTGATTGATTTGTTTCCAAATTAATTCATACTTTAATATAATACCAGACACATTTAATTTCAGCAAGTGCATTTTATTCAAGACGTTCATAAGCTTGAATATAATCGACAACGACATCCACGAAGGTCGCGTGGGACCATGTTAATGGGGCGACGGACAGCGGTTCACCAGAGAATGGATGCAGCTGCTCAGGCAGAACTCCGCTTGAAAATGCGTGGGAGACCACCCAGTGCAAGTATTCCCTGCATTGCTTGAGGCCGTTCCGGTCAACGGCTGCAGCAATTTTCCATTTCGCAAGCCACAGTGTACAGATTAGCCAAGGATTGCCTGGCACCTTCTCCACTTCATGGGTCTGCTGAAAATAATAATCGTTAAAATACCTTGCGATTCCGCCAATCGGTGTTTTGATATACAGTTCCCGCTCAATTGCCTCCATCGTAGACTGCACTCTTTCATCATTGGCGGAAAAAACACCGAATGCAAACAAGCCGTACATGCTGCTTTCTATCGTATAATCTTTCGTTATTTCCCGATTTTCCTCGTTCAAGTAAATTCCCCTGAGGAACCGGCCGGCTTCTTGATCGTAAAGATGGTTCTCCATTCCTTTTTTTACGCGCTCTGCTCCCGCTTTGTACCTTGCAGCCCTGTCATCTTCCCCAAATAAAAGAGCAAAAGAGTGAGCTGCCATCAAACCGCCGTAAACAGCTGAGCACGTAAACGAAAAGATTCCCCTTCTTTCTTCCCACAAGTCATAGGACGGATTGGGCAGATCAAGCTCCTCATCCATGAACTGAAGAAGAAAACGGGCACCCGGCCTTATAAGCGATCGGTAAAGAGATTGGGCAAATTCGATATCCCCGGTCTCTTTATAGTGCTCCCAAAACGCCCATAATACGAGTGCCGTTTCATCCTCTTGTATCGGCAGCTGTTCTTTCCCGTCTTTTCCGACAGTCGGATGCCAGCTTGAACCGATCGAGCCGTCTGGATTGTATTTATGGTGCAGAAAACCTTCTTTTGTCAGCACCTCTGCACACCTTCTATAGAAATTTTTCACCATCCCCTGATAGCCGGCTTTGGCGATTGCCGCTGCCACAAGTGCACCGTCCCTCGGCCACATATAGCTGTAATGATCCCGGTTATATTGCTGGATGTCAGAATCATTGGCAGCCATGATATAGCCATTTTCATTAGTCTGAGTCCGGACAATGAGCAGGCTCCGTTTATACAGAGCTAAAATCTCTTCCTCCAGATCTGTATCTGGCAGCGGTGATTTATTCGCCCATCTCCTCCAGTAGATCATGATCTTATCAATAGTCAATGATGGTCCGATTTCTTTGATGTATTCGTTCAGTGCAAGGATCTCTTCCCTGTTCCTCCCAATGGTCATCCAATAAAAGGCTTCAACGGTTTCTTCTCCTCGAACTTCATGTTCCACAGAAAAGGTGCTGTCTACAGATCCCTGGGCGATCGGATTAATGTGCAGCGATCCATCCTCGGCATCCTTCCATGTTCCTTCAGCGCTTTGGAACCGTTTGATTCCTGTCGTATACTGTGATATGCCATTATCTCCAAAAAGAGCATTAAACAAAAAATAGCGATTCTTTTTGTAATGGATAATAGACCTTGAATCCGGGGCGTAAAAAGCAGTATCTCCAACCTCTGTCTCATAAATATTTAAATCCTGATGAAAAAAGAGCCGGATTTTCTTTTCCTTCTTCGAGGTGTTCGTCACTTTTATTCGGCGCAAAAACATATTTTCACGCTGATGAACACCGTCTTCAAATACAAGGCGAATGCCCATCTGTTTGTTTTCAGCCGTACAGCAGGTTACAAGAGAATCTTTATGATAGTCCGTATGGACGCTCCAGTGTTCCGAAGACAGCCAGGAGAAATGGCCATCTGTCCATATCCCCACTCTGTTTGCGTGTCCCTGTACGTGATTTTGCTGTCCGACATAAGGATAATAAATGTCTCTAATCTGAAGGTGCTGATCAATGTTTACGAGAATTTTTCCGTTTCCGGCTACAAGCTGCCTCGGCATGATCCATTAAACCTTCTGATACAGCCGGATTTTATCGATGAACTCAGCTGCAGCTTCTTTCGCCTGATCCATGTTCGATCCCTGCGAATACACAGTGAAGACCGGCTGTTCTACATCCGGAAGAATCAGTGTCCAGCCGCCTTCAGGATGAAAGACTTTGATGCCGTCGACGAGTTCCACATTATTATCACGGATATCCTCCATAAGCTTTCTCATGACTTTTCCCTTTTTATCCCATGGACAAGGAACATACTCTCTCAGCATATTCACATTTGGCAGCAACCCTACTAGTTCTGACAGTGTGATCTTCTGGGTAGCCATCATCTCCAGGATGTGAATGAGTGCATACTGGGCGTCGTACTGAAAATTCATCACCCCGCTGCCGACTTCCATAATGGATCGAGGATTGGCTTTCGTGCGGATGAGCCTTCCGTTCAAACGGCCGGCCAGGCTGTCAAGGTCAGAAGAACCATAGACCGGGATAGCCATTTCGTTTTGTTTTCCTTCGTAAAACGTCACGAGAACATATAGAGAAAGCATCGTTTCCTCATCGAGCAGTTTTCCAGACTCCGTGATCAGGCTGAGCGTTTCTCCGGCCTCACCGACAAGAATCCCAATATTGGCATTCGTCACTCTGACAAAGGAAGCCATTTCCTCAGGTCCCGTCTCAGATGGAACGGTCAAGAACTCACAATCCAATTTATGGAAAAGGATAGGAATAAAGCTGAGATACGGCTGGTGATTATAGTTTACAACGATTCGAAACTTTGAATTTCTGATTCTTTTTTTATTGACGGTCTGTAAAAGGGCTTCAATATACTCTTCGTTTTTATAATTGTTGTAGGTACTTTTGCCGATCATGTCAAAAGCGGCACGTCGGTAATCTTCTTGCCAATAAGCATTCTCGATCTTCCGTTCCTGATCAGGATGGATCGGCAGGCCTTTGTGGTCATAGAACTCGATAAACACTTGCTTTTCTCCGCCTCTGTTTGAAAAACGGATGTAGACACCGCCTTGAAGATTATCCATCTCAATCGCAAAACGGACGACAGGAGCTACCGTAGGGCTCGTATCAAGAGTATTTACCCCAGATGACAACAATCCCTGGATGAAGGCCTGTTTAATCATTCCGGAGAAAGAATGAGAATCACTGGCGATCGCGATGTTGGAACCGTGAGGCAGCACAGCTCCATACGCAGAAGCAAGTCTTGCGATATAATCAGGTGTGATCTCTACATTGGCGATCCCTGAGACCCCGCGGCTGCCGAACAATGACTTGGTTGCTTTTCTTCCCCAGATCAATGAAGTATGCACAAGTGCTTCATCGTAGATCTCTTTTTCCGGCCAGATTTTCACTTCCGGCTTTATAGTGGAGCGTTTTCCGATCTTGCAATGATTGCCGACAACAGCATGCTCGTAGATCGTTGCTCCCTGCTCGACCATCGTTCCATTTGCAATGGTTGCACCCCTCAGCTCGCTTTCGGATCCCACATAAACATCATGCCAAAGAATGCTTTTCTTTAATGACGCTTGAGAAGAAATGACATTATTCCGGCCAATGACAGAATAGCTTTTTATATCCGCTCCTGCCCTGACGACTGTTCCATCCGCAATATGTACCGGCCGTTCCAGTTTTGCGCCGTCTTCAATGACAACATTGTTCCCGACCCAGATTCCCTGGTCGATCTCATGCCCTGAGAACGGCAGGTTGACAAGGCCATCCAGCATGTCGCGGTGTGATTGCCGGTACTGATGCAGGCTTCCGATATCCGACCAGTAGCCTTCTGCCGGGTAGCCATACAATGGCCGCTCTTCTTTCATCAGGAGAGGGAACAAGTCTTTGCTGAAATCCGTCTGAAAATCCTTCTCCATATATTGAAAAATTTCCGGTTCGAGGACATAAATGCCGGTGTTGACTGTATCGCTGAATACTTCATTCCAGCTTGGTTTTTCAAGGAAACGGATGATCTCTCCGTTCTGATTGGTCATGATCACACCGTATTCAAGCGGAGATTCGACCTGTTTCATAAAGATCGTAACGAGGGCGTCCTTTTCCTGATGATATTGGATTCCCTTTAGTAGATCAAAATCCGTCAAGGCATCACCGCTGATCACGATGAAGCGCTCATCCAAGAAATCTTCTGCGTTTTTAATGCTCCCTGCTGTCCCTAGCGGCGTCGTTTCCTCAAAATAATGAAGGTTAACGCCAAAGTCACTGCCATCTCCAAAATAATTTTTGATGGCCTCTGGCATATAATGCAGCGTTACTGCGATATCCGTGATGCCATATTTTTTCAGCAGCTCAATGCTGTACTCCATTACGGGTTTATGCAGCAGCGGCACCATTGGTTTAGGCAGATTGCAAGTCAGTGGACGAAGACGGGTTCCTTTTCCCCCAGCCATTATTACACCTTTCATTTATACACAGCCCCTTATACCGGATTTTTTTCTAAACATTGTTCATACAATGCGCTTGTTTGTTGAGCAATTTCTTTCCAGTTAAATACGGTTTCCGCTTCTCTCTTGCCGTTGATGGCGAGAGTGCGCCGTAAATGTTCATCTTGAGCAAGCGTCAGGACTGCCCATGCCAGACTTTCCGGATTGCCGGGATAGATTTTCAGCCCGGTCTCTTCATGGCGGATAATGTCTCTCAGTCCGCCCGTATCTGAAACAACGGTTGCTTTTCCTGCCACCATCCCTTCCAGGGCAACAATGCCGAACGGTTCATACAGGCTCGGAAATAACGCAATATCGCATTCCGACAGGATCCGGTTTCTGTCATCATCTGATACAAAACCGGTAAAAGTAACGTAATCTTCAAGTCCCTGCCTATGAATTCGATCGCGGTATTCATCCAGCATCGGACCTTTGCCGGCAATCATAAACTTGATGTTGCCCATCCTCTGTTTGACCAGATGTGCAGCTTCGATTATGGTCTGGAATCCTTTTTCTTTTACTACACGCCCTACTGAGAAAACAAGGATTTCATGGTGCTCTTTAAAACGGAAACCATCCAAAACCTCTTCTGTCTGAATTAGTTCAGGATCAACCCCGTTTGGAAGGATATGAATCTTTTCTTCAGGTAACCTGAACACCGCGGCAACTTCTTTTTTCATATATGGGCTGCACACGATGACTAGGCTCGCTTCATAGCAAAGTTCCCACTCTTTTTGATTGATCTCATATTGAAGGGCGTTATGAATTCCATTGTTGCGGCCATGTTCGGTCGCATGGATCGTTGCGATCAGCGGGATATTCAGTTCCTGTTTTAATCCTTTAGCGGCCACACTGACAAGCCAGTCATGGGCATGAATGCAATCAAAATCAATTTTTTTGGAAAGTTCTCTCCCTTGATCGGCGATCGCAAGGTTCAGGCTGCCCGTCCAGTGGAAGAACTCCTCGGTCTGAGGCTGATTGGACCTTACTCGATAAACATATATTCCCTGGTTGATCTCATAGTCAGGGTAACCGTCTACATGGCATGTGACGACATGGACCTCGTGGCCTTGTTTAACAAGCGTTTTGGCTAGATCAAATACATGACGGGCGAGCCCGCCGACTACCATTGGCGGAAACTCCCAGGATAGCATAAGGATTTTTCGTTTTTCTTGTTCAGGCTTCTGGTTGTAATGCTGCTGTATATAGAGGTCATGCGGAGTTTCAAAATAACTTGTATCAATACTTTTTAAAAATGGGAAATCCTTTTCAAAAGCTTCGATTGATGCAGTATTATTTGGAGTTTGCTGTAACAGTTCCTTGATGGTATGGAATCGTTCAATATGGGTTTTAAAACGCTCATTGGCATACTGTGCTGATGTTTCATTATCAATGATAAATGCCCAGTCTGAGCTGGCAGCCAGCATCCATTCCCTAATCAACTGTTGAACGTAGCGTTTTGTAACAGGTGTGAGCGGCGAGTGCAGCGCAACGGCTGATATGATCTCTCTTTCACATTTATGCAGATGCCGGTACATCCACGCATTCTTCTCATTTAACCAGACTTCTCCGTATTCATTGCGTCCCCAAGTTGAAAAAGAAGCGTGTACAGTTTCAAGGTCACGGTAATGGCGGCTTATAAATTCAGATGGAGTAATCCATTCTACTCTCCCGGCACTTGCCTGCTGAAACGCAGAGATCCAATCTGTACCCTCGAACCACCAGTGCCCGAACAATTCAGCATCAAAAGGTGCCGTAATAAGATGAGGAGGGAAGCATTCGTCTTCCTTTTCTCTGAGCCGGGTTTCTATCGTCTCTGTAAAGTGCTCTGCGTGCTGTCTTATTTTTCCTTCTGCCCATTCACGGACATAGATCTGTTTATCTTCGACGGGACCTGTGATCCGGTGATATTTCAGACCGGTATCGATCCTGATTCCTTCTGGATGGATATGAGGAAGGATATAATCAAGCTCCCTGTTATAGGCGATATCCCGGTAAAATTCACGGTAGTCTACATCACCCGGATAACCGTTAACCGAACTCCATACTTTTCCGGATATTTCGCGGTTTCTTGGAAATAGTGCCACTCCATGCGGCGAGTAGACGGGGGAACCGATGCCTCGTGCAGATTTGGGGCTGCTGTTCAGGAGCGTTTGTTCATCGACAAATGTGTACAAGATCCCTTTCTGATGGAGCAGCTGATCGATGCCGGGAGTGTACGCACACTCCGGGAGCCAGAATCCTTTAGGTTTTTCACCGAAATGATGTTTAAATGTTGCGATACCCATATCGATTTGAGCATGTAAGGCTTCATGGGTCTGAACGTAAGGTAAGAACGTATGTGTAGCCGCTGTTGTGAAGCATTCGAGTGCTCCCGCCGAATGGTAATGTTTAAAACCATTGAGCAGATTCTGGTTCCATTTAAAAAATGTGTCCCGAATGTTCTTATAACGCTCACTGTAAAATTGGATGGCTTTCGCTTCGTCTTGATCGAGAGTGCGAAGTTTTTCTTTTTTAATGAGATTTTCAGTACTATCCAGATACTCCAAATATCTTCTTTGCAGTACAGGGTCTGCCAGCATTTCCATCACCGGCGGCGAAAAGGAAATACTCCAGGTGAAGCCTTCAGGCTGACGCTCAAGCACCCAAAGCAGTGGGATGTAGGTCTCTGTCATTGCTTCGAACACCCATCGTTCTTCAAGCCGGTTAGCCTCTCTGTGCTTTACGTAGGGAAGATGGGCATGCAGTATAAATGTGAAATAGCCACTTTTCATTGATTTAGAGCTCCTATCTGATTTTTTGATAGTATGAATAACTGCTGAAATTTTCCATCCATTCTGGTACATCAGCGTTACCATTCTTCCAGTTCATAACGCTCCCGGTACGGTGTTCATTTGACTGGTCCCTTGGTGTCTCTACAGGATTAGATCTAAGCACTGTGAAGAAGCTTCCATCAAACGTCCTTGTTCCTACATCAATGACATAGGTACGATCAGGTTCCAAGTGCTGGATAAACCAGTTGTTGGTCATCTCAGGGATCTCGATTTCAAAGTTTCGGTGTGCGTTATGACCCTGGAAGATGATATCTGTTACATCATAGATTTTCATTCGTTTAGGCAGTTCACTCCAGGGTGTTCTGAAGTGATGTTCAACCATCTTTTGCTTCATGGACGAAATACTCCAGTATACATAAATACTCGTTGGGGACTGAACCATGGCAAACAAAGTATCTTCGTCAAATTCGTATGGCATCACCCACTGGATGCTATGCTCCTGTTTTGGAGGATCTTCCAGAATCAGTTCCTCTGCATTCTCCTCTTCCCTCACTTTTCCAGCTTCTTGCCGATACTTGTTCCACCGGTATTGCACTTTGCCGAGTGAGAGGTTCATCTTTTCGGCGATCTGCTGAAGGGTAAGACCCTTTTCCTTCATTTTAACGATCTCATTAATCATTTTTTTCACCCCGGTCGTTTAGTTAAACATTGGTCTATTACATCTTGCAGAATAGTATTTATATGCCTCCCTATTAATTTGAAGTAATCGTATCATCACAAAATTTTTTTCACAATAAACGGAAATTGTAGAAAAATGTAGATTGCTTAGCATGTCTGATAGAATAAGCTTTGTAAATTTTTTGAAACCGTTTGCTTTACAAACTATTTACTGAATAGTATTAAAAATCGTCATTTTTCTACAAATCTTTGAGCAGAAGCAGCAGTTTGCTAAATAAGAGGCCGAAGGGGATGTCGAAACACCGCAAAAACTTCGACAATTTGGCGAAAAATCTACTCTTCACATGAATACTATGGTATAAAAATAAGTGGTATGTTTTTATAAGAGGAGGATACAATGGAAATTATCATTTTTTCCCTATTGGCATTAGGAATCATTTTACTCGTCATCTCGTTCCGCAAGGACAAAAGCAATAACCTGGAAGTACAGCTTGAAAACTTTTCGATTCAATTAATGAAAGAAATGTATCAAGTAAAGAAAAAGCTTAAAGTGCTTGAAGATGAAATGATGATCAACGAGAAAGCTAAATAAATTAATTACGAGGGATTCATGATGACAAATAATACATTAAGAGGTTTCTCAGCCGGGATGATCCTGGCTACAGGATTAATTGCAGGAGTTTACTTTACACAGGCTCCTCCGGAGAAAGAAGCCGAATTAAATGACAATATAGTCAATACATATCTACACTCCAAAAATATGACGGCTATTACCACCGAAGAACTTCAAACCCTCAAAGCAAGCCGGGCAGCTGCCGCTCCAAAAGCGAGTGAGCCTGCTACTGAGGCGAAACCTGCAGAAAAAGTAGTCTACAACACTACTTTGCACGTTTCAAGAGGAATGAGCACAGGAGAGGTTTGTGACTTCCTTGAAAAAGAGAAGATCATCAAGGACGGAAAATCGTTCCTTAAATATCTCCGCAGCCATAAGCTTGAAGGGGAAGTCCGGTTTGGAAGTTATAAGGTGAACAGCAAGATGAATTTCAAAAAGCTTGCTGACACCCTCACCTAATACACTCATTAACAAAATACAAAAAAAGGGGGGCCAGCTTAACTGCTGACTCCCTTTCTGTTGTGCTATTCATTTAAGCCGTAGCGTTTTCCCTTTACGAGATATAAGATGTTTTCAGCGATATTCGTCGCATGGTCTGCCGTTCTTTCAATATAGCGGCATACGAAAGACAGCTGGGTGATCTGAGCGAGAGAATCTGGATGCTGGGTCATCAGCTCTAACAGCTCCTGAATAATCTTTCCATACAGTTCATCGACGGAATCGTCGGTATCAGCAAGGTTTTTCGCCAGTACTATATCTTCGTCAACATATGCTCTGATGGAATCTGAGAGCATGCCGATCGCGATATCAGCCATCCTCGGAAGATCTACGAGTGGTTTGATCAGTGGTTTTTCACCGATTCGAATCGTTGATTTTGCGATATTGACGGCAAAATCAGCCATGCGCTCCACATCGGAAGAGATCTTAATCGCGGCAATGATTCTGCGCAGATCTGAAGCCACTGGTGCCTGCTTGGCGATAAGGAGGATTGCTGCGTCATTGATCTCATCTTCGAGCTGGTTGATCCGCTGGTCATTTTCAATTACCTCAAGAGCTTTATCCACATTTTGTTCCTTTAACGCTTCCATGGATTCTTTTAATGCGTACTCTGTTAATTCACCGATTTCAACGAGCATTTCTTTAAGTTCATTCAATTGGATCTGAAAGTTTTCACGTACCACCATTTTTCGTCACTCCTCTTCTTATTATCCAAAACGTCCGGTTACATAGTCCTCTGTCCGCTTATCTGAAGGAGCGGAAAAGATTTTGCTCGTCAGATCGTATTCAATCAGTTCACCCATCAAGAAGAATGCCGTACGGTCAGAAACCCTTGCCGCCTGCTGCATGTTATGGGTAACCATAACAATGGAATAGTTTTTCTTCAGCTCAAGAGCGAGTTCCTCGATTTTTATAGTTGAGATTGGATCGAGTGCAGATGTTGGTTCATCCATCAAAATGACATCCGGCTTGGTGGCAATGGCTCTGGCAATACATAACCGTTGCTGCTGGCCTCCTGACAAGCCTAAAGCAGATGTATTTAGCCGGTCCTTCACTTCATCCCACAAAAACACATCTCTTAATGAACGTTCTACAATCTCATCCAGTTTCCCTTTTTTCTTTACCCCATGAATTTTGGGTCCGTAGGCTACATTTTCATAGATTGACTTTGGAAAAGGATTGGCTTTCTGGAACACCATACCGACTTTTTTTCTCAAATCGACAAGGTCCACCTTTCCATTGATTAAGTTATGATGGCCGTAATTAATTTCACCGGACATCCTGACTCCCGGGATATTCTGGATCATTAGGTTCAACGTTTTGATAAACGTTGATTTCCCGCATCCCGATGGTCCGATGATTGCTGTTATCTCATTATTGTAAATCGTAAAATCGATATCTTTCAGTGCCAGATTTTTTCCGTACCACAAATTTAAATTCTTGATATCAAAAACCATTTTCTCTGCTGCCAATACTGCTTGTCCCATCATTATCCCCCTTATCCGAAGCGGCCTGTAATATAGTCTTCTGTATCCTTTTTTGATGGATTCGTAAAGATCTTATCTGTCTTATCAAATTCAACCAGCACTCCATTTAAGAAGAAAGCGGTCTTATCTGAAATACGTGAAGCCTGATGCATGTTATGCGTCACAATTACAATGGTATAATCCTTTTTCAGCTCTATGATCAGGTCTTCAATCTTAGCATTAGAAATAGGATCCAATGCAGACGCAGGCTCATCAAGGAGAAGGATGTTCGGTTTCATGGCCAGGGTTCTGGCAATACAAAGGCGCTGCTGCTGCCCGCCAGACAATGATAAAGCCGACTCATGAAGCCTGTCTTTAACTTCATCCCACAAAGCGGCCTTCCGAAGGCTTTCTTCCACAATTTCATCAAGCTTCTTTCTCGAACGGATTCCGTTGAACTTCAAAGCATGCGTAATATTATTGTAGATAGACTTAGGAAATGGATTGGGCTTTTGAAACACCATGCCGATTTCTTTCCGAAGAGCGACAACATTTATGTCATCGCCGATCAGATTAACATCGTCATAGATGATTCCACCTGTGCTTCGTGCCCCGGGAATCAGGTCATTCATACGGTTAATGGAACGAAGGAAGGTTGATTTTCCGCAGCCTGACGGACCGATCAACGCTGTCACACCGTTCTTCTCGATTGAAAAATTGACCTCTTTTACCGCATGGTTGTCACCGTAATAAATATTCAAGTTTTCGATATTTAAAGCAACCGGATTATTCTCTTTATTCGGTTGTTCAGTTAATGGTTTTGTCTCTTTTTTTTCCATCACAGTTTTCATGTTACCCCACCTATATTCTAAAGTTATTTAGAAGCTGTTATCTTTCTGTGAACCACACTGCCGATCCAGCGGGCCAGCAAGTTAAAGATCAATACAGAGATAATCAGAACTGCTGAGGATCCGTCTGCCACTTCGCGCACATCAGGAATTAACCCTTGTGTGTTAACCGCCCAAATATGCACCGCAAGTGTTTCTGCCGGACGGAACACGTTAAGAGGAGAAGTCGAATCAAACGGATTCCAGTTTGCGAAATCAAGCGTTGGCGTTGTAAGTCCTGCCGTAAAGAGCAATGCTGCAGCTTCACCGAACACACGGCCTGATGCAAGAATCGCTCCAGTTAGAATGCTTGGAAATGCTGCCGGAAGCAGGACCGTTTTGATCGTGTGCCAGTGTGTGATTCCGAGAGCAAGACTAGCTTCTTTTTGGTCTCTTTGAACCGTAAGGAGGGCATCTTCACAAACCCTTACCATAACAGGAAGATTAAACACTGTAAGTGCCAGTGCGCCGCCGAGGATTGAATATCCCCAGCCTGTAAGATTAACGAACATTAATAATCCAAACATACCGATGACAATCGATGGCAATGAAGCCAATACTTCAATACATGTTCTGATCGCATTTGTCAGCTTCCCTGGACGTGCATATTCTGCCATGTAAATTCCGCCTCCAAGTCCAAGCGGAATCGTGAACACCATGGTTAGGAAGAGAATATAGAAAGAGTTAAAAAGCTGGTTCCCAATACCTCCGCCTGCTCTGAAGGAGCTTGATGGAGAGGTTAAAAATTCAAGGTTAAGCTTTGAAAAACCATGAAAAATAATATATCCGAGCAGTCCGACTAGAACAGTAACGATCGTTGCTGCGATCAAGTAAAAAATAAAAGTAGCAATGCGGTCTGTAACTTTGCTGTTCATTAGAACTGCCTCCTTGAAGAAAGATAACGAATTAAGATGATAAAGATAAAGGACATCGCTAAAAGAATAAGCGCAAGCGACCAAAGAACATTATTTTCCACGCTACCAAAGGTCGTGTGCCCCATGTTCAACGTAATGATGGTCGTTAATGTAGCTGATGGATCAGTGATCGCAGATGGAAGTGTACGAACGTTTCCGATGACCATCTGAACAGCAAGTGCTTCACCGAACGCACGAGCCATCCCAAGAACAACAGCGGTTAAAAGTGTGGGCATAGCCGCAGGAATCAATACTCTCCAAATGGTTTGCCAACGTGTCGCACCGATCGCGTAAGAAGATTCCCTTAGCCCCTTTGGCAACGAACTCATCGCATCTGTAGCGATACTTGTTACTGTAGGGAGAATCATAATGGAAAGGACAATCATACCTGCGAGCAAACTGAATCCTTGTCCGCCCACTGTATCGCGGAGGAACGGAACAAGAACGGAAAGGCCGATGAATCCATAAACAACAGATGGAATACCAACAAGCAATTCAATAACCGGCTGGAGAATCTTTTTTCCCCAGGAAGGCGCAATTTCCGTCATAAAGATTGCACCGCCAATACCAAGAGGTGCTGCAATTAAAGCAGATAGGATGGTAACAGCAAAAGAACCAATTATGAATGGTAGGGCACCATAGGCTGGACTCTCTGCGTTGGTTGGATTCCAGTTCGTGCTGGTTAAAAATTCATAAATACTTACCCCGTTATTAAAAAAGGCTTGTAATCCTTTAGTACCTAGGAAAATCGTAATAGCAATCGTGGCACTTATAATAATCAGCGCACTGATTAACACTATTGACTTCCCCCGCATTTCCATTTGAAGTGCAGACTTGTTTGATTTTTTCAGCAGCCTTTGACTGGCTGTCATTGTCTTATTATCCATTTTCGTACCTCCCCAAAACGCCCTAACAGGGTAAATATCCACTTCAATATGGATACTTACCCTGATTTAGGCCTTCTTAACTTTCTTTATGGTTACTTTTTCGTAACTTTCCCTTCGGCATCACGTTTAACTTCCATTTTGCTTGCAGGGATGTATCCTTGATCAGGAACAAGTTTATTTTGAATGTCATCGCTCATTAAATAATCAAGGAACTGTTTTTCCAAGCCTTTTGGCTCTCCTTTAGTATAAGAGTGCTCATAAGCCCAGATTGGGAATTTACCTGTTTGTACATTTTCATCAGTTGGTTTAACTCCGTCAATGCTAAGTGGTGTTACACCGCTGTTATCTGTGAAGTAAGAGAAAGCAAGGTATCCGATTGCACCAGGAGTTTCTTTGATTAGCTTTTGAACCGTGTTGGAAGAATCTTCTGTAGCTGCGCCTTCAACAGGTGTGTTGCCGTCAAGACCGTATTTTACGAATGTAGCACGAGTTCCAGAAGAATCAGGACGGTTGATTAAAGCGATCTTTTGGTCTTTTCCGCCAAGTTCTTTCCAGTTTTTCACTTTTCCTGTGAATACTTTAATCAGGTCTTTTTTAGAAATATCTTTAATGCCTACTTCAGGGTTAACTGCTGCAGACATACCGACTACTGCAACTTGGTGATCTTTAAGCTTGTCAGCTGGGATTCCTTCTTTTTCTTCAGCGAAAACATCAGAGTTACCGATCTTTACAGCGCCTTCAGATACTTGGCTTAAACCAGTTCCGCTTCCGCCTGCTTGTACTTGAATATCAGCGTCAGGGTTATCTTGTTTAAATTGTTCTGCTGCTGCTGCAACAAGCGGCTGCATTGCACTTGAACCAGAGATAACGATGGAGCCCGATGCTTTTTTGCCGCCATCTGTTGACGCACCTTCATTATTTTTGTTTCCACATGCTGTAGCGAACACGAGGAGCATGGCCAGTACTGCTAAAAGGTAAGCGGATTTCATTTTCTTCATGTTTTAGGTCCCCCTAGAATAATTTTTAAAAGATTTTTTTTGATAGAGATTTTGCTTCATCTGTGTGTCCTTTGTCTCTATCGCACACCCCCAACAAGTTCTGTTAATCACTTTACATTACTAGAATAAGCGAGGATTATTAATGCTGTTTGAATGGAATGTAAAGAGATTGTAAATTTAACAAGACTACAGTCCTATGTTTTTCTAACTAGAATAAATTATACACAGAAAAAAACGCGCCCAAAGGACGCGTTTTGCAATGAACTTATCTAGTTAATTTTTCTTATTTCCGTCTTTTTTCAGTTTAAAATATTCATCCAGTGCAGCTGCACCGATTTCGTTATTGATCGAGCCTTCTCGTACATTTGGGACGACAACAGCAAAAGCCACTTCCGGATGGTTATATGGAGCATAACCGATCAATGTTTTGTTGTTTAAGCCTGACTTCTTGTCTACTTCAGCTGTACCTGTCTTGCCGGCAGGGTTATAACTCTTATGTTTGAAATAAGCTGCGGCCGTTCCCTTGCTTCCGACCATAACCTGGCGGAACCCCTGATGAACAACATCAAGGTACTCCTGTTTCATTTCAATTTTATTCATAACATTGGGTTCAAACTTATAGTCGAGTTTCCCCATTTTACCCGGCTGAACGGATGGTTCACGAACCTCTTTCAGCAGATGAGGCTGCATCCGATATCCATTGTTGGCAATCGTGGAGACATACTGTGCCATCTGAAGAGGTGTATAAGTATCGAATTGTCCGATCGCAAAGAACATCGCCTGTGCCAATTGGTCACTCATACCTGTGTTATAACCTGTGGCCTCTGAAGGCAGGTCGATCCCTGTCGGTACACCAAGGCCGAACTGGCTGTAAGAATCCCTTAATACTTTAAATGCCTCGTTCACATGGCGGTCAATATACCGCTTATGAGAATAGTCATAACCGGCAAGTTTCATGGCGATGTTCCACATATAAATGTTGGAGGAAGCTTCCAGCGCTTTTACAGGGCCTATGCTCCCCAAGTTTTCATGGGATTTCATCTTTCTGCCATCGCCAAACGTTAATGGTGCATCGTAAAAATGGGTATTTGGCGTGATCACACCTTGCTGCAAACCAGTAAGCACGGTTGCTCCTTTAACGGCAGAACCCATGGCGAAGGAATTATACACTGTTCCAAATGGGGCATTCTTGTATTTCCCTGTCTTTTTATCGTATTGTTTTCCAGCCATGGAAAGCACTTCACCATTCTCCGGATTGAGCATTACCACATACGCTTCGTTCAGATCACGGTTTGCGTAAGCCGAGCCTCCTGACTTGGCTTTCTTCAGTTCTTTTTCAATGATTTGTTCGACTTTTTGCTGAAGCTGCATGTTAATGGTCAGAATGAGGTCTTTCCCCCTGGATCCGTCCACTTCAACGGGATCACCTACCGGGTTGCCCGATTTGTCGGTTACAAACTTCATTTTTGATTTTTGTCCTCTAAGCAGAGCTTCATACTGCTGTTCAAGGAAACTGGTTCCCACTAGATCATTGCGTTCATTTCCCCGAGAAACGTAATAATCCATTTTACTCTGAGGGATCTGTTTTACTTGCCCGAACAGAGCTTTGAACGTGTCGCCATAAGGGTATGCCCGCTTTGCATCTGGCTTGATATCCACCCCCGGCAATTCACCCAAATGCTCACTTATCGTTGCTATTTCTTTTTGGTTGGCGCCGATCTTAATACGCTGAGGTGTCAGGGCGTATCCCCTGTCCATCTCACGTTTGATGGCCAGTACCTCAATCTGCTGGGGAGTAAAGCTTTTCAGATCCTTCTTTGTTATCCGTTCCAGCATGAGGTTGTAATAATCGTCATCGCTGAGCCCTTTTTTCTCTTGTTTGCTGATCCTGCTTTCTACTTCTTTCTTATTTAAAAAGATAAAATAATCTTTCTTATCCCGTTCTGTTACGCTTTTTGTATCTTTCTGAATATAGCCCGCCAATTTTTTTGCGATCGCCTGCCGGTCCTCTGCACTCGTCTTCTGAGTGCGGGTATACGTGATGGAATAAAGCGGCTTGTTGTCAACCACCACTCGATCCTGTGTGTCGAACATTTTCCCTCTCGGAGCATCCAGCCTTGCAGTCACATTTTCCTTTTTATCAGCGGACCTGTGATATTCTTCACCCTGTACGATCTGAACATAGCCCAATCTGAAGATCAAAACTGAAAAAAGGAAAAAAACAGCCAGAAACAACGCATTTAGACGCACCGGTACATGATTCTTTTTCTTTTTTTCTTTAGTCATTCATTCCACCCTTACTTATGTATGGAAATAGTTCGATACTATTTTTCCATTTTCGACAAATTGATTTACTAAAATAATTTTAACAGTAAATCAATGTTTCCGAAAGAAAAATGTCAAACCCTAGTCCCATCTTCCTTGTCTGTATTGTTCTGTGAATAGTTCGACATGATCTCAGATTTTTGAAGGGTAGCAAACCGAATTGATCTTACACAAAAATAAATGATAAAGTGACCGGCTCCCAGTACAGGCAGCAGCACCGGAATACTGTAGTCTCCATTAAAGTAAGTGATCGTAATAAGCAAAATAACAATAGAAAGAATCCGTCCTGCATTTAAATACAATTCCCTCACCACAATATATTCGACCCTCATCGGCCCAGCGTTATCCGAGCGGCCAATCACATCATATGTCAGGGAAACATAGGGAACGAGCAGCAGCGGATAGGCAATGGAGATGACCACACCATAAAAGAGAAGCAGCGGAAACGTGACTTGAAGCAGAAAAAGGAACGGAGAAAGGAATAGGATCAATCCTCCGACAAAGATGGATTTTTTCCTTCTATCTCTTGTCATCATCCGGGAGACGATAAAATAACCAACAAAAGAAACGGCAGATTGAACAAGCCCAAATGTCCCAAGAGCAAATTCACTGTCTGAAATAATGTATACCCATATGACGATCAAAAAAATGAACGTCCCTTCCCTAAATCCCTGAAAAAAATGGGCATTTAGGATGCGGCCCCAATTTAAGTTGGTTTCTCTCGACTTTAGGATCTGCCAGACAAAAAACTTCCCCTCGGCCTTCTGTCTGCTTAAGAAAAAACTGATGATAACCGCACTGAAAAATAAAACCAATGAAACGCTGAAGATGATGCGGTAGCCAGTAAACTTATCCAGCTGCGAGATTAAGAACCCGGAGGTAATCGGGCCGACCATACCGGACAAGGAAGTTAGCACCCCAAGGTAGCCATTAAAGTTATCCCTTGTATTAGGTTCTGTCACTTCAAAGGTCAGCACGTTAAAAGCGAGCCAATAAAAGCCAAGCCCAGCTCCGAGCAGTCCGCCAAGAATGAGCAGATACTCACTTGCCTGCTTCCCGAGGAAAAGCACATACAAATAAAAAAGCGATAATATGATGACACCAATCCGAAGTACAATAACCCTGTCAATTTTTTTTGTCAACTTACCTGCAATAAAAAAAGCAACAGGCTGAATGCACACAATCGATAAATTATACAGAGCGATATCCTTCAGCTCACCAGATTGCTTCCATAAATAAATATTAACAAACGTATTAGACAGAGCCGTACTTAATGCAAAAAGCCCTCCTACCACAAGCAATAGCAGCAATTCTTTCGTTCTGTCCGTGTCTCCAAACAAATTGAACTTCATTTTGTTCTCGCCCCTTTGCAATTCACATGTAGTTTTCACATCCTGAAAGGGGCTATTCGCCAAACGAAGAATTGGTTTTTATTGTATATCATTAGAAAAAGAGTATAAAAAAACCGGCCAGGGTCTTTTTCAAAGAACCTGGCCGGCTTTTCTGCATTATTTTGCTTCGTTATAACGTTTTTCAACTTCATCCCAGTTTACTACATTCCAGAATGCATTAATGTAATCTGGACGTTTGTTTTGATAGTTCAAGTAATATGCATGCTCCCAAACATCAAGACCTAAGATTGGAGTTTTGCCTTCCATCACAGGGTTATCTTGATTCGCTGTGCTTGTTACTTCAAGCTCACCGTTATTAACAACTAGCCAAGCCCAACCAGATCCGAAACGGCCTTTTGCAGCATTTGCAAACTCTTCCTTGAATGAATCAAGGCTTCCGAATTTACTGTTGATGCGTTCAGCTACTTCACCAGTAGGTTCGTTGGATCCGCCTGGTTTTAGGATTTCCCAGAATAAGCTGTGGTTCGCATGTCCGCCGCCATTGTTGCGTACAGCTGTGCGAATGTTTTCAGGCAATGCATCAAGATTGGAAAGAAGGTCCTCTAGGCCTTTGTTTTCAAACTCAGCTTGGCCTTCAAGTGCTGCGTTCAAGTTATCAACATACGTTTTGTGATGACGGTCGTGGTGAATATTCATTGTAGTCTCATCAATGTGTGGTTCCAGTGCATTTGCAGCATAAGGTAAAGCAGGCAGTTCAAACTTTGCCATGATCAATCTCCTCCTTGGTATGTAAACATTTTTTATATTTCATTTTGGAGAAAAAACCCCAAAATTGAAAACATAGTTAAGCAACAATAATGTTTAATAAGTATCCCAACTCATACATTATCAGATTTACCCGGAACTTTCAACGATTAACCCTCTTTAATCAAAGTTTATTATGTACATAGCCGGACTTCTTTTATCCCTCGTTATGGGAGATATTAAAACAAAAGTTTCTCATTAAAAACAAAAAACCTTCACCACGTTGGGCAAAGGTTGACTATGTATGAAAATGGTGGCTCGAGACGGAATCGAACCGCCGACACGAGGATTTTCAGTCCTCTGCTCTACCGACTGAGCTATCGAGCCACTTTAGGTATTATGGTTGCGGGGACAGGATTTGAACCTGCGACCTTTGGGTTATGAGCCCAACGAGCTACCAGACTGCTCCACCCCGCGATGGTATTAAGTTGACGGACGATGTTATTCCTCCGTAATTATTGACTGTCTCTCAGAGGCTTTACCTCTTCCTCTACTCGAGTAATCATTGGAGTGTATCCGTTGAGGTTACTCGCAGCATAATCATGCTGTAACGCTCGTTGCTCCACCCTGCGATGATATAAAAATTAAGAAATTATGGAGGAGGTAGAGGGATTCGAACCCCCGCGGGTTGTTACACCCCTGTCGGTTTTCAAGACCGATCCCTTCAGCCGGACTTGGGTATACCTCCATGTGCTGAAAAATGGTGGACCCTGTAGGACTCGAACCTACGACCAATCGGTTATGAGCCGACCGCTCTGACCAACTGAGCTAAGGGTCCATTTTATGTATTAAGATAGTTATGTAAATAAAAATGGGGCGACCGATGGGAATTGAACCCACGAATGCCGGAATCACAATCCGGTGCGTTAACCACTTCGCCACGATCGCCATCGCCTAAAAAAATATGGTAGCGGCGGAGGGAGTCGAACCCACGACCTCACGGGTATGAACCGTACGCTCTAGCCAGCTGAGCTACACCGCCATATTTTGGCTCCACAGGTAGGACTCGAACCTACGACCGATCGGTTAACAGCCGATAGCTCTACCACTGAGCTACTGTGGAACAATGTTGTCCTCTAAGGGACAAGAATTACTATATCATTTTTAAGCTATGTAAGTCAAACCTTTTTTTCATGACCATTTTGAAAACCCTCGGTGAGACAGATATAAATATAGCACGTCTCCAACATTTTAGCAAGCACTATTTTTATAATACAACAAAAAGAAAATAGCCAATCATGATCACTTGAATGATGATCTTAGCAACCGTTCCTCCCAAAAAACCAAGAACTGAGCCAAACCCTACCTTAGCCGCTTCTCCTATTGATTTTCGCCCGATGATCAATTCTGCAATAAACGCACCCAGAAACGGTCCGGCGATGATGCCGGCAACAGGAATCACAAATGGGCCAAGGAGCAGGCCGACCGTGCTGCCCCATACGGCCGCTTTGGAACCGCCCCGTTTTTTTACTCCAAACAAATTGCTGAAATAATCCACTACAAAAAGAGTTGCCAGCAAAAACACTTCTACACCGATGAAAAAGGGCGTAAATGGCTGAAAGGAATAAAAAATTCCATAGAGCACAAACCCAAGAGCCAGAAAAAGCGCTCCAGGCAGTATGGGAAAGATCAGGGCAGCGAATGCCAGAACGAACGACAGGCCGATTAATATCCAATATACATAATCCATCAGTAAGCCTCCTGTAGTGTTTTAAGTAGGTTTATCGATCAAGCACTGCTTCTGCAATATTGACAGAATGGTCTCCGATCCGTTCTAGATTGCTGATAAAGTCAACATACACCACACTTTCTTGGCCGGTGCTTAAATTGTTGTTGATGTCCTGAATGTGTTTCTTTCTCAGTGTTTTCTCCATTTCATCAATATCGTCCTCAATGTTCAGAACTTCCTCAGCCATCGGTTTATCGTTCGTCTCAAGAGAAATAATCGCTTTTGTCAGGCAGGATTGGGTCAGGATCATCATGTTTTCAAAGTCGCGTGACGTTACTTCCGAAAGTTTAATATTATTTCGTGCCATAAAGCAGACCAGATCAATCATATTTTTCATATGATCCCCGATTCTTTCGATGTCCTTGCACAGATTGAGAAGCATCGTATGCTCTTTAGATTCATTCTTGGACAAAGAATGAATAGAAAGTTTAACGAGAAACTTGGTGATTTGCCTGTCAAACCGGTTAATCTCTTCTTCATACTGCATGGCTGTATCGGCATGCTTATTTTTCCGGGTTTGGAAGAAAAGCAACGCCTGGCTGAGACCCTCCCTTGAATAGTCAGCCATTTTCAGCAGCTCCTGCCTAGCTTGATGCAGGGCAAATTCCGGAGAACTGTTGATGACTTTCTCGTCCAATTTTACCGTCTTGCTGTCAACAGACCATTGATCATCTTTAATCAATTTTGAGACTGTAAAGACCAGCAATGAAATAAATGGAAACAGGATAATAACATTGCCGATGTTGAAAATTCCGTGCGCAAAGGCAATTTGCATGGCAGGCTCCAGATGGAGACTGCTTGAAATCCATTGGATCAACCCTTTGTAAGGGATAAAGATAATCACAAAAATAATCGTCCCTATGAGATTGAACAGCACATGAACCAGTGCTGCTCTCTTGGCATTCTGAGAGGCCCCGAACGATGCGATCACAGCTGTGATGGTGGTTCCGATATTATCACCAAAAAGAACAGCAAGGGCACCGTTTAAATGAATCAGGTCCATTGAAAACATCTGCTGCAGTATGCCCACGGTCGCGCTTGAGGATTGAAGGATCATCGTTGCCAAAGTTCCAATGGCGATGCCCAAAAACGGCTGATCGTTTAAATGTGCCGTGATGTTTTGAAAATCAAGGGAGGACTGCAAAGGTTCCATCCCTGCTCCCATTAGCTGAAGGCCATAAAATAGCCCGCCCAGGCCGAATAAAATTCTTCCGATGAAAACATATTTGTAACTCCGGATAAAAAAAACGAAGAATGCCCCTGCCGCAAGCAGTGGCAGACCAAATCCCGCTGCATCAAATCCAATGATAAAGGCAGTGAAAGTAGTACCGATATTGGCCCCCATAATGATCCCAACTGCCTGTCTAAGCGTCAGCATTCTTGCATTTACGAGCCCTACCGTCAATACCGTTGTGGCAGAACTGGATTGAATGAGCATAGTTACGAATAAGCCAGCCAGAATTCCTGTAAATGAATTGGTCGTCAGACTGTCCAAAAGGTTCCTCAGCCGATCACCGGCAGAGTTTTGCAGACCCTCACCTAAATATTTAATTCCAAATAGAAAAAGGCCGAGCCCGCCTAAAAATTGAAACAGCATATCCTGAACACCCAATAGAATTACAACCCCTTTTATCTAATCATTCTTATGCCATTATCTAGTTTTATGAAGGTCATGTAAAGGCGCTTCGCAAAACCTTTACAAAGGAATGTTCTCCTCATTGTCTGTTTCCTCATAATTCGCTAAAATTAATATAGACCATTCAGGAAATGAGGAGTTCAATGAGAATTTTCAACCATTTTTTCAAAAGCCTGTATTCCCCTCCAATGATTGCCCGTCTCCGTTTTCAGGGAATCGGCAAAGCCATAGGCTATGTATTTTTTTTGATCCTGCTGACATCAATCCCGGTGGGTATTGCCTTTTCTTTAGCCTTTAAATCGGGCATAGAAGAGTTCAAGCAATCGATGACTTCTGAGATTCCTGACTTTTCGCTGCAAAACGGAAAGCTAACATCCGATCTGAAAAAGCCTGTTGTTCATACAGACAGCAGTGAAACCTTCATTTTTGATACAACAGGATCAATAAAAGAAGATGATCTCTCAGATTATACAAACGTGATCGCTCTCTTGCATAACGAAGCAATCGTCATATCTGGCGGGGAAACTCAGAAGGTTCCTTACAACACCCTCGGCGATGTGAAGTTGACCAAGAAAGATATCAACTCCTGGACAAACACCTTATTCGATCTGCTGCCTGTTCTGATACCTTTGTTATTTTTATTTATCTATGTCTTTACGGTCGCGTTAAAGTTTATCGGGGTTACGGTTTTGGCCGTCATCGGATTAGTGCTGCAAAATATCAGCCATCGAAAGCTTTCTTACAGGCAGCTGTGGATCATGTCTGCCTATGCCGTAACACTTCCTACTGTTTTCTTTGCCATCATGAAACTTTTACATACAGACGTCCCCTTCTCTTTTCTCATCTATTGGGCAGTGGCTTCTGTTTTTCTTCATCTTTCCATTAAAGAAACTCCACAGCCAAAAGGATAAAAAAAGAAGGAGCCCTAACCAGGCTCCTTCTTTGCTTTTTCTTATTTTTGGAACAGGCCTTTTATGCCATCAATTATGGAAATAATAAAGTCGATGAACTTTTGGAGAAAAGATTGCGTTTCGTCTTTATTTAAAAATCCATCCAGGTTATCACGGACATTCTGCAGCTGATTTTGAACATTATCCCAATTAATGTTAAGATCCTTCATTTTGTTAAATAGTGAAACGAGTCCGTTCAGCTCTTCATCTGTCAGCTGAATTCCGAGACGCTCAGCTACCCGTTTGATGAGATCACGAAGTTCATCTTCATTATTAACCGGATGTTTGGCCAGCTCTTGTTTGATTTCTGTAATAAGCTGTGTGGCTTCCTTCGTTCCGATTCGATCACCAAGCTGTGCCGTTCTTACAACCTCTTCATTGGCAACTTGCTTCTTTTCCTCAGGGATATTCACGTTAGCTTTCTGTTCATAGGCCTTTAGGATTCCTGTAAGAGCAGCTGTTCCAGACACTTCGAACGGAGCAGTAACATAGATGTCTGCATCCTTTACTCCTGCTGTTACAAGAGCATTAACAATCATGCTGTCGGTTACCCAGTTGATGTTTTTCGAATCCACATGCAGCCCTTTACCCTTCTCAGCAAGTGTGATTTTTGAAGATGAAATAGCACGTGTTCCTAATTGCGCTTTGGAAATATACTTACCGAGATATTGATGCTCTTCTTCGTTCGTTACATTTACGGAATCAACGTTAGAGTCAACACCCATCTCTTCTAAGATTTTTGCCTTTTGGTCCGGTGTCAGATCTTCGCCAAGTGTTACGATTACATCTCCAGGCGCTGCATCAGCAAATGCTTTTAAAGGTACCATGAATGTAAGTAAGACCATTATTGGCACTAACCATTTTGCATTCCATTTCATGTTTATACTCCACCTCATTGTTTGTATTTCCCTTTTTGACCCTGTATCTTTCTCTTTTTCTTGCAGATATACTTCCATTTTACACCACATAACTTTCAAGGAGCAATTTAATACTTGAAAAATAGGTGTCTAAAGGAATAAACCGAGAGGCCGCAGCATATATATTCTCCATATATCAAAAGGGGGACAAGCCTTTGAAAAAATTTCTGCTCTTCTGCCTGTCACTAGTTATTGTTTATACCATTGCTTATGATCTCAAAATTGGAACTCTACAGTCCTATAGCTCAAAACCAGCCCCCGTTTCTGCGGTCAGTATAAAAAATAGCACACCTTATAAAAAAGTGAAAGTTTTTTCTGGAGATACCGTTCTTTCGATCATTGAAAAGGTGAACCCCGCTTCCCTTTCCAAGCCAATTCCTGAGATTATTAAGGACTTTCAGAGATATAATCACAATATCCGGCCTGAAAGCATTCAAGTTGGAAAGATGTATAATTTTCCGGTCTATAAAGAACTAAAACACTAGATTTCTTGCCAAACTAAAGGAACCCTTGATAAAATGTACTACTGTACAGATGTTGCTTTTTATCTGTCATACTAGAAATTAAAGGAGCGGTTCACCAATGAGTGAAATTACGCATCGTTCAAAAACGAGACCTGTCAAAGTCGGCCCTTTAACAATCGGCGGCAACGACCAGGTAATCGTTCAAAGCATGACGACTACAAAAACGCATGATGTTGAAGCTACTGTTGCAGAAATCAAACGCCTGGAAGAGGCAGGATGCCAAATTGTCCGCGTCGCCTGTCCTGACATGCGCGCAGCAGAGGCTATTGCCGATATAAAAAAACAAATATCCATTCCGCTTGTCGTTGATATTCATTTTGATTATAAGCTCGCTCTTAAAGCGATTGAAGGCGGCGCCGACAAGATCAGAATCAACCCGGGCAACATCGGGCGCAAAGAAAAAGTAGAAGCTGTCGTTAAAGCAGCAAAAGCTAAAGGTATTCCGATTCGTATCGGTGTTAACGCGGGCTCTCTCGAGAAGAAATATCTTGAAAAATACGGATACCCGACAGCAGAAGGCATGGTTGAGAGTGCACTTGATCATATTAAGATTCTCGAAGATCTTGATTTTCATGACATTATCGTGTCCATGAAGGCTTCTGATGTTAACTTGGCAATAGAAGCGTATGAAAAAGCAGCACAAGCCTTTGACTATCCTCTCCATCTCGGCATCACCGAATCCGGTACTCTTTTTGCCGGAACCGTAAAAAGTGCAGCAGGATTGGGTGTTATCCTCAGCAAAGGAATCGGAAACACACTCCGTATATCTTTAAGTGCAGACCCTGTTGAGGAAGTGAAGGTGGCAAGAGAGCTGCTGAAATCGTTCGGATTGCTTTCTGATGCAGCTACACTGATTTCTTGTCCTACATGCGGAAGAATTGAAATTGACCTGATTTCAATCGCCAATGAAGTAGAGGAATATATCTCTAAAATTCGTGCGCCGATTAAGGTTGCTGTACTCGGCTGCGCCGTTAACGGACCAGGAGAAGCGCGCGAAGCTGATATTGGCATCGCAGGCGCAAGAGGCGAAGGTTTGCTTTTCCGCCACGGAGAAATTGTACGCAAGATTCCAGAAGATCAGCTGCTTGATGAGCTGAAAAAAGAAATCGATAAATTGGCTGAAGAACATCATGCAAAACAACAAGCTGAATTTGTAAAATAACAAAAAGCCTGCCGGATGAACCGGCAGGCTTTTTTTGCTCCTGTATTTAAAAGAAGGGGGCAAATAATAAACTGATGACAATGGAAGCAATCCCAATACCGATCGCCCAGTAACCTGAAGTAGTTGCTCCCCGCCTAGCTGCAATAAAACCGCCGATAATACCGGCAGCCCCGAAAAGGACAGGAAGAATGAACAATGACAGAACAGACAGGATAACGGAAAACATTCCGATTACCCTTCCTGCCTGGCCGCGGTCATCTCTTTCTTCATGTCTTTCTCTTTCTACATGCTCACGTTCGTCTCGGGGACGATCATACTCAGGAAGAGCTGCTCCGCTCGTGATCGGGACAACATCAGCAGCCATTTCCTCTCTGTAATCCGAATCCCGGTTAACAGGTTCTCTTCTGTATTCCGATTCAAATTCTTTATCTTCTGCCATACCGAATCCCTCACTTTCTTTTGTGGAGCGTTTTTAGTATGGCTTTAAACAAGGTAAATATAGTTGTTAATTTAATGAAAAGCTGAAGCGGCAAATAAAAAAGGAGCGGTAAACGCTCCTTTTTTATCATTGTTTTCGCTTGAATGTATGGCAGCAGGTTTCAGCCGGTTTATCGGCGTTGTCTTTGTGATTGGCATCTCCGCTCAGATCACCGCTTGCTTCCATATCGTATCTATTGTTGGCATGCTTATCGATTTCAACAAGGATGGCATCGGCTACACAATTGTTGCCTTCTCCCCAATATGTGCAGTTGGCTACATTACATTTTACTGTTGGCAAAATGACTCTCCTCCTTTACGGCTAGGATGCCACATTTAGAGGAAAGTCATACCTCAATCCTCGATCAGTTTACACATACCTGGCAGATACCATAAATTTCGAATTTATGTCCGGTAACGGTAAAGTCCGACAAATCTGTGGTTACATTTTCCATAGGACAGGCATTGATTTCCTTTGTCTTTCCGCACTTCAAACAGATCAAATGATGATGATGTTCCTGTGTAGGACAAGTGAACCGGAATTTTTTCTCCCCTTCCAGTTCAGTCTCTTCTAATATATCCAGGTCTGAGAAGGTAGAAAGATTGCGGTAAATGGTATCAAAACTCAATCCAGGATAATTCTCTTTCAGTGAATCTTGAACATCTCTGGCGCTTAGATACCTTTTTTCATCGGAAAACAATTGAAGGATGTCTTTCCGTTTATCGGTATATTTATAGCCCTTCTTTTTCAATAAATCAATGGCGGTTAAAACGTCCATACTGCACCTCCACTATTGGTTAATCGCTATTTTTCTTCTGGAACGCAGCTTTTTCCACAAGAGCGACAGCAATAAAATGATAACCGAGATCATTACGATAGTGCCGCCAGGGGCAAAGTCCAGATAATAAGACAGAATGAGGCCAAGAATGACCGCTGTTTCGCCAAAGATGACAGACAAAACAAATGTCTGCTTAAACCCGTTCGCAAGCCGGATACTGGCTGCAACCGGCAATGTCATCAAAGAAGAAACAAGCAAAATCCCTACAATTTTCATGGAAGAAGCAATGACAAGAGCCACCATGACAATGAATAGAAACTGTATCCACTTTCCTCTAATCCCAGAAACAGCAGCCTGCTCCTCATCAAAGGAGAGCACAAATAATTCTTTATATAAAAACAGTACAAAGGCAAACACAAGCAAAAGAATAAAAAAGATTGTCCATACATCGGATTCTTTAACAGCCAGTACGCTTCCGAATAAATAATTGAATAAGTCCGTGTTAAAACCATTCGCAAGTGAGATAAAAATAACACTCAGTCCGATTCCGGCTGACATGATAATTGGTATGGCAAGTTCTTCATAATGCTTATATACTTTGCGCAGCTGTTCGATCCCCACTGCGCCCCCGACCGAGAAGACCATCCCCATATATAGAGGATTAAGCCCGCTGAAGAATCCGACGTTACGGCCCAGCAAAAGGTTTGCTGCAATTCCTGCCAGTGTAATATGCGACAGTGCATCTGCAATTAAAGATTGTCTTCTAACAACAATAAATACACCAAGTACAGGGGCCAATAGACCAATCATAATTCCTGTAAGAAATGCATTCTGCAAAAAATCATATTGAAAAAACGGGAATGACATCCACTCTTCCTCCGGTTAATGTTGATGTTCTATTACATGGACATGGTGCCCATACATTTGTGAAAAGCCTTCTTTAGAGGTTTTCTCAAACTCAGCTGTATTTCCATGAAAGTGCAGCTGTTTATTCAAACAGGCCACATGGGTGACATAGTCAGACATGACACCTACATCATGTGTAACAAGGAGCAGTGTCAGGCCTTTCTCGCGGTTCAGGTTTTTCAGCATCTGATAGAAGCTGGAAACCGATGCAGAATCGACACCGACAGTCGGTTCATCCAGGATAAGCAGATTCGGGTCGCTGACAAGCGCTCTCGCGATGAACACCCTTTGCTGCTGGCCGCCCGAAAGTTCACCAATATTTCGGTTCATGTAAGGTGTCATGCCTACGGTTTCAATCGCCTCAATGATTTTCTGCTTATGTTTCTTGGTCAAAAACCGGAACAGGCCAACCTTGCCGAACAGCCCCATCGATACCACCTCATAGACAGTCGCTGGAAAAGCTGTATTAAAACTATTGGCTTTTTGGGACACGTACCCTATCTCATCCCAGTTTCTAAATTGGCTCAAGTGCTCTCCGAACAAAAAAACTTTGCCGGATTGCGGTTTTAACAGCCCTAAAATACATTTGATCAAGGTGGATTTGCCAGAGCCGTTCGGACCGACAAGTCCCATAAACGATCCTTCAGGAATCTCAAATGTAATATGTTCAAGAACGTTTCGGTCTCCATAATGGAAGGAAAGATCCTCTATCTTAACGGCTGGTTTAACAGCTTGCTGTGACATACGCGCCTCCATCTAATAGTAACGGTTACGATTTAAATTCCAATAAAGTATACAAGAAACCTCTCATTTTGTAAAATAGCGAGCTTATCCTCTCAGCTTTCTCAGCAAGTACTCCTTCAACCTCCCATGATCTTTGAGAATTTCATCTGCCCTGGACTGCTTTTCTTCAGGAAGTGTGGTCAGTAGCGCAAGAACATAGGCACCGGAATCATCAGCGGCCTGAATACCAAGCGGTGCGTTTTCAACGACAATCCATTCTTCAGCTGAATACGAAAACTGCTTAAACACTTTTTCATAAGGCTCTGGTGAAGGCTTACCTTTTTCAACATCATCGCCTGTAATTACAGCATCAAATGAGATCCGCAGCTTTTCAAGTACTTCCTGTACAAACTCTTTTCTGCTCCCTGTCGCAAGAGCGATCGGTATCCCTGCTTCCTTTAAAGCCAGGATGGCATCAACGGTTTCGTCATAGAAGGCATAGGTAGAATTTTGTATAAAATGCGACCGTTTATTATGATAGATTTCTTCTTGTTCAGTATCAGATAATTTGAGCAGATGGCGGTTATTGACATGAAGAATGGTCTGCATCCCCGGCATTCCTTCCAGCTCGTAAAAGTAATCTTCACTAATGATGTGGCCCTGCTCACCAAAGGCATAGTTCCACGCCTTTGCATGGTCTTTCATCGTATCAACCAATACACCGTCCATATCAAAACATACTGCTTTATATGTCATTTCTATCATCCTTTGCTCTGTTTAATGCTACTTCCCCTCCACTTTGAAACCTTTAAAAAGAAGGAGTAGTCAAGAAGGAGGCATTGCGTTATAATTTTTAATTGGCAGCTCTTGGCTGCTGGGTGGGAGAGGGATAAGTAAATAAAGAAGGGAAACACTTGAACGTATCAAAATTTTTTCAGTTAGAGAAACACAGCAGTTCCATAAAACAGGAAGTACTTGCTGGTGTTACATCATTTTTCACCATTGCTTATATTATTATCGTCAATCCTTTAATACTGGCTGATGCAGGAATGCCTTATTACGGCGTACTTCTTGCCACTATCCTGACCTCTGTAGCCGGATGCTTTTTTATGGGATTCTATGCGAACGCTCCGATCATTTTAACGCCGGGTATGGGCGTAAACGCCTTTTTTACCTATACCATCATACAAGGTATGGGGCTTTCATGGAGAGAAGCGCTTGCTGCTGTTATCATCTCAGGTATTTTATTTTTGGCTGTTGCCTCAACCCGGCTTAAGGATGTACTGTCAGAAAGTATTCCAGCTTCTTTAAAGCATAGTATAACGGTTGGCATTGGATTATTTCTAGCATTTATCGGCCTGCAAAAAGGCGGAATTATTGAAGCCAGTTCTACTACTTTTGTGAAGCTTGGACACTTAGGGCATCCGACCACTTTGCTTACCATCATAGGGCTGGTCGTAACCTTGTTTCTTTTTTCAAGAAATGTGAAAGGCAGCTTCTTGATTGGAATTGCGCTTACTTGCCTGATAAGTTACCTAACCGGCTGGGCGCATGGCACGGAAGATACTCATAATAAGCTTGAATTGGCGCCCTTTATGGAGCTCTTTTTCGGAGCAGATTTCAAAGGAATCTTCAGCCTTCCATTCTGGATTGCTACGTTTTCACTTACGATGATTGTTACATTTGAAAACATGGGGCTCCTTCACGGCCTTCTGCCAGATCGCGGAAAATTCCCAAAAGCCTTTCAGGCAAATGCCGTGGCATCTCTCATTTCAGGCGTACTTGGTACAAGCCCTACCATTTCTACAGTAGAGAGTGCTGCTGGGATTTCCGAAGGAGGCAGAACGGGTTTGACGAGTGTCGTTACAGGGATCTTGTTCCTTGCCTCGATTGCTGTCACTCCATTCCTCAGCATGATACCAGACGGAGCAATCGCGCCGGTACTGATCATTATTGGTGGTCTTATGGTCCAAAATATACAGCATATCCCGCTTTCTGATTTTACAGAAGGATTTCCTGCGTTTTTGATCATCGCGCTCATTCCCTTAACATACAGCATTGTTGACGGGCTGGCCTTCGGTTTCATTGCTTATCCCGTTTTGAAAATGGCAGTGGGACAGCGCAAGCAGATCCCTGCACCACTGTATGTAATCGCCTTATTATTTCTGATAAATTTCATGTTTCATTCTGTGATATAAATTACTAAAAAGCCGCTCTAAGCGGCTTTTTTCTGTTCACTTTTTTTCCGCTCCTTCATAGGATAGGGTGAATAGGAGGGGATAAAATGAATCCTTTTATGGTCCATATGGTCAACTCGAAATTAAATCAGCTTACTGCCCAGGAACTCGTTCAATTGGCAGGACAGTATCAGTTTCCGGTTTCCATGCAGGAAGCCAATAAAGTGATCGGGATTTTAAGAAGATACAACATTAACATAACAAATGCTGCCCAGCGTGCAGAAATCATTGAAGCGATTGCCGCAGAAGTGAGCCGCGAGAAAGCAAATTACATCCAATACTTAATCAACAATTATTTAAACAGATAAAAAAGAGGCGTTTTTCCGCCTCTTTTTTTATACAGTTAGGAGCTGTTCCTGCAAAGTCGGAACAAACTCTTTATTCTTCAGCATTTCGATCTCCAGTTGATATGGAGGTTTTTTATTGTTCTTATCTGTTCCAACATAAGGTGTCTCTAATATTTTAGGGACATCGCCAAGCTGCGGATGGTGGACGATATAGTTTAATGCATCAAAACCGATCTTTCCGAATCCGATGTTCTCGTGGCGGTCCTTTCGGGCACCGCGCTCATTCTTGCTGTCATTGATATGAAGAACCTTCAGACGATCAAGGCCGATCAATTTGTCAAATGTGTTCAGCACTCCATCAAAATCATTGATGATATCATATCCAGAGTCATGCGTATGACAAGTATCAAAGCAGATGGAAAGCTTATCGTTAAGGTGAACCCCATCAATAATAGAGGCCAATTCTTCAAACGTACAGCCGCATTCCGAACCCTTTCCTGCCATAGTCTCCAGTGCAATCTGAACATTTTGTTCAGGTGTCAGCACCTCATTCAAACCTTCAATAATTTTCTTGATCCCATCTTCTGTTCCCGCACCAACATGGGCTCCGGGATGAAGAACGATTTGCTTTCCGCCAATGGCAGCTGTACGTTCGATCTCAGAAGTAAGAAAGTCAACGCCCAGCTGGAAAGTTTCCGGTTTGACTGAGTTTCCGATGTTAATGATGTATGGTGCGTGCACGACCAATTCTGTCATGCCATTTTCTTGCATATGCTTGATACCCGCTTCAATGTTCAGATCTTCAATCTTTTTTCTGCGGGTATTCTGAGGCGCACCAGTATAAACCATGAAAGTATTGGCTCCATAGGAAGCTGCTTCTTCACTTGCCCCAAGAAGCATTTTCTTTCCGCTCATTGATACGTGTGATCCTAGTTTCAGCATACCTGATCTCCTTCTCTAACCTTGATGATTATCTTTTATTGCGATTTTGCCTTTTTTCCATTCTGCGTTTTTCTTCTGCCATCTTCTTTTTATAGCCTGGCTTCACTTTTTTAGGTTTCTGTACACTTGCACCTGTGCTTCCTTTTTGGACAGTGGCCTTTCTTATTCGAAGGGGCACCTCTTTCCATTCCCCGTTCTTCAGCTCTTCTTGAACAAACAGAATTTTTCGATTCTGCAGTTTTTGAATAGCGAGCTGATCAGAAGGTTCAATGATGGTTGCCGCGATGCCTGACATTCCAGCACGGCCTGTCCGGCCTGTACGATGGATATAATAATCCAAATCGGCTGGGAGCTCGAAGTTAATGATATGACTTACCCCTTTAATATCAATGCCCCTCGCTGCCAGGTCAGTCGCTACAACATATTGAAACTCTGCTTTTTGCACTCGTTTCATGATATTCTTCCGTTCACGCGGAGGAACATCGCCGTGCAGCCGCTCGGCATTCATGCCTTCTGCGAGCATGGCATCCGCTACTTCATCTGCTGTTTTCTTCGTGTTGACGAAGACTAAACAAAGGTAAGGATTATACGCTTTTGCAACTTCGATCAAAGTCTTTATCTTGTCCTTATGCTTTAGCGGAATCAAAACATGTTTGATTTCTTTCGCTGTCGTCTGTTCAGGGCTCACATGAACATGGCGCGGATTATTCATATATTTTTTAAGCAGCGGCTGCAGCTTTTCCGGGATTGTCGCGGAAAACACAAGCATTTGAATTTTTGTTGCCATACGTGCTGCCACCTGGTCGACGTCTTCAATGAATCCCATATCGAGCATTTGATCAGCTTCATCAACAACGAGCGTCGTTGCCGAAAAGATATTGATTCCTTCATTGTTCACCAAGTCTTTAATGCGCCCTGGTGTACCGATGATCAAATGCGGAGCATTCTTCAGACGGTCAGCCATTCTTTTTCGGTCGGTTCCACCAACGACCGTCTTCGCCCGGATGAAATCATCTTCAGGAAAGTATTCCGACAGCTTTTCATACTCGTCAAAGATCTGCTGTGCGAGTTCACGGGTAGGCGCCGTGATGATCGCTTGAATTTCATTTTTTTCGGTATTGATCTTATTCAGTACCGGCAAAAGGAAAGCTAAAGTTTTACCTGAACCGGTCTGTGACTGTCCGATAATGTCATAACCGTTCAGAATTCCCGGAACAACTCGCTCCTGAATATCTGTCGGTTTTTTGAATCCTTGCTCGATCATTGCGTTTAATAAAAACGGTTTTATATTTAAACGGTCAAACGCTGTTTTCATTTTTTATCACCTGACTTTTTTCCATTTGTATTGTCTACTTTTAGTATTATAGATGAAGTCTTGAAAATTAGCTATGAAGAAAAGGAATTCTGCCGTTTTGCCAAGACATCCGCACACCTTTGAGCCAGACTTTCATATCTTTAAGTGAAGGGTATTTTTCTGAAGGGAGGGTCAAACAATGCATCCATATCCCCCTATAGGTCCTCAGCGCGGACGATCGGCGGGTATACCGCCTGGACAGCGATTCACTCCTCCAGCGGGCATGCGGTCTCTAGCCGGTCTAGGCGGTGCGGCCAGATCGCCGTTGAACGTTCTGACCATGGTGGAAAACGTTCAAAAAATGCTGCAGGTTGCTGAAACAATGGGTCCCATGGTAAAACAGTACGGGCCAATGGTAAAAAATCTACCGGACATGATGAAGTCCTTAAAAGAATTTAGAGATAACACAAACAAAACGATAAAAGAAAAAAAAGAAGCCAGAGACGAAAGAACAAAAGCAAAAAAAGAAGCAGCTCCTCAAAGCAAACCTAAAAAGAAAGAGAAACCCAAAACTGAAGCTAAGCCTGTAAAAGTTGCAGTAGACAGCGAGATGCTGGAAGAAAGCAGCTTTCCTTATGATATACCGGCAGGCACTCCAGAAGACGCTAAAATTATTATCGGTCCTGCAGCCAGAAAAGTAAAAAATGTTGGAAAGCCGCCGAAATCATCGAGTAAAAGACCGGTCACACGCCTGCAGCCTCCACCAAAGCTGTTCATTTAGCTCAAAGTCCGCTTCATTGTTTTCTTATACGCTCTCCTTTATAATGGGAAGAGGTGTTCAGACCATTTCATCTGAACAGCAGATCTTTTTAGTTTATAAGGGAGAGATGAAAATGAAGGTTGTTAGAATATCTCCTCGAGGTTATTGCTATGGCGTAGTTGATGCCATGGTATTAGCAAGACAGGCGGCTAAAGATCCATCATTGCCCCGGCCTATCTATATTTTGGGCATGATTGTTCATAATAAACATGTTACCGATGCTTTTGAAGAAGAGGGAATTATTACGCTGGACGGGAAGAGCCGTTTGGACATCATCCGCAACATTGAGTCGGGCACTGTTATTTACACAGCTCATGGAGTATCTCCAGAAGTGAGACGCATCGCTCATGAAAAAGGGCTGATTGAAATTGATGCAACGTGTCCAGATGTTACCAAAACACATGACTTGATCCGGGAAAAGGAAAAAGAGGGATATGTAGTCATTTATATTGGCAAAAAGGGCCACCCTGAGCCGGAAGGTGCGATTGGCATTGCTCCCCATGCGGTTCATTTGATTGAAAACACGCAGGACATTGCCAACCTGACGATTGAGAACGCCAAGATTCTTATTACGAACCAGACGACGATGAGCCAGTGGGATGTAGCTGAGATCATTAAACAGCTGCTAATAAAATACCCAAACGCCGAGGTTCATAAAGAAATCTGTTTGGCTACACAGGTTCGACAGGAGGCTGTTGCAGAGCAGGCAAAAGAATGTGATCTTGTTCTTGTTGTAGGCGATCCGAAAAGCAACAATTCGAACCGTCTGGCACAAGTTTCACAGGAAATTGCAGGAACACCGGCTTACCGTATTGCTGATGTAGCTGAAATTGAACTGGATTGGCTTAAAGATGTGAATATCGTCGGCATCACATCCGGTGCCTCCACCCCTACCCCCATCACGAAGGAAGTTATCTCTTTTTTAGAGCAATATGACGATAAAGATCCTTCGACTTGGGAAAAAGAAAGAAAAGTAAGCTTAAGCAAGATCTTGCCAAAAGTAAAAACGAAGCAATAATAAAAAGGCTGACATAACCAAGTGGTTTGTCAGCCTTTTATTTTTTTAATAGAAAAGAAATGGATCGGTATGAACTGCTGAAGAAATGACTTCGGTAGTGTAGCCCTTTTTTTTCAATTCTCCTGATAAAAAAGTAGAGAGTCCTGTTTTCATGATCTTCTCCACATTATGTCCGGGATCGATTATGGACAAGCCTGCTGCCTGGGCATCATGGGCATTATGATAATACATATCCCCTGTTACGAGCACATCTGCCCCCTTCATGATGGCAGCAGATATGAACTTGTTTCCATCACCGCCTACCACAGCAACCTTTCTGACTGGCCTCGAGTGCCCTTTCACCGCACGCAAGGCTGGTACATCCAATGCTTGTTTAACGTGCTGGATAAAATCTTCAAACGGCATTTCTTCCGCAAGACGGCCAATCTTTCCAATCCCGAGGGTTTCTCCTTCGTTTTTCAGTTCATACAGATCATAAGCCACCTCTTCATAGGGATGAGCTTTCTTCATGGAGGATATGACTTGTTTCACCAGGTCTTCAGAAATCATCGTTTCTATTTTGATTTCATTTACCCTTTCAATCTTTCCTTTCGTGCCGATAAAAGGATTTGTCCCCTCAAGAGGCTTGAAGGTACCTTCACCTGACGTATTAAACGTACAATGGCTATATTGACCGATATGACCTGCTCCTGCCGCGGCCATGGCTTCTCTGACAGTATCCGCCTGTTCTTCCGGCACATATACCGCAAGTTTGACCAGGGATATCTCTTTGGTGCCTTTAAGAACTTCTGTCTGTTCGAGGTGCAAGGCCTCAGCCAGCCAGTCGTTCACTCCGCCCTTCGCTACATCCAGATTCGTGTGTGCTGCGTATACTGCTATGTCATTATTAATGAGCTTTTCAATCATTCTTCCCTGCGGCATGGAGAGATCAATTTTTTTCAGCGGTCGGTAAATCATCGGGTGATGGGCGATGATCAATTCCGCTCCTTTTTCAATCGCTTCATCCACTACTTCTTCCAATACATCCAGGGCAATCATGACTTTTTTTACAGGCTTGTTCAAATTTCCGACCTGCAATCCGATCGGGTCTCCTTCTTCCGCAAGATGTTTTGGTGCCAAGGCATGCAGCTCACCAATGACCGAGTGCCCGTTTGCGTATTTATTCACGATTCCAGCTCCTTCTTTACGGATTCTATTCTTTTCATCAATTGCCGTTTTCGCTCCATCGAATCAGGAGATTGGCTTGATTCCATTTGCTGAAGGATTTTGGTCCACTGCTCAAGCTCGCCTCTCCATTTTTCAATGAATGCCTCATTCTTTTGCTTCATCAAAAAAGGGCCCAGCAATAGTTCAAGCGTTTCATTCTCAGTATAGGGCTGGTTCCCTTCTTGGCGATCTGCCACCAGTACTTCATAAATCTTGCCGTCTTCTTTTAAAATTTCCTCCTGAGTTAAGGTCCATCCTTCATTTTTAAGCCAAATTCTGACCGAGTCTGCACCTACATTCGGCTGCAATATTAGTCTTTTAACACCTTCCAGCTTGGATTTCCCTTTTTCTAAAATACTGGCAATCAGTTGACCGCCCATTCCGCAAATGGTGATTACATCCGTTTCGTTGGGAGAGATCACTTCAAGACCGTCTCCTTTGCGGACTGATATTTTAGTCTGGAGGTTCGCTGATTGTACTTCTTTTAATGCTGATTGATAGGGACCCTCATTTACTTCACCCGCAATCGCATATACAACTTGGTGTTCAAGTACTAAATAGCATGGAAGGTAGGCATGATCCGAACCAATATCAGCTATCACTGCCTCCCGGTGCACATAATTTGCTACTGTTTTAAGTCTTAAGGAAAGGTTATCTCGTTTCATTTTTATCCACCTGTTTTTATTATCGTACTACTTATTATTATCATGTCACAGGAAAAAAGTAAAAAAGCCGACTCAATCATAACGCCATAAGGCTGTTGATTGAAGTCAGCTTCTTTTATTTTTTCTCTGAAAGCCATTTTGCAATGATTTGTTGCTCTTCGCCTTTTACGACACCAGCGGGCATTCCGCCAGGTTTACCATTTTTAAGAATATTAGTGATTTGCTCTTTTGAATATTTGGCTCCGACTTTTTGAAGGTTAGGACCAACCGCGCCTTCCAGGTTTTGGCCATGGCAGGAAGAACAGTTTTGTTTAAAAATTGCTGCAGGATCAAGTGCAGCCTGTTCTTTTTCCTTTTTCGCTTGTTCCTGATTATGTATTCCCCAAAATGACATGCCGATAATGAGAATAATGCCAATTACTCCTGTAAAGATAAAAGGAATAAGCGGATTACGTTTCATCATTTTTCCTCCTTCATCTGTTATACATTTGATGTACATTTTGCCTGCTTATGTAAGTGCTAACAATCCATATCCTATTTTACTTGAAAAAAGAGTCGAAGGAAAGAGAAAGTTAAACTTTTACTAGTTTTGTAAAAAGCCTTCAAACTTGGAATTAAACATAGTGTATGGATTTCATATTAAATGATCACCTGATGCAGCAAAGAAAAAACGCCCGCAGTTGCGGACGGTCAGGTCACTATACCTTGTTCTGCTTCAATTTGCTTTTTAGCCTCCTCACGCAATTTATACTTTTGAATTTTACCAGATGCCGTCATTGGATATTCGTCTACAAAAATCATGTATTCAGGAATTTTGAACTTGGATATCTTTCCTTGGCAATAGGCAGCCAGTTCTTCTTTCCCAATACTATGCCCCTCTTTTAGCTGGATGCAGGCAGCCACTTTTTCTCCAAATGTTTCGTCCGGAACTCCGATCACCTGAACATCGAGAATTGAAGGATGCGAATATAAAAATTCTTCGACTTCTCGCGGGTAAATGTTTTCACCGCCGCGGATGATCATATCCTTCAAACGGCCTGTGATGGCCACGTAGCCCTCATCGTCCATCACAGCCAGATCACCGGTATGGAGCCAGCCCTCCTGATCAATCGCATCTCTGGTCGCATCAGGCATCTTATAATATCCTTTCATCACGTGGTAGCCTCTTGTACAGAGTTCCCCCTGTTCTCCAAAAGGTACCGTCTTGCCTGTTGCAGGATCGATAACTTTGATTTCAACACCCGGGTGCTTTTTCCCAACCGTCTCCACCCTCTTTTCAATAGGATCATCAGGTGTCGTTTGAGTAAAGACCGGCGAGGTTTCTGTCTGTCCATAAGCAATTGTGATTTCTGACATTCCCATTTTACTGATGACATTCTTCATGACTTCAATTGGACAAGTAGATCCTGCCATCACTCCTGTCCGAAGAGAACTTAAATCGTACTGCTGGAAATTTTCATAATTCAGCTCTGCAATGAACATTGTAGGTACGCCGTGAAGCGCCGTGCATTTTTCCTTTTCGACGGTCTCCAGGACTTCCTTTGCACTGAATTGAACGATGGGTACCATAGCTGCTCCAGCGGAAACTGCTGTTAACGTTCCGATCACACACCCAAAGCAGTGAAAGAACGGTACCGGAATACATAGACGGTCCTGTTCAGTTAACCTCATGGCTGCCGCCAAATGATGAGCGTTTCCAAGAATATTACTATGCGTCAGCATGACCCCTTTTGGAAAACCAGTCGTGCCTGACGTGTACTGCATGTTAATGACATCTGAAGGCTCCAGGCATTTTTCTCTCTCTAGGAGCTCCTCATCGGAAATGTTTTCTCCTGAACGAAGCATCTCTTCCCAGTTTGACATCCCTTCTGGCTGGCCATTGCCTATATAAATGAATTGATCTAGCAGAGGGAATTGTTCGTTTTTGGATTGAACAGCCTGAGCCATTTGTACATAGGACGTGTTTTTGAAGCCCTCTATGAGAAATAAGGCTTTTGAATCTGACTGTTTTAGGAGGTATTCCAGTTCAGTCTGCTGGTAGCTGGTATTTACCGTTACTAATACCGCCCCCGCTCTTGCTGAGCCGAATTGCAGCAATATCCATTCCGGCACATTGGTTGCCCAGACTGCAATATGATCTCCCTTTTTAATACCGAGTGACATTAATCCTTTAGCTACTTTCGCAGTTAAATCGTAAAATTCTTTATAGGAATACCGGATTCCTAGATTGCTGTATACAACAGCTTCACGAGAGCCGAATTTCTTCACTTGCTCTTCAAGATATTTTCCAATAGTTACGGATTGCAGCTCTGTCATAATTCACCCCATTCTTTAGAATTAACAGCCGATTTCTCTGGATATTACCATTCTTTGAATCTCAGACGTTCCTTCACCGATTTCAGTCAGCTTAGCATCACGGAAATAGCGCTCTACATGATAGTCTCTCATGTACCCGTAACCACCGTGAATCTGAACCGCTTCCGAACAGATCTGCATGCAAGCCTCTGAAGCGTAAAGCTTCGCCATTGCTGCTTCTTTGGAAAACCTTTTCCCTTGGTCTTTTAACCAGGCGGCTTTGTATACCATGTTCCTCGCCAGTTCAATCTTCATTGCCATGTCAGCAAGTTTGAATTGAATCGCCTGAAATTTAGAAAGAGCGGTCCCAAACTGCTTTCTTTCTTTAGAATAAGCAAGAGCCTTGTCATAGGCAGCCTGTGCAATGCCTACTGCCATCGCACCAATACCAATACGTCCGCCGTCAAGCGTGATCAGAAATTGCTTAAAACCATCTCCACGCTGTCCAAGCAAATTCTCCTCTGGAACTTTTACTTGGTCAAGGATTAATTCAGTAGTGTTTGAAGAATGAAGCCCCAGTTTCTCATAGTTATCGATCACTTTAAAACCTTCAGAGTCAGTAGGAACAATAATGGCACTGATCTCTTTCTTGCCGTCATTTTTCCCTGTAATTGCTGTCAGTGCGAGATGCTTGGCATAGCTTGCATTTGTAATGTAGCACTTGCTTCCGCTGATCACCCATTGATTGCCTTGTTTCACAGCGGTTGTTTGTGTTCCCCCAGCATCTGAGCCAGCGTTCGGTTCAGTCAGACCAAAAGCACCCATCGATTCTCCTGTACAGATTGGCACAAGATATTTTTGCTTCTGCTCTTCTGTTCCAAACAAATAGAGGGGAGCTCCGCCAAGAGAAACATGTGCCGAATACGTGATACCGGCAGAACCGCATGCTCGGCTTAGTTCTTCTACTGCGATCGCAAAAGAAATGGTATCTGCCCCTCCGCCGCCATATTCTTCAGGGAAAGGCAAGCCCATGATTCCCAGCTTCCCTAGCTTCTGAAAAATTTCAACAGGGAACTTTTTTTCTTTGTCTCTTTGTTCTGCGCCAGGCGCAACTTCTTCATCAGCAAATTCCCTCATCATTTTTTGTATCATTGCTTGCTCATCTGTCAATGCGTAATTCATGGATGACCCCACCTTTTGTATAATTTCACCATTGTGTGTAATCGCTTTCAAGTTTATTATAGATATAAAGGCAGAATTTTTACAACATTAACATTATTATTTTTACGTTTATTTTTCCTTCTTTTGGAAGTCTTTTTTTATCCGGTTGATTTGCATTCAGCTAAATTTATCAGTAAAATGGATAATAATAACTGGTAAAAATGTTATTATGTTCTATTTTCCTGCATTCGTTCAATAAATCATTGAGCAAAATAAAAAAGCCTGCCGGCAAGGGCAGACTTTATCACTGATCTATTTTATTCCAAGAAATCCTTCAATCTCTTGCTTCTGCTTGGATGGCGGAGTTTACGAAGTGCTTTAGCTTCGATTTGGCGGATCCGTTCACGGGTTACTCCGAAGACTTTCCCAACTTCTTCCAGAGTACGTGTACGGCCGTCATCAAGACCGAATCTTAAACGCAAAACATTCTCTTCTCTGTCGGTGAGGGTATCGAGTACATCTTCGAGCTGCTCTTTTAACAGCTCATAAGCTGCAGCTTCAGAAGGAGCTAGTGCGTCCTGGTCTTCAATGAAGTCACCAAGGTGAGAATCGTCTTCTTCACCAATCGGTGTTTCAAGAGAAACAGGTTCCTGGGCGATCTTCAGGATTTCGCGTACTTTGTCCGGAGTGAGATCCATTTCCGCACCAATTTCTTCAGGCGTCGGTTCGCGGCCCAAGTCTTGCAGTAGCTGCCTCTGGACGCGGATCAATTTATTTATTGTCTCTACCATATGAACAGGAATACGGATGGTTCTTGCCTGGTCAGCGATAGCTCGTGTTATAGCCTGTCTGATCCACCATGTGGCATACGTACTGAACTTATAGCCTTTACGGTAATCAAACTTCTCAACCGCTTTAATAAGTCCCATGTTGCCTTCCTGAATAAGATCAAGGAAGAGCATCCCGCGGCCTACGTAACGCTTGGCAATACTTACAACTAGCCTAAGGTTCGCTTCAGCAAGGCGGCGTTTTGCTTCTTCGTCACCTTCTTCGATTCGTTTAGCAAGGGAAATTTCTTCTTCTGCAGAAAGAAGATCCACGCGGCCGATCTCTTTTAAGTACATTCGGACAGGGTCATTAATTTTCACCCCTGGAGGAACGCTGAGATCGTTGAGGTCAAACTCTTCTTCTTCCTTGCCTGCTTCAAATTTAGGCTCTTCTTCATCAGAATCAGATTCATCGGTTACTTCTACACCCTGTTCTTCAAGGAAGTTGTAGAACTCATCCATTTGCTCTGAATCCTGATCAAAAGGCGCTAGTTTGTTGGTAATGACCGTATAGGTCAGCGCACCATTCTTTTTCCCTGCTTCAATTAATTGCTCTTTTACTTGATCGATGGTTAATTCGCCCTCCGTCTCGCGACGGTTTGGTTTCTCAGCCATTCGATCCCCTCCTTCCACACTTCAACAAAAAAATAATCAGCCTTTTAATTCTTTTTTCATTTGAAGTATCTCCATTGCTATTTGGGCCGCCCTGGCAAAATCCTGCCCGCGTTCCGCTTCCTTTTTGTGCTTTTCTTTACCCTGTATCACCAGCCATTTAGGATAGTTGGTGATCTGTCTTATATAATCACTCATTTCCTTATCGGAAAGATGTTCATTGACAGTCAGCATCGCCAGCTCGGAAGCAATCTTTTTTAACCTGTCATCTTCAATGCGCTGCAGGAACAAACCAACATTGGGCAAATTTCCTTCTTCATAGAAGGCATATAAATAAGCTGCAACCGCATTGTGTTCTTCAATGTTAAATGATGCTCCCAGTAACTCCTGAACCCTGATGGCAACGTCTGTGTTTTTCAGCATATGCGCAAGTAGAATCCGTTCAGCATTATGATAGGCAGGCAAAAGCGGTTTGTTATAGTAAGTATTATTCCTAGGGTTATTATTCCTGTTTGTGTCAACATTATCCTTTTTTCGCTTTTGCTGCTTAGCTGTATAAAACTGCTGCTGCTTTAGAGCTTCCAGAGAGAGGTTAAATTCATCAGCAAGCTGCCTTAAATAATGGTCTTTTTCAACCGCATTAGGCAATTGGCTGATTTCCTTTATTATCTCTTCGATATAGAGCATTCGTTCTCCTTCATCGTTGAGATTTTTACCTCTTCTGTAATATTGAATTTTAAAAGCCATTACGGTTAAACTTGCCCCTATTACATCCCTGTTAAACTTCTCGGCTCCATATTTTTGGATATAGTCATCGGGATCAAGACCGTCTGGCATTTTCGCAATTTTCACATTGCATCCTGCTTTTAATAAAATCGATGAAGCTCTAAAGGAGGCTTCAACACCTGCATGATCCGAATCATAACAGATAACGACAGAAGGTACATTTCGTTTCAGCAGTTTTGCCTGATCTTCTGTCAAAGAAGTTCCAAGTGTAGCCACCCCATTTTCAACGCCTGCTCTCCAGGCAGCAATCGTATCAACATACCCTTCAAATAGAACAGCCTGCTGTTTTTTCCTCATTTCCGGACGGGATAAATGCAAGGCATACAAGTTCTTGCCTTTATTAAACAGCAAGGTCTCAGGGCTGTTTAAATATTTGGGTTCCCCGCTGTCCAAAATTCTGCCCCCAAAGCCGATGACTTTACCGTTTTTATCCCAGATTGGAAACATGATCCGGTTTCTGAACCGGTCAAAGAATTTACCGTCAAAGTCCCGTTTGCCAAGCAAACCGGCTTTTTCAGAGAGCTCCAGCGAGAAGTTTCTTCTGCTGAGGAAGTTGGTGGCCGCATCCCAGGAATCAGGTGCAAACCCGATTTGAAACCGGGAGATGACTTCATCCGAAAACCCTCTGCCCTTTAAATAGTCGAGAGCTTTCAAACCTTGCTCAGTATTGAGCAGATAATGATGAAATAGTTTCGCCAAAAGTTCATGAGCCTCGCCCATGACTGCCCGGTTATCTGAGGATTTGCTGTTTCCAGACTGCCGTTCCAGTTGAGGTAAATCTATTCCCGTTCGCTGTGCAATATGCTTCACTGACTCAAGAAATGAAAATCCTTCGATATTCATTAGAAAAGAGAAAGCATTACCGCCTGCTCCGCAACCGAAACAGTGGTAGATCTGCTTATCAGGCGAAACAGAAAAGGAAGGGGATTTCTCTCCGTGAAATGGGCATAAGCCAAAATAATTGCGCCCTTGTTTCTTCAAGGTTACATAGTCACTGACTAGTTCAACAATATCTTGAGATGTTCGAACTTTTTCTATCAGTTCGTCCGGAATTCGTTCTGCCATGTTTAAACACCGCTTTATTTACTTTCCTCTGTAAAAATCACACAGGTTATAGTTATTCGTTAAGAGTTATTGAAATCCTTCAATATTCGACAACATTTTTTTAAATTGTCCGGAGAAACGTTCAAGATCAGAATCCTGAAACTTCGCTGGTCCTTTTGTACGTTTGCCGGCTCTTCTTTCTTTCCCGGAAATGTACCTTTCAAAAAGCATTTTTTCCATATCTTCCTCCCGGTATAAAAAACCGCGGGGATGGAACGTAATCACACCTTTTGGGACCAGGATACTGGCCAGGCCAAAATCCTGAGTAACCGCAATATCTCCTTTCATTGAATGATTCATTAAATACAGGTCTACTTCTTCACGGTTGGCATCGACCAGAATCCATTCTACACCAGGTGAAGGGGCTGTATAATGGGCATATGAAATGACAAAAAATGCCGATAAATTAAATTCCCGACAATGTTCGATAATAGAATTCCTAATCGGAACCGGGCATGCATCTCCATCTACCCATACTTTTGATTTTGAATTAGACATAAATTAAATTTCTACATCCTCCATAAGAATCCTTCTACAAAATAAACATGTCGAAGAAAACCTTTTTTTGTTTTACGTCTTGTTGAAGAATGCTGTTTCATAGAATCAGTCTGTCCCGTGCTCTGGAAAGAACATTCTTATCCTATTCTAGGTTCCATTGCTAACTTTTAATCACAATTTTATATTATAGCTAAAAATTTATAATAATGCCAGAAAAATTACTTCCGCAGAAAAAAGCGTACAAAATCAAACGATTTCGTACGCGATATGGTTATCGGTAGTTTTTGCCCGTATAAATGTTATAAATGAGATTTGCTGATTCCTCTACGGCTTTGTTTGAAACATCAATGACCCGACAGCCGATCCGGTCTATTGTTTTAGTGAAATAGTCAAGCTCCTGCCTGATGCGGTTGATATTGGCATAATTAGCCTCAGAATTTAACCCAAGAGCCATCAGTCTTTCTCTGCGGATATCGTTTAGTTTTTCAGGAGTGATGCTTAAACCGAAACACTTTTTAGCAGAGACTTTGAACAATTCCTCCGGTGGCTCGACTTCAGGAACAAGCGGAACATTGGCCACTTTCAGTCGTTTGTGAGCCAGATACTGCGACAAAGGTGTTTTAGACGTCCTTGATACTCCTACTAAAACGATATCGGCTTTTAAAATTCCCCTTGGATCTCTTCCATCATCATACTTAACAGCAAACTCAATGGCTTCAACTTTTCGGAAATAATCATCATCCAGCTGATGTACAATTCCTGGCTCATATCTCGGAACCTGCTGAAGAAGCTGCTGCATCTGGTTCATCATCGGACCGATAATATCTACTGCAACCACTCCCGAAACCAGTGCCTGCTGCAGGAGAAACTCCTTCATTTCTGGTATGACAAGTGTAAACGCGATTAGAGCCTGATGTTCTTTAGCTAATGCCACTACTTCTTTAATGGTTTCCTTATCTTCTACATATGGAACCCGCTTAAGCTCAATGGCAGTTGAATTAAATTGGCTGGCCGCGGCTTTTACAACAAGCTCCGCAGTTTCGCCAACAGAATCGGATACAACATAAATCATTGGGCGATTTATATGGTCAGTCATCATTACCTCCTGATTGCGAAGATCAAATAATCATTTCATCCCTGGCCAATTCAACAAAGGCCTTTGTAATATTCGTTTTCGTGATTCTTCCCACTACTTCATACCCTTCGTCATTGGGAGCTTTTTTTACGACCGGCAGCCCGTCAATCTGCTTTTGGATGAGAATATGGGCAACATCCAGTAAATGGTCTTCTTTAAAACAGTATGTGATATTCGGCATCCTGGTCATAATAATGTTGATAGGGACGGCGTTTAATTCCTGTTTTCCCATACTGGCTCTCAATAAGTCTTTTCTTGAAACCACTCCAACAAGATGAGAGTTTTTATTCACAATAAACAAAGTTCCCACGTCTTCAAGGAACATGGTACAGATCGCTTCATATACGGTTGAAGATTCAGGAACTACAACGGGGATCGATGAAAATTCATGGACTTGTATCTTCTTGATTTTTTCAGTCAATAGCTGGGAGCCTGTTTTGCCTGTATAAAAATAGCCAACACGGGGTCTGGCATCCAAATAACCCGCCATCGTTAAAATGGCTAGGTCAGGCCTAAGCGTAGCTCTTGTCAAATGCAAACGGTCTGCAATATGTTCCCCCGTAATAGGTCCATGGTCTTTTACGATCTGCAATATTGTTTGTTGCCTTTTATTCAGTTCGATTGTTCGCACCACCTTAGCAAACTTGAAATGTGTTATACTCTTTATTAAACATTATATACTAATTAAGGGAGCAAACGAAGCTAAAAGGTATAAAAGCAACATTATTATTCAAATTTATTCAATTGATCCAAAAACTTTTTAGATTTGAAGAACATCCCTGAATACTCATCAATGTAGGTAGATAGAATAAACTGGATTTCGTTCTTTGTCTGTTTTTTTAACGATACATTTCCAAGCCGGTTTAAATCAAAATGATAAAACAGGCGAAGGAGTCTTGCAGTTGGTCGAGTCAGCGGAATCCTGTTCGTGTCCAGGTGATAGCACCTGTCACAGAGAAAACCACCTTCCCGCACGGAAAAGGCAAATTCCCCTTCGGTTCTGCCGCAGTTGGCGCAGTGATTTACTTGGGGGCTAATGCCCGCTTGCTGCAGCATTTTCATCTCAAAAATAAACGTGATAACTTGTGGATCTGCACCTTCATTTATAAGGTTGAAAGATTGCCAAACATGTTCAAATAAATAGGGCTGAGTTTTTTTCTCTTCTGTCACCTTATCAAGAAATTCAACCATATAAGCACAATAAGCTGTTTTAAACAAATCTTCCTTGATGCCTCTGAACGAGTCGATGATTTCACCTTGACTCAGAGAACCCAGCCCCCTGCTTTGCTGAAAAACAAAATGACCGTATGTAAAGAGCTGCGCAACAGAAGAGAGGCGACTTTTTGGTTTCTTCGCCCCTCTTGCCATAACTCCTATTTTTCCGTTTTCTCTCGTAAAAAGAGTAAGAATTACGTTTGTTTCACCGTAGTCCACTTTTCTGATAACAATTCCTTCAACCTTTTGCAGCATGATTACACCACCACCAGGTCATTAATGAAGGCATCCTATTGGATGGGAGAGTCAATATGCGCTTGCTGATCTTCTAACTGAGCCACACTTGTTGACATGTCGACCTCAAGTTCTTTAAACAACAAATAGGTATCGATACTGCCCGTTTCGCAAAATACCTTCCAGGTAAATTCTTTCATGGGAATGCTCCACCTTTCAAGTTGTTTTATAAAACTCCCTTGTCTTTAGGTTTGCCTTATATATCTTTTTCATGTGAAGGAAAATATGGAAGATCAATATTCGTCTTCGTTGAATCCGAATTCCTTTAGATTACTCAGCTTGTTTCTCCAATCATTCTGTACTTTCACGAAAAGCTCCAGAAAAACTTTAGATCCAAGCAAGTTTTCAATATCTGTACGGGCTCGTTTTCCGACCTCTTTCAGCATCGAACCTTGTTTTCCTATGATGATCCCTTTTTGAGATTTTCGTTCAACGATGATGGTGGCGTTTATAAATACCACGTCACGGTCCTCACGTCGCTGCATCTGTTCAATGACAACAGCAATGGAGTGAGGAATCTCCTCTCTCGTCAGATGCAGTACTTTTTCACGAATCAGCTCACCGGCAATAAATCGTTCAGGATGATCTGTAATCTGGTCTTCTGGATAATATTGCGGACCCTCCTCCAGATATTCTGTAATCTGGTTCATGAGCGTATTCACGTTGTTGCCCTGTAGAGCAGAGATCGGAATCACTTCCTGTACATCAACCTTGCCTCTGTAAAAGTCGATCAGCGGAAGCAGCTGGTCAGGGTGGATCGTATCAATTTTATTGATCACAAGGAAGATCGGCTGTTTGATGTCCTGAAGTTTATCAATGATAAACTGATCTCCTCTGCCATACCCTTCTTCTGCATTGATGACAAAAAGAATCAAATCTACTTCCCTTAATGTCTGCTGAGCGATTTTTGTCATAAAATCGCCTAAACGGTGCTTAGGTTTATGAATACCCGGAGTGTCTATAAAAATAACTTGTGCTTGATCTGTTGTATACACTCCCTGGATCTTATTCCTTGTTGTCTGCGGCTTGTCACTCATAATGGCGATCTTTTGGCCGATGATATGATTTAACAACGTTGATTTCCCAACGTTCGGCCGTCCGATTATAGAAACAAAGCCTGATTTGTAACCTGTTTTATTCATTCAAATCCCCCGGTGAAAACGCCCCTGGAAGCAATTCTTCCACAGTCGTTTCCATGATGTTTCCTTTTAAATTTGTCAAATAAACTCTCATGCCTGGCGGGCATAGTTCTGAAATGACTTGTCTGCAAGCTCCGCAGGGCGGAACGGGCCGATCTGTATCTGCTACTACAGCTATGGCAGCAAACTCTTTATCACCTTCAGAAACGGCTTTGAACAATGCTGTCCGTTCTGCGCAGTTTGTTACACTATAAGCAGCATTTTCAATGTTGGATCCCCGATAGACCTTGCCGTCTTTTGTTAAGAGTGCAGCACCCACTTTAAAATTCGAATAAGGCACATAAGCATAATCTCTCGCTGAAACCGCTTCCTCAATCAGTTTTTCTTTTTCCATCTCTTGTTCCACCTTTCAACACCAGCCTTAACTCATTTCAAGCGGCTGATATCTAAAAGAAATAGTGTAAGGCAGGTTTTAAAAATAGCAGTAATCCGATTATAACAGCAATCACCGAAAAAACCAAAACTGCACCCGCCGCCATATCTTTGGCCTGCTTTGCTAACGGGTGGTAATCATTCGTGACCAAATCGACGAGGCGTTCAAGTGCCGTATTTACGATTTCAAGACAGATCACATTCCCAATGACAATCAGCAGAATGGAAAACCTCTCAGCTGAAAATTCAAGGACATAGGCCGCCAGTAAAACGATACAACTCACAGCGAGATGAATTTTAATATTCTGCTCACCTTTAACTGCAGCCTTAATTCCTTCCCAGGCATATCCAAAACTTCTAACAAATCTGCGGGCTGATGGCCGCATCTTATCTGGTGAGACCGTATTCGTTAAGAATTTCATCTTGCCTGCTGAACATTTTCTTTTCTTCTTGTTCGTTCAGGTGATCATAGCCTAAGAGGTGAAGAAAACCATGAACGGTCAAAAAGCCAAGTTCTCTCAAGAATGAGTGTCCGTATTCTTCTGCCTGATTTTTAGCAATCTCTGCTGAAATAATAATGTCGCCAAGAATTCTCGGTAAACAATCTCCAGTTATTTCCAGTTCCCCCTCGCCCATTTCTTCCATCGCAAAAGAGATCACATCTGTTGGCGTATCTTTGTTCCGATATTGTTTGTTGATCTCATGGATCCGCTCGTTTGTTACAAAGGTAACAGAAAGCTCAGTCTCATCGGGAATGTCTTCCATGACCGCTGCCTGATTTAAAAGGTTCGTTAACTCCTCGATCTGGGCTGGGGAGATTTGTTCGGTTTCGTCTGTAAAATCAATGTGTAAGCTCATTATAAGTCCACCTTCTTTTTAATTTGCTGCTCAGGATATTCAATTCTTGAATGAAAAATCCCGTTCAATGTTTCACTGAGTGTCTTTGCTACCGTATTTAATTCTATAAACGTAAGATCACATTCATCAAACTGCCCGTCCTCAAGGCGTTCAGTAATAATCTTGCGGATAATAGCTTCAATTTTAACGGGTGTCGGTTTGGAGAGGGAACGGACAGCTGCTTCCACACCGTCTGCAATTCCTACTACCGCGGCTTCTCTGGATTTAGCTTTCGGACCGGGATACCTGAAATCTGTTTCCTGGATCTCGACATCACTCAGTTCAACTGCCTTGTGGTAGAAATATTGAAGCAGGGATGTCCCGTGATGCTGTTCAGCTATATCAATAATTTCTCCAGGCAGCTTATATTCTTTCAACATTTCTGCTCCGTCATACGGATGGGCAATAATGATGGTCTTACTAAGCTGCGGTGTCAGTTTATCATGCGGATTCTCCATATTCATCTGGTTCTCAATAAAGAAATGCGGCCTTTTTGTTTTGCCGAGGTCATGATAGTAAGATCCTACTCTGGCAAGAAGGCCGTTAGCTCCTATGGATTCACAGCCGGCTTCTGAAAGGTTGGCCACCATGACAGAATGATGATAAGTGCCAGGAGCTTCAATCAATAGTTTCCTTAACAGCGGGTGATTAGGGTTCGAAAGCTCGATCAGCCGTGTCGTAGATAAGATGCCGAACCAGGATTCAAAAACCGGCATCAGCCCCAAAGCTAGTACAGATGCCAGGCATCCGGATAAAAAGCCAAATCCGATTTCCACCCCAATCTGCACAGGAGAGTACTTTCCATTTTGAAGCAACAGAATGATCAATATGGATAAAATATTGGTAAATGAAACGAGAACACCAGCCTTTAATATTCTTGATTTTAAATGCCGTTTTCCCAGATAAATGATTCCTGCCACACAGCCGAGCAATACGTAGATGCCAAGTGGAAAATTAAATGTTCCGGTAGATCCTTCATTAAAAATAAGTGTCGCGCAAACTGCAAATAGTACACTGGAAAGAATAGCTGTAAATTCGTTGAGCAGCATTTTAATCATCATAGCTCCTGCAGCGATCGGAACCACAAAAAAGATTCCTGTGATCTCCAGTTTATCAATGAAGCTTGTCAGTTTCATTACGATCAAGGAAAACGTGATCAGGATGACATACAGCAGCATCTGTTTTTTTTGTAGAGGCGCCGTAGCTTTTAAAGATTCTTTAATAAAATAATACAGGCCTATGACTAAAATAAGAACAAAAAGTAAAAGTCCTAAATACGGATATATCGCAACTTCCTTATCAAGAAGCCCTACCAGCTTAAGCTGCCTGAATTTTTCAGGAGTCACAACGTCTCCCTCTCTGACGATGATCTCTCCTTCTTTAATCTCGACTGGTTCCGCTTCATCGATCGCTTTTTGTTTCGCCAATTTCGTTTTATCAACGTCCAGCAGAAAATTAGAGATGATATTGCTTCGGGTCAGTTCAACAACAGCATTTTTTAAAGAACTCGAAAAATTTGAATTCTGCTGTATTTTATCTTCTGCCCTGTCACGGAAAAATTCGATCTGATCGACCCTGATCTTATTTTTAAGCGTGTCGTTGATCACTGAGCTTGCAAGGTCTCTGCCGTTTCTGAGTTCAGACGGAGAGGCATTAAACAGGGCAGTATACGCTTCGGGAGAGATCTGGTCGTTTCCAACCATCCCCTTGATCTGATCTATTTTCTGGTCAAGTGTCAGTGGGTCTTTATCTTTTTTATTCTTGCTCTCCGCTTCGTTGATCTTTTCGATAGCCTTAAAGATTTCATTGGACTTTTCCGCCTGTTTCAGCGGACTGTCTTCATCATAGGAATAAATATTCTCTACTTTGTCCGCTGCATCGTTTTGCTTTTTCAGCGTTTCTTCTTTCATCTCAATCGTGATCGGTGATTGAATATCACGCGGGGAAATGGAGTACGGCCCAACATCCACCGTATCAGGGGTTACATTGCTGAGCAAGCTGGCGTAGATAATAAGAGCTAGCAATCCAAACATAAAAAAATTCCATTTATTATGCAGTCCCTTTTTTATTCGCAAACGTTTTTTGATCTGTTTCGTCACCTCGTACCATCCCCCGCCTGTCTCTCCTATTGTTATCTTCATATTAACAAAAACTGGACATAGAGGATAGCAAAGAAAAAGAATAAAAAATTCAGCATGCATTGAAGTGGTGTCCAGCTCCGGCGCATAAAGCTGAAAACGTTTTTCCTGTTTTCAGCATGGGTCCTCGTTAGATGAAAAGTAAGATCTTCTTTTCATCTTAGTCGTCTTCACTCTTACTTCTCAACACAAAAGAGTGTTGTTGTGTAAGTGTTCCAGCCCTTGTCGGACCTTAGCAGGGTGCTAACGCTTTTCTTCACAAAAAAAGAAAAAGCATTCAGGTTTTCTTTCAAAAACCCTCAAGCTTTTTCTACTTCTCTGTCTTTTCGTATGCTGAAATAATTCGTTGAACAAGCGGGTGCCTTACTACATCCAGCTGCTTTAAGAATATAAATTGAATGCCTGGCACACCATTGAGCGTCCGTTCAGCGATTTTAAGGCCTGATTCTTTTCCTTTCGGAAGATCGATTTGTGTCAGATCCCCCGTGATGACCATCTTAGAGCCGAAACCAAGACGGGTTAAAAACATTTTCATTTGTTCTGGCGATGTATTCTGTGCTTCATCTAAAATGACAAAGCATTCATCCAGCGTCCGTCCCCTCATATAGGCAAGCGGAGCTATTTCGATCGTGCCTCGTTCCAGCAGCCGTTCCGTATGCTCCATCCCAAGAAGGTCATGAAGTGCATCATACAAGGGGCGAAGATATGGATCGACCTTTTCTTTTAAGTCACCCGGCAGGAATCCTAAGCTTTCGCCCGCTTCAACCGCCGGCCGTGTAAGAACTATCTTTTTTATTTTTCCTTCTTTTAGAGCAGCAACAGCCATAACAACGGCTAAGTAAGTTTTACCCGTACCTGCTGGACCGATTCCAAAAACGAGGTCTCCTTTTTTCATCGCAGATACGTAATGGCGCTGACCGAGTGTCTTTACCCTGATTGGTTTACCTTTGACGTTGGTTGTAATCTCCTGCTGATACAATTCGGTGATCTCTTCAAGCATCCCCCGTTCAGAAAGCTGAACAGCATAAACAATGTCTCTTTCTGAAATATGGATCCCTTTACGGATAAGGTTTAGAAGTACGATTAAGACATCCTCCACTTTCTGAACCGTGTCGGATGTTCCACTGACAGAAATATCTTCACCTCTAGTGACAATCGTGACTTCAAGCTTATCTTCAATTATCTTCAGAAAAGCATCGTTAGGTCCGAAAAGCGCTTGGGCTTCCCCTTGATTTTCTAGTTGTAATCGCTGTAATTTAATGGGTTCTGACAAACTACTCAGTCTCCTTGTTGGATAAGTATAGGTTGTTCAGATGCAATATTTTCAATTACCTGGTAGTGCATCGATAAATTAACTTTACCATTAGATACTGACTGGCGCAAAATTTTCTCTTCTTTTATCTGAGCATCATGAGCAAGCAGTTTTCTCACTTCTTTTTTTGCCATGGCCCTGCCTGCTTGCACAGCTTCTTCCTTCGTATAGACCCTTTTTACACCATCTGTTTCCCTGATCACTTTTTTAATATATGAGACGGGGAGCGTCCATTTCCAAAACTTCAGAGGTGTTTCGTTTTCACTGACATCTTTGGTTTTATATTCCCCGTCTTTCCATCCCCAAATCGGGATCCTGAGACCAAAAAGGCGGAGTTTATGCTGTGTCACAGTGTTGCCTGTATACGTCTGAAATTTCGTTGCAAGCGGGATGGTCACATTGGTCGTATACCACGTTTCACCAAGGACTACTCCTTTTGCAGGGACAAGCTTGGTTTTTCCTTCTTTACCGATATATCCAGAGACAAGAAGAGCCCCTTTATAAACAAATTGATGCGGAGCCACAACAGGTTGTCCCTTTTCAACGAACATGTCATAGATCACAGCATCCTTTTTTGCCACTAAATGTCTTGGTGATAGAGCTTCTTTCCGCTTTGGGATCTCTTTTTCCACCACTTGAAAGTTATAGGTTGTCCCATTAAGGCTTACTCCGATCCACGTCACATTATCCATGGCGTTCGTTAGCTGCTGCTGAAGCTGCCTGACATTCGGCAGGAGAAAGATAAATTTCCCTTTCTTAATGCCCAGTTCTTTTGCTGCTTTTAGCAACTGGTATTCTGTTTTAGGATTTGCTCCTGTCACATTAATATTCCAAACCATGTTAGATAATAGGAATAGAATGACTAAAAAGCCTGCAAGACCTAAGATAAGGCCGTTTCTCCTCCACATTCTGGCTGCCCAGAACGGCAAACCGTTCTTTTCTATAAAACGAATTTTGCACCCTGTCTGTTTTAAGAGGGGCCGGAAACCCTTAATATTCTTAGTATAAAGATAAGCTGTTACGGCGTTCTCATTCGTCCGCCTAATGTTCCATATCGAGATATTTTGAGCGAGACATTCGTTAATAAAGTCTTCGATGTTTTCTCCCCGTATTTCAACTTTCACATAACTGTTTATAGGTTCCAGCCAGTCCTTTTTCATAACAGCCTCCTGTCCACAGGTTTACGTGGCTTTGTCATAATAAACTCCATCTATGCTGCCCTCAAGCAGAATTTCTTCCGGCAATATCGTTTTAATTACAAAATCCTGGCCCTTGATCACGAGGTTGCCCTGCTTCAAGCGGAGTTTTAATTCCTCTTTTGAAAAAGCTATGACTCCCCTGTGATTTTCTATATAAATATGTAACTGGCCAATCATTGTAATACGGGGCAAATCCATCATGGCATCCGCAGGGAGATCCAATTTTTCCACAAGCCACTTTGTTACCTGCTGTCTCCACTTTGCCATCCGCAACACCCCTCTCATCTCATTTTTATGAAGACGTGGGATAAACTATCACACCTAAATGAAAAAAGACCGCCAAATCTGGCAGTCCTTTTCGTCTAATCTTATTTTTTTCTTCCGTGCAGTGGATTGATGGCCCTTGGTTTTCCTAATATCTCTGACCAGATGATACCTTGCACAATGTTCTCTTTTTTTACTTTAACTGTAAAGATCTCATTGCTTCTGTCTTTATAACGGTTACTCTTAAGTGGTTCTATTGTAAAGGTTTCCTGAGCACTTCTTCTGGCTTGCTGGTAGGTCGCTTCAGACAACGGAGGCGCTTTTTCCTTTGATTCTTTCGTCTCAGGATGAGAAAACGTGCTGGCACTTCTTTGCGGCTTGGCCGTGCGCTTTGGAGGGGTTGAAAACTTCTGCTCCAGTCTTTTTTTGATTAATCCTAACAGCCCGACAACCACAAAGATTAAAAAAGGGATCAGGTCACCAATGGCATCCAGGATATGATCCATCGGTTATTTTCCTTTTTTTCCTGGAAGTTCATCGTCACCATTCGGATCTGCAGATTTTCCGATAGACTCCCGCATCGAAGTATCAGCCATCACATTTGTTAAGTTGGCATAATCAAGAACTCCAAGCTTTCCGGAACGAAGCGCTTCAGCCATAGCTAACGGAACTTCAGCTTCAGCTTCCACTACTTTCGCTCGCATCTCCTGTACTTTCGCAATCATTTCCTGTTCGTTTGCAACCGCCATCGCTCTTCTCTCTTCAGCTTTTGCCTGTGCTATATTCTTGTCGGCGAGAGCCTGATCTGTCTGCAGTGCAGCACCTATATTTTTGCCGATGTCAATATCCGCAATATCGATGGATAAAATTTCAAATGCAGTGCCTGAGTCCAGACCTTTTGAAAGAACAGTCTGTGAGATCGTATCAGGGTTCTCCAGCACTTTCTTATGATTTTCACTTGAACCAATGGTGGATACAATCCCTTCACCGACCCTTGCAATAACCGTTTCCTCACCCGCACCGCCGACGAGCCGTTCGATGTTGGCTCTTACGGTAATTCTAGCCTTCGCTTTCACTTCAATCCCATTGAGCGCTACACCGGCAATGAACGGAGTTTCGATGACCTTCGGATTAACACTCATCTGAACCGCTTCCAGTACATCCCTCCCAGCCAGATCAATAGCTGCCGACCGTTCAAAGCTCAGTTCGATATCCGCCCTGTGCGCGGCTATTAAGGCGTTTACAACACGGTCCACATTTCCCCCTGCCAGGTAGTGGCTTTCCAGCTGATTCGTCGTTAAGTTAAGCCCTGCTTTCTGAGCCTTGATCAGCGGATTGATAACTCTGGAAGGGATAACCCTTCTTAATCTCATTCCAATCAATGTAAAGATGCCAACCCGCACACCTGCAGCCAGTGCAGAAATCCAAAGAGCGACTGGAACAAAGGTAAACAAAACGGCCAGGACGATAACGATGACTCCTATTAGAACCAGTGTAGCAATAGGTCCTGTAAACATCTACATTCCTCCTTCATGATGATCTTTCACTTCTCTTACTACAATTCTTGAACCTTGAACTTTTACAATCTTAATCCGCTTTCCTTTTTGAATGAAAGACCCTTCAGTCACAACATCCAAGTATTCTCCATCCAGTTCTGCTGTTCCGGACGGCCTCAGCGGGGTAATAGACTCTGCAATCCTTCCAGTTAAATCATGCCTCTGCCTGCTTGAAACATAGCCTTTCTCGGTACTCGTGCTGTCGAACAAAACAAGTTTTCGGAGCGGGCCTTTGTATCCGAAGAATTTAAGGAACAAGAATGCTCCAATGATTGTCACGAGTATGGCGATGGCGATTGAGGTCACAATGGTGGTTAATGACCCTGCAGCCATGACCAGGCTGGCAATCACCGCAGTCAGCCCTAATATCCCGACAATACCGCCCGGAACAAAAACTTCAAGCAACAGAAAAATGATTCCTAAAATAAATAAGGCAATCGATTCCCATCCCGCTAGCCCTGCAAGAAGGTGTCCGAAAAAGTAAAGAAACATTGAAGAAAGCCCAATGATTCCAGCTACGCCAAAACCAGCTGTGAACAGCTCGATAACCATTCCGAGGAAGCCAATCGAGAGCAAGATCGGAACAACGACCGGACTGGTAACAAACCGGGCAACCCTTTCCGCTAAACTTAAATCTTCTTGTGTGACAGAAGCATCATCCAGTTTTAAATAAGAGAGCAATTCAGAACGGTCTTTTACAATCTTTTCTGCATAGCCGACTTTAACCGCCTGATTAGCAGTCAATGTTAATAATTCTCCTTTTTTTAGGGCGAGCTCTTTTAACTCCATATCATCATCAGCCATCGCACGAGCGTACTTTGGATTTCGGTTATTTAACTCTGCTGCTGCTTCCATTTCTGCGATCCATGCTGATTCTGCCTTTTTTCCAGCTGTATTCCCGCGCGAGTCTATAACAGCTGCTGAACCTATCGTTGTGGAGGGTTTCATTACAATTTCATCTGCATTCAATGCAATATATGCTCCTGCAGAAAAGGCATCCTTCACTATGTATGCTGTAGTAGGTATCTTCGTATCTCTTATCACTTCAGCGATGTTATTTGCTGAATCCACCCTTCCCCCAGGCGTATTGATTTCAAAAATGATATGGTCTGCCCCTGCACTTTCTGCGTCTTTAATACTGCGTTTTAAAAACGCTTCCAGTCCTCTCTCAATTTCCTGCTGAACAGGGATAACGTACACCTTTTTACCGCTTCCCTCACCGCTTACAGGTTGAATTGAAACCATCAGAGGGATCATGATTAACGCAAGAAAAAATACGAATCGGACTTTTTTCACTATTAGCCCCCCTTTTGTTCCCTCTTTAATGATTACGCTTGACGAGTGAAAAAGTTTCAAATATTGGAAAGAACTCATATTTATTTTACAGGATGTACTCTTGTAGGACCAGAACTTCTCCAGCTTTTAACGCATGCAAAAAGACGCCCTCAAGGTTAGAACCTTTCAGACGTCTGTTCGAGTTTAAGATAAATTTTGTTGGACAAGGCGATTGACAAGAGCACCATCGGCTTTGCCTTTAACTTTTGGCATTACCGCTCCCATCACTTTCCCCATATCTGCTTTAGATACAGCTCCAACTTGTTCAATTGCTGCCAGGACGATGTCTTTAACTTCTTCTTCACTTAACTGTTCCGGCATGTAATCCGTAATGATGACAATTTCGTCTTTCAACGCATCCGCCAAGTCATTACGGCCGGCTTTTTCAAATTCTTGGAGGGAGTCTTTTCTTTGTTTCATTTCACGTGCAAGAACAGTGAGCTCTTCTTCTTCATTCAGGTCGTGCCCGAGCTTGATTGACTCGTTTTGAAGAGATGCCTTCAACATACGAATCACAGAAAGCTTTTGCTTGTTTTTGTCCTTCATCGCTTGTTTCATATCCTGGTTTAATCGATCAAGAAGACTCATAACTTACACCTCTCTTAGAACTTGCGCTTTCTTGCTGCCTCAGCCTTCTTCTTACGTTTCACGCTTGGCTTTTCATAATGCTTGCGCTTTTTAACTTCTGCCAAAGTTCCATCTTTGGAAACGGATCTTTTAAAACGACGAAGAGCATCATCAATGGATTCGTTCTTGCGAACACGAGTTTCTGCCATTTTCTTTCCCTCCCTCCAGACCATTCCGGCATGAAAACCATGTCAGGAATGCGTCACATATCTTTTGCCATTATAATATACCAATCGGTAATGGTCAATAAGAAACCGCTTAGTTTTAATAATCAGAATTGGAATCTTCGCCTTTTACAATGGCAATCCCAGCACTTGCACCAATTCTTGATGCACCTGCTTCAACCATAGCCAGTGTGGTCTCTCTGTCGCGTACACCGCCTGAAGCCTTTACACCGATATTAGGACCGACTGTTTTGCGCATTAATTGAATATCTTCAGCTGTAGCCCCTGCAGAAGAAAAACCAGTCGAAGTCTTCACAAAATTAATTCCTGCTTTAACAGCAATTTCACACGCTTTAACTTTTTCTTCATCCGTAAGGAGCGATGTTTCGATAATTGCCTTAGTTAAGGCCTTTCCTTTCGCTGCTTCAACCACAGCCCGTACATCCCGCTCTACAAGATCATAATCCTGCCCTTTTAAAGCTCCAATATTGATGACCATGTCCACTTCGGTCGCACCATTTTCAATGGCATTTCTCGTTTCAAACGCCTTTACTTCCGGCGTGCTCGCTCCAAGTGGAAAGCCGATCACTGTACAGACAGCTACATCTGATCCTTTAAGCTGTTCAAAGGCTGTGTACACCCAGGTTGGATTAACACAGACAGAGAAGAAATTATATTCTTTTGCTTCTGAACAAAGTTTCAGAATATCTTCCTTTGTTGTTTCAGGTTTTAATGCTGTGTGGTCAATTAATTTTGCAAGATCCATAGCAGACATCTTCTATCATCCCTTCAGCCATTAGTACATTCTTATATATTTTACCAAAACTTCTCTACAAATTCGAGATAGTTGTGATTAAGCAAAAGAAAGCCCGGTTTCCCGGACTATACGATTGTGAATTTTATAGGTTAACGATCTGTTTTGATGACTGGTCCTCTATCACTTTAACAAATTGTCCATCACTATATGGATAGCCTGCTTTTTCGATTTTTACCAGCACCTGTTTTCCGATCATTTCTTCATTCGCAGGGAATCTAACCTTCAAATAGTTAGGTGTATACCCTACATATAGGCCTGTACCGGCTTCTTCCTTGTACGCTTCTTCAGGGATTACTTCTACCACTTCCCCTTCGTAGTCGGATGCATACTCTTTTGCCAGCTGGTCAGAAAGCTCAATCAACCGATGGACGCGTTCGTTCTTAATATCTTCAGGAATCTGATCATCCATTCTTGCCGCCGGAGTGCCTGTCCGTTTTGAATATGGAAAGACATGAAGTTCTGAAAATTTATGATCACGGATGAAATTGTACGTTTCCATAAATTCTTCTTCTGTTTCGCCTGGAAACCCTACAATAACATCTGATGTGATAGCCAGGCCAGGCAAAGCTTTTTTAAGCTGCGTGATCCGATCCGCAAACAGCTCCATCGTATATTTTCTTCGCATTCTTTGCAGCACAGTATTAGAGCCTGACTGCAGTGGAATATGAAGGTGAGGAACGATCTTATCGGAACGATCCATTACTTCAATAACCTCATCAGTAATTTGGCTAGCTTCAATGGATGATATTCGAAGACGCTTTAATCCATCCACTTTTTCATCCAATTCAGAAAGAAGCATGGCAAAATTGTAGTCCTTTAAATCTTCTCCATAGCCGGCAGTATGAATGCCTGTCAGGACGATTTCTTTATATCCTGCATCAACAAGCTGCTGCGCCTGATGGACGACTTCCTTTGAATCCCGGGAACGCAGAAGGCCACGAGCCCATGGGATAATGCAGAACGTACAGAAATTGTTGCATCCTTCCTGAATCTTGAGTGACGCACGAGTACGGTCAGTAAAGGACGGAACATCAAGCTCCTCATAGACGCGTGCTTTCATAATGTTGCTGACCCCGTTTATCGGAAGACGTTCTTCTTTATATTGAGCAATATAAAGAAGCATTTTAGATCGATCCTGTGTTCCTACAACAATATCCACTCCAGGAATCGCCATAATTTCGGCAGGCGAAGTCTGGGCATAGCACCCTGTAACACAGATCACAGCGTCGGGATTTTTTCGGATCGCACGGCGGATGACCTGCCTGCTTTTTTTATCGCCTGTATTCGTAACAGTACATGTATTGATTACATAAACGTCAGCTGCCTGCTCGAACTCCTTGCGTTCGTAGCCATCACCTTGAAACAGCTGCCAGATTGCTTCTGTTTCATAATGGTTTACTTTACAGCCTAATGTATGAAAAGCCACTGATGGCATTTCAATCACCTCATTAATTCAAAATGGTAAGATATTGCGGAAAGTATATAAGAGCTTGCCGTTTCCGTACGGAGTATCCTTGGTCCCAGCCCGCATGGGATAAAGTCGGCTTCTTTTAACTCATCAACTTCCTGCTCGCTCAAACCGCCCTCTGGACCGATGGCACACAGGATGGAAGTACCTGGAGCCATTTGGTTAAAAAGCTCAGAAAGACGCTTGGTCTCCCCTATTTTAGCCTCTTCTTCATAGGCAACGATCTTATAGTCAAATTCCGCGGCTTGTTTTAATAAAGACTTAAATGAAACAGGAGATAAAATGTCGGGTATACGGCTTCGATGCGATTGCTCTGCAGCTTCTTTTGCTATCTTCTCCAGCCGCTGTGTTTTTTTCTGCCCTTTCTTTTCATCCCATTTAACAATACACCTCGAAGAAGAAAAAGGCAAAAAGGCCATAGCACCCAGTTCTGTGCCTTTTTGGACGATGGTTTCAAGTTTGTCCCCTTTTGGAATTCCCTGGGCAATGGTAACCCGTATTGGACTCTCTTTACTCTCCTGAATAGACTCTATAATGCTGGTCTGTACGGTATCACGATCGATTTCCGTTATTTCGCAAAGCGCCACTCTGCCTTGATTATCAGAACAGATGACATGGTCGCCGATTTCCATTCTCATCACCTTAACAATATGGTTAGCGTCGTCTCCGATAATGGTCACGGAAGAATCATTCATCTCTGCAGATGAGACAAAGTATCTCTGCATGGGTTAAACCTCTTTCGCAAATGGTCCATCATTTCGTGCAATGATGGCTACCCAGTCTTCCATCTCTAAAATTTCAACAATTGAAAAACCGCTGCGTTTCAATTCTTCCTTCACATCATTCTTTTTCCCTTGAATGATGCCTGATGTAATAAATAAACCGCCTTTTTTAAGTACCCTTGCCGCATCTGGGACAAATCGCAAAATAATTTCCGCGAGCAGATTTCCTGCAATTAAATCAACAGGACCTTCAATTCCGTTCAACAGATTATTTTGTTTTACAGTAACAGAATCGGCTACTTTATTTAATTTTACATTAAGCCTGGCACTCGCAACTGCTACATCATCCAGATCATATGCCTGAACATGCTTTGCTCCCAAGTGGGCCGCAGCGATACTTAAAACCCCGGATCCTGTTCCAACATCAATGACTTCATCATCTTTTTGCAGGTATTTCTCGATCGCCTGCAGACACATGACAGTCGTTGGGTGGGTTCCGGTACCAAATGCCATCCCCGGATCTAGTTCGATGATGACTTCATCAGAGCTAACCGGCTTATAGTCTTCCCATGTCGGCGTAATGGTTATTTTTTCAGAGATCTTAACGGGCTTGTAATATTTCTTCCAAGCCGTTGCCCATTCTTCTTCATTTACTTCACTGATCGTAACCTTATTATGTCCAAGGTCAATGTCGTAGGTCATGAGATTATTGATAGCTTCTTTAATCTCATCAACCGTTTCCCCGAGAAAGCTGGTCACAGGCAGATAGGCCTTAACAATAACTCCCTCATCAGGATAATCATTAGGATCGAGTTGATAGATTTCCCCATAAACGGATGATCTCTCTTTAACTAAATCTTCCGGGTCCTCAATGACGACTCCGCTTGCACCTGCTTCGTGTAGAATGTTTGAGATTGGTTCAACCGCTTCCTGGGTAGTGTGAATGCTAATTTCTGACCATTTCAATTCTATCAACTCCATTCCTATGATCCTTTACTCGCCTTTAAAGGCTCTTTTCACTTTATCAAAAAATGATTCTTCATGTTCATCAGGCACATCGCCGCCGATTTCAGCAAAATCACGGAGCAGCTGTTTCTGTTTCTCAGATAATTTCGTAGGAGTCAAAACTTTTACCTGGATATGCTGATCACCCTGGCCTCTTCCCCTTACGTTTTGAACTCCTTTGCCTCTTAGGCGGAAATGAGTTCCGGTCTGCGTTCCTGCTGGAATCTTAAGCTTGATTCGGCCATGCAGGGTAGGGACTTCAATTTCGTCACCTAATGCGGCCTGAGCATAGGTAATCGGCATTTCACAGAAAATGTCGTCTCCGTCTCTCTCAAAGAACTCGTGAGGAAGCACCCTGAAGACAACATAAAGGTCGCCGGCTGGACCGCCGTTCACTCCTGGTTCTCCATGCCCTGAAAGACGGATCTGCTGTCCATTGTCCACTCCCGCAGGAATCTTAACTTTGACTTTCTTTGTAGTCGTTACCTTCCCTTTTCCGTGGCATGTTCCGCATTTTTCTTTTATAAGCTTGCCTGTTCCGCTGCAATATTGGCACACACGTTTATTGACAATCCTGCCAAACGGTGTGTTTTGTTCAACATTCAGCTGGCCCGTTCCTTTACAATGGGTACAATTTTCCGGATGGGTACCCGGTTTAGCACCTGAACCGTGGCATGTTCCGCACGTTTCTTCTTTAGGAATTTCAATTTCGGTTTCTTTTCCGAAAACAGCTTCTTCAAATTTCAAGTTCATATTATACTGCAGATCGGATCCCTGGCGAGGAGCATTTGGATTTCTTCTTCCACCACCGCCGCCGCCAAAGAACATATCAAATATGTCTCCAAAACCGCCAAAGTCGGCTCCTGCTCCTCCAAAACCGCCGAAACCCTGGTTTGGATCGGTATGCCCGAATTGGTCATACTGCGCTTTTTTTTGTGGATCCTTTAATGTATCGTACGCTTCACGGACTTCTTTAAACTTTTCAGCTGCATCCGCTTCCTTGTTAACATCCGGATGGTATTGCTTCGTCATTTTCCGGTAAGCTTTTTTTATTTCATCGCTGGATGCGTTTTTATCCAGTCCTAGCACTTCATAGTAATCTCGTTTACTCATAGAAATCCCACTCCCGAATCTTCACATAAAAATTATCTTACCATTGTTCCTTTTCTTTTTTCAAGAAAGATCTTTAAATATGTGAAGGGTTATTTAGAAAAGCGCAAGCGCCCTGCTAGGTCCGACAAGCGCTGGAATTCTTACACAGCAACACGCTTTTTGTGTTGAGGGGTAAGAGTGAAGCGACCAAAGACGAATTGTTTAATTCGTCCTCGAGGACCTATGACGAAAATTGCAATTCATTTTCGTACTAGGCGCTGGAGCTAGACATTACATCTTAAAACGGAAAAAAAGTCAAAGCCAAGATGCTCGCCTGACTTTGACTTTTTCCTCACTGAAAATCAGTTATTATTTCTTTTCGTCGTCGTTCATTTCTTCGTATTCAGCATCGACTACGTTGTCATCGGTTTTTTTCTCGCCTTGTTCTTGGCCTTGAGCTTGCTGTGCTTGTGCAGCCTGCTCATAAAGCTTGACAGAAAGCTGCTGAACGATCTCGTTCAAAGCGTCTTTCGCTGTTTTAATTGCTTCGATATCTTGGCCTTCAAGCGCTTTTTTAAGCTCATCTTTCGCGTCATTTGCTTTTGTTACTTCAGCTTCTTCCACTTTTCCTTCAAGATCCTTCAATGTCTTGTCAGTAGCAAAGATCAGCTGATCAGCTTCGTTTCGAAGATCAATTTCTTCACGTTTCTTTTTATCTGCTTCAGCGTTTTCTTCCGCATCTTTTACCATTTTTTCGATCTCATCATCTGAAAGGCCAGAAGAAGATTTAATCGTAATGGATTGTTCTTTGTTCGTTCCAAGGTCTTTGGCACGAACATTTACGATACCGTTTGAATCGATATCAAATGATACTTCGATTTGCGGAACTCCGCGCGGTGCTGGAGGAATATCCGTAAGCTGGAAGCGGCCCAATGTTTTATTGTGAGCAGCCATTTCACGCTCACCTTGCAGTACGTGAATGTCTACAGATGGCTGATTGTCTGCTGCTGTTGAGAACACTTGAGACTTCGTTGTAGGGATAGCCGTATTTCGGTCAATAAGCTTCGTAAATACGCCGCCAAGTGTTTCAATTCCTAGAGAAAGTGGAGTTACGTCAACAAGAACAACATCTTTAACGTCTCCTGTGATAACACCGCCTTGAATCGCTGCACCAAGTGCAACTACTTCATCAGGGTTAACCCCTTTAAACGGATCTTTACCAGTAAACTTCTTGATCGCTTCTTGTACAGCAGGAATACGTGTAGAACCACCAACTAAGATGACTTTGTCGATATCGTTTGGAGAGAATCCTGCATCATTAAGCGCCTGACGAGTTGGCCCCATCGTGCGTTCAACAAGGTCAGATGAAAGCTCTTCAAATTTCGCACGGCTCATGGAAACCTCTAAGTGTTTAGGTCCTGTAGCATCTGCTGTGATGAACGGAAGAGAAATTTGAGTTTGTGTAACCCCTGATAATTCCTTTTTCGCTTTTTCAGCAGAATCTTTTAAACGTTGAAGCGCCATTTTGTCTTGAGATAGATCGATGCCGTTCTCTTTTTTGAACTGATCAACAAGATAGTCGATAATGACTTGGTCAAAGTCGTCTCCGCCCAGTTCATTGTCACCAGATGTAGCAATTACATCGAAGTTTCCGTCGCCGATTTCAAGGATGGATACGTCAAATGTACCGCCGCCAAGGTCAAATACTAGAATTTTTTGATCGTTGTCTTCTTCTAAACCATAAGCTAGTGCAGCTGCTGTAGGTTCGTTAATGATACGTTCAACTTGAAGGCCTGCAATCTGGCCGGCATCTTTTGTTGCCTGGCGTTGTGCATCGTTGAAGTATGCTGGAACCGTGATAACGGCGCGCTCTACTTTTTCTCCAAGGTAGCTCTCAGCATCATTTTTCAATTTTTGAAGAATGATTGCAGAGATTTCTTGAGGAGTATACTCTTTTCCTTCTGCATCCACTTTATGGTTTGTTCCCATATGGCGTTTGATGGAGATGATTGTATTTGGGTTCGTGACAGCCTGACGCTTTGCAACTTCCCCTACTGAACGTTCGCCATCTTTAAAGGCGACAACTGAAGGAGTTGTACGGTTTCCTTCAGGATTAGGGATAACTGTTGCTTCTCCGCCTTCCATAACGGCAACACAAGAGTTTGTTGTACCTAAGTCAATTCCAATAATTTTGCTCATGTTACATACCCTCCACTTTTATATGTAATATTAAGAACTTAATATTACTGATTTACTTTAACCATTGCTGGACGAATGACACGATCCTTAAGTCTGTAGCCCTTTTGCAGGGTTTCAACAACGACATTGGATCCGTATTTTTCATCCTGGACTTGCATAACTGCCTGATGCAGTTTTGGATCAAACGCTGAGCCTTCGGAGTCGATCACTTCCAAGCCTTCACTCTTCATGGCCTCAAGCAGCTGGCGGTATACCATCTCCACCCCTTGAAGGACAGAAGCAGCTTGAGCATCCTCAACCTTCACATCCAATGCTCTTTCGAAATTATCAAGAGCAGGCAGCAGCTGTGTCAAAAGGCTCTGTGATTTATATTTTAACTGAGCGGCGTTGTCTTCACGTGTACGCCGCTTAAAGTTTTCAAAGTCAGCCTGTACGCGGAGCAATCGGTTTTCAGTGTCAGCAAGATTGGTTTCAAGCTCTGAAATTCGTTGCTTCTCTTCAGTTGTCTCAGCCGTTTCCCCTTCATTTTCCAAAGGCTCAGAGCCGGCTGTTTGATCAGCTTCCACATACGTTTCAGCGTTTTCCGTTTGTTCAAATTCAGCAGTTTCCTTTTGTTTGTCTTCCATGTTGTCACCTCCCTAAAATAATCGGAGTTTATTGTTATTGTTAGAACCTAGCGTTAAATAAGTTCGTAAACTCTTTGCTGATCGTGTCAAGCAGACCGATTACGCGTTTATATTCCATTCGGGTAGGCCCGATCAAGGAAATCGTGCCGATATGCTTGCCGTGAAACGAATAGGAAGCTTTGATCAGGCTACAGTTTCTGACAGCTTCTACCTGATTTTCCTGTCCGATCGTTACGGTTATGCCATCATTATTCGCTGTAAGCAGCTGTTCAATGACCGCCTTTTCCTCCAGGGCGTCCAAAAGAATACGAACTTTTTCTACATCCCTGAATTCAGGCTGATACAGCATTTTGGTTTTACCGCCAAAAAATATCTTATCTTTGTTGCTCCATTTAAAGATATCATCAATAAACAGGGAAGCCTGCCGATGATTCATCAGATGCTTTCTGAAAACAACGTTGAGTTCATCCTGGATTTTTTTGTGAAGTTCAGCGAGAGGTACCCCTGCCAGCTTCTCATTTAAGATATTGAGCAGCTTCTCAATCTCTTCGGGCGCAATTCCTTCGGGCAGGATCACATGCCTGTTTTCAACATGTCCCGTACTCGTCACAAATATAGCAACGGCCTGCTGGGATCCTAAAGGAATCAACTGAATGTGTTTTAATGTCGTTTCAATCGCTTCCGGTCCAAGAATGATTGATGTGTAGTTGGTAAGTTCAGAAAGAATTTTAGCAGATTGTTCAAAAATACGTTCGGTTTCTTCCAATTTCTCGTTGAATAGCGCCTGTATATTAAAAATATCCGCTGTCGAAAGAACCGTGGGGCTCAAAAGGTGATCGACGTAAAAGCGATACCCTTTCTCGGACGGAATCCTGCCTGATGAAGTGTGAGTCTTTTCAAGGAATCCCAAATCCTCCAAGTCCGCCAGCTCATTCCGGATGGTGGCCGGGCTGAAATGGACATCTTCTCTTTTGGAAATGGTCCTTGATCCTACAGGTTCAACATGCTGGATGTAATCATCAATCAGCACTTGAAGTATAAAAAGCTGTCTTTCAGATAACATCCTTTCACCTCCGAGGCTGTTAGCACTCCGAAAGAGCGAGTGCTAAATCTAATATTAAATTACCAAAAGCAACTGAAGATTGTCAACGATTAAACCACACCGATAAATTCCTGAAACACTTCATTCCCTAAAAACGTTCCATCCTTCGTCAGTGATACCCTGTCACCGGACTTTTTAAGCCACCCCTTTGCCAGCAGCTGTTCGATCTGCGGGCCAAATACTTCATACATGGACTTTCCGTACCTTTGTTTAAATCGGGTATCAGATACACCATCCATTTTTCTCAATCCCATAAAAAGTTCTTCCTCCATTTTAGCTGATGGAGCCAGCGTTTCAGAATGAACATAAGGAAAGCCTGTCTCATCGATCAACGACATATATTTCTTCAATGGCCCTGCATTGGCCATTCGTTTGCCATTTACATAGCTATGGGCACCTGCTCCTATGCCATAGTATTCGTTATTATCCCAGTATTGCAGATTATGCTTGCTTTCATAACCGGGTCTCGCAAAGTTTGAAATTTCATACTGGACATAACCGTGCTTCTCCATCTGTTCCATAAGGACTTCATACATTTGGGCTTCTTCCTCCTGCTCCGGCAGCAGCAAGTCCCCTTTTACCGCACGATTGTAAAACACCGTCTTTTTTTCAAGCTGAAGGGAGTAGGCCGAGAAATGGGGGACGTTTAATGAAAATGCAATTTCGAGCGTTTCTTTTAGCATATCAACGGTTTGATGGGGCAGTCCGAACATAATATCCAGAGAAATATTCTCGATGCCAACAGCTTTTGCTTCTGAGACTGTTCGAATAACGTCCTCTTTCACATGTGTCCGTCCAAGTTCTTTTAAAAGCTGTTCCTGAAAGGCCTGCACACCAATGCTCAGCCTGTTCACTCCATAGGCCTCCATGATCTCCAGTTTCTTTCGATCGGTTTGTTCCGGATTAGCTTCTACGGTGAATTCATCGAGTTCGTCAAAAGAAAAGTGTCGGTTCACCATCTTAAGAAACGTTTCAAATTGTTCATAATCGAGTGCAGTGGGCGTACCTCCGCCGACAAAGATGGTTTTCATCCTGGAATATGGGGTCTGTCTAACTGTGTTGATCATTTCTTTTTCCATATACGTTAAATATTCGTTAACGGGCTGTCCTTTTAAGAACACCTTGTTAAAATCGCAATAATGGCAAATGTTCACACAGAACGGGATATGAAAATAAGCCGCTTCTGGCATATGATCCCTGCTTTCTTGTCTAAAATTTGTGAAAGACCGCAAAAATATGCGGTCTCGTCCTGTTGCTTATTTTATTTCGTTGTGGAATTAATCGTTGTCCATTCGCAGTACCGCCATGAAGGCTTCCTGCGGCACCTCGACTCGTCCAATGGTTTTCATGCGCTTCTTACCTTCTTTTTGCTTTTCAAGCAATTTTCTTTTACGGGAAATATCTCCGCCGTAACACTTGGCAAGAACGTTTTTACGAAGTGCTTTAATATTGGACCTTGCAATGATCTTTTGTCCGATTGAGGCTTGAATAGGTACCTCAAACTGCTGGCGAGGAATCAGTTCTTTAAGCTTTTCAACGACTACTTTTCCGCGTTCATAAGCAAAATCTTTATGAACGATGACAGAAAGAGCATCGATTTTTTCTCCGTTTAGCAATATATCCATCTTAACCAGCTTGGAAGGCTTGTAGCCGATCAACTCATAGTCAAGTGAAGCATAGCCTTTCGTGCTCGATTTCAGCTGGTCAAAGAAATCATAGACAATTTCAGAGAGAGGGATTTCGTAAAGCACGTTTACCCGGTTATTTTCCAGGTAATCCATCGTCTGGAAAATCCCGCGTTTTTTCTGGCAGATTTCCATGATGGTCCCTACATAATCATTCGGTGTCATAATCGTCGCTTTTACATAAGGTTCTTCTACCTTTTGCAGGAGCTGTGCTTCCGGCATGTTGGCCGGGTTATCAACGATCATCTCTTCACCGTCAGTTAACAAAACATTGTAAATTACACTTGGTGCTGTTGCAATGAGGTCAATGTTAAATTCACGTTCGATCCTCTCCTGAATAATCTCCATGTGAAGCAGCCCCAAGAATCCGCAGCGATAGCCGAACCCGAGTGCTTGAGAGGTTTCAGGTTCATATTGAAGTGCAGAATCATTTAAAACAAGCCGTTCCAATGCCTCGCGCAAATCATTATATTTTGCGTTATCAACTGGATATAATCCGCAATATACCATCGGGTTCATTTTTCGGTACCCAGGCAGCGGTTCGCTGGCTGGTTTGACAGCACTCGTAATGGTATCCCCGACTTGAGTATCGCCTACATTTTTAATGGCAGCAGTCAAGTAGCCTACGTCACCGACTGTTAAGAAATCCCTGTTGACAGCTTTTGGCGTGAACACACCGAGTTCCACCACCTCAAATTCTTTCTCTGTCGCCATCATTTTGATTTTATCGCCGATTTTAACCGTGCCTTCGGTTACACGGATATACGTTACTACTCCCCGGTATGGATCATAAAGCGAGTCGAAAATAAGAGCTTGAAGCGGGCCGTCCGGATCTCCAGATGGCGCTGGCACCTTTTCGACAATCTGTTCCAGTATTTCTTCAATCCCGATCCCAGCTTTCGCTGAAGCTAAAACAGCTTCGGAAGCATCAAGCCCGATGATATCTTCAACCTCCTGCCTCACTCTCTCCGGTTCAGCACTCGGAAGGTCGATCTTATTAATGACAGGAAGGATTTCCAGATCATTCTCTAGCGCAAGATAAACATTAGCAAGGGTTTGGGCTTCGATTCCCTGGGCAGCGTCAACAATCAGAAGCGCCCCTTCACAGGCTGCAAGGCTTCTTGATACTTCATACGTGAAGTCAACATGTCCTGGAGTATCAATCAGGTGAAATGTATACACTTCTCCATCTTTAGCTTTGTAGTTTAACTGAACAGCATTCAGCTTTATGGTTATCCCCCGTTCACGTTCAAGGTCCATGGAGTCCAGAAGCTGTTCTTTCATTTCTCTTTGAGTCAAGGCGCTGGTTTTCTCAAGGATCCGGTCAGCCAGCGTTGATTTTCCATGGTCAATATGAGCAATGATGGAAAAATTGCGAATCCTTGATTGCCTGTCCAGTTTTTGTTCTCGATTCATTCATTTCACTCCTACATTTTGCGCAAAGTACACTATTTTAGATTATAGCAATACAAAGACCGTTGTTCAATGCTGAACCAAATGAAAAGTGGAGACGCCTCGAAATGTTCCACTGGATAACAAACATGAAAAAACAGTTATTTTTCTTAAATGAAAATAACTGTCAGCTTAATGATCCAAATATCTGTGAAAGTATTGCGGAGATAAGACCGATGACCGCTCGAAAAAGAGATGAAATGAGAACAGACACTTTCTCACCCAGCGAAGAAAAGAAGTTGAAGGCTTTAGACTCTTCTAATTGTTTCTGTTTCGCCGTTAAATCTTTAGCATCTATTGCAGCCCCCAGTACTTCAGCATCAGTATGTCCTTTGCTTTCCTTTATCGCTAAAGCTTTACCTGTGTCCGTATTGCCTTTTAAATGATTCATCCCTACTGAGGCCCTCTGCATTCCAAGCAGGACACCGAAAAACAAAACAGCCGTGATCAGAAAACACTTCAGCATAAATTTACCCACAGGACCCACCCCGTTTACCATTGGTTTCTTTACATCCTATGAAACAGCTTGTCCTTTTATGTGTCAGTGCGTATAGGAAGAACTGTTGGATTGGTCAACCTGCCTGTGAAGCGCTGTGTTCAATCCTACGGCAAGAACATTTGCCATGTCCTCTATAAATGTATCCACCTCTTTTGGCGTTACCATGAGATTATGTCCGATTGGAGAGAGGACCTCCCGAATCAGCATTCTTTTTTCATCTTCATCAAGGGTTCCTATCATTCCCAGGAAGGATTGCCGTTCCGCTTCTGGCGGAAGATCGTCCTCTTTCAGAATTTTCTTTTCCCCAAACGTCATCCATGTTGGTGCGAGAGACTTGGACGGCTTATCCTTTTCTTTGATCTCCCTGCCAAAATGTTTGAGGATATAATCAATGGCATCGCTCGTGATCGTAACGGCATCGACAACGGTAGGAATACCGATCGCGATAACCGGGATACCCAGTGTGTCTTTGCTCAGCTCTTTTCTTTTGTTGCCGACACCAGACCCTGGATGGATTCCACTGTCAGAGATTTGAATAGTCGTGTTTACCCGCTCGAGAGATCTCGAAGCCAGAGCATCGATCGCGATCACAAAATCAGGGTTAACTTTTCGAATGACGCCTTCAATAATATCGCTCGTTTCGATCCCTGTTATCCCCATGACCCCAGGCGAGATGGCACAGACCGGCCGGAACCCTTCTTCCACATTTTCAGGCGACAGAGCAAATAAATGTTTTGTGATCAATAGATTTTCCACTACGTTGGGTCCTAGAGAATCAGGAGTAACATTCCAGTTTCCAAGACCGACAACCAGGCACGTGTCATTATCCTGAATTCCAAGTTCATTAATAAAGTTTTTAAAGTCACGGGCAAAGACCTCCTGCACCCGTTCCTGAAGCTCCGAATCCTTTTCCCTAATCCCCTGCATCTCGAATGTTAAATATGTACCCGGTTTTTTCCCGGTAGCCTGTGCCCCATTTTCATCTATCTCTACCCTCGTATATTTAATTCCATCATGATCCCGTTCTTTAATGATGATGCCTTTAACAGAGCTCTCCTTCTCCTTCATCTTCTCTTCATTTACCAGCATTTCATGTGCTTCGATCGCTAAGTCTGTCCGAATGGAATAGTTGTTCAGATCCAAATCTTTGTTGTTCATTTTGGCACCGTCCTGTGATAGAGATATATTGTCTCTATTTTTGCCATTAAAAAGCCATTTCATTCTTGTATTGCAATTGAAGAATTAAACTGATAAAATACTCTGTGTCCTATTTTTTTGCAATCCAGTTGCAATGTTAGGGAGGTGAATGGATTGGCTAATATTAAATCTGCTATTAAACGTGTAAAAACAAATGATAAGAACCGTGCTCATAATGCTTCTTTAAAGTCTGCTATGCGTACAGCTGTGAAAAACTTTGAAACTAAGGTCGCTAACAAAGATGCTGAAGGTGCTAAAGAAGCTTTCACAGTTGCTACTAAAAAAGTTGATAAAGCGGCAACTAAAGGACTTATCCATAAAAATGCAGCTTCCCGTCAGAAGTCTCGTCTTGCTAAAGCGTTAAACGGAATCAACGCATAATCACGGGAAATGACACGAAACGGCCTTACAGGTCGTTTTTTTCATGTCTTTTTTTGAAAGCTACTGTTAACAGTCGCTTTTCAAAAAAATGACATCCATATTAATAATAATAATAAAAGATTCACCATGTTGTCCGTGATGTTCTGGTTTAAAACGAATGCGTTGAACCCTGTCGTAAGTTGTCGCATATAAACGACTTGAAAATAAAAGCGTAAATTTTAAACATAAATCGGTATTTTTCATTTCCCTTAAAAAAATGACCCTATAATTGCCAAATGGATGGTTTTTGGCAACCTAAAACAATATCAACAGTATGATTTAAAACAGCATGAACAAAAAATGTCCAGCCGATATCCAATCGGCTGGACGTTTTTTAATTTGCCATCTTCAGCATAATCAGTTCCAAAATAAGCTGTTTATCCATTTTCCCTGTTTTCATCTCATAATCCGCCTCAGCTATGCGATCCAGCATGCTGAGAAGCTCTTCTTCCTCAAAAAGCCTCGCTTGTCTGGAAGCCAGCTTTACTGCATAGGGATGCAGCTTTAAAGCTCCTGCAATCTGTTTTTCTCCATAGCCTTTTGAAAAAAGTTCTTTCACCCCATATATAATACGAAACTGTCTTGCCATTAGGGAGAGAATTTTAATCGGTTCCTCATTCTGCTTGGCTAGGTCATAAAAAGTTCTTAGTGCAGCGTCAATTTTTTTATGAACAATATCATCAATGAGCGAAAAAATATTATCTTCCAGTGTTCTCGGTACAAGTTCATCAATGACGGGTATCGTGATATTTCCGCCATCCCCAACGAATAATGCCAGTTTGTCCATTTCTTGAATGAGTGCCATCAATTCATTTCCTACCTTGGCCGTCAAATATTGCGCTGCATCTGTATCGATGTGCACTTGCCGCTGAATCGCCCGGTCCTTAATCCATTCCACTGCCGAATCACCGCTTAAAGGGGTAGCTGCGATCAGTTCTCCTGACTTTTTCAGCGTTTTAATTATTTTCTTTCGTTCATCTAATTTCTCAGCTGGGACCACGAAAACGAGAAGCGTAAACTCAGCTGGATTCTGAATATATCTTTCAACGGTTGCAAGATCATGCTCAACTTTGCTCTTGTCCTTTACCCCCGTTAGAAAATAAGCATTTTTCACGACGACAACACGCCTGTCCCCCATAAACGGGAGCGTTTCCGCATCTTCCATAATCGCTTGTATAGGAGTTTCCATATAATCATATACAGAGAAGTTAAAATCCTTATCCTCTTCATTCAGCGAATGCTTCACAATGGCGGATATGGCTTGCTCAATAATATAAGATTCAGTTCCGTACAGAACATAATACGGAGAAAATTCCTTCTGTTTCAACTTTTTTTGTAATGGGACGATCGACAAAACCACTCACCTCAAACTTTCTCTGTTCCTATCGTATGCCGTATAGCTGTTTTTTTCAATAGGAATCAAACCAAAAAGAAGAAGCAGCTTTTGCTGCTTCTTCATTTATATTAAACGCTGATCACCAAGACCCCGGGACTCCCAGTGAACAGCGAGTAAACCGCTCTATTCCTTGTAATGTTATGATATCCTATGCCAATCTGCAGTATTGGTGACAACAGTTAGCAAAAAAGGAAAAGAATATGCATTTTATAGACAACGCTTCCAATCAAATATGGATTTTTTTATCTGAATGACTTATACTTATTATCGAAACGGGAGGGTTGCGGAAATGAATCATTTCGAAAAAGACGTCCAAAGCAAACGCAATGATTTAATCGATTCAGGCATGGGCTTCGTTTGGTCCTTTGGTTTTTTCACGTTAATCTTTGCAATTGGAGTTATTATCAAACTTATCGCTACATAATCAATAAAAAGAAGCCTGAAAAAGGCTTCTTTTTATTTGGATCCGGTTACACTGTGATGTATCTTTAACTTGTGACCCAGCATTTGGATCTCGATATCCCCAAGCTGATCGGTACGCAAAATGACCGCAGCATTTTTTTTGAAACGTGACACAACATCCGGATGTGGATGTCCGTACCGATTGTTTTTCCCGGCTGATATGACGGCATAAATGGGATCAACAGCGTCGATAAAAGCCTGTGAGGACGACGTTTTACTCCCATGATGGCCAGCCTTTAAAAAATCTGCCTTTAAAGGGACATTTCCACTTAAAATACGCTTTTCCCCTTCTTCTTCTAAATCCCCAGTGAATAGAAAGGAAAAACGCTTCATCTTTGCTAATAGGACGATGGATTGGGCATTGCTCTCGGTCTCATCACCATAAGGAGAAAGTACATAAAAAAGATGATCCCCAACCGACCACCTTTGCCCGCGCTGAGTAACACGAATAGGAATATCCAGACTGGCCGCATGATTCAGCACACTGGTTTCCAGCACTCCGTCAATTGTGCCTTTTGGATACAACAATTCACCTATCCTGACTCCAGACAGAACCGTTTCCGCCCCGCCGATGTGATCCATGTCTCCATGCGTCAATATCAATTTATCGATCTTCCGGATCCCCCGCGCTTTTAACGCGGGAAGAACGACCTCTTTCGTAATATTATAATCCACCTTTCTTTTTCTCCATTCTTCCTTTTCAAAATTCAGTGTTCCTCCCGTATCTATTAAATAAACCCCTTGCCTGAATGGAAGTTCAATCAAGGTACTGTCTCCCTGCCCAACATTTAAATAGGTAATTGTGCTGCTTGGATCAAGGGAATGAACATTCCAATGAAAAACACCGGCCAAAACAAGAAAGGAAGCAGGATAAAGCAGACGCTTATGACATCCATACCTTTCCCATTGAACGAACAAATTGAAGATCCCAAAATAATAGATCGGGATAAGATAGGCAGGAGGCTGTCCAAACACAAAATTAAGATTGTTCTTCTGCGCGTGAAGAAGGATTGAATTTGTGAATTTCATGAGGATGACAGGAAGATAAAGGATTATTTTAGCTGCATTGAGCGATAGGAACAAAATCGGAAGTGAAAGACAGGCAAGGGGCAGAACCACAAAAGACAGTAAGGGAATAAACAGAAGGTTCAGAGGCACTGACCATAATGACGTTTCATAAAAATGATAGATAATGATGGGGAAAGAAACAATTTGGCATATGAGGGTAGTTACCAAAGCTTGAGCTAAGTAGGAGGTATATCGGCTGAAGATCAGACGCGATGATATCAGTAAAGCAAACACATTCATAAAAGATAGCTGAAAACCAAGTTGAAAAACGTAATAAGGGTTCATCAGAAGCATAAGAAGGCACACACCACTCACAGGTGACAACGGATGAATCCTCCTTCTATATCGCCGGAACATCAGCAGCGCCATACCCATAATACCTGCACGGACGATGGAAGCTTCACTGCCGGTCATCACAACATAAAGAGGCAGGACCGAAGCGATACCTAGAGCTGCTCTTTCCCTGGTGATGCCCATTCGAAGACTGCCCGCAAAGAGCATGCCCATGATGATCGCCACATTAAACCCTGATACTGCAAGCAAATGTGACAAACCCATTCGCTGGTAGGCCTCATCAATATCGACCGGTATTTTTTCACGATAGCCAAATACCAAAGCATTGATTATCCCGGAGACATCCTCTTCAACCACTTTTTCTATCAGACGGATGCCCTTTTCACGCAAAGCAGCTGCATGCCCCAATAGATCAGGCGGTTTATCCCGGCAAGCAGAGACTGAAAGATGGGCCGCCTTTATGCTCCAGTGGATTCTCTGGCGTTTTAAGTACGAGGCGTAATCCATTCCTGCGAAATTCCCCCGCCCCTCAGGGACGATCAGTTCACCATCAAACGTACAGACCATCCCCTGATGAAGATGCTGTTTAAGCCGTTTCTGCATCCCATGAGATAGTATGATATGGTGAACAACAAATTTCTCATATTTTGTTTGAAGTTTGAAGGATAGTAAATCTCCGTCAATCTCCGGAATGGTCATGACGGTCCCGGTAAAGGTTCGTTCATCTCCAGAAAACTTCGTCACATTTTGCTTATCGGTAAACTGGAAATAGACGTAAAAGAATACAAATACGGCTAAGCAAAAGCTGATGGTCAACGTATTCGCACCTTTTTTGCCATAAAAAAGAGCGATGCCTGCGATCGCCCAGATGTAATGGTAAGATGATAAAAAAACGCCTGCTGCCGCACTTATCGCGTAGAAGTATCCGGCTCTCATGTTTTATTCCAAGTGCAAAGAACGGGGATACAGATACTGCACCTTGCTTTTCAAAGCCTCAAGTTTTTCTTGATCTCCCGCTCCACCTTCCTCTACAGCTCGCAACAGTTCAAAGGTTAATTCCATCTGTTCTATGTAATGAGGGTTGATATTATGGTCATTAAAAGGGACTTGCTTCACAACCAGTCCTGCTTCTTTAAATTGTTCAATTGCGTACGGGTGATTCTTATAATCTTTGGCATAGTAAAGTGTCTTTATTCCGCTCTGAATAATCGTACGGCAGCAATGCAGACAAGGAAAATGGGTGACATACATTTCTGCCCCCTCCACTGGTACACCAAATTTTGCACATTGCAAAATGGCATTCATCTCGGCATGGATCGTCCTCACACAATGGCCGTCTATCACATAACAACCTTCATCTATGCAATGCACGCCCCCGGATATGGAACCATTGTAGCCACCCGCAATGATCCTTTTATCCCTTACGATTGTTGCTCCCACCGCAAGTCTTGTACATGTGCTTCTGTAGGCAAGCAGATGGCTCTGTGCCATAAAATATTCATCCCAGGAAATACGGTCCATCTTTTCTCCTCCAATCTTATTTATTTTTAGTGTAGGCATTTACGCTGCTTTGAGTCAATGATAACTTAGTCAACCTCAATCTGTTCCTTCATGTTTTCCAGAGACTTTTCTCCAATTCCTGGTACATTCAGCAAATCCTCAATTGTTTTAAACGGTCCGTTCTCTTCACGATAGGCCATGATCGCTTTGGCTTTAGAAGGACCTATGCCATTCAGCGTTTCCAGCTCCTGCTCTGCTGCAGAATTAATATTAACCTTTGTTGTGCCACCACCATCCTGTCCTCCTGCATCAGGCCCAACCGGCAACCGTTCTTCGCCTTTAGCTGGGATGTAAAGAAGCATTTCATCCTTCACCCGTGCTGAAAGGTTAACTCCTTTTTCCTCCGCTTTTTTCGAAAAACCTCCTGCTCGATTAACTGCATCAATCACTCGGTCCCCTTGCTTCATCTCGTACACTCCCGGTTTCCTGACTTCACCTTTTATATCGATCTCAATTCTCTGAGAATCTGCATCCTTTGCAATAGGGGTTATTTTACTCGCTGCCCCTTTATTCTCCATCAATTCGACCGGAATGCCTTGCGCAGGCTCTACTTCATCCGGCATTTTTCCTGCAAAATAGAAAATTGCGGCTAACAAGCATGCCGCAGCAGGAAGAATGTAGCTGAGTTTGCGAACGGCTCCATCATATTTTCTGATCATCATTCGTCTCCTTTCAATACGTTTATTTCAATTTTCATATTCTGGGCAACTCAAGCATATACATCAAGGTAGGAAAGATAAGGGAGAGGAGGAGTTAAAGTGAAACTAGGTTTTATTGGAACCGGGAACATGGGGAGCATTTTAGTGTCATCTTTTATAGAATCATCGGCTGTACAGCCTTCACGTATAATGGTCACAAACCGGACGCTTTCTAAAGCAGAACGTCTGCAGTCTGCCCACCCCAAACTCCGAGTGGGAGCAACAGCTGAAGAGGTGATCCGTTTTGCCGATATCCTTTTCATCTGTGTAAAGCCGCATCAATTCTATGATGTTCTTTCTGAAAATAAAAAGTTTATATCCAAACATAAACTCGTGGTCTCGATCACGAGCCCCATTTCCTGTGAACAAATTGAAAACTTGCTTGATTGCAGTGTCGCCCGCGCCATTCCAAGCATCACAAACCGGGCCCTTTCAGGAACCTCATTGATCACATTTGGTTCGAAATGCCACACGGAATACAAAGAGAAACTCTTATCATTGATGTCGTTTATCTCTAAACCAGTGATCATCGATGAAAATGTGACACGCATCTCATCCGATATCGCAAGCTGCGGCCCGGCATTCATTGGGTATCTCGTACAATGTTTTGTTGACAGTTCCATTAAAAAAACAGATTTGACAAAAAACCAGGCGACATTGCTTGCCAGTGAAATGATTATTGGAATGGGAAAATTGCTGGAGAACGAAGTGTTTTCTTTGCCTTCACTCATTGAGAAAGTTTGCGTGAAGGGCGGAATTACTGGTGAAGGAATAAAAATATTGAACGAGGGAGCAGGTGATGTTTTCGATAAAGTCATAGACCGTACGCATGCAAAATACCACGATGAGTGTGAAAAAATCAGTGAACAGTTCGAGGTATAAGAGGAATTAAAGTAATCATTCGGCAGCATTTGAAATATTCCTTCAAGAATAAAATAAAAAATAAGCCAATCCATGGCTTATTTTTTATTTTTTACAGATGAAGAATATCCGTTCGGCTTCAGGCTGAATATCATCCTGAGAGAAATCTCCTGTTACTGCCAGAACTCGAAATCCGGTGCTTTGAAGCATCCTTTTATAAACCTCAATTGACAAGGTTCTTTGAATATGTACTTCATCAAATCGTATATAACGGTTTTCGTCCTCTTGAACAAAGAAACTAAGCTCATGTTCAACACTGTCTGGTTCTTCCCCTTCATAGCACTGCCAAATATACGAAAGCTGCTCTTCGTTGGATCCAAACGTGCTGCCCATAAATATGTTATGAATTTTATAAAGACTGTGTACATCGAATAAAAAGAGGCCGTCTTCTTTTAAATGCTGATAAACGGATTGAAACGCAGCCAAGACCTTTTCTTCAGAAAGAATATAATTAAGTGAATCACAAAAAATGATGGCAGCATCAAATTCCTGAAGCCCTTCCAGTTCCGTCATATCCTGCTGAATGTATTGTACGGGCACCTTCTGCTGCAAGGATTTTTCATTTGCCATCACCAGCATGTCCTCAGAAAGGTCAACGCCAGTTACGTCATAACCCTGTTTTGATAAGCGGATGGACACAGACCCTGTACCGCAGCCAAGATCCAGGACACTGCTGACGTTTCCCCCATATGACTGAACGGCCTGTTTAAAAAAAGCAACCCATTGATCATACGGTGCATCTTCCATTAGCTGATCATAGTAATACGCAAATTGTTGATAGCTCATCGCTGCTCCTCAATTAGGAAAGGATCTTATTCAGATCAACGGTAGGGGCGTCTCCCCAAAGTTTCTCCAGGTTATAATAAGATCTCTCATCACGATGGAATACATGGACAACCATATCTCCCATATCAACAAGGACCCATCTTGCCTGGTCATAGCCTTCCATGCGCTTGATGATGATCTCTTTTTCAGCTGCTACATCTTTAATTTCCTTAGCAATGGCCTGCACCTGCTTTTCGGAGTTCCCATGACAGATTAAGAAATAATCAGCAACAAGGGAAATGCCTTTCATATCGAGCATCATAATATCTTCCGCCCGTTTGTCATCCACCGCTTTTACGACTAACTCAATTAGTTCCTGTTCTTTCAAAATTATATTCCTCCATTCACTTTTTGTTTTTCACTTCAGCCAACAAGCTGTTGTACGTATAAATTGTTTCCGGGTATATCAGTTGGTTTTGTTTCATTAAGAATCCTACAGTATTTTTTAATGCCTGAATACAAGCGAGGTTCAGGTTTTCCTTAGCCTGTTGACGGACTTCATCAACGCCCGGAAAATTCCTGCCCGGTTCGATATAATCCGCAAGAAAAATAATTTTCTCAAGCGTACCCATCGCTGCTCTGCCCGTCGTGTGATAGGCGATAGCCTCGAGTACCTCAAGGTCTTCGATTCCTGCTTCTTCTTTCACCAGATAAGCACCGACCGGGGCATGCAAAAGTTCTGTACCATAATGAAGGAGGCTCTCTGGCATGCCCTGCTGCATGACTATCTCCCGCATCTCATTCTTTGAACGGAATTTGGCATAATCATGAAATATGGCTGCAAGTTCGGCTTTTTCCTTGCTTGCTCCATATCGGTCTGCAAGCTCGATAGCCGTTTCCATTACACCAAGTGTATGAATGTACCGATGTTCCGTTAATTGAGCCTTAACAATTTCAAGGGCTTTTTCTCGATCCATAAAGTCCCTTCACCTCTATAATTTTTCTTACATCATCCGGAATTAAATATTTTGTGTTCTCTCCAGCTGCTATTCTCTTTCTGATCAGGGTCGAAGAAACATCAAAAACCGGTACTTCCAGCAACTGGACTCCATAAGGATTTTGGTTTTCATCAAGGGGATGGCCACTGCGGTTAATACCGATAAAGGTTACAAGCCGGCTAAGCTCCTCGATCCCATGCCAAGTGGATAACGAATCAGCCATGTCACCGCCAATAATGAAAAAATAATGATGGTTCGGTTCCCTCTTTTTCAGTTCCCTGATGGTATCTATAGTATATGAAGGGCCTTCCCTTTCAAACTCTATAAGAGAGAGGGAAAATTTAGAATTTCCCTGGATGGCAGCTTTCACTAAGTCGATTCGGTCCTCTGCTGAAACACCTGATACCAAATCCTTATGAGGCGGATGGCTTGCCGGTAGCCATTCAACCCTATCAAGTGAAAATGCGGCTAATGCCTCCTGGGCAATGAGAAGATGCCCGTTATGCGGAGGGTGGAAAGAGCCGCCGAAAATACCGATTCTCGCCATGTAATCAATCCTTTACGGAAGTACAATCTCTTTATTTTCTTTAGATTCTTTATAGAGAATAATGACATTTCCAATCACTTGCACGAGGTTGGCCTTTGCGCCTTTAACCAATGCCTGAGCGACGTCTTCCTTGCTTTCCTCGCAATTTTGCAGGATGCTGATCTTGATTAACTCACGCGCCTCAAGTGCATCTTCAATTTGCTTGACCATATTACTGTTGACTCCGCCTTTTCCTACTTGAAAAATAGGCTGAATCGGATTTGCTTTTGAACGTAAAAAACGTTTTTGTTTACCTGTTAACATAATTTCCTCCCAATTTCTCGATCACGATCGTTTCCATCAGTTCGATGTCTGGCTGCATACCTGTCCACTTCTCAAAAGAAAGAGCACCTTGAAGAACCAGCATGGACACTCCGTTGTCAATAATTGTTCCCCGCTTCTCACCTTCCTGCAAAAAAGCAGTTTTATACGGGTTGTATATGATATCGGAGAGCACTGTACCCGGTGCAAGATGAAGGAGATCGATAGGAGTGCTCCCATCATTCTTCATTCCGATAGACGTCGTGTTAATTACGATTTGAAAATCTGAAAGAACGGCAGCTGCTTCTTGTAAGCTTATCACCTTGTCATGCTCTCTCAAACACTCTTTTTGAATATCTCTTGCTTTTTCCATCGTCCGGTTAGCAATGACGATGGATTTAGGAGCCGTTTGCGCCAGAGCATAACCAATGGCTCTAGATGCCCCGCCTGCTCCAATAATAAGAACCTTCGCTTGCTCAATAGGAAAATGGACATGCCGCATTAATCCTTTTACAAAACCGGCCCCGTCCGTATTGTATCCAATCAGCTTTCCGTTCTCATTCACCACCGTATTTACGGCTCCGATCTTTTTAGCCTCGTCCGAAATTTCGTCCAGATAAGGCATAATGGTTTGTTTATGCGGAATCGTCACATTCCAGCCTGCAAAACCCTCTGTTCTCATATTGTAAACTGCCTCTTCCAAACGATCAGGATGAACTTCATATTTGTCATAATAAAAAGGAAGCCCTGATTTTTGGAAAGCTGCGTTATGCATCTCCGGTGACATGGAATGGCTGACAGGATATCCAATTAGACCGACTAATTTTTTCATTTTGATCACTCCCGGCTATATGAGTGAAGGCCTCAATGTTACCGCAACGCCTTCAGGTGCATAAGCTGCGATTTGAGCGCCCGGTTCTTTAACCGACACCCATCCAAGTCCAGAAAAGACAACATCAGTATCTTTATCTTTGATCTTAAATTCATGTCTTCTGAGCGGCGGCAGATTCTCCGCTTCTGAAGGAGGCGATAAAAGATCACCCAGGTGGTTCTTGTATAGTTCATCCGCCTTTTCAAGCTTGGTTCTATGAATGGTTAACTCATTGGAAACGTGGCAGACAAATGATCTTCGTCCCCCACTGATGTAATCAAACCTGGCCAGTCCGCCTAAAAATAAAGTCTGGCCTTCATTTACCTGATAAACCATCGGCTTAATCTCTTTTTTGGGCATGATGATTTTCAATTCATTCTTCCCGACAAAGTGAGCCATCTGATGATGGTTGATGATTCCCGGGGTATCATACAGTGCTGTTTCAGCATCAAGTGGTATATCGATCAAATTCAGTGTTGTACCAGGAAAGTGAGAGGTTGTGATAATATCATCCTTCTCTGTTCCAAGCTGTTTGATCAGACCATTAATGAAAGTGGACTTTCCTACATTGGTACAGCCGACAACGTAGACATCCTTGCCATCTCTCAGTTCATCAATCCGTTCAGCTACGTTCAACAGGCCGGTGCCTTTCGCTGCAGAAACAAGGTGTACTTCTTCTGCCTTTACACCAAGTTCCTTTGCCATAGTTGACATCCATTGAGTCATCCTGTTTTTATTGACCGATTTTGGAAGCAAATCCACCTTGTTTCCTACAAGTATAAGCTTATTGCGTCCAATGTAGCGGTGTATACCAGGAAGCCACGAGCCGTTGAAATCAAAGATATCTACAATTTTGACGACAAGGGCATCTGTTTCTCCAATGCCTGACAAAATTTTCCGGTAATCGTCATCGGTAAGACTGACATCTTGAATCTCGTTATAATGCTTAAGACGGAAACAACGCTGGCAGATCACAGCATCCCTTTTTAAACTGGACGGCGGTGCATAGCCTAGCTCGTCCTTATTTTCGGTCTGAATGGGTGCTCCGCATCCAATACACTTAATTTGTTCCTTCAATCTTATTCCTCCCAGTTAAGCATGCCTTTCCTTTTCATCCATGATAAAATCATTCTTTCAATTTTCCTGTTTACTCTTGTCCATAGACCATCGGTGCTTGCCACAGGTACAACCATGATCGTATGGAGATCCAGCCGATTCCCGCCAAGGACATCCGTCAGGAGCTGATCGCCGATAACTACAATTTCTTCTCGTTGAAGTTTCATATCGCGAATAGCCCGCTTGAATGCACGGGACATTGGTTTTCTGGCACTATAAATAAACGGGATTTTAACAGGATCGGAGAAGCTGCTCACACGCTGCTGCGTGTTATTTGAAACAATGGTAATTAAAATTCCCTTCTCTTTAAAAGAGCTAAACCATTTTAAAAGTTCAGGAGTAGCTTCCGGCCGATCCCATTCAACCAGGGTATTATCCAGGTCTGTAATGATCCCTTTTACATTTCGTTTCACTAGCATTTCAGGGGTTATATCAAAAATGCTCTGGACATGTTCATCCGGCAAAAAATTTTTTAACATGCTGGACACCTCTATACTATTCATTCAGATTACACTTTTACATTGTACCAGTTATTCGACGGGTAACAACTTTTTTATTGTTTTCAGTTACATTTGCCTGGAAAGGATGCATCCTTTTAAAGAAAAGTTTTCGACAAAATGTTCGCATTCCGACAATGTGGATAACTTTATTAACATTGTTCCTCTATGCAATGAGCAGAATTTTCTGTCTTATCTACAGTCTACCCACAAGTTATCCACCAAACGTTGTGGATAATCGAACGATTGTTCTGTTTCATGTTTCATGTTAAGCTGATTTTAGAAAACTACCAGAACATATAGTTTATGCGGATCTATGAGAAATCATGACACATACAGCGATGAAAATGCATCAATATGCATTAAAAACAGGAGGTGAACATGCCACCCGATTGGCATCTCACTTATGGAAAACTTATCGGACGAACTGTTGATCGAATCTTATTTTAAAGCGAAAGAACTTCAATTAAGTACAGACTTTATTTCATTAATTCAAAAAGAGATCGAACGCAGATCACTTCAGACCCGTCTCAGCACTCACTTTTGGAAAGCCCATCACTAAAAAATGGGCTTTTTTTTATGTTTTAATAGTAGGCATGTTTTCTTGAAATGATACAGTGTTCTATTCCAAAGTCTTACCTTTTTTTATTTTTCTATTAAATAGGAAGAAACAGAAACAGGGACTTATTTCCAATCATCCCCTTTCCAATTTTATAAAATTAACATATAATGATAAGAATCAAATATATTTCATTAACAGTGAATAATATTAATACACAAGTACTCTTTCCATTCAGATGAAGAAAGGTACAGGGAGCGATGTGATGTTATGTCCATGATTGCAAGAGAGCGGGTTGACTCTACAGTTAAGAAAATGAAAGGCCAAACGGCCAACGTTCTTACGCTGATCAACCTTTCACTAGGTGCTCTCGCTTTGATGTTTATTTTTAAAGATGATTTAAAAGTTGGCTTTATTCTAATTTTTCTAGCTGGCCTTTTTGACAGATTTGATGGTATGGTTGCACGGAAATTAAACATAGAATCAGAATTTGGTAAGCAGCTGGATTCACTTTGTGACTTAATTTCCTTCGGGATTGCACCTGCATTCTTGCTGTATCAGGGCTCTCTTTTCAATTTTGGGGTTCCCGGCATTATTTTTACCATTCTATTTATCGTGTGTGGAGCGATCCGTCTGGCACGATTCAATATTACCGAATTCAACGGTTCCTTCGTTGGTGTTCCAATCACAGTGGCAGGATGTATCATCGCCATGTGCTATCTTCTTATCCCTTTTGTTCCAGGATATGTTTTTATGTTTTTCATCATCGCTTTTGCTTTTCTAATGATCAGTTCGATCTCCATCCAGAAACGGTAATTAAAAACCATGGCCGACTTGGGCCATGGTTTTGTTGTGGCTTATTATTTTGTCAGGTCAAGAAATTCCTTCACATCTTCCATTGCAACCTCTATGCCCTTTTTCCAGAACGCCGGTTTGGTTACATCTTCATTCAAGTGTTTCATCGCCAATTCTTCGACCGTCATGCTTGCCGTGTCTCTGAGAAGAGCGATGTACTTCTCTTCGAAACTGCTGCCTTCTATTTTGGCAATAGCATAAATGCAGGCACTGAACAAATACCCAAACGTATATGGGAAATTGTAAAATGGAACGTCGGTAATATAGAAATGAAGCTTTGAAGCCCAGAAATATGGATGATAGCTTTCAAGAGAGCCGCAGAAGGCTTCTTTTTGTGCTTCAGCCATCAGTTCATTCAAACGCTCAACAGGTACAAGCCCTTTTTTGCGCTCTTCATAAAATCTTGTCTCAAACAAGAACCGGGCATGAATGTTCATAAAAAAGGCTACAGAGCGCTGTGCTTTATCTTCTAGCAGGGCAATCTTTTCTTCTTTTGTTTTCGCATTCTTTACTGCAGCATCTGATACGACCATTTCAGCGAAAGTAGACGCAGTTTCTGCGACATTCATCGCATAGTCAGTAGCCAGATAAGGCATATCTTCCATTACATATGAGTGGAAGGCATGGCCAAGTTCATGTGCTAGAGTAGAGACATTGCTTGGTGTGCCCGAAAACGTCATGAAAATTCGTGTTTCGTTCTTTACTGGGAAACCAGTACAGAACCCACCAGGCCTTTTACCTGTACGGTCCTCAGCTTCAATCCATTGCTTTTCAAACGCTTGTTTTGAGAACTCTGCCATCTTAGGGCTGAAGGACTGAAACTGCTCGACAATAAAGTTGGCCGCTTCATCATAGCTCATTTTGCTGTCGGCACTTGATAACGGTGCATCAACATCGTGCCAGCTTAATTTATCCAAGCCAAGGAGAGAAGCTTTTCTGTCCAGGTAGGACACGAAAAGACCTTTATTCTCTTCGATTGCCTGCCACATGGCGTTCAGCGTATCAGCGGACATGCGGTTGATATCAAGCGGTTCTTTCAGCACTTCGTCCCACTTGCGATGCTTATATAGGCTGTTTCGGAATCCTGCAATATGATTTAAAGCTTCTGCACAATAATCACCCTGCTGATCCCATGCTTCCGTATATTTAGCGAAAACCGTTTCTCTTTCCTGCCTGTCCGCACTAGTCATCCGGTTTTCTGCCTGGCCGACAGAAAGCGTTTCCTTCTTGCCGTTCAGTTCTACCTCGATGCCGATTTTCCCTACGACTGTGTCATAGAGGGTAGACCAGCTATGATATCCATCCACGGCCAGGTCATTCATCAAAGCTTCTTGTTCATAAGACAATTTTTGAGACGCTAGATTACGTCTCTCATTTAAAGAAAATGCAATGCTGGACAAATATTCGCTTTGAAGGGCTTCGTTCCACTCTTCATCCGGAATTTCAGCCATCTTATTATCAAGAAGCACCAGAATGGTAGTGTAGGCCGCATTCATAGACTCGAGCTTTCCGCGAAGATTTAAAGCCTGTTTGTCATTAACATCTTGAGCAGCAAGACACCCAACATAGGATATACATTCATTCAATAAGGCAGCTGTTTCTTGAACATCCTTCACGATCACCTGAAATGATTCCTTTGAAAATTGAAAGTCTTCTACCTTTTTGTTTAGAGCCGCAAGCTGTGCTTCAATGCTGGAGATAGCAGATAAAAGCTCTTCCGATCGGCTTCCTCCGCTGAATATAGAATCCAAATCCCAGCTCTCGCGCAATCCCTGTAATAACATGGTAATCCCCCTTGTAAATAAAGTATTCGATCTTTTTCCATTATAATGAAATTCCCAATAAAAATCGACTATTTAGTTTATTTAAAATAAAAAAACTCTTCTCCCGTACAGGAAAAGAGCAAAAAACCTATTCTGCGATGCAAAGATACATGAAATAGACTAATGTCAGGATCATAACTGCAAATAACAAAACTTCCTGCATATTCCGCAGCCTCCTTATGTATATTTCTTACTTCATCTATTCCCTTTAATAATAGGTTCAATCCTAATTCCTGTTTTCCTTTTTAATTAAATTGTAAATTTCTTACTATTTCGTTATATTTCAAGAGAGCTTGCTTAATTCATTTTTTTAAAGGGGGAGCACATTGAAAAGGAAAAATAAAAATTTTCATGCTGCCGGTATTATCCTTACTCACCATCCTCTCGATGACACTTGTCCAGAACTTAAAAAAGGAGCGTTCACTCCCCGATCCACATTGGAGCCGCTCCGTATCTTTGCCTCTCGTTACCAGTGAAAAGCAAATTGCCTTCACTGAAGTAAAAAACGGAAAGTATCAACTCTATCTAGTGGGTGTCCGAGAAACGAAGCATGAATGACAAATTGCCTCTTTCTCCGCTTCAGCTGTCCGGAAAACGATGATCTGGCTTGACTTTGCCGGAGAAGAAAAACAAAATGAAGACCTCTACACGTTAAAAGGAACTACGACTGATCCAAAAGAAATTGAGATCCGCCGAACTTTGACCAAACAAGATTGGATCAACGCTTGTTATTCTACCCTGATGTCTGTCATCTTCTTCTTTCTCATGCTGGTCACTGCATTAGTCTGGGTCGTACCCACGATTATTTTTCTATTCATTATGTATATAGTAAATACCAATCGATAAGCCTGCTTCCTTTTTTATTTCTTATTTGTTGCATTTTCCTGATTACTCGCATATATTATAGTCAAATCTCAAAAAGTTGAACAAAGGAAACTTTTTAACCTGAAGGACACCCTGTGACCTATTTTGCAAGGAAGGTGAGCAACAATGAATAGTAAAGCACTGGCTGCTGCTATCCCTAAGAAGGGTAAATTTCGCAGAGCGTTTCCTTTTCTTGGACCAGCGTTTCTTGTGAGTGTCGGCTATATCGACCCTGGTAACTGGGCAACCAACATTGAAGGCGGCGCCACGTTTGGCTATACGCTGTTATGGGTTCTCCTGCTTAGTAATTTAATGGCGATTCTTTTACAGATTACAGCTGCCAAACTCGGAGTAGCTACAGGGAAATCATTGGCAGAAAACTGCCGCCAGCATTTTTCAAAGCCGGTTGCTGTTTTTTTATGGATAACAGCAGAACTTGCTGCCATGGCTACCGATCTTGCGGAGTTTCTCGGTGCTGCACTCGGGATCTATATACTTCTTGGAATCCCTTTATTTCCAGCCGCATTAATCGGAGCTGCTGTTACATTTGGAATCTTGCTTCTTCATAAGTATGGATATCGTTTCATCGAACAGATCATACTGGCTTTCGTGTTAGTCGTAGCCGCTGTTTATATCATGGAATTATTTTATGCTAAACCAGATTTTGCCCAAGTAGGCTATCATATGGTTGTGCCTCAACTTAATTCAGCCAGCATCTTAGTGGCCATCGGTATGCTCGGTGCGACCGTGATGCCGCATAATATCTTTCTTCACTCTTCGGTAGTGAAAAATCGTTTGAAGAAGGACCAGCCAAAACATAATCATCGCGTATATAAGTTTGCCATCGTAGATTCCCTTCTTGCTTTGAACATTGCCTGGTTCATTAACTCGGCCATGATCATTGTCGCAGCTGCAGTCTTTTTCAAAAATGGAGTGAGCGTCAAATCGATTGAGGATGCCTATTCAACGCTTACTCCTCTGCTTGGCGGGTTTGCCAGCCTTGCTTTTGCGATCGCGCTGCTCTCAGCCGGCCTATCGTCCTCAGTAACAGGAACAATGGCAGGACAGTATATATTGGAAGGATTCTTGAATGTTAAACTGCCTATCTGGGTTAGAAGGGTTGTAACGATGATTCCCGCTCTTATCATCATTGGGATGGGAATTGATACGTGGAAAGCACTCGTTGTCAGCCAGGTTGTGCTCAGCATGCAGCTGCCGTTTACGATCATTCCGCTTATCATGTTTACACGCAATAAAAAGATTATGGGCAATTATGCGAATCGTCCATTGACGAACGTTTTATTATGTATTGTAGCCACACTCATTATCTTTTTGAATGCCCTTCTGATTTACCAGACATTCGGCGGGAATTTCTAATAAACAAGAAACAAGCCAGCATAGACTGGCTTGTTTTATTTCGCTTCATTATAAGAACTTGCTGATAATAATGGCAATAACACCCAGGAGGTTCTTTAATTTAGACCCGGCAGATTTGTGAAATAAATGAATGCCCGAAAACAGATGGGAAAATGCTTGCTTATACCCTTCTGCTTTTCAATCGGCGCTTCAATCACAACCTACAACAAATCAATAAACATCGGCTAACAGAGCTTTAACAAAAATAAAAGTACTGAGTCCATTCTCTGGCCAGCACTTTTATTGTATTTAATTAATAGGAGGGCTTTTCTTTCTGCCCCTGCTGCCGGCTTCTGTAAAATTCATGAAACAGTTTCATTAAGGCCCGCTTTTCAATCCTTGATACATAGCTCCTGGAGATTCCCAGCATTTTCGCGATCTCCCGCTGTGTTTTTTCCTTCTGAAGATCCAGTCCGAACCGACCGACGATGACTTCTTTCTCCCGATCATCCAAAACATGAATGTAATCATAGATTTTCTTTTTCTGCATTTTCAGCTGAATGGCATCGACGACATCCTCGGTTTCCGCTTTCAGGACATCAATCAAGGTGATTTCATTGCCTTCCTTATCGGTACCGATCGGATCATGAAGAGAAACATCTTTCTTGGTCTTCTTTAACGCACGCAAATGCATAAGAATCTCGATTCTAATGTCATTACATTGCGTTAGATATTACCAGTTAGAACGTATAAATTTGAATACTGTCTTTATATATCCTGATCTCTTTTACAACATGGCGTATTAGGGATTTTTTATCTTCAAAGCTTAACTCCTCTTTTCCCTTTGAGAAGTAAAATTCTGCAGCCTCCTCCAATAACTTTTTCCCGTATATATGCTGTTCACTACTTTTCTTCTTCGCTCCCAGTTCATCTAAATCCTTTTGCAAACGTTTTTCTTTTTCTTTTAGCTCTTTTAGTGATTGTTTTACCTCTTCTTCCGAAAGATCCAATCCTTGAGTAAATAATGCTAGCAAACGTTTCTTACCGGTTTTCACCTTTTTTATTTCAGATTGCAGCCTGTCAATTTCAATTTCTTCAAAATGGACAGATTTTTCTTCCCCTTCTCTTTCAGTCGCTGCTGCAATTTCCTCTGGTGTATTTAACCATTCTAAAATCGTCTCCCACACTTCTTCATCTAATTTGGGAACATAGACTTTTCTGCCGCAACCTGGATTTTTTGCACCTGAGGTATTCTTTTTATCGGTATAAATAAAAACGGTCTGTCCCCAGTTTTTAGTTTTAACGCCAACCATCGTATTGTTGCAATCACCACAGCGTAATAGCCCGCTTAATAGATATTCATTCTTACTTTTTTTAGCCCATCTTCGCCTTGACTCAGTTAACAGGGTTTGAGCATGCTCAAATATCTGTTCTTCAATGATGGAAGGACATTCGATTCGTATCCATTCCTCTTTTGGACGAACAGTCATTGGGACACGGTCTTCTTTAAACTTATACTTGTTCCCTAGCATACCTTCTGTGTTCCAACGGTTTTGATAAAACTCTCCCGTATACACTCTGTTCATCAGTAGCTGCCGAACCACCTGGCGATGCCATACTTTTGCGCCCCTTTTGGTAGGTATCCCTTTGCTCGTTAAATATTTTGCAATACCATTGATGCCTTCAACCATCGTATTCGGCTGGGTAAACAGATCAAATATGAGATGTACGACTTTTGCTTCTTCTTCATTTATGACGATTTTCCCATGTTCTTTATCATAATCATATCCGTAAATCTGAAAGTTCCGTAAAACTTTGCCTTGCCGGGCTTTTTCTTTTCTCCCCCGGCTCATCCGTTCGTTAATTTTTGCTTTTTCAAATTCCGCAATGGCTCCGCGCATACTATAGAAGAGGTTGCCTTCAGGAGTCTTCGTATACTCTCCATTGACAAAAACGAGCTGCACTCCCCGTTTTTCAATTTCATCTGTAATAATTAACTGATTCATTAACTTTCTGGAAAGCCGGTCAGGATCTAAGCATATGACTTTAGTGATCAACCCTTCTTTAACGTCATTTCGTAATTTAGTCAAAGCGTGCCGATCAAGGATTTCTCCAGAAACTCCTCGGTCTACATACTCCATCACTTCATCTGTCTTTGCCTTCTTTCTGCATTCCTTGATCTGATCCTCCAAGCTGAAGCCCTTCTTTACCTGCTCCTCTGTACTCACCCTTGCATAGATCGCGATCATTGAGCTTCTCCCTTCTGTACTTATCTTTAAGATAAGAGTAGCAAGAATACCTGATTTTGTCAGTAGAAGTTCCTTCAATGATTTTGATATGCACCTCGCATCACCTCTATAGAAGGTATGCTGTTACGGCTTGGTTACTTTCTAAAGTCTTATAGGGCCATATGAAAACCCCTCAAACCCAATAGTGTAAGGAGTTAAAAATGGTTTGAAGGTTCCAATGTGGACCCTGTGTACGGAACATATCTCACCCTTTTTTTTCTTTTCAAAATATGTCTAAAATACTGTGATATCAGCTTTTTAAATTTATTGTTTTCAAGATATTTATTATCTTTTTAAATTATTTTGGTCCAATTTTGGTCGGAATTTTGGTCCATCATACTACTTTAATTGCTAATTTATGTTTTTGAAAATTTCAAATAACTACACACGTATTTTATGTTAGATTGTTATTTACACCATTTCAGGACATTCATTTATAAAGGAGCAAGTTATCTATAAAAAAGAAAAAAGAAGCGTAAAAGAAAAACAGAAGGGTTAGTTAGAACTCCTTCTGGGAATTTTAAAACTGGACATTTACGGTAATTTATAACCTACCTTGACACTTTCCATGCTTTCCTACCTAGTTACCATTTTTAGCAAAATAACAGTTTTTACTTTTTTTACTAAAATTCATATATAAGGTCATCTATCATACCGTTTTAATCCTTCAACCACCGCTTAGATAAAAACCTCTCATGAAGTTCTATTAATTGAATAAGATATATAGAATACTCTCACACTCTTATTAAGGAGATAGACTCATGAAATATAAATGGAGTGACATGACAAATCGTGAAAAAAATATGTTATTAAGTAATAAAGTTTTAGAACTAGAATGCTTTTCCACATTAGAAGGTAAACATTGGTATGAGAAACATTACCAACTTGGCAATTGGCATTACACCACAAACTTACATGATGCAATGGATCTATCTAAGAGAATCATAAAAGATAATTTAGAGATGGTTATTTATTATTCCAATCAGAAATATCAGTGTCAAATTAATCATAAACATGATAATCGTTCTAATTTAGGAGCAGCGGTATCAACTTCTCTTTCCGAATCGATTTGTCTTGCTGTATTGAAATATAAAAAGGTCAATATTGAATTTTAATTAAAGGATGCTATATTTTATACACGTATTTGGTGTTTAAACTCTAGATTCATATTCACCATATCCAGTAAAATGGATATGTGAGTAGTTAATACCAAAATTTTTCATTTTGTGAACTATTAAATTTTCTAGATTTTCATCACATGTAGTAAAGAACAGTTGGTCAAAAAATCGATTTTCCTCTTTTTCATTAGAAAGTTCTGTACGAAGTAAATCAATAAAAGAAAGAATATTAAGGTCATCCATTGTTTGGATAGGGTCGTCCATAAAATAGCATTTGAAAACATTATTTTTTTGTCCCATAGCCACTGTTAAGAAAATTGAAAGAGCTACAACAGATAATTGACCAGCACTTAATATATTTGTAGCAGAAACTTCTTCATTGCTAATGGTTGCCATTAAACTTGCTTTAGTTTTTGTAGTACCATCCATGATTAAATTAATTTCTTCTATATTGGTATGGCGGTTTATCCTTCTATATATTTGTTGTAAAGGTGAACGGATTTCTTCTACCATCTGCCTATCCCATTGTTTCCTTTTTTTCTTTAATTCTAGGGATATCTCTTTTAAAGCTTTTAATTCATTCTGTTTTTTCATAAGTAGTTCTTCATGTTGATTCAAAATCTTTTTTCTTTTGTCTAGGTCAGAATGAGATTCCTTTAATATTTTATCATTGACAAGATTTGTTTCAATTTCATCTAATATAGTTAGCTTTTTAATTATTTTTTCAATTTTTATACTATCAATGGTTACTTGATTAGGTAGTTGTTCTGTTTTTTTTCTGTACGACTCCTTGAACTTTAATAAACTTTCTATTTTTTCTATTGTATCTAAAGACACAAACTCATCTCGATTCATTAAACCTTCACTAAATTTGCTAGGAACGGGATCAAGTTCACCCTTTTCATTTATAAGTAAGTCCAATATAGAAGTCTCTAAAACATAAAATTCGAGATCATCCAAAATCCGACTTTCTAATTCACGTCTCTTATTTTGTATTATTTCATCATTTACTTCGTGGTAGTTTAACTTAAATGAAGAACAAGCACTCTTAAATTTTTTCGTTTTATCAAAATTTGTTAATAAATTATTTAAAGATATGATTTTTGTGTCAATTGAGTTCAATAAATACTTTACAAATTGATTATAAATAACATTGATATGTTCTTTTTGTTCGTTGGATGATTTTTGAAGGTTTGATCTTTTAGAATCAACTTCCCCAAGAATTTTCCTAGCATTCCTTACAAGTTCATTACTTTCAATAGGAAATAATTCTTTACTTCCACAAAGAGGACAAACTTCTTGTCCATCTTCACGTAACTTGAAAAATCCCTGTGAATGATCTATTAACGATCTTAATGCATTAATTGCATCGTCTGAACTCTTAAAACCCTCAAGCTGGTTTACTAGACTTTCTAAATTTGAGTAATATTCAACTATAGTTGCAAAAGTGCTAAGTTCTCGGTCGTTTTTATCTAAAATAATCGAAGAGATAGCTTTAAGTTTTTCTACCCCTTCTTTTGATGAATTCTTAAAGCTAGATACCTCTCTCTTATAACCTTCTTGAATATTCTTATCGTATACTAAATTTTCAATTGTTTTCCCTTGTATACTTATCAGTTCTTCTCTCAACAGTTTAAAAGGATTTTCAACCTGTTTATTAAAATCTTGTAGCTCTTTTTGATTACGTAACTGATTTAGATATGTATCTACTTCTTTATATGCTGCTTTCTTTTCTTTAAGATATTTAAATTCTTTAAACATGAATATTTGTTTCTTAATACGAACAATTTTATCATGAAAATTTGTATCAATACTTAGTAAATCTTGCGGAAATACTTCTTGATTATAAAATTGTTCTTTTGGGTAATCTTTAATATTAATTGAGACATCTCCGCTTTTATTTCTTTCTTCCAGCAATTCTTTTTGTTTTTTTTCTGCCTCAATATACATACCCTTGGCAATATCAAAATTAGGTTTAAACTCTTCTATTATTTGATTATTTAATTGTTCTACCAACCCTTTTCTATTATTCTTTCCAGGATATCCGTCCAAATTATAAATAATTGTCTCAACTTCCTTTGTGCCTCCAAAAAAAGCTGAAAACATATCATAAATGTCATTTCTGCTTTTTTCATATACTCTTATGTTTTTCTCATATGAACTAGTGTATCTTTCATAAAATTCTTTAGATATCGATTGATTTAGAATGTAATCAATTGTATTCTTCTCCTCAATGTTTTTGCCATTAACTTTAAAAATAGTGTTTTCAGGAAAAAAACCGTTACTTTCATTGTCTCCCATATATATTCTCTCTATTTCAAGATCATTGTTTAGATAAACAATATCCATAAGGACACTTACTTGTTTTTTTGACCCATTATGCCGTAGTAGACACTTCTGCATTTTCTTATTTTTTTCTTTTCTAATTTCATAGTCCTCAACAACCCTTTGGATGGAACCAGTCATACACCACTCCATTGCATCTAACAATGAAGTTTTTCCGTAGCCATTTGGACCACCTAATAAAATTAAACCCTTCATGCTTTCTTTTTGATGAAAAAATGAAAACTCTTGTTGCTCATATCCTCTAAAATTTTGGATTTTTATACCTTTAATAAAAAAACCATTATTCATCAGATTTTCCCTCCTTTAATTCAAGGAGATTTAGAACCGTGTCTAGATTCAATTCTTCGTTCTCTTTAACTAACTCGTTATACAGATTTTTATTAACTACTGTTTTTACTTCTTCAATTAAACTATCTTTAATTGATTTAGATTGAGTTAATTCAACTTTTATAGGGAAAGATGGAAGTAATGAAATTTCTTTTTTTATAAAAATATCCTTAGAGCTTGAAGTATCCATAACAATTTTTCTACACGTATATTTATTTCTTTCTAGTCCTACAAGAAACCTTACGTCACTCTTATCAATACAATCAGTTTGCAAAGGACAAAGCAGAAGCAAATTTATATTGTATTTCAATGGATTTCGATTAGGGAGTACTTGAATGAATGCTAATATAATATTTTCAAACTCTTCAATTTCTTCTTGAGTAAAAGGTGTATTTTTCTCCTCAATAAGGTATAATTCGGTTTCAATTCTATTAATGTAAATGTTCTCGAATGGTAAAATATCTTCGACGTTGTTTTTAATAATTTCTCTATTAAATTTCTTTTTTTCATATCCATTTGATGTTAAAAAATCTTGAACTATTTCTAATTTCAACTATTATCTCCCCTTATAAAACAACCATCGACAAAGATGTTTGGAACTGTATTTATTTTTTCAAATTTATTACGGGACAAACAACCCATACATTGCACGTGAAAATGATCATCTTCAACTTCACAAAAAGTCAATCGTTTACGCTCTTCTCTTGGTAGAGTAATATCTATTTCATAATTCAAGTTCCTAGAAGCATTAAAATCATCATCATCATGACCCATATACCAGACATCTGGTCTTATGTCTTTAAGTTTCAATCTAGGAAGGAAGTGTCTTAAGCAAGCATAAAAGCTTTCACCATATATATCCCCTGTAATAACTCCGATTCCTCTTGTTTCATCTGGATATTTAAAAAGCCATGCTTTTTCATTTATTTTAAACCAATCTTCTAAACTTCCAATTCCATTTTCTTTTGCCTCATGAAAATAAAGGATTTTTGCTAACTTACTGAGAAAATTAGCAATCGGACTACTACATGTAAGAAACTCCATGAACTCTTCGGAACTATTATGTGTAAAATTTTTTAATTCTTTTGGTGCAATAGACTTTAAAAAAGAACAACGAAGTTCGTTTTCTATTAGTTTTTCCTTTAAAAAAGGTTTTATGACATGGTTATAGATTATTTTATAACTTTCAGTCACTGTATCATCAAAACCCATATCAAATTCTATGTCTGATAAATTTGAGTCCACAACAGAGAAAATAAAATCAATTATCTTCTGAGTATAGAAATCATTCATCTCATAAGGAACCCCGTGGAAATAAGACTTTAGAGACTCAAAAGTTAAATCAAGACCATTTTGACCATCTTCTATAAGTTTAGTAATAGCTGCGCCATATAAAAACTCTGGTGTATATCCATCCTTTAAATCACCAAAATACGAATGAAGTTTCATTTTAAGTTCATCTGAGATTTCTTTATGACTTTTAGTAGCTTTGAAGCGTGCAATCTTATAGAATTCTTCTCTATTTTGGTCGGTATCTATTCTAGTTTCACAAATTTTATCCCATACATTATGTTTTGGGATTTTATCACTTCCATCTTTTTTCATTTTTTCTAATTCTTTTTTTCTTTTAATCTCATAAGAGTTAAAGGCAGACTCTAGTACTGTTTGGATATCTTTTTCCCCATTTGGGTCATATTGAAATATTATCGCTTTATAGGATGTTTCTTTATCGATTTTTAATTGTAAAAATTTAAGGTAATTGAGGTATAACCATAGTACAGCATCATAATACTTTGAATCAGTTACACCTTTTGAATGATGCTTTATTTGAGCAACTCTAATATGGCTTTTATCTTTTGTATGACAGTATTTTACGTAGTCTTCAATAGTCTCAACTTTATATATTGCAGGAGAAAGCTCTTCTTCAAATGCATCTTTTTCTGTACCTTCTGTAAGTATATGTAAAAGTGTCAATTCAAACTGATAAAAATATCCTACAATTGAATGGAAGGCATCTCGATTTTGATTATCTCTGTGAATCCCATCTATAATATCGTTTAATAGAACTGTCATGTCCACACCTTTTTTAACTAAATTTTACAATAATATGAATTTTATAACAATCAATATAAATATAATAGAATTTGTAATGTGTTAAAGTCGATGACAAAAACACCTAGATAGCCGGAATAAAATCCTTATTTAAAATACAACCATAGTTTTGAGAGGAGTTATGGTTCATGATAACCAGAGGAGATTTTTTCAAAGATTTGTTTAAATAAGGAATGTCTATACATTATTTGTCATTGAGTGGTAAGAAGAATGTCATTGATGGTACATTTCATTGGCCGGAATCATTTAGCAACGGCGTTAGGCTTGAAGGCATGTGAACAAGGAATGGATGTGCGCTTTTACCGGGTTGCCGATCTGGTTGGAAATTTAGAAGACGTATTAAAACAAGGAAAATTACAGCGATTAATGAGGCAAATTGAGAAATGTGACCTACTGATATTGGACGAGTTAGGATATGTCCCTTTTCAAAAGGAAGGTTCAGAGCTGCTTTTTCACATCATAGCAGACTGTTAAGAAAAGAAAAGCGTAATTGTCACTTCCAATCTTGAATTTGGACAATAGAATCGCATCTTTGGCGATAATCGACTAACTTCAGTTTTAGTGGACAGACTTATTCATCACGCTCATGTCGTGGCATTTACAGGTGAAAGTTTCAGGCTGAAAAATGCCCCTTCATCTGTAAAATCACAAAATAAAAACTTAGTTTAAAAAGAGAGTTTGCAAGTCTATGCATATTTCGCTGCAACTCTCTCAGTATTTTCTGCTTGCAAAAAACATGTAGGATGGTGTTTATTATGGTGAACGTTTATTAGACGAGATCAAACTGTTAGCATATACCGGTGGAAAGACCATTTTAGAAGACTACATAAAACCCTTTTGAGATAATACTCCTTCTTTTAATCTACACACTTTTTAAAATATAAACAAAACCCCTCGATACATATTATCAAGGGGTTTTACTCTTAATACATGCCTTGATATTGTTCACGTTCAAAGGGTGTACCTGAGTGGAAACAGATACTATGTGTTTTTAAAACATAATTAAGTGATAAAACCCTATAAAATCAATACTTTTATAAAATATGTGTGTATTAAAATATATCAAAGGTGATACTTTGGTGGATAAAATGTGGGTGGTTTGGTGGGTGAAAATTTATCTATAAATACGTTCCCTAATTCTTCTTCAAACGTACCCTGTCGAAAACTTTACATATCAAAATTTATTCTGCCCCCAAAGCTTTAAACACTGCATCCTCCGGGGATTGATAAAAGCTGATTTGAAACTTTGCGAATAATTCTGCTGGTACTGATGGAATATCTACAGCGGATGTCATTGGAAGTAATATTTTCTTGGCACCACTATCAAAACAAACTTGAAGTACATTTGCTAGTTCTTCTACTTTATTTATTGTGCCACTTATACTTAGAGATCCTAATACGGCCATTTGGCTCTGTACAGGCTTATGAATGGCCCCTGAACACAACGCTATGAATGAAGCTAGTGATAGCTCACTCGTTAATCCAATACCGTGTATATCTTGAATATGCATCAGATAGTCTTTCAAGGTTGTACTGATCGTGCCACTTATATTTTTACTATTAGCCTTAAAATATCTGAATGATGTATCTATGCTTTCTTTTGCTTCTCGGTCCGATCCAAGTCCAGTTCTTTCAAATTTACCGTTTCCACTAACAACCTCAGTTTCAATTTTAAAAGTGCCAACCATACCTGATTTACCACGTGCAACAGTGTAAATGTGTCCAGGCTTACCCAATCCTTCTGGTATAATTTTGCCGCCGCCTTGTTCAGGAACAGAAACGAATTCCTCAATCATTGTTTCACTGTTAATATAAGAGAAATTAACATCATAGAATTCCATTCCGCCAATTTTCTTTAACTGCTCTTTTACGCGTCTTCTACCAATCAAAGCATACCTAAGGACTTCTTCTACTTCTTCTACGGTGAATTCGCCATTAGGATATAATAGTTTTATCATACCTGATACAGTCTTTCTAACGGCGATAACATCACGTTGATTTAAATTGTTTCCGAAACGAAAATATCTTTCTGCAACATCCGAGAATGATCGCTTCCTCATTTCTCGGAAAAATTCTGCTAAATAATCGACTATAAAACCATAATCATTTGTTAGAAATTCAGGTCGCATCTTTGGGACTTCCCACCCTGGGAGATAGTAATGCATTCGATCAAAAAATGCCGCATCGTAGGCCATGGCTTCAGGAAACGGGTCAAAAAGGTGAGATGTTTTTAAAAGCACATCCACACTTTGATTGATGTTTCCGACAAACACCATCGAAGCATTTGCATTTTTTTCTTCTCGCCCTCTGGCAAAAGAACCTGAAGCCATATAATCTTTCATAATTTGAATTCCGTCTTTATCTTTAAATGTGATACCTGCCACTTCGTCAAAAGCCACACAGTCCCACATACCAACTAGTCCAATTTGACGAGAGGACATATTGTAGAAAAGATTGGCAACTGTACTTTGGCCTCCGGAGACAAGAATTGAGTTCGGAGAAATTTCTTTATAAACGTGGGACTTTCCTGTTCCTCTTGGTCCCAGTTCGCACATGTTATAGTTATTTTCAACGAGTGGAACAAGACGAAGTAACATATGCCATTTTACATTCTCTTGAAGTTGAGTAGGTTCCATCCCAATTGATCGTATAAGAACATCAATCCATTCATCTTTTGTGAAATTTATTCGTTGGTTAAATAACTCTTGAAGATCCATCGTTGGCATCTGGATAGGAGTAATACTTTCAATACTGAAGGGGCTCGATCCCTTTTGTTCCTCATCATAAAAGTATTCCATTTTCAAAATGCACCAAATACCGCCTGCAAGTAACTTATCAAACTCTTTAACAAAATGAGATGATATAGCCACGCCCTTTAATCCTAGATTAGAAAACTCAGCTTCATAAACGTCTTTCTTTTCATTTAGTTTTACTGTAATTTTATCAATAACCGTATAACGGCCCAGCTCTTTAATCTTAGACTTTACCTTTTCAGCTTCATCCGGACGCACAAAATTGTCAGATAAGATCTTCTTGACCATTTCAACTCCATCATTAATGCTTTTCTCATCATTAGTAGCACAATACATCCCTAACAAATATTCTAAAACATAAACAGGAACATTCGCTCCTTCTTTGATCTTTTTCGTTAGATCTTTTCTTACAACCTTACCTGCAAAGTATTCATTTAACTTTTGATTTAAATCCTCCATTATCTCAACCCCACATTTCTCCTAAAAACCAAAATCATTTGAAATAGCAATATCAATTGTAAAAGGTATTTTGTCATAAACATTCTCAACTGACTCTTCTTCATCCTCCAAAATGAGATAATACTTCATTGCCTTATCGTATGTCATGTTTTTAAATACAAATTTTTCTTTATAAGTTCTCTCTTCTGGCTTAGAAGACTTACTATCGGCAATGATGATATTTTCATTTGATATACGATTTCCTTCAATATCAGTAAAATATATCTTTAGTCGAAGTGGCTTTTTCTTATCTTCCACTTTATCCGTTTGGAAGAAGTCTAAATAAGCAATCATGTTGGTGATTTTTCTTGAAATACTAGTTAATTTCACTTCCGCTTTACTTAAATCATTTTTGCCTGATCGGTCATTTTTGAACTTAATTACAGGTATTACATTTTCTTGTAACATTGCGCCACCATGTACATAATTTGCACCTGCACCTTTAACTGCAAAACGATTAGAGCCTCTTGGGACTGTCACATATTTTTCGTTATCATACAAAAGGTATCTCATGGAAAATTTCATCGTACCTTCAAGATCAGGTTTGTAATCCGATAAAATAAAGCGTCTTTTCTCAATTATCGCACCATCCATATTTTTGACGATTTTATCACTTTCTTGAAGTCGATCACGATTATAGATAAAACCATGGTCAGCCGTTATGACCATATTAGAAGCACTAACACTATTGACTAAATGGTTTATTAATGAGCTTATCTCTTGAAAAGTATCTTCAACAGCATTAAATACCTCTCTTTCAGTTGCTGCATGGTCCCCTCTAGCATCGATAGAATTGTGATAAATATAAATAAGCTTCTTACCAGAAACAGCTTCACGCAGTTCCTGACGATTCATTTCGATAATATCTTTATATTGAAGAGCTAATGAATCATTTACATACCTTTGTAAGATGGAGTTTCGGTTATCTGTACCAGAAGCCCTTATTCCATCAACTATTACTTGTCCATCTTCATATGAAATTTGTTTATGAGGTAAAAGAGCAGCCATACCAAGGTCTGTATAGGATGGTAGGACCCCCTGCATCGAACTGATTTCAGTAGAACCTTTTCGTTCTTGATTTAATAGTTCACTTAATTCTTTTGCTGCTTCAAATCGAAGGGCATCCGAAATAATTACAAAAACTCGTTCACCTTTTCCTAGGTATGGTTGGATGGTTGTCTTATAAAACTCAAATTGTTGGTCCATTCCAGGAATTGCCCAATGTTCCATTAACTCATTATCAATTGCATCACACCATTTAATCGAGAGTTCATCTGTAAACCAATTCGTATAGGTATTTTCAACTTTCTCTTTTAATGATGATAACCGTTCCTTATTTTGGAGTTTATCGTATGCAACATAAAACTTACGATACGCTGTATCAATCTTATAATAATCTTCACTGTATGCTTTAAACATTTCGTAAGGACTTTGTTGCCGAATAAAAAAGTCCAGTTCATATGCAATTTTGAGCAAATTAATTGCATGAATTAATGATTCATATTCATATTTAAATTCAGGATACCAGTGTAGTGTACGCCGTTTCGCGATCGTATCTATGTATACATCATACTGATGGATGTTGTTATTTAGTTGAGTAGAAATATAGTTGATTATCTTCTCATCAAAGATTTGAAAAGCATCTGTATTTATATAGTCCTTCATTTCCCACTCATCAACATAGTCATTTACCTTGACCATATTCTCAATCAATATTGACATCTTATTGTATTCGAAACGGTCAGTCTTATTATTCATAAACTGATTCATAAGGATTATACAATTTGTTGGTCGGGTCGAAATATACTTTGTCCACGTTTTTGGAATCGGAGCCTCTAAAGTGGCCGAAATATTAGATAGAGTGAAGAAAATGAGCAAAGTTTGAATGGAACGTTGTTCTAATGAATAGTTATAATGTTTCTCCACCAATGTCCAAAAACTTTCCTCATCACCGAACTTTTGAATGTTTTCCCAAGCATTTTTCCTTTCGTGATTCAGTTCTCTAAACAAGACTTTAATCACTTCATCTAGATTATTGAGATGGCTCTTACACAAAGCTGATAGAACTGCTATATCAATTACTTCATCTGTATATTCTTGGATATAATAAGATTGAAATATAGAATAGCGCTCTTTATTATTGAAAAACTTTGTATACTTCTTAAAAACGGGACGTAGCGAATCATTCGTTACATTCAAATCTCGCATAATTACCGTGATTTTATCTGTGGCAAATTCTAAACTATATTTATAAATATCTAGAAACCAATCCTCTTTTGGTGATGGTTTAGACATGTTTGCATAGATTAAAAAATGTGAATCTGAATCCTTTTTCTCCAGTTCGAATTTTGTTGCAAATAAGTTACTTTCTGTTAGTTTCCATAACCTAATATTGTTGAGATTTAGGCCGTCAATATCTTCTAAAAACTCTCCTTCTTCATCATACCAAAATACAATATGACGCTTCTTTCCATCCGTTAATTCCTTATTAAACGTATCTTGTAGAACCCTCTTTACGTCCTTAAGATTCATATCACACCAACCTTACAGATTAAATTACAGCTCCAGTATAATGCCTTATTGAAGCTATAACAGTTGAATTAGAATTCTTTAAATCTTTGCTAATAAATTTGCTTTAAGTGCTTTTTTCCCTTCACCTTGTGGTACTTCAATATTTTGAAACTTTTCATAGTTCTCTTTAACACCGTCATCCAAATCAATTTCAATTTTTTGATTAGCTAGGTGGGCAATAACTTGGTCATACTGCTGACATTCTAATAATTGCTTTTGTAGTTTTTCTTTTTGCTTCTTAGCTTTAGTTTTTTCATTTGTAGAAACATCCGATTCCAATAATAAATCTATTCTTGACATTTCAGCTTCATATTTACGCTGTAATGTATGTAAGTAATCTGTCCTTACTCTTGCAACAGCCCCAACATCATATCGATGCATGTATATGAGTGCTTTAAAGCCATCATTTTTACCACTGTCAAAAAGCCAATAAATTGGACGTTTTTGATAAGTTTGAAGATGATCTTTATAGAAGTCTTTTAAAAAATAACGACGAATCCGTTGACGGGAAGTTTCGTTTGCTTTTTTTATTAAAGTGGCAGCGATAAAATCAAGGTTATCTTCAATTGTTTCTTGACCAAATGTGACGCGTACAAAATCAATAAAACGACTAACAATATCATCTTCAAAATACTCATCATCTGTAATTGGGATAACATTGTCAATATCTACATTGAAAGTATTATATTTATTTACGTCAAACTCGCCACCAGCAAATACGAGTCCATCTTGCTCTATCGAATAGCGTCCAAAGATGCAACCAACTGCATAGGAGATAAAAGATTTAATTGTTTCTTTTTTTTCAATTGGCTTTAAGGATATTTCTTTTGAATCTACTTTATACGATAGTTCTTCATTAAGTCCAAATTCAACTAGGTAGATTTGGTTTATTTTTTCTTCGTTGTTTTTTAAATTATCAATCTCAATTTTATTAAATTTAAGGTATTCATAAAAAGCCGATTCAATATTATTAACATGCTGATTTTTATAATTTAACAAGGGATGTTTAATAAAGTCCCAAGACACTTCATAATTATCCCAATATTTTTTGGATATAGAAATATTCTGACTAACCATTTCATTAATACTATCATTTTCAAATAAGATTACTGGTAATTTTCCTAGAGGACCCTCATGATAATCAATTGTTGGAGATAAGAATTTTATAAAATGACTTACTAATTTACTGTTTAAGTATCCTAATATGTATTCTAATTTTGCATAGTCTTTTGGAAAACACATTGAGCCCTTTGTTTCAAAGACAAACCCTTCATCACAATACCTTACGGAAAGTGGTCCTGTAGTAAGTGTAGACCATGTTAATCCCTTCTTAAGGTAATACTGCCTAGACGGGAGATTATTACCTTGATTTTTTAATTGCTCAAAGCTTTTATCATCAAATTTAATTAGAATAGAATTATTTCCGTACCACTTTCTATAAGAACCTCCTTTATTACAAGGAACCCATTTTTTATTCGACAAATGAATATCTGCAATCTTATTAAATCGAAAACCAATTTCTATATAGTTTACTTCGTGCCACAACCGTAAAAACATTTCATTATTGCCAGTTGCAAGTCCTTGTCGCGGATCAGCAATATCTTTTAGCATAAGACTTTCTCTAAAAATTTCTATGACCCTTTTGCTAGCCCAATATGCAATTGGAGCCCCTGGAATTTCTTTATAGCTACTCTGTCTAACCTCAGCAAATCTATTTTCCTTATTAAAAAATTGACTTTCCTTTTCATAACGTCTTGAATCATAATAATCGACCAATCTTATCCCCGTAGGTTTAATCAATGGAAGATGTATGTTCCTACATACAAAAGCAACAGTTTGAACTACTTTTCCGATAATATTCTCAAATGCTTCTGCACCAAGATGAAGAATAGAATATAAACTTGTTGTATTTATTATGTTTTGACGTAAAGTCTCAAATGAACTTAAGAACATCCAAGAGTGCATTGTAACCATAGACAAATAACCATTCTTTTTAGTAAACTTCATACCTTTTTCAATAAATGTTGAATATAAGTCACTTTTTGAATCCTTATAATATTTTTCTGTAAAACGCTTTAAATTACTATTCATTCCACTACTACTCATATACGGTGGATTAGTGATTACTACATCGTATTTGTTAGTCATTAGATTGGTTTGTTTTATTAAAGAAGGTAATTTTTCAATTAATGATTCCCTATATTGATAATTGAAAATATCTTGAATATCATTTTGTAGTTTTATCTCTTCTAATCGATTTACTATGGAATCAGTATTAATTGCTTCTACATTAAGAATAGAACCGTATTCCTTTGCATCATGAAATACGTTAATGAGTTCAACAAAATCCTTACTTGAGTCATTAACGAAATATCTTATTTCTTCTGATGAAATACTGTTACTTTCTTGAATTGAACAAAGATTTAGCTCAAGCCTCCTCTTAAAAATTCGACGATTGTAACTCCTTGCTTTCATTACTAAAGCAAAATAAGCTAATTGTGCAGCACGATCATCGATGTCCAGTCCGTATAAATTTTTTTCTAATATTAATTGGGGGATTTCTCGCTCTGAATACCCTGCACTTTGGTAAATTTTATATAATACATCAAAAGCATAAACAAGTATGTGACCTGAACCCATACATGGATCTAATACTTTGATATCTTCTGGAGCTATATTATTATTTTTAAGGTTCTCAAGTTGTAGCTGTACTTCTTGTTCTTGCTCAGCTTCTTCTATATAGTACTTCCAATCATTCTTTAATTGATCATTAGGATGTGATTCAAGCCATAGCTTCCCTAAAGAATTTTCCACCATGTATTGAACAATCCATTTTGGTGTAAATAACTGTGTAGCTGCCGGGATGTTTTCCTTGGTTATCTTTTTATTCTTCTTTAAATCAACAAATATTTCATCTTTCTTTTCTGATATATAATACTGATATAACCACCCAATAATCTCTACTTGTTCTTTCCATACCTCCTCGTTAATCATCGATACTAAATCACGTACAACTGAACCTTCAGATAATAATTTGTCAGGCAACAGTAACTCTGTATAGTCCTCAATCCGTTGAAACATCATTGGCATAATTTCGCCAAGTTTATTACATTGTTTAACTAATATGTATTTAAATAATTCTTCCGTATTATTTTCGTCTTGTAAATGATAAACAACTTCTAAATCAAGTTCTAAATCTTTAGCAATGGTCAATACTTCTGTCACTGTATCCGGCTCAATTTTCCCACTGTCTATAGATGAAAGAACCCTTACACCTGTTGGTAGGTATTCATTAACTTCCATAAACCGAATTGCAATCAAACGGTTAAACCATGTATACGCTACTTCTTCTATAACTTGGTCGAATCCTTGGTCTTTAATTTTTTCTAAGAGCTTTTCCCGTTGTTTTATCTGGTATTTTTTGAAAAACTTATCGTTAATGCGAAATCCATCTTGATAAACTTCTAGTTCTTTAATTTCTTTTTTTGTGATTCCTAGTTCATAGGCTTTTTGTTGAATGGATTCCATTAATTTAACTCGGGCTGTAACAGCAAAGCTTTTTATGGCTGATTTATTCATAGTTTAGCCTCCTTCATTCTAAAAAAGGGAGAAGATGACTTCTCCCTAAATTCTAAACAAGCTTTATTATCATGTTTTCTTTTAATTCTTTTTTTAACTCTTGTCTTAATTCATTTAATAAGGATTCAATATCATCTTCATTTTCAATCGTTTTTGTACCACGTAAAACAGTAGATTTACTAATTGTTTTTGTTTCTTTATATCCACTAGGTGGATCAACAATCGTTGTCACACCTGTCCCAACTGTTGAGGGACTTGGCGGTGTGATCGGCTTATTACGTCTTGCAACTTCTGAATTTATTTCATCAATACAACGTACTTTCAATCGATCACTTTCCGTTTGCATTGCAATAGCTTCATAAAAATTGTTCACACGTTCAAGGCGGCTTTTTAGGTCGGAAAAACGATTTCTAAATACTTCACTAAACTTTTCCTTTATACTAGAATCTTTAGATAACTCACCCATAACGGTCATAAGGTCTTGATCGATTGCCTTGCTGATTGGTTCACATTCTTTCTCTAATAATAAAACAAAAAGATCATCAAAATCTTTGTATAAACCAGGTAACTTTTGAATATTGTCAAAAGGATCGCTATGCTTGACGATTTTTTCCATTTCGGCGATTATTTCCAGTACTTTATTATCAGTAACATACGAACGATTACTTTCAAAGATGTTTAACCGTTTAACAGCATTATCATATAGTTCTCGTTGATTTTCAAAGAAATCCTTAACATTCGCGACAGCTTCTGCATAATCAAGTAAGTCGTCCTCAACCTGTTTTATTTGCTCATAAAAGCTTGCTGTGTCTGAAATGGACAATAAATCCCCAATTGAATTCTTCCCGCCCGTTAAGATATCCTTTCTTGGATAGACTTTATTCCTGTAATTCACTAGTAATAAATTGATTTCATTGAGTTCTTTTTGTAAAAGTTCCTTACATCGAACCATAAGCCCATCTTCATCATTTGGTACGGCTGTAATCCCGAACATATCTTTGATTATATTTTTTGTTATTTTGATCAAATTCTGAGAGATACGCTCTCGCTTTTTAATGACTACTTTATCAACATAATCACGTTTCGTTAAATAATTTAAGATGTCACGATCAGATGTACTTAAGTTTGATTGGTTTAATTCAAACTTTATTTCCTGACACTTAAAGAGCTTGATGATGATAGCAGTTGTATCTAGCTCATTCCATCCATATGGCTGTTTTGAAAAGTAAGTTGTTATTCCTTTAATAGTAACTTGTTGTTTTCGAGAAGAAAGTCTGGCTATATAGTTACTTACCTCTTGGAGCGCAAGCTTATTGGGTTCATCATCGTCTGTCAAAGTTAATTGAGTTGTATTTTCTTTTATTAAATCATCTAGCTGCTTTGTTGTATCTACATACTCTTTAATATAAATTAGCTTACTAAATAGATTTTCAATTAATGCTCTGAACGCATCATTAATTCGATCAACGGGATTTTTTTCTTTTACATCAAGTAGCTGAGAGTTTACGTAAACTTCAGCTACTTTGAATGCCTCAGTTAAGTAGGTGGTAACGCGCTCTTTTCGGTCTGTCACTTCACGTCCTTTTCGAGTTTTAATATCCTCAATAGTCTGGGAAACTGATGACCCACTTTTTACCTTAAGGTAAGCTTGGATTTTTAATATGTGTTCCATCTCGTCTAAATAGGAAGTATCAATAGGTAATTTTATGATGACATTATTTTCACGCATGGACATCATTTTAAGTTCTGATTGGTTTAAGTCCACAGTTTCTTCATAGTATGGAGTAATGATTTTTATACCGAAATCATTTGTCTGTCCAGTAATTGGACGATCATCAATAATACCATTGAAACCAAAATGATATCTTGTTGAATATCGAAATTTTTTATCTTTATAAATCGTATTAAATATCTCTTCTCCTATTTTATGAATTACTTCAGCAGTATCGACGTGCATATTTTTGATTTCACGGTTTACATCTTGCTCATCATTAGTTAAGAAAATATATTCATCACCATTTTTTTGTATTAAAGTTTCTCTTGATAATCGAGTGAGTGATGCTTCCATTTCCTTTTTCAAATCAATCTTATCCACATCAATATGATTGACCATTAAGGTTGATAGGTTCTCTAAATCAGATGGTAATTCTTTTACATATTTGATTAAGAATAATAGTTTTAAGATTTCAATATCTTGTTCTTTGAGCCGTGAATTTTTTTTAGCGTGAATAATTACTGTTCGTATTGATGAATCTAGAAAAGCCTCGATTGTTTCATAAAATGCTGAAAATGGTACCAATGATCCTTCTTCATGTTCAGCAAAGCGAATGGCTGACTCTTGAAACGCACTTAAAAGGGAACGTTCGCCTTCTGATAAACTCTTTCCCGAAGCCCCATGAATTCTTACACCCGTAAATACTTTTTGAAGTAGATTGAATTGGTATGGTACAAACGGATAAATATCCACAAAATCTTCTACGGAAATGAACGTTTTCATTTCAGCAGCTTCGTGTGAAAACAAAAATAGGTTTTTGAGTATAGAACTCTTTTGGCGGTACACTTCTTTCAAAGTAGCCGTACCTGCTTCATTCTTAATAAGAATACGTTTTTTAATCACCTCGTCAACATATGCACTCGATAAGCTTAGTTTCGTATCAAAACGCCCTTGAATTTTAGAGAAATCGTTCCCTTTTACACTTAAAACAGAATCAATATCTTCTTGGCTTGTTACTACGATCCACGCTTTGCCGCTGCAATGAATTCCAAATTGATGAACAATGGTTTGGAGGTTCAACATAGATTGAGAATTATCCCCTATGTATTGCCCTACTTCATCTACAAGGAATACAACATGATGATCCTTCGTATCTGGTTGCTTTCTTTTATCTTCAATATATTCATTTACTCTTTTCGCGAATTTCTCAATACTGATAGAATATTCTTGTTCAGCTAGTTCAAACCAATGTCTAGCTGCGTCTTCACTCATTTTAGTCGTTTTACATAAAGCTTCAATAATAGAGTCTTCTTCATAATAAAAATCTTCTCTCGAGTCTTCCCATCGGTTCCCCGAAATTTCATTAAATGCCTCTCTAAAGTGTTCATAGAGTCCATCCTTATCCATTTTACGTTCAATATCAGCAATCCATGGAATAGATCCACAAAAACCTTGCATCTCGTTAAAGACCTTGTTAAGTACCTTAACAATGGAATCTTTATCAGACTTTGAATCGGATTCACTTTTTGCGTCAATATCAAAAAGAATAACATCGGTCGTGATGTCACCAGCCATTTTTAAATCAGCTAATATCATCGAATCATGAATTTTTTTATCAAAAAAGTTTATCGCTTCTTTATCATTTACTATTTTATTTTCAATAAGATAGGAAAGAATTTTAAGAAAGTGTGATTTACCACTCCCAAAGAATCCAGAAATCCAAACACCTACTTTGTCTGTGTTACCTCTTATTCCTTTTTTATAGGATTGAAAGAAGTCACCAATGTGTTTATGAAGTTCATTTGTTACAACGTACTCATCTAATTCCTGATAAATATTTTTTTCGTCATCTTGGCCAACTTTTACTACACCTTTAATGTCACGAGTAATTAATTTGTCAAACATTTTTTGTATTTGCATCCTGTTCCCCCCATTAGATTACTTATCAATTAGTTGAAAAGCTCGATAGTAATTGTCATCTTTAATTTCACCAAATAAGACGAGTTCCTGGCCATCATAGTTGCCTGGAAAAAACATCACAACAGGAACCTGATCTACTCTCTTTTGTAATGTATTTAGCACCGTATGTGAGCGAATGATCGGAAATGCCTTGCCAATACCGGTCAAAAACACAATATCGTTTGGTTCTACACGATCAGAAATGTATTGAACAATTAAATCATTATTTAGTGTCAATCGAAGTGCCTTTTTTGTTGCATTTAAAATGAAATTACTACCTTTCTTTTCTTCCATCTCAAAATTCTTTTCCAGAAAACCTTTGTTATGTAGGATTTCTAAAACAATTTCATATAAATCAAATTCTCTAATGTAAATCTCAGAATTGTCAGTGTTAACTCTTTCCTTAATGTATGCAACATGCTCCCTAACTAACATTTCATATTTTGGATCATAATCGAAAATATGATAGCCAACTTCATTTCCTAAACCCTTACTTTCACGAAATGACGCCTCTGTTATCCTAGGTAGGATATCATCTAATCTCTCGTTAATACTTTTCATTTCACTCACCTGCTACAATTTTAATATAAGTTTGGTCACCTATTTCTAGTAAATGTTGTTTTACTTCATAATCTAAATACACTCTCTCTATCTCGCGATCACCTTTCTGGTTTTTTATTAATCCAACTTCGTTAAGAATTCGAATGTATACCTGTTTGATTTTATAAAACGTATAGTCATTCCAAGAGGCAATTTTGTCACTCTGTTGCTTTTTTGTATCAAAAAAAATGTTAAAGTCTTTGTCCGTCAAAAAATGTTCCTTAAGGATGAACTTCTCTCTGAATACCTCATACATGAATTCAAAAAACAATCTGTCAGTTTTCAAAATGGAATAAAGGACTAACATTTTACTCGTTTCAGAGTCACCACGGGCAATTTTCCCAATCAGAAAATCGTCTAATTCATTGAGTCTTGTTAGAATTATTGATGCAATCTCTTTTTTTCGGGCTTCTGTTTTTACCTGGAATATATTTTCACGAATTGCCTTGTCCTTTATTTCAAAAGCCTTTGACCCTTGATATATAAGGTCTGCTACCTTTTTCGTCTCTAAAAAAAAGAACGGTCTGGATTTAATTGTTGATTTATATTCTTGCTTTTTTTCCATTTAAACACATTCCTTTGGTCCACTTTTTATAAATCAATTGTACCATTTATTATTTACCTTCTCACCATATTATAATAGATTTAAGATTGAATGATTTTATATTGAAAGAATAAACCCAAAGTTTAAGAACAATTCCAGAACAATGGATTCGAAATTTCTATTTAATTTTTGGTATAATATCACATTTCAAATCTTAATATTTGTAAACTCACTTATAGTTTCCCTACAAAACTGTTGGTAATCTTTTTGTAACGCCGTGGCCATACATTTTCGAAAGATATTGGAAAACACAGAAAACACAAAAATTATTACACTATGATTATTAGTTTGGATTTTAATATTATTTTGGTTGGTTTATATAGTGTAAAAGCTTTGTTCTTCTACTAATTCAAATAAATCTCGAGTAGATCTGCTAATTCGAGTTAAGTCTGTCACTGTAAGTGCATAACCAAATTGAATTTTATCAAGTATCCTCTTAAGTTTAGGCCACTCCAAGTCCTCACCACTTACATTCTCTTCGTAAACTTATTCACATTCTGCAGCCATTAAAACTTTAATTTGATGGGCTATGTTCTTCTCTTGTGTGCTAACTCTTTCATTACCTATAACAAAGAATAATCCTCATTTAATATTAATCATTTTGGATCATGAAATTGGGATATCCCAATTTCACAATCCAACATTCTATATCATTGTTCCAATAGATTCTACCCTATTGAAACAAACAAGGAATAAACGATACACTCAAAAGGACAACATCATGAATAGAAAGTACCCCCCAAAAAAAGTAAAGGGTTCCTAACATAATAATTGGCATATAAAAACTCAAAAACTCGCCGCGAATTGGCGAGTTTTTTTAATCTATGGACCAGGAGTGCCACCCTTCTTCAACTATCTTTTCTTATGAATTCTGTGATGCGATGGCCGAGAACCTAGATTTGTGTTTTACCTATTTTAAGGGTGGGGATTTTCGTTTGTATTGCCACTCGCTCCTTCTCTTTCCTACAAAATCCACAGATCGCGCTTGAGTGGTGTTAATAATTCATATCCTTTATCTGTTATTAAAATATTTTCCTCGATGCCAAACCAGCCTTCACCTTCTTCATAAAAAGCAGGTTCGATAGCGAATACCATACCAGATTTCAGAATTAATTCTGATCCCAATTCAAAGGTCGGCATTTCATGAATGGATACTCCGATAGAATGTCCAACCCATCCGCGAGTTTCGTAGTATTTTCCATAACCATGTGCATCGACAAATTCATCGACCACCTGGCATACTTCACCGGCAGTCACACCCGGTTTAATGAATTCCAGTCCTTTTTCACATGCGGCTACAGAGAAATCATATAGCTCTTTTTGTCTGTCAGAAGGTTGACCAATGATCGCCTCACGTATGATGTCGGAGTAATAACCTTTACAGCCCGGACCGCCGTCAATGAGAATTATTTCTCCTTTTTCAATTGGACGCTCACTTGGTGGACAATTGCTTTGTGTATACCGTTCCGCACCTGCTCTTATACCGAGAGGAAATACCTCATCTGCACCGAATTCGAACATCGCCTTGGAAATCTCTCTAAATAACTCCAATTCAGTCATCCCTGGATAAATGGAGTTAAGTGCTTTTTCATATGCCTTTATGTTGATATTACAAACATTTTTCATGTGGCTAATTTCCAGTTCGGATTTTATTGCACGAAGATCCCAAATGGACGGGCCAGCATCAATAATGGCAGCATCCTGTAAATGTCCCATCAGTTTACTGTAATCAGTGGTGTTCATGTGAATTCGAAAACCAACTCCGGTCTCCATACCGATTTTTCCTTTTGCCAATCCTTTCTTGGTGAGTACATCATAGATTGCATCCGGCAAGTTCGTAATTGCATCATCTCTTCCCAATGGGTCCCAAATTCTGAGATCCTCTACCCAAGTGGTAACCTTCAAAGCCTCACGGTTGCTATAACCACTCACCATCGTTACTTCTCCATCTTTTGTGATGATTGCACATGCCGGCTTTGATATACCACTACCCCATACGATCAGCTGGTATCCTGTAAAATATCTTGTATTCTCCTTTGTGGTGAGAATAACTGCATCCATCGCGTTTTCTTCCATCTTTTCCATCAACAATTTTAGCCGTTTTTTGTATTCCGACGCTGGAAATTCAAGCATAAATGGTTCTCTCATTGTAATCGCTTCTACCACTTAAATTACCCCTTTCTAGTTATAGATGGCATGCCATAAGATGGCCTCCGCCAATATCCTTCAGTTGCGGTTCCACTTTTTTGCATTTCTCAGTAACAAATTTACAACGGGTATGAAAGCGACAGCCTGTTGGCGGATGTGCCGGACTAGGAATATCCCCTTCCAACACAATTCTTTGGGTTGCCAAACCAGGATTAGGTACAGGAATCGCACTTAACAAAGCTTGGGTATACGGATGAGATGGATTTTCGAATAGTGTTTTCTTATCAGCAGTTTCAACAATTTTCCCCATATACATAACGGCGATACGATCACAAATGTGGTGTACGACGCTAAGGTCATGTGAAATAAAAAGATAGGTTAACTTCAACTCTTTTTGCAAATCTTGCATAAGGTTTATGATTTGGGCTTGCACTGAAACGTCCAAAGCCGAAACTGGCTCATCACAAACCAGCAACGATGGATTTAACGCTAGTGCTCTCGCGATGCCGATCCGCTGCCTTTGTCCTCCACTAAACTCGTGCGGGTACCGATTGATATGCTGGGGTCCTAGACCCACTGCTTCCAAGAGATGCAAGATTCGGTCTGTTCTTTCTTTTCTGGTGTACATATTATGGATTTCTAATACTTCTCCGATCGTATCGGCTATGGTAAAGCGTGGATCTAAAGACGAATACGGATCCTGGAAAATGATCTGAATTTCTCGGCGCAGTTTCTTCATGCTGTCTTTCAGAAGGTCCTGAATATATTTTCCTTTATAAATAACCTGACCATCTGTAGGCTCGATGAGTCTTAGAATCATCCTTCCAGTTGTTGATTTTCCACAACCACTTTCTCCAACAAGTCCAAATGTCTCCCCTTCGAGAATAGAAAAACTAATGCCATCTACAGCTTTAACAGCCCCGACTGTTTTGGAAAAGAGCCCTTTATTGATTGGGAAGTATTTTTTTAGATTTTTAACTTGCAGTAGTTCTTGATTCATGAGCTCCCTCCTCTCCGTATTTCCAACATCTTACTTGAGTGTTATCTTCCAAGTGTATGAGCTCAGGTTCTTTTTCTAAGCACACCGGCATTGCGTATTTACATCTCGGGTGAAACCTGCAGCCAGTTGGGAAATGATGAGGACTTGGAACTGTACCGGAAATGGCTGATAGCCTCTCTACCGGTTTATCAATATTCGGAATGGAATCAAGCAATCCTTCGGTATAAGGATGTTTGGGGTTGTTAAAAATCGTTTTTGTATCAGCATATTCCATCACTTTTCCCGCATACATAACCATGATTTTTTCAGCCATTTCTGCAACAACTCCAAGGTTATGGGTAATCAGGATAATAGAGGTGTTAAATTCTGCTTTCAGATCACTCATTAGTTTTAGAATTTGTGCTTGAATCGTAACATCCAACGCGGTAGTCGGTTCATCCGCGATCAATAAATCCGGATTACATGCAAGTGCCATTGCGATCATTACTCTTTGTCTCATTCCACCACTCAATTGATTGGGATATTCATGAATCCGTCTTTCCGGCATGGAAATACCGACAAGCCGTAAAATTTTAACCGCTTTCTCTTTCGATTCCTTTTTTGGTAATTTTTGGTGATATTGAAACACCTCCATCAACTGTTTTCCAATCGTAAATACCGGATTTAAAGAGGTCATCGGTTCCTGGAAAATCATTGATATTTCATTTCCTCTAATTCTTCGATACTCTGAGCTACTAATTTTGCAAAGATCTTTTCCTTTAAAATTAATACTTCCTTCTACAATCTTTCCCGGTGGAGATGGAACAAGTCCCATGATCGATAATGACATCATACTTTTACCGCAACCAGATTCGCCTACGATCCCTAGTGTTTCACCTTTCCCCAGCTGCAGATCCACACCATCTACCGCTCTAACAGTGACTTCTTCCGTGAAGAAATATGTTTTTAACCCTTTAATGTCTAATAATTTTTCATCCATTTTTTTCACCTGCTTCCCTTATCAGTTTTTTAGCTTGGGATCGAGTGCATCTCTTAAGCCATCCCCAACTAGACTGAAGCTCAGTACAACCAATGTAATCGCAGTTCCTGGCGCAATTGCTGCAAGCGGTGCACTTCTCAGCAATTCTCTCGCTTTACTTAACATGGCTCCCCACTCTGGATTGGGAGGCTGCACGCCTAGTCCAATAAAGGAAAGACCAGAAGCAGTTAAGATTGCCGTACCCATCATAAGGGTTGTTTGCACAATGACAGGTGATAATGAATTGGGAATAATATGCCGTAAAATAATCCTAAGATTAGACGCGCCGGCTGCCTTGCATGCCTCAATGTACTCCATCTCTTTTAACGAAATGACAGAAGCCCGGATTATCCGCGCAAAGTCCGGAACGGAGAAAATCGCTACCGCCATCATGGTATTAACTAAACCATTTCCTAACACCGCGACAATTACGATTGCCAGTAAAATACCTGGGAAAGCCAATAATATATCGATAAATCTCATAATGAGGGTTTCAATTTTGCCACCATAATAACCTGCTGTAACGCCAAGTACTAAACCTACAATCAGCGCCAAGCCTACACTTGCCATACTTATTTCCAAAGAGATTCTTGCGCCGTAGATTAACCGGGACAAAGTATCTCTTCCCAAATTATCTGTCCCGAGCCAATGCTCTGCACTCGCCCCTTGGAAATTGTTTGCCAAATCCTGTTGAAGCGGATCATAAGGGGCAAATAGTGGTCCGAATATTGCCGTAATTACAAAAATAATAATAATGATTCCACCAACGATAGAAACTTTTCTTTTTAAAAAGCGCTTTAATACCTGGTTCTTAATCTCCCTTGGATTGGCTTTGAATTTCTCCACCTCTGGCAATGTTCCCATTTTGGCTACCGGCTGGTCCATGCGAGTCACTCCCCTCAGTTGTAGCGAATTCTTGGATCTATAATTCGATATACAATATCTACTAGCACATTAATCAAGACGAAGCTTGTCGCCACGACAAGTACCGTTCCTTGTACGGCAGGATAATCACGGGTCAATACAGCATCTACCATAAAACGGCCGATACCTGGAACCGCAAACACACTTTCTACCAGCACCGTACCAGCCAATAATCCTCCAAAACGTAACCCAATAACTGTAACAACTGGGATCAACGCATTTTTTAAGGCATGAACGTAAATAACGATTCGTTCGGGCAAGCCCTTGGCTCTTGCCGTTCGAATGAAGTCTTGCCTAATCACATCAAGCATACTGGACCTTGTCATCCTAGCAATCAAGCCCATAGATTGTGCTCCCAGGGTGATGATAGGGAGAATATAATGAATCTGCGAGCTTATCCCAATCGTTGGAAGCCATCCAAGATATAACGAAAAAACGAGCATCAGCAACAGCCCCAAAAAGTAGGATGGGGTTGAAATAGAAGCAAGTGACAATATCATGATCAGATTATCTCCGAATTTATTTTGTTTAATGGCAGCAATAATGCCACAAAGCACTCCAAAAATAGTCGCGAAAATTGTTGCGCCAACCGCGATTGTAGCAGTGATAGGGAGTCTCTCCGCGATTTCCTGCGTAACAGGAAGACCTGTTCTTATCGACATTCCTAAGTCTCCTGTAAGTGCATTACCTATAAAAATACCAAATTGTTCGTATAACGGTTTATTAAGTCCTAGTTCTTCCCTTGCTTTTTCAATTATTTCTTGTGACGCTTCAATCCCAACCATCGTTCTTGCTGGATCCCCAGGGATCATATGAAGCATACTAAATACCAAAATCGTAACACCCATTAAAACGGGGAATATCTGCAAAAGTCTTTTAATAATGAAGCTTAACATTTTTCCCACCTCCATTATCTCCCACACTGGAACCAAACTACTTTATTATCTTGAAAGGTCGTTATTCAGAATGGATTGTAGACTCGCTTAGTCAAGTTGACCTCCACCAAGCGAGTAATTAATCTTCCTTTAAGTTGTTTATTTTTCAATGTATGCTTTCTCAAATGTAATCAAGGTTAACGGGCTTACTGTTACTTCCTTCACCTTGTCTTTTTTTGCAACAATCACGTATTGATCGTAGAGCCAGAATGCAACTGGATCTTCGAGGTAAACAATCTCTTGTGCACGTTTATAGAGAGCTTTTCGCTTATTTGGATCTATCTCTTTCATTGCCTTATAAATCACATCATCAAACTCTTTATTCGAGTAGAAACCGTAGTTTTGAACGTTTGTTTTTGCAGTAGCGTAGATCGGTCGCATACCCTTGTCCGCATCCATAGTAGATGGTGCAGCGCCCATGATAAAGATACCTTGATTAAATTTATCCGGAGTTACGCCGCCCCACTCTTTTACGATCTCACTCCACTCTTTCACGTCAATTGTTGCTTCGATACCTACGTTTTTCAACTGTGCAGCTAATGCCTCGGCAAGTTCTACCCCTTGTATATATCGTTCCGTGGTGGTAATTTTCGTCTTAAATCCATTTGGATAGCCTGCCTCTGCCAACAATTTCTTTGCTTTTTCGGGGTCGTATGGAATTGAACCGAGATCAGTATAGCCCCATGTTACTTTTGCTAATGCACTGGTAGACAATTCACCTAAACCAGGTACAACGTTATCTAAAATTGATTGCCTGTCAATCGCATAAGATACCGCTTGTCTTACGCGTGTATCATTAAACGGTTTTTTCGAAACGTCAAATCTAAACTGTCTCTGATTGTTTCCAAGGAGTTTAGTAATCTCGATCCCTTTGACAGACTCAAGTCTTTTCAGTTCTTTTGCTGGGATTTGTTGTATTACATCCACCTCTCCCGTTTCTAATGCCATTACACGAGATGCTGCTTCGGGAATCGGTTTGTAAACGATTGTTTTGGTCACACCTTTTTTGCCGAAATAATCTTCAAAACGTTCTAGAACGATTTGTTCATCCTTTTTCCACTCAACAACTTTATATGGACCAGTACCACCAACACTAGATTTCGCTGTTTTCCCAAGATTTTTACCATATGCTTCTATCGCTTTAGGACTGATGATCCCACCTGACGTATTCGCCATGCTGGCTTTAAAAGCACCGAATGGCTCCTTGGTGGTAAAGCTTACCGTATAGTCATCGATAACCTTTACTTCCTTTATCATTTCATACGATTGGTACTGCGCTAACCCATTATCTTTATTGAGGAAACGATCGAAGCTCTTTTTCACAGCTTCTGCGTTAAAGTCTTCACCGTCTTGGAATTTAACCCCTTTCTTTAATTTAAACGTCCATACTTTTCCGTTCTTAGACACTTCCCATGATTTTGCTAAATCGCCTACTATTTCTTGTTTTTCATTAAATTTCAGTAATCCATTGTAAAGCATTCTAATTACTTGCTCAGAGGTGTTGTCATTCATATGCTGCGGATCTAAAGTTTGAGCATCCGTATTAGGAGCAAACACTAACTTATCTGTAGTTTGATCTCCGCTAGTGGGAAAAGAGCACCCAACAAGAGCTAGTACCAAGCTTAATGAAAGCAAAAATGATAATTTCCTCATATTATCCCCTTCCAAATCTACTTTACTTCATTTATACTTTGGCATACGCTGTTGTCATTCTAGTATTCGTTCTTTCAAAGATGCCGACCTCGAATGCATTGATTATATAAACCTCAATAACTAGATAAAGAATCACTCTTGGACATATTGCTTAGTTCCGCTTCAGCTGCCAAATAGCCAAATGCGGACCATTGCGTTGAATCTTCAACGATTCTCTTAAACATAGCCTTTGCTTTCTCTATTTCACCGTACACAAGATAATAATGTCCCAACCCATAACCTTGTGTGGCAAGTTCTAAGTCAGGAAGCTGTGCACCTTCAAAATACAGAAGTTCCTCTGGTTTTAGTAAACCTTTATACATAAGCAATCTTCTATGGTAAGAAGCATTTTCTCCTGGATCTGTATCCTCTGTAATGGGTTCAATCAGTTTTATGGCTTCTTCTTTTTTCCCTAGACGCATAAGGGTCATCCAGTACCAATCTGCAATGGCTACATATTTATCATCAGTATCAGTAATCTCCATGCATTTTCTGTATACGCTTTCAGAACGTTTGAAATCACCTAGTAAGTAATAGGCTAGGCCCAAATGGTACCAGGTATCCCAGTTCGTTGAATCAATACGTGATGATAGCTCAAAGTCAGCTGCTGCTTGTTTGTACATGCGTATAGATAAGTGACGGTGTCCTCTGTGCCTGTATACCAAAGCATGGAAAGGATCATAGCTTAATGCGATTGAGTACGCATCGATTGCCTCTCTAAAAAGCAAGGATTTGGATAATGCAATTCCTTTTATCATCCATAAATCCGCGTTATTCGGTGTTTTCTCTAGCTCTTCGTTAATTCCCGCTACTTCCTTGGACATTTCTAATATTGATTTAGACCAACCTAGCTGATTTTCTCTTGAATCTCTTTGCTCAGTTAAAGCTATATTCATGAATGTGCCTTTTTTCATTTCAATGTCCCCATTCTATTTTGAACTTGAAACAACATTCCTTTCTGATTTCCAAACTTGCTTTAACACTCTCGTAAAGTTGCCGCCTAAAAACTTCCCGATAGCTTCTTCACTGTATCCTCTCTTTTTTAAACCTACAATTACGTTATCGATCTCTTTTACACCTTTAAAATTTTTGGCATGAGATACTATTGGTTCAGAGCCTACTCTTCTGTAATATTCACTCACCACTTCTGGGTATAAATTTGCTTGGACTAACGTACCTGATTGATCTTCCTTATCATCAAGCGTTATATCACTGCCAAACCCTACATGGTTAATCCCTACTAGATTGATAATGTATTCTACATGATCTAAATAATCATCAAGGGATGGCTGCTTGTCTAATTCTGAATTCCAAAGAATCGCTGACCAGGGAGTTAATCCGATCACGCCGCCCTTCTCCGCAAGTAGCTTGATCTCTTCATCTGTTTTATTTCGTGGATTATCACTTATGTTTTTCACATTAGCATGGGAGATTACGATAGGCTGAGAACTGGCTTTAATCGCTTCTAATACAGTTAATTTGCTGCAGTGCGAGACATCGATAAGCATACCCAGCCGGTTCATCTCAGCGATTAACTCCCTGCCAAAGTCAGTAAGACCACGATCTGTTGATTCCGTGCAACCCGTACCGATATAATTCGATTTATTATAAGTGAGTTGAACAACCCTCACCCCAAGTTCATAGAAAACGCGAAGGTTATCCAAAGAATTCCCTATTGGATATGGTTCCTGGAAAGCTAAAATGATAGACTTTTTACCTACTTGAGCATTTTTGACTAAATCATCATAAGATCGAGCTACACATATCTTTTTCTCTTCCTTATCTGCCAAATTATAGATCTTACCAATTGAGCGAATTGTTTCCGAAAAACCTTCAAAAGAAGACAAGGTTAGGAAGAAGGCGCTTAATTTAGATCGATGTACCGCATCTGAACACCCTTCAAATTCGCCTTCAGCATATGCACAGCCATCAATCGTTAAAGATTCTGATACACTTCCCATACTATTTTCCTCCTTGATTTTAGTTTAATTGCAACCCACCAAACTTGACACGAGAACGGATGTTTATCAGTCTATGAAAAGCTTCTGACCAACCGTAAAAAGTCGATTGATTTCCTGGTGTTTGGCAAACTCAACTTTGCCTGCTTTCATGACAAAATGAACATCTGCCAATCGAGATAGATCTTCTAACGGGTCACCTGGTACTGCAATCACATCTGCAAACTTACCGGCATCAATAGTACCTGTGTGATCGGCTAATCCACAAAGTTCAGCTGCATTTTTTGTCCCCGCTTGTAATGCCTCCATCGGTGAGTAACCGACTTGAGTCAGGAACTGCATTTCTTCATAAATCTTGCCATGAACCTCATCGGTACCAAGTGCGATCTTTAAACCAGAGCCTCTTGTAAGTGCCAACGTTCCAAGTAAAGTATCTGTATAACCTTTAACCTTCTCTTTCATAAAAGCTGGTACCTCAGGATGTTTAAGAATTGCGTAATAGATTCCAGCGGTAACGACCAAATAGGTACCGTGTTGAACCATTAGCTGAATATCTTCTTCCGTGAGATAGAGTCCATGTTCGATGGAATCAATTCCTGCCTTAATCGCTGATCTTACCCCTGGACCACCATAACCATGACCGGCAACCTTCCGTCCATTGCGATGTGCCTCGTCTATTACTGCCACAATTTCTTCATCCGTGAACTCCGTTGTGAGCATGTTGGAACCAGCAGTAGATACACCACCAGTTACCATTATTTTGATTAAGTCTGCACCATTTTTTATCTCTTCCCGCACGGCGGTACGCAATCCATTTGGACCATCTGCTTCACGGCCAAGAAAATAACCGTGACCACCTGTACGTACGATATTTCGACCAGCCACTAGCAACCTCGGACCTTGAACCAAGCCTTCCTCAATCGCCCGTTTCATCATTGAACCAATACGTTCTTTTTCACCTACGCTCCGGAGAGTAGTTATCCCAGCATGCAGGATATCCCGTGCGTTCCTAGTACACTTAATTGAGATATATTCAATCGGTTCTTGACACTGAGCTTCTTCGTCACCAACATCGATTCCAAGATGATCGTGGCAATCGATAAGACCTGGGAGAACTGTGAGATGACTTAGATCTATTACATTCCCTTCACTAAGATCTAATTGGTCTGCCGGCCTCACCCATTGAATTTTGCCATTCTCGACTGAGATAGCCATGTTCTGCATTGGTGCTTTACTAGATCCATCAATTAAAGTTCCACAGACTATTACTTTTGACATCATACCCTAACCCCTTAATTAGAATAATTGGTTGTAAAATTAGCACATTGATCTGGAACAATCTTTATGCAATGTGTATTCCTAACTGAAAAATTATTGAGGATCTTGTGTCATCCCCTCCCACTCTTGTCTTAGTTTTTATTTTATATAGAAATTAAAAATATTTCCAATATTTAAAAAATTGAATTATAATACTTTTTAAGTATAAGTACTTTAGAAACGAGGGGTAATCAACATGGAACTAAGGCACTTAAGATACTTTGTGACCGTTGCCGAAGAATTGAATTTTAGCCGTGCCGCTGTTCGCTTAAATATATCCCAACCCCCACTCAGTCAACAGATTCAACAATTAGAAAGTGAATTAGGAGTTCCGTTATTTTATCGCACAAAACGTAAAGTTGAATTAACCGATTCGGGAAAAGTTTTTTTGGGAAAAGCATATAAAATTCTGTTTGAGGTGGAGAAAGCATGCGATCACACAAAGAAAGCGTACGAAGGGAAATATGGCCAGTTGGTGATTGGATTTACGGGTTCAGCAACATACGACTTCATTCCTTTACTACAATCTTATAGAGCGAAGTTTCCGCTCGTTGAGGTGATCGTTCACCAGATGAGCACACCCGAGCAAGTTCTTGCGTTAAATGAAGAGCGAATTGATGTAGGTCTTATTTGCACACCCATCGCCATCGAAAACAGTAAATTAAACATTTCACCCATCCGTAGACAACATTTTATTGCTGTTTTACCTGAAACTCATAAGATGGCAAAAAAAAAATTCCCTCTTGAGATACGGGAATTAGCGGAAGACACGTTTATTATGACGCCAAGACAAGAGGGGTCCGTTTATTATGACACCATTATGAGTATTTTCCACAAAGTGGGATTTATACCAAAAATAACAACTGCCCATGTATCAACAGCTGTTACATCTCTTGTTTCCGCTGGAATGGGGGTAGCTCTACTACCATATTTATTGGAAAATCTTCAAATGAAAGGAGTAGTTTTCAAAGAGATTACAGACACCACTACAAAGATCGAAACAGCAGTGGCCTGGCGGCATAATGAAAAATCAAGTATTGTAGATCCTTTTATTACACTTGTAAAAGAATTTGTTATACAAGATTCAGTAAAATAACTGTACAATATGGTTTTCAAATCAATATAAAGATTATAAAAAAGGAGTTTTGCAGATCTTACAACTCTAGAAAAAAAGTTGATCAAACCTTTATCTAAGTACCTTACATCCCCGGACCCATGTTAGCTCTATATTGAATCTTCTATAATTCAACCGGTAACAACAGATCGTCGGGCTCTCACACATCTGTAGGTTCCTTTTTCGTTTGCTATTTGGTCATACGGAACGAGTCTAGAGGATTAAAATATTAAATAAAATCAGTTCCTTTATAGAAAACAGGCCTAGCGTCTGCTTTTTTTTTGTTCTCTTTTATATTTCCCACTCTTGCATCATGAATCGTAAAACTACCGAAGCTCCCTACCTTTCCATCAGGGTAGCCACTTTACCCCCTTGAACTCCTGCCTAGGGTGTCTTTCGTCTCCACGTCAAAAGGACGAAAGTCATTTAATTCCTAAATGTTTTGTGTTTAAATATTCTTAGATCTTTACTTACTCGAATTTATCCAAACTTACGAATTTCCATAGAACCCCTATTTTGGTATAATTTACCTTAATTGTACCAAAACGTTCATAAAAGTATGTAAAAACAAATGAACGTTCGTAAATCTTTTTTAATAGTTTTATGAACGCATAAATCTAGTATGTTATTAAGTTAGGTCTATCGTTCGTAAAAGTGTACTTTTCCAGACGGTTAGCTTACTACTGACAAGTAAGCTTTTAAGCTTTTATCATAGGATAAATAGGTGATATCCGTTAATAACACCTTCCCTGGAATTCCTTGTTTGAATTGACGATTTAAGAGGTTTGATACTACGGAGTGTTCGTGTGTTGCCTTCATCATGCGTTTATAAGGATTTGCTTTTCATATAGGGCAGAGAATGTCATACTTTTTCATAATACGGCGGATGGTTTTAAATTGTAAACAACCTTAAATTGACCCGTCAGGGTCATTTTAATTTGACGAGCCCCTTTCTTTCGACGTTTGAAATGAAAGGCTTTCAGTATAATCTCTTTTGCTTCTTCATCTCTTACTTCTCGTTTTTGTCTTTGTTCTTGAGATTTCAACGAGAAATAGTTGTAGTATCCACTCTTTGAAACTTTTGCGACCTTACAGAGATAACTTACCATCATTTTAAGTTGGTACTTCTTAATCACAGTACGAATCAATATATACTTTTTGTTTGGAGGCAGAATTACTTCTTTAGCCCCCTTTCCGCGAAACGGATCTTTTTTAAGAGTTCATTTTCTGCTTTCAGTAAATTGATTTGTGCTTCTAAACGTGCGTGTTCTGTTCCTCAAGCGCTAGTTCTCTTTCTCTAGGTCGTCCAGAGTTACCAGCTCTAGTGTCTGTTAGACCGGTTATTCCATCCTTTTTGTAGGAGGCTCTCCACCTTTTACTAGCTGCGTGGATTCTAGCCATCCCTAAAACTTCTGGATTAAAACCACATTCCTCAAAGATTTGTCTCGAGAACTTTCCTTTTTCACTTTCTGAAATAAAAATACGCTTGAATTCATCTGTATATGTAATTCCTTTTCGACTCACTGATTTTACATATCCGATAGCTGACAGTTGGTTGACCTCTTTATCTGTAAAAAGCTTTTTACTCATTTCATTTTCCCCAGTCTCTGTTTTCTTGTCTATTTAAAAAAGCACCCTACAGGTAGACTTTTTTTAGTGTCTACTCTATAGGGTACAGATTAGTTGAAGGGTGGTTTTTTTTTATTGACCTAGTTTGCTCCGAATTGCACAACAAAAGTACAAGTTTTTGTATCCCTTAATGTTCTAATGAGCAAACGATTATTCTGTGGGTCTTTGTACCTTTTTTAAAAGAAAAGAAAAAAGGAAGGGTAATACCCTTCCTAGATTATACATATCCTTGTTCTTTCAGACTGGTGTATTCCGCCTTCGCATTAATGATTAAGTGATCCAGAACTTCGATACCGATGAGCTTTCCGGCGGCTACAAGCCGTCCTGTGACATCAATATCTTCACGGGAAGGCATCGTGTCCTGGCTCGGATGCTGATGATAGACAAGAATGGAAGACGCATTATTCAAGATCGCTGATTTAAAGACTTCCCTTGGATGAACGATACTGGAGTTCAGGGCCCCGACATGGCAGCGATGAACGGCGATCACTCGGTTCTTGGTATTCAGGCACATAACGAAGAACACTTCTCGATCATCCTCCCCGATGAACAAAGCAGCCACCCTCGCGCCATCCTGGGGAGAACGGACCAAATATTGTTCCCCTCCTTCAAGTTCTGAAATCACTTGCTTGATGCGTTGAATTTCGTAAACAGCTTCCATAACAAACAGCTCCCTTCTTTGTTTGAGGGAGCAGTAATCTTTGCGTAAAGAACGGTCAAGGGGCCTGAAGTTTGTGAAGTTTTTTGAAATGCCTCACTCAAAAAAAGTTCACAAAGTTTGCGAAGCGTAAGCGCAGCATCCCTTGAGGGTTCTCATAAGCAAACGATTATACTGTGGAGAACAAAGAAGAGGATATTATACGGCCAAACACACCACCATGTAAAAACAGGACAACTCACTGAAATTATTTAATAACGATTATGAACATAACAGAAAAATAGCTACACCGTTTTGGGACAATCCCCCCTTATTAAAGTAATGGGAGCTAACGTGGCAATCAAAATAATCTATTTATTTGTCGATTTTACATAATACCAGTTTACAGAAGCAAGCGAACAAGCAAAACCCTGAATTCAGCCAAAAAGGTCGAAATTCAGGATTTTATTTTTTGTGAACCTAGTAAAAACACGTTTTAACGAAAGAAGAAGATCTTGGTCTCCTCTTTCATGATAAATCCATTTAAATAAACGGTAATCACCCTTTTTTATTCTTTCTTCTGATTTTAATCATCCATTCGAACCATTCAGCAAATATACATGCTGTAGACACTAAAATTGACATGATAATAACTCCCAATAGTACAACTGTGATATTTATTAAGGAATAATCTGCTTCTTTAAATAGGTACCAAACTCCCCAGACAAAACAAAGAGACGACATTACTATAGGTAAAAATAAAGTAGGTTTAAATTTATCTTTTATTTTATTAATATCTGAAACCCCAGCAATTCGACTCATTATTTTTAAATCTTCATTATATGATTTAACGAGCAGCTTTAAAATAAAGTAATCTCCACTATTTAAAAGCATAGGTTCAATTTCAATTATGTAAGCTTCTTCTAAAACACGACGGTTTAGTTTTACAGTAAGATGTGGGGGTTTTTGTTCCTTAACATCTCCTGCTAAAATGTCATGAGGAGCCTTTATTGTAATTGGCTGTTTTCCCCACTCCTCTTCTTTAATATCAAGATTACCTGTATTTATAATTTTCAACAAAACTAAAGATAGATCTGCTGAAATCTCTTGATTTTTATAATAGATTTTCAAATCTCCAAATTCACCGAATTCACTATTAGCAAATAAAGATGTTGCTGATAAAACTTCGTAACTTAGCGCTTTCTTTGTTTGTTTAAAGTGAATTATAAGAGGGACTATAATGGCCACCAGTACACTAATAAGGGTAATAATCAATGACACTGCTTTTTCTATTGACAAATCAAACCATCTCCTAACTGTATCCACGGCACCGGGCTTTGTTTTAATTATATCTCATCTTTTTATGAGTAAAGTAAAGTTTTATCCAAAATTTTACTCTTTCTCAAAAAAAGAAGGCGATTTGATAGAAATTAAAATTAACGCTGACTCGTCAAGGGATAAATCGAACAAGTCATGTTGCCCCTAGATCCGTCGGTTACCTAACCACGCCATAAGCAAAAACTTTACATAATGGAAAAGAACAAGGGGGGCGAACGCTGATTTTTCTGCTGAAATTCCTATACAACAAACGAAAGTCCCACCTTCGCGGACTCTGTCGGAAGGTGGGTATTTTTTATAGTCTTCATGTTAGAAACATTAAAGGGAAAATGAAGAAACCGTTTTTGGGACGATTCTCCCTATAAAAGTAATGGGAGCTAAAGTGAACAGGTATAAAAATTAGCTTATTTATTTGTTAAAGCCAGTTCCCCGAAGCAAGAAACAAGCAAAACCCTGATTCCAGCCAAATCAGCCGATAATCGAAGGGGTGTTTTCTTTACTTTTATTGATTTTCGATTTGGCTCACTTTCTTAGCCTTTCCCTACAAAAAGGTTAATCAAACAAACGTAAAATCGTTTTTTTATATGCTTTAATATGATCCTTAATAATTATCTGATCCTATTACGTGCTGAAAATTTAATTCGTTCATATATATTCATGTATTCTATATGTTGTTCATGATCTTGAATATTTCGGTTGTGAACAACCTCTTCATTTTCAAACCTATCGACTATATTCGTATCAACCATCTCCCACCCTTTTAGTTTATATATTTAGTAAACTAAAAAGATTCAGCATTTATTTGCTGAAATCGATTGACTAGCCACTTACTCCCCTCTTTCTGTAAATTAACTTCTAATGTAATCTTTGAATTCTCTTTTCTTCCATTAGCAAGTGATTCCATGGTCTCTTCAAACGTGACGATTGCACTGCCGTTTTCTCCATGTACACGTGTATAAACTGTAGATTCTCCAATTTCGTACTCATATTGAATCTTCCCGTCTTTTTCTTCTGCAGGAAAATACTCTTGGAACATGTCTTGTGTAAGCACCTCTTTTGCATTTTCACGTCGTTTGTCCAACTGATCCTTTTTTACTTGGTAAAGTGATTGGACAAAAACATTTACAGTCTCTTCAATATTTTTGCTTTCTGATTGAATAGTCTGCCGGCTTTCCTGTTTGCTGCTGGCTTTCAAAAACTTAATCTGGTCTTTTTGCCTTTTAACCTTTTGGGTTAATGAATCGATCATTGTGGCTTGGTCATCGATGGTTTGGAAACCAAACCAAACTGTTCCGATCATAAAGATCGCTACCATTAAAAGACCCGTTTTTAATAGCAACTCCTGCTTCATCTCTTCACCTTCCTCTAAAGTCCTAAAACGGATTTGGGATTGAGATGGCCGCCCCATTCCGAAGTTTTGACTTCAAAGTGCAGGTGGGGGCCGGTTGAATGACCTGTGCTGCCGCATACTCCAATTTGCTGACCCTCTTTTATAGCTTGTCCTTTTCTCACACTGGTTTCGGATAAATGAGCATAGCCGGAATAAAGTCCTTTTCCATGCTGAAGGATGACGAGATTGCCATAACCAGGTGCTCCACTTTTGTTTTTGTGAAATTGAGAATATACTACTCTCCCCTGACGTGCTGCATAGATGGGGGTTACATGATTAATACAGCCAAAATCTAGACCTTTATGGTTCTCTTTGCTTTCATCATCCCATTTTCTTGATCCAAATCCACTGGTTACATCAACAGCTCCTTCAATAGGAAATGTCCATTTCCCTTTTCCCGAGACCGGCGAAGTAAAGTCATAGTATTTTAAAACGGCATCAACATACCCAATGTCTCCATAACAGGCATTAACAGGAACTGATTCAGGTCGTATACAGTGGTAAAAACCCGTATTTGCGAGTTTCTGATATTGTTTCTTTGAAAATGATATGGCAAGATCTTTCGTGTAATGACCGCCATTTTGATTCACATAATCGATAAATCCTCCACCGAAATTGTAACTTTGAATAGCTGTTTTTAGATCGCCCTTCGCCTTTTTCAGTTGTTGGGCAAAGTACTTGGTTCCTTGCTTAATCGACAAATCCACATCAGTGATGCAGCCTACCGCTCCACAATAACTTTCACTTGCTTGCATAGGATCATTTCCATGACCGCCCGATTCCTGCATCATCATAGCCAGAATCAATCCTGTATATTGGCTGATTCCGTATTCTTTCGTGAATTTTTCAACGGTAGCTCTATGTCTTAATACTTCTTGACTAACATTCGCTTGTCCACTTTCAGTAAAGTTCTCTTTTTTTCCGGTCAGTTGGTCTGCCATTATTAAAAGCATAAATACAACCGTGAAAAAAAGCCCAAACAATAATATTAAGGGAAACAAATACTTCAGAACCATCGACCATACTGCAGTCTTCACCTTTACTTTAATCGCTTGTCTTAACACATAGCAACCCTCCTATTCATCACGAGAGGAGTTCTGCCGAGAAGTACGGTTTAATAGACCATATGATTGCTCAGAATCCACGTTCGTCTTCTTCTCATTTTCTATAGGGTAAGGATTCCTTGCCCTTGATACAAGCGGTTTTGAAGGTGTAGCTTGTTCAATTTTATGCTGTCGTGTTTCAGGTTGCTTATTAGCTTCCCACTTCGTCATATGTTTTTGTGGTTCAAAAGCTTTTTGGAGTACCGATTCCTGATTGTTCTTTTTTGTCCTATTTAATACTTTCTTTTTGGGCTTTCGGTGTATTGAACTCATTGTCGGTGGCTGAGTATGATCATGTTCTTTAGCGATGGCCACTTCTTGCTGTGAAGGATTTGGGTATTGAATTTTGTTCTTTCCTTGGGTAGATCCCCGTACCCCATCGTTGACTGATCTCTTTGTTTCGGGTGATTTTGAACGGAAAGATGAGGATGTTGATGTCTTTCCAGCAAGACCGCCGTTTATGGATTGCAACCCTTTTCTTCCCTGCTGTCTAATCCCGGATACCGTATGAGATAGTTTTTTCTTTTGTCGATAGAAGTTGTTGCCTAGAGATGCAGCTCCCATATCATGTAGGCTAGGCGTAGCACCCTCTAACATGTTAAGTACAAACTGACGTTTACTGTACATAAAGATCACAGCCACACAAAATGTGATTTGAATGAAAATGCGGTAGTAAATGTCATCTGACATATTAGTCATTTCATATCCGAGCGATATGAAACTAGTAGCGACCAGTACAAAAAACATCGTCACGGATTTAAAAAGAATGAGAATCGTTGTCCCTTTGAGATACTGTCCAACCAATGCCTCAAAACTCGGAAACAAGCTGATGAAAATCATAAAAGGCGCCAGAAGCAACATCATGATAAAAGCAAATTGCAACATGACACGAATTAACGCAATGCAGAAAAATACAATGCCTTGAATGACCGTAGACAAAATCATCACAAGGATATACCCCGCCTGCTTCCATCCATTTCCTGCAAAAATATTCTTATTCTCATATACCTCATACTCTTCTTGTGAAATTTCTTCTCGTTTCTTGACCCCATCTTTAGTTGTTGGATCAGCGTTTAAGTAATTTTTTATCCGGTCTGGACTCTCAGCGTTTATCTTTTCTTCTTGAGTTGTCCCGTATTGAAGAAGTAGGTAGGGCTTATAGATTAAGGCATCAAAGACCTTATTTTGTATGCCAATAGAGACGTTTTTTGCGGTATCTTTATTGAAGGATTTAAACTGAAAAGCATCATCGTCATTCAAAGTGGGATTAACACTCATGATGGCATTCTCCAAAGAAACGGAAAGCCCATGAGCAATATCAATATAATTGAACTTCTTGGACTGGATAGAGAAAAGAAGGGTCAGGCTAAGCAGAATAAGCGTTAAAAGCTTAAAAAAGGCTTGCCAATTTTGTTGAATATAGGAGCGAATTACGATTCCCAAAGAAGCCATGGCTAGGGCGAACAAACCGAAATTAAACAGCAAGCTCCCCGCAGTTCCTGAGGTGATTTCCTGCAGCGCCTCTTTAGTCATCGATACGACATCTAAAGAAAACAACTGATAGATAACCATCAAAGTAATTTGAGCAAGAACAATATTGATCATCCAGAAATAATTTTTTACGGCTGTAGCTGTTGCGGAACCTGTCTTTCCCGCCACATCCCACCAGCCATCGTCGGCATAACTCATGAGCTCATAAGCCGATTCATCGTGTTCCTTCGATTTTCGTTCAGTTTCTTCAGCAAACACGGTAGTTGATTGAAAAAAAAGGAGTATTAAGAAAAGGAATGATAAGCAAAATTTGTGGTTCACACCACTTACCTCCTTTAGTAATCAATACATTGATCGGAGTTAATTTTGAAATTGTTCGTTCCATAAAAAGTTTTATAATTCTTCATCACCAAAGCTCTTTCATATTTATCATCTTTAGTTTTCCAAGAGACTATATAGTTCCCTTTAAATTCAGATTTTCCATTTTCAATAGCTTCACAAGCTTTTACAAGTTTAATATCCTTCGATGTATACCCTCCGTCTTTGATCACTTTTTGCTCCAATGCCCGCATGGATACGGCGTTTTGTGTTTTTTCCTTATCCAGTTCAGAATCGTTGCTACCACAACCGGCTAGTAATAAGATCCCCCAACTGATCATAATGAGTTTCTTCATCTAAACTACCTCCCTTTCACTAGTGATACGCTTCCTCCATCTGGACAGCTTGTGATTCTTTTTCTGTGGTTTTAAACGCTTCAAACCATTCATCGAACAACACATCAATCGCTATGGCTTGATTTCTCCCCAAGTGATCCTGGAAAAGGCACATACCCGACTTAAGGGAACTAACGACTTCAATATTGGCTAAGTTTTCCTCCATGTCATAAAAACGCAGGATAGGCTTAATGGAATCGTCTGATTTAGGTCGGAAGGAAAACTTGATCCCGATCTGTTCTTTCGTAGTATCTACATTAAAATCGTCATAGGCCTGGGTCACCAGAACAATGTCCGTCTTGAGTGAACGACCGGTACGCAGCATTTCATCAATAAGGTTTTGACCGTTCGCTGACCGTTTAAGCGTCCATGCCTCATCAAAGATGATCATCGCTTCTTCTTCCCGATTCGTTGAAAAGGTATGAACATATTTGGAGATCGACATCATTAAACACAATCCAATTCGTTCTTCTTCATTCATATTCTCAGAAGTGGGAAGCCGTAAACCTTGCAGGCCGAGTACATTAATCTGTCGCTGAAAATCCAATCCTTTTGAATTCGGGTTTCCAAACAACATTCGTCCTAACCCATAACGGTATTTTTCAATGAACTTTCCTAACGTATGATCGTGTTCCTTAATCCGATCTAGTACCCCTGTTAAAGTAGGTCGTTTTGCTTGGTTCACTTCTTCAATGATGGCATCATAGATCGTTACACTTTCATTGCGTGAACCTCTTACTTCGGCAAGTGTGTTCAAAATCATTATTGCGGTTTGAATGGCCTGATCGCCCTTCAAGAAGACAAGAGGATCAAGAGCTCCATGGTATTCACTTTCCTGCGAAAGATGAATAAAGTTGATGCGTTCATATAGAGCACGGAATTCAGGTATATCGCCAAACTTCTCAAGAGCTAACTGATAGTACTGTTGAAATTCGTTTTTGGGGTCAATGTAGAGCACTTTGGATCCGAAGAATGTACTCCAGGTAAAAAAATTTTTGACGAGCATCGACTTCCCGCTTCCTGGCGGTCCCGTGATTAAAATATTCCCATTGGTATGATCAGCACCTGAAATAGCCTTCTTAGTCAATAACGGATTAAAGATGACGACGTTGTTATTTATCTCACGTGCTTGCTCTACATTGGACAGTTTCTTGCCGGTAATAACTTTTCCTAATACCATCCCAAAACGGTTTCCTACCCGATTGTTTAAATTCATTCCTGTTTGTGCCAAATACGATTCATCTACTACTTGTTCAAAGTAAGAGTAATCCTGGTATGAAGCTGGAAGAGCTTGAGCAAAAAGAGTGAGTTGGTCTACTAACGGTTTAACAATTTCAAAACCGGTATTTTTAAATAAGGTGCGAAGAGCTTCATACTTATCGTTTAGGCCTTCCTTTGTATGATCCGAAATCACCAGTGTAAATGTCATAAACAAAAGCTGGCGCTTATTGGCCTTCACATCATCGAGCAGCGAAGTCAACCGTTCGGAGGCCATCTCGACAATTTTGTCATCATCGGCTGTATGAGTGGATTGGATCTCTCGGTCAAAGTTGGTAAAACGCCGCTTTAATTTACGTACCTTTCGTACGTTAACTCCATTTTCCTTAAAATGATAACGAATCTGAATTTCCACAGGAAAGGACACGTTTTCTAAGATATCTTGAATGAAACGATATCCTTCGATAGAAGCAGGCATGCTGGCAAACGGTAAAAAAGCCATATATTCTTTTTGTTTTTCATGAGTTACCGTTAAATACCCATATTCATTTTTTATAATCCCTTCGGTTAGATTGTAAGAACCATCTGGAATGGCAAACAAATCACTGGTTCGATGAAACATGTAATAAATAAGTTTATCCAGTTCTTCTTCATTCACTTTTTGAACGTGCTTATAATTGGAGACTTTTAAACTAAATGATCTTTCTAGCTCTTCATAGTACGTCAAGTCATCTTCAACCTGTATTTGAAGCGTCATCAGTTTCGAGACATCTTCTTTGACCCGCTTCAAAAAGAGCGAAATCAGCTCTCCAACATTTGAAGTAACCGTTTGGTCGGCTTGGTTTAAGTGAACTCCCACATATACCGAATACTCATGTAAAAATATTTCTTCCTGTAAAACCTGTGAAGCGCGATTGAAATACGTTCGACCAATATCAGAAAACTCTCCTTGAACAATGTGTTGATTGACCACTTCTGTAAATGTGTCAAAGTCAAAGCGTTTTGGAAGAATCAGAATATGATAGTCGTATTCTTCATTCGATAAAAAGGCAGCCGTATTTTCGATATACCGTCCAAAATCCGCCTCACTATTGAGCCGAATATATTCCTCATCCAAACGATAAAAAGCCCATACTTGCTTTCGTTTATTAAACACCATATTTTTATGACGAAAGGCAATAGGAAACTCCAGCTTTGCGTTCAATCACCTTCACTCTCCTTCTGAATAACAAATGGCTCAAACACGAGATCCTTATGAAGTTGATGACTGGCCACTTCCATGAAATGTTCATACGATTTATTCTTGCATCTGTAAAAATGTATTCGATCTCTGGAGTAAGGAAGGACCCCCTTATGGTCATATTTTAAATTAAACACAATAAAGGTGATCAATCCCGGTATGACCGTGAGAAGGATGAGCCAGTTTTTAAGAAAGAACCGAAAAAGATTAGTATCGCTTTTTATTCCGATGAGTACGAAAGATAATAAGAGAACGGCTGCTAGTATGATCGAAAAGATCATCTTCCTCACTTCAAGTCCATTCGCAAATTCCACCGAACGGATACGATATATTTTGATCGGATACTTATACTCCGGTGTAAAATTCTCTCCCTTCATCGCTCTCTCCCTCCTCTTGGACGATTGAGACTAGTTAAACATGGCATTCCCCAGTCCCTTGGCTAGATCCTGTAATTGCGGACCGAAAAAGACAACGATCAGGCAGCATAACCCCAGTGTCAGCCCAGACCAGAACTGTCCCCAGTCCTCTCTGGTGTAAGCAATTAAAGCTCGAACCACCATAATGAGTAAAATCAGAAAACCAATCTGGGAAATCAAATTTTGTGTGACTTCCTGAAGATTAAAGTTCATGCCAATCCCCCCTATTCAATATGAGTAATGAAGAACTTATTGTTTTCTTTTTCAAGTTTCAGCTCGTAGGAGTAAAGGTCATTCATGTCCGTTTCTTTATTTTGATAGTGAACATCTGCAAAAACCGTGTAATCACCCGAATCATCTTTTACTGCTTGTCTGACTTCAACACCTTGGAGAAGTTGATAGTGTAATCCTCGTGTGACTTCTGCCATAAACGGGAGCTTTTCATCCCCTACGCCATAAGAAGTAAAGAAATCAGATAAAAAGGTTTCAAGAAGTTTCCGATCAGCTGATGTAACCTCCTCCCCTTTCGGCGTTTTTTCTTCATAAGACATGGTCGTTGTTAGATCCTGTTGAGTAATATTCGGACTCTTATATACAGCGAAACCCTTCCCGTTGCTCGTGACTGGGACCACAATGTCAACATTATGCTTGGTGGTTTGCGGAACAGGTTTCACTTTCTTTTTTGCATTACCTGGAATCATTTCCGAGATTTCATATTGAGCACGAAAACGAACTTTGGCTTCTGTGTTGCTAAGATGTTGAGTCTCCACATACTTCAATCCAGTTACATTCCTCTCTCCCTTGAAGTCTCCGAGTTCTGATATCCTTTTCGTATCAAATCCCGATACAAAGTAGTGGGATAGTTCCTCGATGCGCAACTGACGATCTTCATCATCTTTTGGAACCGTAAGATAGGTTCGAAGAAAATCTTCAGTGAATACCGCGATAGAATCAGAGTGTAACAAGTTGGCGTTTTCGACTTGATTCAATTGAAGATGGACATTTTGTTCGGAAGCTTTTACAGCGTTTCGAATGGTTTGGTACTTTGTAATAAATATGATGTTGAATAACAAGGATAGAGAGATGACGGAAAAGAATAGGATGGATGCCGTTTTTGTGGCTGTTGTCCTGGAGTAAGAGAGTTGTCGTTTCTGTTTTGGGGTGGTATCTGTTCGTTTAGAAAATAGCATAGATTGTTTCACTCCCTTCAATCGTTAGCCAATGGATGTCGGACATAAATGATTTCTGGGTGAACCACTTCTTTTGCTGCTTTCCGGGCAAAAATGAATTGGCCCTGGCGAAGATCCCTAATTTCATCTGGGGAGATTTTAAACTTTTGTACATGGCGCAGTGTGCCTTTGTCGGCTTTCAAGTCAACACGTTTTAAACGGCCTTCTTGTTTTTCTGTTGTAACGGTTAGATCAATATCTTTGTACGTACCGAGAGTACTTGCCCAGGATTCCACTTCATCTGGATTGTTGGTCTGTCCAATGGCGTACGTATTCGTGTTCCCCACAACCTGTCTGCCAAGATACGGATCATTTTTCTCAAGATCCGCTAAGGTCTGTGTGGCGATAATACAATGAAACCCTGCAGAACGCGATTTATTGACTGTGTCTACGATCTTGTCATTGGCATACACTGAAAATTCATCATAGATAGCGAGCATTGGTTCATCTTTGAGCTGATTACGATTACGGTAAGAGACCAGATAGTTGATATCTAAGATTAAGAATCGAGCCATGACTTTAATAAATTTGTCGTAGATTAATCCATCAAAACTGACAAAGAGTGCTTCTTTTTGTTCGCTGATGGAAAGTAAATCAAGACTGTCCTCCTTCTCCTCAAAAAGATGTCCTAGTTCACTGTCTAATAGGAGGAAGATTTGTGTCCGGACCGAGGACGCATTGGTAAATAAATAGTTTTCGCCCTCCTCTTCATGCCGGTATCGTTTAAACAATCGGTCATAATGCTTCTCCGCCTTGTTGCTGCGCACCTGTTTCTTTTTTGTTTTTTTAGGTTTTACTTCCACCTTCGTTTCATCTGGTAGAAACGAAGAGTATGAGGATGCAGCCGTGACAGGTTCCTCCTCTTGTTTTTCATGTACATCAACCACGTCTTGATTGAGGACAGTAAGGATTTCCTCAGGATCAAGATACTTGGCAAACGTCCATAAATCACGAGTAAAGCCATAATCATCAATGAACTGAATGAGCGCCTGGACTAGTGACGTGGAGATGGCCGAATAGTAATCGCTCTCCGTTTCGATGAGTTGCTCCAATTTGTCTTTAATGACCGTTGGGCCACCGTATTTCAACGGATTGTATGTGAACTGCCCCTTATCTGAAAAGACCTTTAATTCTTTTCCGTAGCGTCTACATAAAGATTCAACTTCATTGATGCTTTCCGCTGAACCTTTTCCATCAATAAAGAGAAAAGGCAAATCTTTCATAAGTGCATACTCCACAAAATTTAATAGCAGGATCGTCTTTCCACCACCAGTTGTGGCAGGAACAAACATATGCTGGTTCACTTCATGAAAATCCATGTAGTAGGGTTTTCCATCTTCCGTAATTCCCAGCAGTAATTTTTCATGCTGTTTCTGATTTCTCCATTTTTTCTGTTCTTTGGCCGTAATCAAATAGCGTTTCTTCTTTACTTTTTGAAAGAGTGAAGACTCCTTAAATGCATCCCTGCTTTCTTCCAATGACTTCACGCGCTTTGCTCGATAATAATCCGTTAAAATTGACCAACCAAAGGATACAACTAAGCCACCGGAGCCATACATCATTAGAGATACAAAGCTTAACTCCATAGGCTGTTCCACTATGTTCTTCATCCATTGCAGGTCAAATGGGAGAATTGAATACAATCCTAAATAACTCCCAGGGTCAAGATAAAGTAAAAAGCAGAAACAGATGAATCCTAATACAGCGAATAACACATGAACGTTGCTTCGTTTTAAAGTACGAAAAAAAATATAAAACGGTATAGAAAAAACAAAGATTGGAAAGAAGGCAAATACACCCGCTAACATTCCAAAACCAAAGCCAAATTCTTTTCCTAGATCCTCATTGCTTTTCGGCAAATTGCAACAACCTCCCAACAAGCTCTAGCTGCAGCATACTGCTGTCGATTCCAGCCTGGTGAGCATGTGTTATGACAGTGTCGCGAATCGTTTCGTTATCACATAGATACCGTACCTGTTGATATTTACCATTGAGAATCTCTTCCCGATAGCGCTCCATTTTTTCAAGATATCGCTTTGAAGATTTTCGTGTGAGTTCTACTTCACAGGCAATTTTGCCCCCCTGTTCCACTACCACAAAATCCGGAATTCGGTCTGAGATTCGTTTTAACAGCGTGGTGTTTCGCTTATCCGCCTTCGTAAAGTTCTGACGGATGTAGTCGCTGCGCAATTCACGCTCCGTGATAAACTCAAAAAGCCGGTTTGCTCTTTCTGTAATTTGTTTTAATGCGAGTATACTATTGTTCATGATCAGCTGATGCTTCAATAAAGAGTAATTAAACTTTGTGAATGGAGTCAATGAACTGCCTAGATAATCAACCCCACTCGGCCTCATGGCTAGAATCAAATGATAACCAATTTTTTCTTCCGTCAAAAAACCTAAGGATAATAGTTTGCGCTTCGTCTGGTAGACCGTAACATGAGAGATAGAACCTTTTAAAAATTCAGATAATTGAGTTGACGTTATAACCCCGAACCGATTAATTACCTGTAGTACCTCTTCTTGCTTTTGGGCTAGCAAATTCATCCTCATTCCCTCCTTCAAAAATCCTCCCTTCATTTACTAAACTAAGCTAATAAACTAAACGAATTCTTCTTCCTTGAGTAACAACTAGTATTCCTACATCCCAGCACTTGAACTTCACCCTTGACCTACCTTCACCTTACCTCTTACATCCTAATAAAATTAAAATTCCATTTAACTAACAAACTATACTGGCATAATATCATAACCAATATTTCACAACAATGGCATTCGCCCGCATTTCTTTTCTGTCCTCTTTTCCACCTTGTGCTCCCGTGACCTCACAACACATGATGTTGGTGGTGTGAGGTCACGGGATTTCCACGGCGATAGCCTGGAAAAACAAGGTGGAAACTCCTTTAGGGATAACCGATGCGGGCGGTCACACCCTTTAAATTATTTTCTTTTCTGCTTTAAAGCATTTTAAACCCTTTTTTAACACTCATTTTCTTTCTAGATCCTAATAATAGTTTTAAAAATTTTTACCTGTGAAGAACTGTAAGCCATGTCATTTGTATATTAAAAACTAGAAATACACACATTTGTTTCCTAACTTAGCCTTTGGTTTAACCTCTTCTTTTCTCCCTGAATAAGTACCATATAGTGTTTACACATTTCATAGATTCGAGTCCCTAAGGCTTCATCCACAACCTCTAATTCATCTACCGTTAACTCAGAAGAAATTAAGATAGGAAGATGATTCAAGTATCGGTAGTTGATAAGGGCATACATTTTTTCAATTTGCCATTCAGTGGCTCGAGGCCGTCTGCTTCTCCCGACAGGTTTGAAGAGATCATCGATAAAGAGCACGTCCACCTTTTTCATCCGATCCATCTTGTCTTCTAGTTTCTCAAAATCATCTTTTAGATCATCAAAACCTTCAACGTACGGAAAGTACAGAACCGACACTTGCTTGTTCACCATTAAGTGATTGGCTATGGCTGTAAGCAGATGGGTTTTCCCACTGCCGGGTTGCCCCAGTAATGCAATACTGTTGGTTCTGCTTCTTCGAATATCGCTAAAGTCCAGGATGTATTCTTGAGCACATTGATAGGCGTCCTTGATCACTTGATCCTTTCCTTCTGTGACAAAGCTATTAAATTCATGTTTCCTAAACTCCTCCGTGATCTCAGAAGACTGCAACAGGTTCTGAATGCTTTTTTGTTTCACACAGCTGCACCTTTCTGAGTAACTGTCATGCCATTCCCAGGCTTCTCCAGGCGAACAGACTTTTCCCAGATGGTAATCAATTTCTGGAACTCTACTGGCAGGCACACACGATTGCAGCGTCTCATTCCAATGCCATTCTGTATCTTTGTGTACACGATAGATGATAATTTCCTTGTCTTTGCAGATGGGGCAGTTAGGCTTGTCTTCCTCTTCCAACCCTTCCAATTTGGCCACCGGTGATTGTAAATGCTTCTGGCGAAGTGTTTCGATAATGTTGCTCAGACGGCTTTCCATGTTCACCCTCCTTACGCTTCTTAGCGAAATCGTTATCCAGTAGTTTCACATCCGATAGATTCTGAACGTAGCTTTTTACCCACTGCGTCAGAATACCTCTAGCATAGGACCAAGATGCTTTTTTCACTGCAACCGAGCGTTTCAATGCCTCCATTACCAGCTCTTCGTTCAGTATCTCTATCCATACTTTTAATTCTTTCTGGGTTTGGCCATTCACCTTGCCAATTTTTGAATGAAAGTATTCATGAACTTTAGAACTTTGCGAGTTATAATTTTTGATGTCTTTCTTTATATCTAATTCTTTTTCTATATCTATATCTTTATCTATTTCTACTTCTATATCTGTTCCGTTACCTTGCGTTAGTGTAACGTTACCTGTATCGTTACCAGCTTGTAGCCTTTTCTTCTCGCGATATTTGGCTACTCTATCCCTGGTCTGCTGGCGGATCTTATCAAGCCCTTCAACGTTTTGGTGTTTCTCCCAGTTACTGATCGCAATGTAATGATCATCGCTGATCTCAATCATTCCAAAGTCTTCAAACGTTTTTAGAGCTAGCCGAACGATATTTAGTGGCCGATTAAATATCGTTGCTAACATCTCATCAGTGTAAGGGATATTTTCGTGTAAATAAATATAGCCATTGGCGTTTGTCTTCCCAGCCTGTGATAAAAGTTTTATCCAAATAATCAGCAGCATATCAGATTCAGGCATGCTCTCAATCAATCTGATTTTTTCATCTTCAAACATTTGAGTGCTTAACTTGATCCATTTTACTTCTGCCAATTTGACCACTCCTTTCTTAGAGTGACGAATAAATTCTCTCAGAAAATCTAAATAAAACAGTTTCTATAGGACCCTTTGCTTTTTTTAGAATTTTATGACAAAATTTAGTTAACCCTTAAAGTTTTGATTAGCTGCTGCGCTTTTTAATATGATGTAATCCCTTTTCTTTTAAGTGGTTTTTCACAATATCTGCCATGAACGCCCAGGCCGAGGATTGTAACGTTTCATTTTTTGCTAACGGCCCTTTAATGATGCTTGTTTTAAATTCCTTTACCGTGTTGGGCATTTAAAACACATCCTTTAAAGAATTTTCACTTTGCTGATTTAGCAAAGTTGTTTTCAAAAAAAAGGCTGGCTAAGTCACAATGTAATTCTTTGGCGATTAAGGGCAAGTGAACAGCTTTTAGATAATAATCTCCTTTCTCATATTTCATGTAGGTTGATGCATTCTTAAACCCTAAGATGACTGCCATATGCTGCATGGTTATTTTTTGCTCAATACGCCTAGCTTTGATGAATGCTAAATCAATTGATTTCAAATTCACCCTCCTTTGTATAATTTTTGCTGATTCAGCAAACCCTTAACTAGAGTATACTTTGCTAAAACAGAAAATTCAATACTTATTTTGCTATTTCAGCAAAAATATTTTTCTATTATTGAAACATGATAAAATACAGTGTGAATAGTAAAAGAAGCTGGTGATGACATGACTTTAATTGGTTATAGGATTAAATCATTAAGAGAACAGAACAACTGGTCACAGTTAACCCTTTCTAAAAAGATCGGGATAAATAATAGTGTACTATCGCGAATTGAAGCAGGGAAAAGAAGTGTAGAAGATGACCTCATTACGAAGTTTGCTAAAGCATTTGACGTCTCTTCAGATTATCTATTAGGTCATACAGACGCCATACCACTTAAAGAATCTGCGACAAAAAAGGATGATTTTGAGGACTGGCCAGAAGCTTATAACGTCCTACGCAGAGCAAACAAAAAGCTAACTACCAAAGAGAAACAAAAGATGCTTAGACTAATCGAAGATCTATTTTTAGATGACGAGGAGGAAGAGCAAACAAATGGAAAAAATGGTGGAGACCATTCCGAACCACATTAGAATTAAACAGGTGAAGAAAAAAGTCCAGGACTATTTAGAAATTAAACAAATTGAATCCCCACCGATTGATGCAAAAGAAATTATTCAACAGGTCAAAAATATTAAAATACAGGAATCAAACGAAATTGAGGATGCTTTCGTCGTTTATAATAAGAAGAAGGACGAGTATGGTATTGTTATCAATACTGAGCATGTTAAGGGCCGTATCAACTGGACTTATGCACACGAGTTAGGACATATTGCATTGAACCATGCAGCATACATAAATGATACTGAACTAACAGACAGTCAACGAAAAATAATTGAACGCGAAGCAGATGTCTTTGCTCGAGAGTTGCTTATGCCGGAATTAATGGTGAAAGAAAAAATTGTTCACCCTATTACTCCTCGGCAGATTGGCAGGTTAACTGCAGAATTTAATGTCTCATGGACTGCAATTATAAATCGATTAGATGAACTTGAAATAAAATCAAAAGATGAAATATATGAATTGCTTGATACAAAAAATAAACTAAAAATCAGTGAGCCAGATAAGACAAATAATCAACATGAAATTTTGAGATTAGAACAATGTCCTGGCTGCACCAACTCTGATTTCTCTCTTTATGCTACCTATTGTAAGAAGTGCGGATATTATTTATATAATAAATGTACGGATAATACTTGTAATAAAGATAATGTTCCAGATGCTTATTTTTGTGAATATTGTGGTGAAAATACAATACTTGGTATGACAAGAGATGGTTAATTGGTATGAAATCTGAAGAGCTGTAAATGCAGCTCTTTTTAATTTCTCAATTTGGTTTGAGTAGCTGGAACTCCCTACCCCTTTCTCCTCATCTTTAGAAGCAGCATACAACGATAAAAGAGACAGCAAGGTGGTTAATGTTCAGAGCAATTCGGAAAAAGAAAGAAGATTTCAATAACTCCGTTGCTGTGGTCCTTCTCGATCAGGGCAATGTTGAATTATTTTGGGCACTTGCTACAGGTTACTTGCATTGGTTTCCACCACCCTTTATAACATTCCTTTTTATTAACAGAGAGGGTTTGCGGTGCTCTTCGCGTTTATGTCCCGATATGTGCTCCTAATATCCCAATCTCTATGCAGACAATAAAAAAACACCCCTAAGGATGAACTGACCTAGCTAATTGGGACAGAAAAAAACACCTAGGCTGCCATGCTCCTGAATTCTACTGGTGTATGGCAGTTTAATTTTGTAAATGGTCGATTGTAATTATAATAATACATGTAATCTTGCACTTTTTCTTGTACAATGGAACTTGTAAGACGCGGTCTTAACGGGCTGCTGAATTCTTCCGACTTTAGCGAGGAATGGAAGGATTCGATGACGGCATTATCCAAGCAATTGCCTTTCCGGGACATGCTTGTGATGATGCCTTTTTCTTTTGCCTTTTCCTGAAAAGCATAGGAAGTATATTGAGCTCCTTGGTCACTATGCAAGATCACCTCGTATGTTTCTCGTCCTCTGCAGGCGTCTTCCAGGGTTTGAGTGACGAGCGAGGTATCTTGTTTATCACTGATTCGATAGGCCAGTATTTCGTTGTTATACAAGTCCATGATGGTCGATAAATATAACATCTTTCTCCATAAGGCAAATACGTGATATCTGTGACCCATTTCTGATTCGGCTTCTCTGCTGAAAAGTTTCGCTCCAGAAGATTGGAGACGATAAATTTGCTTTCTCCAGCCGTATAGGAGGTTCTCTTTGGTTTTACCCGGCATTGAATGTTAAATTTCTGCATGATCTTCTGCACCGTATTTCGATGAACTTTCATCTGATGGTCTTTGTAGAGAAGGTCTCGCACCATTCGGTGCCCAATCCGGTATTTGAATGCTTTACACAGGACTAGGATCTGTTGTTCTAACGGAGTGAGATCCCAGGATTTGTTTTTCCAGCGATAGTACGGGGATCTTGGAACATTTAATCCTTCGCAAATCATGGCAACGGTGTACTTTTCTTTAAACAAATCCACTAATTCGACGAATACTTCTGGAACCACTTCCTTTCGATCTCCTGATACTTTCCCAATAGTTCTTCTCTCATCTCGTAAATCGCTACTTTTCTTTTAAGATGTTCAAGCTCACTTACATCTTCCGGTCCTTTCCCAAAGGTATATTGTTTTCCTATAGGTTGGGCTAACCGTTGTTCCTCCCCATCTCGAAACCACTTCATCCACGTTTTAATTTGCGTACGATTCTTAAACCCAAATTGATTCATCAGTTCCTTGTTGGAATACTCTCCTGTTAATTTTAGACGAATCACTTCTCTTTTTAGCTCTTCTGAATAGACCTTCTTTTTTCTCACCATAAGAAAAACACCTCCACTTTGTCGATAATTGTATTTACGACCATGGGGGTGTTTTTTCCTTTGTCTCATTTAATTAGGTCACTCTATTAACTGCTAGGTCTTTTTTTATGCTATACAAGAAAGAAGGACATTTATATATACCCTAATGCATGCAGTGAAACGCACCGAATAGCAATTAGAAAGCGAGTTACCTTATAACTCATTTTCCCTTTGCTGTTTAGTAGAGAAAGACGCAGTTTCACCCTCATTACCCGGTTCTTTTTGAAACCCCTTATCGAGCTGACCGGCATTTTCAATATCTCCCGATGCCCGGTATCCTGCTACTTCCTCATTGCTTGTTGTGCCATATAGGCCCATGCCACCAAGCTGTGTTCGTACGTTTTCCTGAATTTTATCTTTTTTGTCTGCCATTTTCTTCACCTCCGCTTGTTGTTAATGTAACCAACCATTAGTACGGTATGTAAGAAATAAAATGGTTTCGACTCAAATTATGCTCCCTTTTCATATAATGATTAGAGTATGAACAAAACAAATAAAACAACTTTATTGAAGTATAGTTTTTATTTTTTTTGAAACTATATTAAACGGAGGTGTGTTCATAATGGCAAAAAACAAAGATGTTCCAAATACACTCAAATATAGTATATGGAATACACGAACGGATGAAAATCAACCTGGTAATAAAGAAAAATATACTGAGTCAATTGACAGATCTAACCCAGAATCAAAAACAGCAGACAATCACGAATAACAATCGCTCCATAGTTTCAGATTTGGCGGTTACAAAAATAAAGATACTAAATGAGCAAACGGTTACACAAAGGGCTACAAAGAAGGAATTTAAATAATTTTGGGATCTATAGCTTGTTTTCTTTTAACGTTCGCGGGAATAATAATAAATAATGACATATATTAAAAAAGACCGCTGGTGCTGCGAACACCAACGGCCATACAATAGTAGGTTCCCTGAAAGGGGGATCGACGTTAAGGTAGAAATAATCCACCGGAGCCGTTAACTCGAGGGTGGATTATTTTTTTGGTTAAATGACAGTACCGATTGACATTGTCCATCGTGGTGTAATAGGTGTTGGTCACGTCTCGAATGCCCTGATTTATCTCTTGAAACAATGAAAAAACAGATTTTTGATGATCAATAAACGCACCCGACCGTTGAAGAAAAACAGACACCATTCTTAAACTAACCTGCCCCTATAGTTCAATAGGAAAAAGCTGCCAGGTTTGGCAGCCGGATCTTCAAGTAACGCACCGTTAGTTCAATTGAAAAGCCTTACTCCTTATTAAAGTAAAACGAAACATTTTTCCATTTACCCTCAAAAAAATCAAATGCCTCGCTGATTACAGTAGGTGTCAATTAACTTTTCAATTTGATCAAGGTCCGGAAATTTTCCTGAAAAAGAAAATTTTATTTCTTCCAAAAACTCTCCTTTGTTATATACATGAATCGCGCCATTTTGGTTGATTACACTATATTCTGGTTCAAACCGAAAACCATTTCGTTCCACAGCACCCATTGGCCCAAACACCCTCCTTAACCAAATATATAAACACTACAATTAATATTTCACAAATCTGCTGTTAACAATCTTATAATTCATATTTTTCTTTTCAATCTAGTAAAATAAATGCAAGAACGTGCTATAGACCTACAAATAGCCCGGCCTAAGTTATCATTCGAATAATAAAAGGTATCATCCGCCGATTTTGGGGCTATCTGTCCACTACATGGAATTAGCCAAACTGAAAGCGTCTCGATATCTTTGTGAGAGAAGTGCACGGCAATAAAATGCTTGATATGGTGAAATTCCCAACAATGCATTACTGAAATTATCATCTAAATACAAAGAAAATCAGCCATTCTCGTCTGGTTGTCAATTCCATCTTTTGTTGAACACAACGAAAGGCGTATACTTACGTCTGTTGTAGGCTTTTACCGCACGCCTACAGGTGTCGCTTTAAATATGCAAGTGCCGATCCTCACCTAGCTAATTGGGACAGAAAAAAACACCTAGGCTGCCATGCTCTTGAATTCTACTGGAGTATGGCAGTTTAATTTTGTAAATGGAGTTCCTCCAAAATCTGGATTACTAACTGGCTTAATGTACAGTATTATCTGGCATCCCAAACTAAGCAAGCCTATTGGGTTCCATTCATCAATCATTTCTTTTACAAGAATATATATATATTCACAAAATTACACCTTAAAAGTGCATTTTCAGATAATAATATTCGTCTTTCTTGTTCAACTATCCTGCCCAGTTAGCACAATGAAAAAACGGGATCACCGCAGCCATCCCATTTTTAACATAAGCACTCGATAGTTTAGTCATTCCTTCACAATCTCGCATTTATCAATTAATTCCTAAGTGCCCCTACTTAAATAATAATATTAAGAAAAAGATGCCAGAGTCGATTATAAAATCGGACTGGCATCTCTCTTTTGATCGTTATGCGTGAATAGCCTCAGGTATTTCCATGTGAAGGGGAGGAGGAACCAACCATCCTTTTTCTTTCATCATCCTCAAGAGGCGAACGCCAAACTGTGCTTTATTCATGTGGAACTGCCCAAACATGGCTCCGATATCTTCCCTGATAGACTGCCCCATAATTTGGCTGCAAGCGACTAAACCTGCTGCTCCATCTTTTGCAACTGACGCTGCAATTTCTGGATCGCTAAAACGGGCTCCTGCAGGAATGCTTTCTAAAGAAGCTGTTGGACGTTCAGGAGGTGCTGGCGGTAAACCAATTCCATTGGCTTTTAGAGCCTTTTCGACCTGTTCGATTTCTTGTTTCATGGCTTGAACAGAGTCTTCCAGGAATTTTTTTAAGTCCCCGTCTCCAGTATGATTGATTAACGTTTCATATCCTGCAACATAACCCTTATTTCCGGCAAGGTAACTCCACATGCCGAAGATTTCCCCATAATGCATTGGCTCATTCTGTGGATTTCCGCTTAAGATTCCCATAATCGTCCTCCCCATTTGTAATAAATTCGATTTATTCAATGTGGACCACCTCTCTCTTGGTAATTCGGCCACGATGTATAGAATGTCCAAAACGCTAAAAGAAATCCGTGAAAATGTTATTAATACAAAAGGTAAAAATTTATCCTTGCTTTAGGAATAAATCTTACCTTTTAGGAAAAATTATAGATGTTTGAAAGGAGGGAGGATGATTTGATGAATAAGATAACTGCTTTGGTATGTGCAATTTCAATTTCCATTTTTACATTTTCCATGCCAGCATTTGCTGAACGTGGGACGGACATGATGGATCGCGGAGACAGAATCACAAACAATAATTACAACGATCGCACTCCAGCTACTCGAAATGTCTCTACTGTTAACGATAACAACGATAATGATACAAACTGGGAATGGATTGGGCTACTTGGATTAGTTGGCCTTTTAGGACTAAGACGCAGAGATCGAGAAGAGGCACACAAATAAGTAAAGTCGCTACAAGAATTCCCTTGTAGCTTTTTATTTGTAAAAATCTAGGCATAACATTAAAAAGGTCACCTTTTATATATGACCTTTAGATTGCATTTGAAATTTTACCCCTATTGCAGGAAATAGGAATTAACAACTCCTGCACAAACAGGATCCTCGAGCCATTGCTTATTCAACTAAACTGCATCGATAGTTATATAAGGAATTCAACAGAAAAGGGCGGCTAACCTTCCAGATTAACGCACCCGTCGTTGAACTAAATCATTATATTCTAGTTCGTAAAACCTCTGATAAAGAAAAATGAAAAACGCCAATAATAAGACCAATAATGGTTAAAAAATATGAAGTGAATTGACTATAATTCTGTCTTAAGATTAACACGGTAGAGACCCCTAAAAGCAGTAATAATAGCAACATTATAGTCGCCTTAATGCTTTAGCTTCTAATAATCATTAACAAAACATTTAAAAAAACGCTAAATAAAACAAAATATGCTGGTATGAATATCAAGGTTGTCATATCACCAAAAAGGGGAAAATCACCGTATGGCTTCGGAATGAAAAGCAAGGTAAGTAGTCCTGAAACTAATAGTGATACGAAAAGCCATATATAGTACACTTTAAAACCCCCCTCTCGTTCTTTCACTATCCTGCCCCTTTAGCTTAATACGAACCGCCGTTTCAATTTCGTGAAACAGGTCAATAATTCCTGAAAAAAAGATTTTTTTAGGGAAAGATGAACTTGTTATTATCTCAAGCATGGGAAACGTATGAATCTGATAAACGTATTGAAGGCTTTTCGCCGCAAACATTAAAAGCATATAAACTACAGTCCGGCTTACTTATACGCTTTATTATTGATGTTCAACTTGATACGATCACTACGGATCAATTAAAAGCTTATTTAGCAAAATCAAGTGAAAACCTCAAGCCTGCAAGTTTGGCTCATCGAATTCGTTTTATTTCATGAAGAAGGGCATATTCCCAAAAACCCAGCAGCGAAAATAAAAGAACCTAAAACCGGGAAACGAATTCCTAAATTTTTGACTGAAATGGAAATTGAACATTTACGGGAAGCCTGTTGTTCCCCAATGGAAAAGGCTCTGTTTGAATTCATGTTTTCCACTGGATGTCGAATAGGTGAAGTTGTTACCCTAGATAGAGGTAGAATTAATTGGTCGAACCGGTCAGCTGTTATAAGAGGTAAAGGCGATAAGGAACGGGAAGTCTATTTTAATATCCGCTGCGAAATTTGGTTAAAACGATACCTGGATAGTCGTGTAGACAGGGATCCTGCT
>NZ_JAMXKG010000044.1:0-1713 GCF_024494405.1 Fictibacillus sp. WQ 8-8
GTGAAGTCAGACCGGAAGGACTGGTGGAGCGCTTTGAAGTGAGAATGCCGGTATGAGTAGCGAAAGACAAGTGAGAATCTTGTCCATCGAAAGCCTAAGGTTTCCTGAGGAAGGCTCGTCCGCTCAGGGTTAGTCGGGACCTAAGCCGAGGCCGAAAGGCGTAGGCGATGGCCAACAGGTTGAAATTCCTGTACCACCTCCTTTCCGTTTGAACGACGGGGGGACGCAGGAAGGTAGGGAGAGCGCGCGATTGGAAATGCGCGTCTAAGCAGTTAGGCTGATTGTGAGGCAAATCCCGCAATCGTGAAGGCTGAGCTGTGACGGCGAGGGAAATTACAGTACCGAAGTCCCTGATCCTACACTGCCAAGAAAAGCCTCTAGTGAGGAAAGAGGTGCCCGTACCGCAAACCGACACAGGTAGGCGAGGAGAGAATCCTAAGATGATCGGGAGAACTCTCGTTAAGGAACTCGGCAAAATGACCCCGTAACTTCGGGAGAAGGGGTGCTCTGATAGGGTTAACGCCCGAGAGAGCCGCAGTGAATAGATCCAAGCGACTGTTTAGCAAAAACACAGGTCTCTGCGAAGCCGCAAGGCGAAGTATAGGGGCTGACACCTGCCCGGTGCTGGAAGGTTAAGAGGAGGGGTTATCCCTTACGGGAGAAGCTCTGAATTGAAGCCCCAGTAAACGGCGGCCGTAACTATAACGGTCCTAAGGTAGCGAAATTCCTTGTCGGGTAAGTTCCGACCCGCACGAAAGGTGTAACGACTTGGATACTGTCTCAACGAGAGACCCGGTGAAATTATAGTACCTGTGAAGATGCAGGTTACCCGCGACAGGACGGAAAGACCCCATGGAGCTTTACTGCAGCTTGATATTGGATTTTGGTACAGTTTGTACAGGATAGGTAGGAGCCTGAGAAGTCGGAGCGCCAGCTTCGATGGAGGCGTCGGTGGGATACTACCCTGACTGTATTGAAATTCTAACCTGGAACCGTGATCCGGTTCGGAGACAGTGTCAGGTGGGCAGTTTGACTGGGGCGGTCGCCTCCTAAATTGTAACGGAGGCGCCCAAAGGTTCCCTCAGAATGGTTGGAAATCATTCGCAGAGTGTAAAGGCACAAGGGAGCTTGACTGCGAGACCTACAAGTCGAGCAGGGACGAAAGTCGGGCTTAGTGATCCGGTGGTTCCGCATGGAAGGGCCATCGCTCAACGGATAAAAGCTACCCTGGGGATAACAGGCTTATCTCCCCCAAGAGTCCACATCGACGGGGAGGTTTGGCACCTCGATGTCGGCTCATCGCATCCTGGGGCTGAAGTAGGTCCCAAGGGTTGGGCTGTTCGCCCATTAAAGCGGTACGCGAGCTGGGTTCAGAACGTCGTGAGACAGTTCGGTCCCTATCCGTCGCGGGCGCAGGAAATTTGAGAGGAGCTGTCCTTAGTACGAGAGGACCGGGATGGACACACCGCTGGTGTACCAGTTGTTCCGCCAGGGGCATAGCTGGGTAGCTACGTGTGGACGGGATAAGTGCTGAAAGCATCTAAGCATGAAGCCCCCCTCAAGATGAGATTTCCCATCACGTCAAGTGAGTAAGACCCCTTAGAGATGATGAGGTTGATAGGTCTGGTGTGGAAGCGTGGTGACACGTGGAGCTGACAGATACTAATCGGTCGAGGGCTTATCCTTATTAACAAAAGCGGTATGAACCGTTTA
>NZ_JAMXKG010000045.1:0-1277 GCF_024494405.1 Fictibacillus sp. WQ 8-8
AGGCTTATGATCGTCAATCTTGTCCAGTATACGTGTTGTTCCCAAACTAAACGCATGGAACTTTTTAAACTAACTTCCTGTTGACTAATACAAGAAGAGTTGGACCGAGGATTCATGGTTTCACCCCTTACTCTAATACATATATTCAGTATATTCCGATTCTAAAAAGCGGTTTGTACTTTAGTTATTGGCTAATCAAAAAAGAATCGGTTGATTTTACGATAGAGATTAATTCCTTATTGAAGTAACGGGTGCGTTTACTTAAAAACCCCTCAGCAATGAAGATGAAGATCCTTCTACAACAATCGGGCGCTTTCCTGAAACAAGGACTAGCGCTTATTTTCATTATAGGGCCAGATTGTCGAGCAACTCATTTAAAGAGAAAATTAGATCTCTATGCTAATTTTTAGAGGAGATTGTGAAATTTGCACTTAAAGTAATGGTGCAGTTTAGTTAAATAAGGAATCGGAGTCAATATAGTAAAGAAAACTCGCCAATACTGCGGCGAGTTTTGCTTTTTTATATGCCAATAACGAAGTTTAAACAACTGTCATTTTGGTTTATAACGTCGGAAAAGCACCTCAAAACGGGCAGAGGAATTAAAAATTCTTGACATAGAGTAAACTCTAAGTATTACTCTTTCTTTGTGTCACAAAATAAAAAAAGAAGAAATAGACATATCAGAGTTAATGGAGGTGGTTATATTGACATATTCTATTGGAGAATTTTCTAAAATCGTTGGGTTAAGCGAACATACATTGAGGTTTTATGAAAAAGAAGGGTTAATAAAAGTAAATAGAGACGATAACAATGTCAGAATCTACTCGGATGAAAATAAATTATGGATTGAATCTTTGCTTCATCACCATGTTACCAAATTTTCACACGAATGAACGTATCAATAACGGAGGGTTTTGCAACTTTGATTGAAAACTATTTTATGACACGTGCAAAGTGTTAATCACTTGTCTAGTTAATCTTGCTTTTTCATACTCCCCCCTTAAACAAACCGCCTGGACTTCGAGGGAATTGAAATGGAAAGGCTGAAATTACAAATAGGAAGGTAAACACTATTTACGCAGAAATCAAAATCCTGAATTAATTTAATCAGGATTTTTCTTTTTTTGCTTTTGTTTATGGGGTACCGCCACATGCCCATCAAGCTAAGGCAAATTATTACCCCAAAAATGAAAAAAACACTATTCTTTCTGTATTATGATAGAAAGTATTGACTGATAATAATGTTGTTTCATTTCTTATGCAGATAACAGAGCAGG
>NZ_JAMXKG010000046.1:0-1272 GCF_024494405.1 Fictibacillus sp. WQ 8-8
AACAAAGAAAAATATACAAAGTCAATTGACAGATCTAACATAGAATCAAAAACAGCAGACAATCAAGAATAATAATTAGAAAGCAACCACAACAGGTTGCTTTCTTTTATTAGATTCCTGTGTGCTTAACAGTTGAAATATTTTTTCAAGTAAAACACCCGAAAATATAGAAATGAAGCAGTGCTTTAGTTGATCCTCTGTACTGTAATAACCAATTTACAAAAGTAGCCTATCTAAGCCTATGGCACTAATAATCAACCGTTGTTTTTTACTTCCCAGTAATTTTTGAGACCAATCGACGAATCCACCATCACCAATGTTATGTTCTTCTCCGTTTATCTTCGTGATGACAGTAAATTGTAAACCTTTATAATACTGATTTTCTAAATTAGGCTCCTTTATTGATACTTTAATCGAAAACCGTTTCCCAAGCTGTGCAACTCTCCGCAGCAACCCTTCGGAATCTTTATAACCATCACGGCCACTTAGGATAACCTCAATATCTGATTGGAACAATGATTGGAATATATCTTGGTACACGCTTATGTGCTCCCAAAATGATTGCTTTTCGAACTGAAGAACCTGTATCTGTACCAGAAGTGACCATACAGAACAGATGAAAATGTGGAAACATTCCAGGATTATTGAAATATTGAGTTCTAACATGTCGATGGGTTGTGCATAAGCGGATATAGTCCTCCCTGTTGCTCTTTTTGCGTGATTTTAACAAATCGCTAATATGCAAAGCTAGAAGGTTGGTCGCGTCTGACACTACTTCAGTTCCTCTGATTGCAGAAAGCACTTTATTTTGATCGACTGTCGCTACAACAGAACAAGATCCTAAAGGAGCCACGGGAGATAACTGAACTGGTGTAGCGAAATGGTTGCTTGCTATTTTCAAAATATCTAGTTCTAGTTGCTTTAACTGGATAGGATCAACTGAAGCAGGATGCACCGAACGGTTTACCTGGTACCTTTTAAGTAATTCGCTGGGAACTAACCTCTGGGTCTTCTCTCGAAAAACATAAAGTAAGAGCGTGTATAAATCGGTTTCTGGTATTCGATAAGTTAGTAATTCAACGATCTGTTCCACACCCAGTTCTTTAACAATTCGCTCAAGAATATATGATGGATCTGACTCCATTGCGGTACCCCCTTTACTTCCAGTGTTTAAAGGCAAAAATCGCTCCAAATATGGGACGTTCCGACTACTATGCTTAAATATGATTAGAGTCCTTTTTTTCTAATTGTTCCTTCTGTATAAAAGAAAAC
>NZ_JAMXKG010000047.1:0-1239 GCF_024494405.1 Fictibacillus sp. WQ 8-8
CTCAAAATATGTCTGGTGGCGATAGCGAAGAGGTCACACCCGTTCCCATACCGAACACGGAAGTTAAGCTCTTCAGCGCCGATGGTAGTTGGGGGCTTCCCCCTGTAAGAGTAGGACGTTGCCAGGCATATACATATGGAGGATTAGCTCAGCTGGGAGAGCACCTGCCTTACAAGCAGGGGGTCGGCGGTTCGAACCCGTCATCCTCCACCATTATTTCGCCGGTTTAGCTCAATTGGTAGAGCAACTGACTTGTAATCAGTAGGTTGGGGGTTCAAGTCCTCTAGCCGGCACCACTTTCAAGAGCCATTAGCTCAGTTGGTAGAGCATCTGACTTTTAATCAGAGGGTCGAAGGTTCGAGTCCTTCATGGCTCACCATTTTCAAAAATTTTATATGCGGGTGTGGCGGAATTGGCAGACGCGCTAGACTTAGGATCTAGTGTCTTATGACGTGGGGGTTCGAGTCCCTTCACCCGCACCATACGGATGCGGAAGTAGTTCAGTGGTAGAATACAACCTTGCCAAGGTTGGGGTCGCGGGTTCGAATCCCGTCTTCCGCTCCATTTTTTTCTGCCTGCCGGGGTGGTGGAATGGGCAGACACACAGGACTTAAAATCCTGCGGTAGGTGACTACCGTGCCGGTTCGAGTCCGGCCCTCGGCACCAATTAAATTTATATGCGCCCTTAGCTCAGCTGGATAGAGTGTTTGACTACGAATCAAAAGGTCGGGAGTTCGAATCTCTCAGGGCGCGCCATATCGGGAAGTGGCTCAGCTTGGTAGAGCACCTGGTTTGGGACCAGGGGGTCGCAGGTTCAAATCCTGTCTTCCCGACCATCTTTGTTAAGGGGCCTTAGCTCAGCTGGGAGAGCGCCTGCCTTGCACGCAGGAGGTCAGCGGTTCGATCCCGCTAGGCTCCACCATTTCGAAAATGTGTTGACATTTTCTTTTTTAATGGGTATGATATGAAAGTTGCTGTTCGAAGCAGCACATTAGTTCTTTGAAAACCAAACAAAAGCCAGGTAAGTCAGGGATTTTACAATCCCATCAATTTTTAAACTTTAAGAGCTATATCAAACACTTTATTGGAGAGTTTGATCCTGGCTCAGGATGAACGCTGGCGGCGTGCCTAATACATGCAAGTCGAGCGGACCAAAGAGAGCTTGCTCTCTGAGGTTAGCGGCGGACGGGTGAGTAACACGTGGGTAACCTGCCTGTAAGACGGGGATAACTTCGGGAA
>NZ_JAMXKG010000048.1:0-1153 GCF_024494405.1 Fictibacillus sp. WQ 8-8
AAGTAAAAAACAACGGTTGATTATTAGTGCCATAGGCTTAGATAGGCTACTTTTGTAAATTGGTTATTACAGTACAGAGGATCAACTAAAGCACTGCTTCATTTCTATATTTTCGGGTGTTTTACTTGAAAAAATATTTCAACTGTTAAGCACACAGGAATCTAATAAAAGAAAGCAACCTGTTGTGGTTGCTTTCTAATTATTATTCTTGATTGTCTGCTGTTTTTGATTCTATGTTAGATCTGTCAATTGACTTTGTATATTTTTCTTTGTTACCAGATTGGTCTGCATCTGTTCGTGTATTCCATATACTATATTTAAATGTATTTTCAATTTCTTTGTTTTTACTTGGCATTATTAATCCACCTCCAATAATTAGTTTCAAAATTCCTGTCCTTCTTTCGATTCTAGAAACGAATCGATTGATTCATCTAATAATCTTTCCCGATTAGGGTCTTCATTAATATCTGTATCCATTTCCATTTCTTGTTTAAATATGCTGTATGTATCATCTTCTTTATTTTGATTACTATGTTGGACTGGTTTAGTTCGATTATTTTTTTGATGTGTCATGTAATCTCCTTCTGTAACAAGTATTTTAATTTAGTATGAACAATTGATCCAATATAATCCAATTCTTTTTAAATCAAGCATTAAAAGAGGTAGCATGGCGAGAATGTTTATAAGATGTAGAAGAAATTTTTTATAAAAATGCTACAATTAAAGGTTTAAAAGTAATCAATTATCACCATTTGGTGACAGCAAAAGCATTGTAGCAGAGAAGGCTTTCTTCTAAAGGGTGCGTTAGCTAAAGATCGGAGCTGTCTTAAAGGCGGCTTTTTCTTATGGAACTAAAGGGGCAGGATAGTTGAAGAAATGGGTAATAAATTGATATGTATCGTAATAGGTTTCGGTGGGAATTACGAACCCGGCAGAGAGCAATGCCATCTTGAACGCATATCAAATTGCCGTCGAAAATCCACCAGCGGAATAATTGGTATAATATAAAAAAGCGTACATTCTTTGGAATGTATGCTTTTTTGACTATTATTGTTTATCTTGGTTCTCCTGAGACTTGTCCTGTTGAGCACTTCTTACATCCCGTTTAACAGGAGTTAATTCAGAAGACGCTTCTGTTTGAAATTGTGGTCTT
>NZ_JAMXKG010000049.1:0-964 GCF_024494405.1 Fictibacillus sp. WQ 8-8
TCCTAAAGGAGCCACGGGAGATAACTGAACTGGTGTAGCGAAATGGTTGCTTGCTATTTTCAAAATATCTAGTTCTAGTTGCTTTAACTGGATAGGATCAACTGAAGCAGGATGCACCGAACGGTTTGCCTGGTACCTTTTAAGTAATTCGCTGGGAACTAACCTCTGGGTCTTCTCTCGAAAAACATAAAGTAAGAGCGTGTATAAATCGGTTTCTGGTATTCGATAAGTTAGTAATTCAACGATCTGTTCCACACCCAGTTCTTTAACAATTCGCTCAAGAATATATGATGGATCTGACTCCATTGCGGTACCCCCTTTACTTCCAGTGTTTAAAGGCAAAAATCGCTCCAAATATGGGACGTTCCGACTACTATGCTTAAATATGATTAGAGTCCTTTTTTTCTAATTGTTCCTTCTGTATAAAAGAAAACTAAAATAATTATTATGACAGCTGCACTTAGATAATCATGAATCATTTTCGTAGATGACAGTATAAACATCATTAAAAGCAGAAAAGTAGTTATTGTTTTAAGAAATATCAAGATCTTCTTCTGTTTCTTCATAATCATCATCCTCTTTGAAAAGTATAAGGTCTTTAATAGGTCTAATTTCCAAATATTCTCCTTTTTAAAGTTTTTTTCCTTCTTCTAACCTGTCTTGTATCTCAATAAGAACTGTAATGTCAGCTGAAGTTCTTTAAGTAACGCACCCGTTACTTTAATAAGGAATTAATCTCTATCGTAAAATCAACCGATTCTTTTTTGATTAGCCAATAACTAAAGTACAAACCGCTTTTTAGAATCGGAATATACTGAATATATGTATTAGAGTAAGGGGGTGAAACCATGAATCCTCGGTCCAACTCTTCTTGTATTAGTCAACAGGAAGTTAGTTTAAAAAGTTCCATGCGTTTAGTTTGGGAACAACACGTATACTGGACAAGATTGACGATCATAAGCCT
>NZ_JAMXKG010000050.1:0-888 GCF_024494405.1 Fictibacillus sp. WQ 8-8
AGATGTGGAAATCCACTTAGTGCGATTATAAATTAACTAATATCCACTTTTTGGTTAGTGGTGGTTTGGTTGACTATGAATTGTTTTTTCTCTTCAACTCCAAAGTTATCCTTTATTTAATTTTTATTGCAACATCCATGCGTTTCAATCTTCAATCCTTTATGAAATCTTGAGAATAGTGTAGGAATCGAGAGATATCCGTTTCTACATAGAGGGAGTTTAGTTCAATTTGAAATCACAAAAACTAAATAACCAGGGCACTGAAATTAGTGCCCTTTATAATCTTATTGTGCAATCAGCAACTCTTATATTTGAACTTTTTGGGGAATTGTTTCACAATTCCAACCGTTATTGTGTCCGCCATTTGTAAAGCTTCCACCTCAATTTTATCAAACACAGCAATACTTGATTTAAAATCTTGTTGGAGTATAAATACTGCTTCCGATGTAGTAAGTGCCAGATGCTCAAAAAACATTTCTTTGAATTTCTTTTTTGATATAAAAGGATTTATTGTACTTAGGAATTCGGCAATTTCTTTTCCGTTTGCATACCATCTTTTCTCTATAGCTGCTACAGCTATTTGATCGCCTGCTTTTGCAGCTTTGACAAGTTCCACAGCAATTACCAGGTGCTCCCTTATTAAGTTGCTGAACTTTGCGGCTATTCTATTTCCATAGTAAGGCTTTAGTAAATTTCCCATATCTGTAGCGTTCCGGAGAAGACGTGCGGTAACAAAGTCTACATCAGGTAAATTAAAAGCCAGGCTTATGATCGTCAATCTTGTCCAGTATACGTGTTGTTCCCAAACTAAACGCATGGAACTTTTTAAACTAACTTCCTGTTGACTAATACAAGAAGAGTTGGACCGAGGATTCATGGTTTCACCCC
>NZ_JAMXKG010000051.1:0-886 GCF_024494405.1 Fictibacillus sp. WQ 8-8
TTCACCAAACAAGTGGAACTCCGTTACTCTTGACCAATTTCAATATTTTAACAAGGTTCCTTACAATTTATGTTGAAATTTAAATATAAAGTTATTCAACAAGATTATCCTTAGAAATTAAATAGAAAGGTAGTGTTCTCTTGTATATCCCTCCAGACGTAATAGAGCGCTGTAATACCCCCCGCGGTGAAATTCAACTTCAACGCCGCGGAAATCACTACGAGATCATAAGTAATGGAACGTTTTTAATGGCAACATACAATGATGTGTCCGAAAGATTACTAGTAAAGGCGGCGCTGGATGTAGCATTAACTCCGGAACGTGTTCTTATTGGAGGATTAGGTGTTGGATTTTCGTTGGCAGAGGCATTAAATGATCGACGTGTAAGTCAAGTAAAGGTTATCGAGATAGTTGATAAAGTTATCGAATGGAATCAATCCTATCTTGCGCCCTTTTCAAATAACAGCTTAGAGGATTATCGAACAGAAGTAGTTCACGCTGATCTCCTCGAATGGATTCACCGGAGAGAGGGTCAATTTGAAGTTATTTGTTTAGATATTGACAATGGGCCTGATTGGACAGTTACCGAAGCCAATGCTAGGTTATATCAGAAGGACAGTCTTGTTGCATTGTCAGACTTATTGGCTTCAAATGGTGTTATTACTTTTTGGAGTGCTTCTCCATCGCCGGAATTCGTCGTACGACTAAGGCATACCTTTCATAAAGTAATAGAATTAGCTGTACCTCAGGAAGGTCACGATGCGGATTATGTTTATATAGCGTCGCTCCCGATAAATCCAGTGAAAGTTGACCAAAGATAAAACAGACCATTTCCAAGTGAATTCCTCAACAGAGCCAGAAAGGAACTTATAGTCTTTGTGATTCC
>NZ_JAMXKG010000052.1:0-595 GCF_024494405.1 Fictibacillus sp. WQ 8-8
AAAATATTTCCTATAAAATTCCTGTCTGATGCTTCCGCTTAATTGCGCATAAATCCGGGTAGTTTCACTTTTTTCATGACCTAATAAGCTTTGAATAACATCAAGAGGTGCTCCATTATTCAATAAATGGGTTGCATAGCTGTGCCTCAGTTGATGCGGATGAATGTCTTTGTTAATGCAAGCACGGTTGGAAATTCGCTTAATTATGTATCGCATCGTGGCAATGCCCATTCGATGAGGATCGCGTTCCGTGACAAAGATAGCAGGATCCCTGTCTACACGACTATCCAGGTATCGTTTTAACCAAATTTCGCACCGGATATTAAAATAGACTTCCCGTTCCTTATCGCCTTTACCTCTTATAACAGCTGACCGGTTCGACCAATTAATTCTACCTCTATCTAGGGTAACAACTTCACCTATTCGACATCCAGTGGAAAACATGAATTCAAACAGAGCCTTTTCCATTGGGGAACAACAGGCTTCCCGTAAATGTTCAATTTCCATTTCAGTCAAAAATTTAGGAATTCGTTTCCCGGTTTTAGGTTCTTTTATTTTCGCTGCTGGGTTTTTGGGAATATGCCCTTCTTCATGA
>NZ_JAMXKG010000053.1:0-547 GCF_024494405.1 Fictibacillus sp. WQ 8-8
GATAAAAAGAATTTCAGGAGGTTAAATTGGATGCTAACTTGAAGGTCATTTTTTATTGTTGTTGTACTAAGTACGTAAAGGGATAAGAAGACGGGTTAATTAATGCTGCAATGAATGTTGGTGTAGGGTTGGTGTAGGTTTATCCATTATCGATATATTATAGCGGAGAAACAGGAAGCGTAGGTTCTAGAATTTTGCTTGGATTTGGAGGATTAACGGAAACTGAAATCAATACAGGAATTAAGTTATTAAAAGAAGCCTGGAAGCTCTAAGGTAATGCCAATTGTACACTCAACAATTAATGAGTTTTTGAATTGTACTTACACTATCGGGTAGCAAGAGTGAAAAAAGTAACGTATCTGTACTGCACCTCAAAAGTTAGAGCTGAATTCTGACTTTTGGGGTACTTTTCTATGGCTAAAAATATTTCCTATAAAATTCCTGTCTGATGCTTCCGCTTAATTGCGCATAAATCCGGGTAGTTTCACTTTTTTCATGACCTAATAAGCTTTGAATAACATCAAGAGGTGCTCCATTATTCAATAAA
>NZ_JAMXKG010000005.1:0-441505 GCF_024494405.1 Fictibacillus sp. WQ 8-8
AGTCTCACCTGTCACGCTAGTCCCGCAGGAGTCTCGCATCTTCCACTTCAATTAACTTTTCATTGAAGATTTTTCAAGCCAAAAAGGGGCTGCCTGAAGGTCAATTTTCGACTTTCTGGACAGCCCCTTCTCTATAAAATAAATGTACCCAATAGCTACTTGTTCGTACCGTGCTGCTTATTTGGCAGCTTGGTCCCTGGATTACCATTGCCTTGATGCTTTTTATTTTTTTCTGCTTTTTCCTGGTTTTCGTGCAATTTTTCTACAAAATCACTTGTGTTTTCCACTAATACACAGCCCCTCTCTTATTTTTCCTTTGTTACTTTATCCATTTGGAAGTAAAATTACTCATATTTCTTTCAATATATTTTCGACACTGAAAAAATTCCAACAAATATCAAGAATTTTTCAATTTCAAAACTGTTAATTTAATCACCACTTAACTGTGCAAATATAAGCTCATCTGTCTAATATGAAGGGTTAGTCCTGATCATTTCAAATTCGGCAATTTTAGATTTTGATGAATAATCCAACAAGCTTAGCAGAGATTATGAATAGAATTTCAAGCTGAGGTGAATGTTATTATGCCAATACTGGATGTTGGAGACGTTAAACTGTACTATGCTGTTCAAGGAGAAGGGATTCCCATTGTTTTTATTCATCCTCCCGTACTTACTTCCTTAAATTTTACATATCAGGCAGAGGGGCTATCTACAAAGTATAAGATTATTACTTTTGATATTAGAGGTCATGGAAGAAGCCAGTATTCAAAACGGCCGCTGACCTATCCACTCATTGCTGATGATATTATCAGCCTGTTGGATCATCTTGAAATTAAAAAAGCATTTATTTGCGGTTACTCGACGGGCGGCTCTATCGTTTTGGAGTATTTGCTAACTAATTCGAGCCGGGCGCTTGGGGGAATAATTATTGGAGGGATTTCTGAAGTAAAGGACAGACAGCTTAAGGATAAGATTTCTGCAGGAGTCAAGCTCGCGGAAATAGGTGCTGTCCCCGTTTTGGCTTTGTCCACTTCTTGGACCAATTCGATTACAAAAGAGCTGTTTATACAGATGTTTCAAGTTGGCCGGAGAGGATCTTCTCACAATATCAAGGAGTATTACAATTCTAGTTTGCACTATAATTGCACCAAGCAACTGGTAAACATTAATCTGCCCATTCTGTTGGTCTATGGTAAAAAAGATAAACCCTTTCACATTTATGCTAAGCTCCTTCATGAAAATTTGCCTTTTAATGAGCTAAAGTTCATTCCCAAAGTCAAACACCAGATCCCCACAAAAGCAGCGGATGAATTAAATGAAATGATTGTACAGTTTGTTGCTAACTATACAGAATGAATAAAACTATTCAAATAAAGCCTTATTGCCAGCCAAAAAAAAATGAGGAAAGAGTGATCTGCACTTTTTCCTCATTTTTTAGTTCGAGCTTTTTAGAAAACTTATCTTTGTGTTGGGAATAATCTCCGAACCATCTCGCTGAATTGTTCAAAGAAACCTTTGACAGGTTTTCCGGCCTGAACATCGTTCACGTACTTTTGAACACGATCCACAAAGTCAGGGTTAGTGGACACAAATACGTCTTTGATATCAGGGTCTGTGCTTTTTACTCTGTCTGCTATTTTTTTCTCGGTTTCCTTTGTCAGCTTGCCGTTTGTTCCATCTTCCAAAACAGCTGCCACATAGGCATTATTACCAGTAACGATGACGTTCGCCTGACGTACTTCCGGAAGCTGGACAACTTGATCAGCAGCCTCATCTGCAACATCCAGTCGGTTGTCTTGGTTATTATTGTCACCTGTATTTTCATCAGTACTGATATTCCTCATATTTCTGTTCTGATTATCCATTCCCTGCTTATTATCTCGGTTATTCATACAGGCTGTTAAAACAACTACCATGAACACGATCACCAAAAATTGAATAAGATTTCGTTTTTTATTCATATGTTCTCTCCTTTCTTTTATCGTTATCTTTTGGAATTCCCCCCGGATTATGCATCAAAGGAGAATTTCTCCGATTATTATTCATTGGTAATAATCGACTTAATTTATTTAGTTTGTTTTAGACAAAATAATATGGTTCAGCAATGGACAAAAATCTAAAATGGGATGATGTAGATGAAAACAAATATGAATACGATTTTACCAATTATCGCTTCGGTAGGAGTGGGTATTGCTGCGTATCAAATGCTGAGTGGCAATGGAGGAAAAATGAAAAACATGATGCCGCTTGCTTCAAATATGATGGGATTGGGAACTGATATGCAGGGACAGAATCAACAACAGTCCAATAATCAGTAATGCTTTATAAAGCGGAAAATTAGGAGGGGATAAATGATGAAGTCTAAACATGATACTCATGGTCGGATAAGAATTCTTGCCTCTGATCAGAAGCAAGAGGAACCAGAGAAAATAACCAGTAATGATACTTCAACTACTGGTTTAGTGAAAGATGGGACGATATCCAGTCTGAACGAAGATTAGTCGGATATAAATATAAACGGACGAAAAATCAGGTTTAAGACATTTTTTGCCTTTTCTGATTTCAAAATCTATATAGGACAGCAAATCAGTGTTTCAGCAAACACTGATTTGCTGTCCCTCTTTATAAACAAAACGATGAGGCATAATTCAAAAAAAAGAGCCACTTTTTATGGCTCGTGAGAAACATGGGCTCTTATGCCCCATTGCTCCATCGGCAATCAAAATCCGATGACCTTCTATTTTGCAAGTGCCTGGATCGTGCTTTGAGCTAATGCGAACTCGAAATCAGCAATCAGGTCTTCAGGGTCTTCAAGCCCTGCTGAAAAACGGAAAAGCGTATTGGTAATTCCTCTCTTCCTTCGTTCATGTTCTGGCATTGCAGCATGTGACATTTTTGCCGGATAAGACAATATGGACTCTACTGCTCCAAGGCTTACCGCTAATACCGGAATCTGAAGGTGCGAAGTGAACGGCCTTACCAGCTGTTCGCTTTCAAGCTCGAAGGAAAAGACAGCTCCAGGCCCTTCTGCTTGCCGGCGCTGCAATTGATAACCGGAATGCTCTTTCAGCCCCGGGTAATGTACCTTTTTAACAAGAGGATGATGATTTAGGTAATCAGCGAGTTTACCAGCTGCCTCTGAGGAATGGCGAAGCCGGACATACAACGTTTTCAAACCGCGCATGAGAAGCCAGGCATCCTGTACCCCTAACACGGCTCCGAAGGAATTCTGCAGAAAATAAAGGCGTTCTGCCAGCTCTCCATCCCTTACAACCGCAAGTCCTGCAACGACATCACTATGGCCGGCAAGAAACTTCGTAGCACTGTGAAGAACGATATCTGCACCAAGCTGCAAAGGCTGCTGAAGAGCCGGTGTTAAGAACGTATTATCCACAAACGTCAGTGCTCCTTGTTCTTTTGCAAGCTCGCTTACTGCCTGTATATCCGTTACTTTCAACAGTGGATTGGATGGTGTCTCGATGTAAAAAGCTTTTGTATTCGGACGAATGGCTCTCTCAACTGCATCCAGATCAGTCATGTCTACAAAAGTATGGGTAATCCCCAGTCTTGTGAGCACTTCCGTTACCATTCGGAAAGTACCGCCATAAACATCTTCTGAAATCACAACATGATCACCCTGAGAAAGGAGCAGAAAAGCTGTCGATATAGCGGCCATTCCTGAAGAGAAAGCGAATCCCCGGCAGCCTCCCTCCAAGAGAGCGATCTGCTCCTCCAACGCTTCTCTTGTCGGGTTGGCTGACCGGCTGTAGTCATATTTTCCGAAACTGTCGAGATCCTCCTGATGAAACGTTGAAGAAAGGTGCATCGGTACACTGACCGCACCAGTTGTCGGATCGGTCTTATGCTTATGATGCAGCAATTTGGTTTGAAAATTATAACAGGAATAGTCACTCATGGGGGATTGCCTCCTTCTGAACAATTTGAAGTGCTTGCGATAAGTCATCTATAAGGTCATTTTCATCTTCAATTCCAACAGACAGCCGAAGGAGCCGGTTGCACACCCCTCGCTTGATGCGAATGTCATCCGGAATATCGGCATGGGTCTGAGTGGCCGGATAGGTGACGAAGCTTTCGACACCGCCCAAGCTTTCCGCAAATGTGATCAGTGAAATTCCTTTTAGAAAGCAGGGAATCCATTCTTCGTTACGAAGCCGGAAGGAAATCATTCCACCTTTTCCTGGGTAAAGCACATCCGTAACAGCTTCATGTTCTTGGAGAAAACCGACGACCGCCTTTGCGTTTTCTTCATGCTTTTTCATCCTTAATGCCAAGGTTTTCATGCCTCTCATCAACAGCCAGGCGTCAAAAGGGCTTAAAACGGCACCCGTAGCATTATGATGATAGGACAATTCTTCACATAATTTCTCTCCTTTTGCAGCAACGAGTCCTGCGAGTACATCGTTGTGTCCCCCAAGATATTTTGTTGCACTATGGATGACGATATCTGCCCCAAGTTCAATCGGCTTTTGAAGCAAAGGCGTGTAGAATGTATTGTCTACAATCACGAGGAGATCATGTTCCTTTCCAATAGAAGCAATCGCCTGGATATCACAAGTTTCCATTAAAGGATTTGTCGGGGTCTCCAGAAAAATCGCTTTGGTATTCGCAGTAATCGCCTGTTTAATTTCAAGAGGATTCGCCGTGTCTGCGTATTTACAGGACAGCCCCCATTTTTTATAGCCTTCTTCCAATAACCGATAAGTACCGCCGTATAAATCGCTGGATACGATCCATTCATCCCCTGATTGAAAAAGGGAGAGGATGGTGGCGATCGCGGCCATTCCCGAACTGCAAGCAAAGCCTTGGTCCGCTCCCTCCAGGTCCGCGATCGCCTGTTCAAGCAGCTGGCGTGTCGGATTGCCGGTGCGTATGTAATCATACCCGCTTGATTCTCCTATCCCGGTATGGCGATAAGCGGTTGAAAAATAAACGGGCGGATTAACTGATCCTGTCCGGTCTTCACTTCGGTTGCCGATCTGAGCAAGCTTTGTTTCCGTTTTATACATGGAGATCCTCCTAATAAATAAAATAAAAAAAGCCTTCTAAGAAGAAGACTTTTGAGAAATATCAATTGTCGTTCTTCTTATCTTTCAAGTTCATTAACGAACTTGATGGATTTAGCACCTTTTCAGCCATCCGCGGCTGAAGGTTGCTGAGGTATCATCGGGCCATTCCCTCTACCTCTCTTGATAAGAAAACAAATCACGTATCAAATTGTAATTTATACTCTACAATAATATTCTGAATGTTTCAATAGGTATTTCAAAAAATATTGCTTTTTTAAAATTTCAATTAACCTTTATTACATTGGCGGCTGTATTGGTAAGGTACTCGAAAGTTAAAACTCGGGACGTACTTTAGTAAAAGGGCTAACTCTTCTGATAAACGATGAGATACTTTTTTCTTTTTTTGTTTTTCTCAATCAGCACCTACCTTTATTACATTTTCACCTGATGATTTTAGTCCTGTATTTAAAGAGGTTTTCAGAAAACACTGGTTCCATTTACCATATTCGCAGGTAAATAGTCGGTTTACGCACAGAAATTAAGCAATTAAAAGCTTTTAACCTAAATCTTCTAAGTAAAATTGAAACGTTTTTATCAGTTTGAAAAAATGTTAGGCATGGTAATATTTATTAAAAACTACTAATTAAGGGAGTCTGACAGTTGATAGTTGAGACAGATAAATACTATATGCCTGGTAAAAATCGTGTCATCTTGCTGCCTGCCGTTTGGAGAGAGGAATTTAATATAACAGAAAATGACATCCTCACTGTATGTAAAAAAGACGACTCAATCATCATTCAGGCCAATACCATAAACGAAGTAAAGGGAGCCAAATATATAAAGATTAATAAAAAAGGAGTGATAACCATTCCGAAATCTATAGATGAACAGCTGGATATTCGATTACATCAACTGTTCATTAATTCAAAATACTGTTCCTTTTTTATTGCACCTGTAAAATAGAAATGCCCTTCGTTTTGAATGAAGGCGAAGAAAATGAAACATGCTATCACCAAAGTCATAAATTTGGTGATGGCATGTTGGCTTCTTATCTGCTTTATATGGTGCTGCCTTGGTTGGCAGGTGTATTTCTTTTAAATAAGAAATGTAAACTCGTGTTATTGGTCACCCCCTTCACTTCGGTCCTTGCATTCATTATTGATGGCTGGGGAACCCATTATCATTACTGGAAAGCAGCTCCCTCGTCAATAAACCTGTTACGTTCCAATAAAAATGGAGATACGAAAGCTACCTTCCGTATCTCCATTTGCATTTTAATAGTTAATGAATCTGATCTATTCCGGCATTAACCTTGTGGAAACTCCAATGCGGTTCCATGCATTGATGGATACGATTTGCATGATGATTTCCGCTATTTGTTTTTCCTCAAAATGTTCAGCTACTTCCCTATATACTTCTGGAACATGGGAGTCAGCTACGAGTGTGATCGATTCAGTCAGCGCTAGCACTGCTCGTTCTTCAGGAGAAAAGAACGCAGGTTCAACATTGCCTCATAACCTCCTGGATTGACCTTTCCCATTAAAAATCTTGTTTCCATACTCAATTCCTCCTTAATTTGCAATCACTAATAAGACAATTAACTCCCTCTTTTTGTGACAAAAATTAAAGGGTAATTAAAATTTATTTATTCACCAAGCAGGGATTAGTGGAAATGGCGGTGCAAAACAATATTGCCAGTTTCGTGTGACTTGGTTCCGTCAACATTGGGATATTTAATCAAAAAACAAGGCCAGTCCCTTTCGGAGCTGGCCTTGTTTCACTTTTACTTAATCTCTTTTATTATCAAATAAGCTGTTTACTGTATCTGTTGCTTTTTCTTTGGCATCGCCATAACCTTCACGGATGTTTCCTTTTGCTTTGTCTTTGTTGCCTTCCGCTTCTGTTCTTTCATCTCCAGTGAGCTTGCCTAGCTCTCTTTTTGCTTCACCTTTGGCCTGATCCATTTTCCCTTTTGTTTGATCTTCATTCATTTTCAATTCCTCCTCCATTTTATATCCGTCTACATAGGGTGTTTACCCTCTATTAAGCCATTTTAATCTTGTTGAACCTAAGCCATATTTTCTGTTTTTAAATCATAAGATAGGGGAAAACTAAAAATTAATGTAAATTTGCTGAAGGAGTGTACATATGAAAAAAAGCTGGATATGGCCTGTAGTCATCATAGGTGTTATCGTTATTTGGTTTGTAGCAAGCTACAACGGTTTTGTCAACAAGGAAGAGGATGTTGATCAGTCCTACTCGCAGATTGAGACACAGCTGCAAAGACGTGTAGATTTGGTGCCTAACCTTGTAAATACCGTCAAAGGCTATGCTTCACATGAAAAAAAGGTCATAAAGGATATTTCCGATGCGCGTGCCCGCCTGGCCGGTGCACAATCAACTCAGGAAAAGGCACAAGCCAATGACCAATTAACCGGCGCTTTAAGCAGGCTTCTTGTTATTCAGGAGCGGTACCCGAACCTTAAAGCTGATAAACAGTTTACTCAACTTATGGATGAACTTGCAGGCACCGAAAACCGGATCGCCATAGCCAGAAGGGATTACAACCAGGAAGTGGCTTCCTATAATAAAAAAGTAAAACGATTTCCTGGAGCGTTAATTGCTGGGATAGGAGGATTTGATAAAAAAGAATACTTTAAGGCCAATGCCAACGCAAAAGAGCCCCCTAAAGTAGACTTTGGAGGAAACGGATAATGCTTTCCAAAAGATTCTCCCTCCTTTTGATGGTGTTTCTCTTTTTCACCATACTAACAGCCAGAGAACCGGTATCAGCAGCAAAGATACCTGCTCCAACGGGAGATATTTATGTTCAAGACTACGCGAACATCTTAAATCAACAGCAAGAAGCAGAGCTGCTGTCATTGGGAAGACAACTGGAAGATCAGACGACAGCACAGCTTGCTGTTCTGACCGTTAAGTCTATTGGAAGTGAACCCATTGAGAACTATGCGAATAAAGCCTATAGAACGTACGGGCTTGGCACGAAGAAAGCGGACAATGGCGTACTGCTCGTCGTTGCCATGTCACAGAAGAAAATCAGGATTGAAGTTGGATATGGTCTTGAGGGTGCTATTCCAGACGGAAAAGCTGGAAGGATTCTGGACGAAAATGCGATTCCCTATATGAAACAAGGGAAGCCTGACTCGGCTGTCACACAAACGTATCAGGCTCTTGCTAAAGAGATCAAACAAGAATACAAGGGACAGGATAACCCTCCTCCTAAAGAAAAGAAAAAAGATCCTTTCTCGTGGTTTTACATTCTTATCATCGTAGTGGTTATCTTTTTGGATGTAAAATTTTTTAATGGATTTCTGACTTACATGATCCTCTCCATGATATCCAGAGGCGGTGGCGGTGGACGGCGCGGTGGTGGTGGCGGGTCTTCCGGCGGTGGCGGGGCAGGAAGAGGCTGGTAAATTTATTTTTCTTCCAGCCACTTTTTCACGTGATCCTTTGGTTCCCAGCAGTTGAATTTATAGGAAGGCTGGGTTTCATATCCAAGCCTTGTACACTCATATTTCATCCCCTGCTCCGTTCTTGAAACCTTAAAATTGATGCAGGTGGCACAGCAATGAATATCTTTTTTCATGAACGTTCAACCCTTTTAACCCTTCTTTATGATTTATATCTTCATCATACAGCAAAAGCCCTGCCTCGCACTATAATTTGCGCAAGCCAGGGCTTTTTTCTATCTATTAACGAATGTAATTCGCGTCGATTGCTTTTGCATGAGCAGCGTCGAACAAGTCATTTACATTTTGCTGGTGCACATATTCTTTGTACGTCATTTCATTCTTGTTTAATGAAATGGTAATCGTAGCAAAGAAAAGGTTTAGTGTAAACATACAGGTTCCTCCTTTCCTTCCTGGTTATCCTTTCAGGTCGTATCTTTCTCCGTTATGATCCAATTGAGAAACGCCAGGTATCTTTTTACCATCATATTTATCCCTCCATTAATTTTTATTGTCAAACTTTACTAAAAGGTTAGGACCGTATTCACGACTTTATCGCGGCTGGCTTCGAACCTCTCATTCACCTCTTGCTGATGTACAACTTCTTGATGCGTTCTGATTTTTCGTTTGAAAGAAACAGTAATTGTGCCAAAAAATAATTGTAGTGTAAACATAGTAAATCCTCCTTTAATTTTAAAATCAACAGGTCATATCCTTCTCCAAAGAGAACCAAGTCAACAAAGCAATACTAATCATCATTTTTCTCTCCTCCCTCAAGTTGATATTTATAAAAAAAGGCCGCAGTACAAGATCCCCTGCGGCCAACCCAAAAATGGGCACAAAAAAGCCACAGGCATCGTTCAGCCTGCGGCGCTTTTTTATCCAAATGAATTGTTAAAAAAGACTACTGTCCAACGGCCGAACATCGATTTGATTTATTCAGTTGCTTCAGAGTTGAAATTGTTTTACATTGCATCATGGTGTTCGACCTCCTTCAATAAATTCTGATTTTTCTTACATGGTAATTATAACCACATCATGGTAACTTGTAAACCTCTTTTACCAAACAATTTATTTATATGCATCCTCCTTATGAAAGATACCCGTTGTTTTGCGGAATTTCATAGAAAGAAAAACATTCCATACTTACCATCACAAATTTCATTTTTTGTATAAAACACAAGCATTATGTGTACTTTTTCACAAACATTTGTTTTATAATGGATATGCCTAATAATTTGTATTTCGTAAGATAGGGGGAACGATTATGATAAGCCCTAAGACTATATTGGCCTCTACCCGGCCATTTTCATTGACGGCTTCTATCATACCTGTGCTTTTCGGTACCATTCTCGCCATGAAATGGACGGAGATCAACTGGGGTATCTTTTTATTAACACTCGCAGGCGCTATATTCATGCAGTGCGGGACCAACTTGGTGAACGACTACTTTGATTATAAAAAAGGTGCTGACCAGCCTGGCTCGCTCAGCCCGTCCGGAGTGATTGACCGTAAGGAAATGACACCTGTGCAAGTCCATATTACAGGACTCATCTTCTTTGCTTTAGGAAGTATTATCGGATTAATTTTGGCCAGTCTGACAGGCAGCTTTATTTTATATATCGGAATTCCTTCTCTCCTGATTGGGTACTTTTATACAGCTACCCGCTATGCGCTAGCCTACAATGGCTTTGGGGAATTTGCTTCAGGAACGACACTTGGAGTTTTGGCTGTTATTGGCTCCTACTACGTCCAGACGCTAACGGTTCACTGGGAAACGGTACTTATTTCACTTCCAAATGCATTCTTGATCATGGCCATATTGCACGCCAATAACCTGAGGGACATCGATACGGATAAATTGATCAATAAGATTACGATTGCAGGATTAATCGGCAAAAAAGGAGCTCGAATCGAGTATTATATTTTAATGCTTGGTACGTATATTATCCTGTTGCTGCTCGTAATTGCTTCACTGCTTCCTGCATGGAGTTTGATCGCCATCGTTTCTTTGCCGATTGCATTAAAAGCAGTAGGAATAGCAGCCCGCACCTGGGAGCCTAAAGAACTGAACAAAGCACTCGGACTCACAGCAATGCTTCATTTAGGCTTTGGTCTTCTGCTATGCATCGGTACATTCATCGGTATTTCAATATAAGACTTATAAGCTTTAGTGCCTTGTTCTGGCGCTAAATCCAGATAAAAAAATCCGGCAGCCCATCATGGCTGCCGGATTTTTTTATTTATTGTATCTCTTGTAAACGTTTCTTTAATCTCTTCGCTTGATAATACATAAGAGCAGTAAAACCAAGCCCTGTCATGGAAGTTGCTCCGCAGACAATCGCATCTGCTGTATCTTTCCCTGCAAAAGGAATCACAGTTCCTAAATAAAGAAACGAGCTTAATGATAAAAGGATAATCCCGTAGTGCTGATAATCCTGAATTTTAACTTTAATATCTTGAATAACTTTTGAATCCATTACTTAATCAGCCTCCTAACCTCTTATTTTACAATAACATATATCAGGTGGCTGCCGACTACGTAATATTTGACAAATATATGAAAAAACTCCCGGTTCTATCTGCCGGGAGTTTTTTCTCTTATTGAAGCGCCTGCTTCAAATCTTCAATTAAGTCATCTGCATCTTCAATTCCGACTGAGATGCGGATTAATCCATCAGTGATTCCGAGTTCTGCTCTGCGGTCAGAAGGAATGGACGCATGCGTCATCTGAGCAGGAACAGAAATCAGGCTTTCTACTGCACCAAGGCTTTCTGCTAAGGTAAAGTAATGTACCTTTTTCAAGACTTGGGCAGCTTTCTCGCCACTACCTACATCGAATGATACCATCCCGCCAAAACCACCTGCCTGCGCTTTTGCGATGCTATGCTGAGGATGGCTTTCAAGTCCAGGGTAATAAATTTTTTCAACGCTTGGATGATTGGACAGAAACTCTACAATTTTCTTCGTATTGGCCTCGTGGGCTTCCATACGAAGACCGAGCGTCTTAATACCTCTGATAAGGAGCCAAGAGTCCTGCGGCCCTAAGATGCCGCCTGTAGAATTCTGAACAAAGTGAAGATCCTCAGCCAGCTTATCATCGTTTACAACGACGATACCTGCCACGACATCACTATGCCCTCCAATATATTTAGTAGCGGAATGAAGAACAATATCAGCTCCTAATGTAATTGGTGTTTGCCAATACGGAGTGCTGAACGTATTGTCTACGATAAATAACAGGTTGTTTTCTTTCGCCAATTGGGAAGCTGCTTTTAAATCGGTTACTTTTAACAATGGGTTTGTCGGTGTTTCAACATATAGTGCTTTTGTATTCGGTTTGATCGCTTCTTTTACTGCATTTAAATCGGTTGTATCAACAAAAGTGGCTTCAATACCAATTCGGTTGAGGACTTTAGATACAACGCGGTATGTCCCGCCATATACATCATCCGTCAGGATCACATGGTCACCTGAACTGAACAGCATCATAACAGCTGTAATGGCTGCCATACCAGAACCGAAAGCGAAACCTCTTTTTCCTTCTTCAAGGTCTTTAACAAGCTCTTCTAGTGCAAAACGGGTCGGATTTCCTGTTCGGGAATATTCATATCCTTTATGAACACCCACTTCTTCTTGTTTGTAGGTGCTTACTTGGTAAATCGGAAACGACACGGCACCTGTAGCTGGATCACCCGGAATTCCGCCGTGTATCAATTTTGTTTTCCTTTTCATGTTAAATGCCTCCTTCGTATATCTTTTTGCTTAAATATCGGTCACTTCCATCGGGGAAGATTGTTACGATTGACGAACCTGCAGGAGCTGTTTCTGCTTCCAGCAATGCAGCATGAAGAGCAGCACCTGAAGAACTGGCAGCAAGAATGCCTTCTTTTTGTGCCAATTCTTTCACCCTGTTAAATGCGTCAACATCGCTAACTGTATGGATCGCTTGAAAATAAGAAGAATCCATGTAGCCTGGCAAGAATTCCATACCGATTCCTTCTGTTTTATGAGGTCCTGACTGGCCGCCGTTCAAAATCGACCCTTCTGGCTCTACAATGACCGTTTTAATTTCCGATTTCTTTTCTTTTAGGAACTGTGCGGTACCCATGAATGTACCGCCAGTGCCGGCTCCTGCAACAAAGATGTCAACCTCGCCGTTTAAGTCCTGCCAAATTTCTGGTCCAAGTGTTTTATAGTACGTAGCAGGATTGGCCGGATTGGAAAACTGAGCTGGAGTAAAGGAGTTAGGAATCTCAGTAAGAAGCTGTTCAGTCTTCTTTATCGCTCCCTTTATACCTTCCTCTGTTGGCGTATTAATAATGGTTGCGCCTAGAGCTCTCATGATGTCCTGCTTTTCCATACTGAACTTTTCAGGGATAACAAACGTAACGTTAATACCTCTGTTAATAGCTGCCAATGCCAGACCAATTCCTGTATTGCCGGCTGTCGGTTCAATGATGGTACCGCCCTCCACCAGTTTTCCTGTACGGAACGCTTCATCCAGTAATTCTTTCCCCAGCCGGTCTTTCACGCTTCCTCCAGGATTGAAATATTCAAGTTTGGCAAATAGCCGCACCCCATTTGGCAACGGGAACTGAGTCAGTTGGACCATCGGTGTATTACCGATTAACTCATGTATATTTTTATAAACCGTCATCACACAAACTCCTCTTATTCAGCAAACACCTTGTTCCACTCATCTTTTTTCGCTAACATTTTTTCTGCAATCTCTTTTGCGCCTTCCAAGCTGTGATTGGCAGCCCATCCGCATTGAACTTCGTTGCAGGCAGGTACTTCCTCCGCTTTTAGAACATCATGCAATGTTTTTTCTAGGACCTCAAGGATTTCATCATAGTTGTCATGGTTAATGACTGAAAGATAGAATCCGGTTTGGCAGCCCATTGGACTGATATCCACCACTGAATCATGATGGTTACGGATATTTTCTGCCATTAAATGTTCGATTGAATGAAGCCCCGCCATATCCATATGATCTTTGTTCGGCTGGCAAAAGCGAATATCATATTTATGGATAACATCTCCATTTTTACCTTGGGTTGTACCAGCAAGACGTACATAAGGTGCTGCAACTTTAGTATGATCAAGATTGAAGCTTTCTACATTCATTTTTTTAACCATTATGTTTCAACTCCTCTATCATTAATAAAATCAATTCTGCCGAGTGCTTGGAGGCAGTATCTAAAAATTGGTCATAAGATACGCGGGCATCTTTACCGGCTATATCTGAAAGAGATCGGATAATGACAAACGGCACCTTGAACTGATAGGCAACCTGAGCAATCGCCGCCGCTTCCATTTCTGCTGCATACAATCCCGCAAGCTTTGTCCGGATAAATTCCACTCGTTCATGATCGCTCATGAACGAGTCACCTGAAGCGATCAGACCTTTTGCTACTTGTATTCCGCTTACCTTCTCCGCACTTTTTACAGCGATGGAAACAAGATCGGCATCCGGTACATAGTAGGCCGGCATCTGTGGAACCTGCCCATATTCATAGCCAAAGATGGTTGCATCCACATCATGATGGCGAACTTCCGTTGAGATGACGACATCTCCAACATTCAGGTCTTTGTGAAACCCTCCAGCCGATCCTGTATTGATAAGGCAGTCTGGTTGAAACATCTCAATCATCAACGTTGTACCAATAGCGGCATTTACTTTACCGATACCCGATTTTAGGAGAATGATATCAAGTCCATCAATCTTCCCAGTATAAAATTCACAGCCGGCGAGCGTTTTGTCCTGCCTGTGTGATAGTTTATCCCGAAGAATGATGACCTCTTCTTCCATAGCACCGATTATTCCAATTTTCATAGCGACAACTCCAATATATTCTGTTAAATTTTTTTCGTTTTAACAGCTTCCATCAGCCAGACGTAGGTATTTAATTTTTCAAAAGAAACTTCAAAACCATGTTTCTGAAAAATTTCATTCAGCACTTCAAGCGTCGTATAATATTCCGTCTGAAGATCCTGCAGCAGGTTTAAATAACCTTGTTCTTTTACGATGCGGTACCTTTCCTGCCGGTCCGCCTCATTAATGAAAGCTGTATCCGCAAATACAATTTTACCATTTTCCTTTAAAATCTGGCTATATAATTGGATAGCAGAGTCTTTTTCTTTATCTGTAAGGTGATGGAAAGCATAGGTGCTTACGATAGCATCAATCTCTCCAGGAAGTTCTGGAAATGCCAAAAAGTCTCCATCAAAAAGCTGCAGGTCTGTAAAACGGGCTTTTGTCTTTTCCCGCATGCCTTTTGAAGGTTCAATACCATAAACCGTTCTCCCGGCATCCAGCAGTTTTTCGGTCAGGTTTCCAGTACCCACTCCAAATTCTGCGACAGTTCCTGTCGTCCTTGAGGCAACCGCTTCAAGAATTTCTCCATATCGTTCAAATACTTCCTTATATTCTTCATCTTGGCCTGACACTGATTGATCGTATGATTCTGCCCACTCATCAAATAACGAAATAAATTCTCTGCCCATTTATCCCACTCCGTCTATTTAAAATATATAATTCCTATCACTATACTATGAATTAAAACTTTACAGGTTCCAAGATATCACAGAAATCAGGAATAATCAATCAAACGGCACTCTCATTTTTGGACGAAAAAGCCGTCTGAACAAATGTTCAGACGGCTTATGCTTTTATTAATTTTTTGTAACGCTTGTGGGTTTCCAGCCTTTGCCATCTTCCCATTGAAGCTGAACTTCATATCGGCTTCCATCTTCCTTTGAAAGGACACGTCCTACCGATTTGTCCGGTGCCCCTCCATTACCCAGCCACAATAATGTCATTTGATCCTCGGGTATTCCTGTTGCATAGGATAAAGCCTTTGTTTGTTCGTTCCAGTCCGGAGTTCCTTTATCGTACGATTTGGTGTGTGTTCCTGATTGTGAAGTTCCCACAGGATCCCATGGACCATCTGGGCCTCCCCCTTCAGGTTTATCGGTCTCTTTTTTAGCTGCATCATCTTTATTTTTATCTTCGCTGTCATCTTTCTGCGAAGAAGAATTCTGATCCGTACCAGAGGAATCTTTGTTCTTATCTTCATCTACGACGATCGAGTCGTCTTTCTTTTTTGTATCGGTTTTAGAGGAAGAGGAATGGTTTTTCTTATCCTGATTACCGTGAGCAGGAGAAGAAGACGTCGGGCTGCTGCCTCCGTTCATGAATATGTTAGCTCCAACAATTATAATCAAGAGGATAACTACTCCGATTGCAATGTTTAATGTTCGATTTTGTTTTCGCTTTTCAAAGCGAGAACGGTATTGTTTTCTGCTCATACAAACCTCCTAAAAAAGTTTTGCTATATCAATTTTACCACGATAAACGAATTCGACAAGTTTGAGATTTTGAGTATGTAGCAGAACTTATTATTTTTCTTTATCGTTATTGTAAATCTTTTTCACAATATCGGCATAAGCCGAAATAACAGTCGTACGTGCACCTGTATAATCTAAATCAATAACAACGAGCGCATATTTTGGATGGTCGGCAGGAAAATAACCGGCAAACCATTTATTTGAAGTATTAGCTTTCCCTTTCTCTGCCGTTCCGGACTTGCCCGCCACTGCATATGGCAGACCCTGTAACGCCCTCCCTGTTCCTTTTGGATCGGTTACCACGCCGCTAAGAAGCATCTGAAGCTTTTGCGCAGTATAAGGCTGTATTTTTGCTTTTTTCTTATGGTCTTGAAAAGTAAGTAAGGTATTCCCGTTTTTATACAGGATTTTTGTCGCACCTTTCACTTCCTCCACTTTTCCTCCACGAGCGATGCCAGCTATCATATTTGCAACGGATAAAGGTGTAACCTGGACATCTTTTTGGCCGATTGCCGTTTGAGAGATGGCTAATGGCTGATTTTTGTCGTAGCGGTCAGCCCAGATCGTTGCATGCTCTTCTTCCGGAAACTGTTTGAAGTCTTGATAATGATAAACTTGCCCGTTCCAGCCTGATCTGCCGGTCAAGCCAAGCTTCTTGGCATAGTCATCCAACATGCTATGATCTTTTTTCATCATATCATTAGCCAACAGGCCGAATGTCCGATTGCAGCTTTGTGAGAAACTGCTGTTAAAGTCCAAATTTCCTAGTGGATGCTTGGCCTTCTTCCCATCGATCCCGAGGTCACAGTCAAACGTCCTCTCTTTTTGAAGATCTTTATGCTCAATGGCAGCGGCCGCAGTCACGATTTTAAAAACAGAACCCGGAGCATGCCGAGTCAGCATCTGGTTTTTGCTTAAGCCTGTTTTGTATGGCCGGCTTACCATACCAAGCAGTTCATTGCTCGAAACGTCCAGCAGTACAGCTCCGCCATTTTTTATACCGCTTACGTCAACAGCACGCTCAAGAATGGCCTGCAGCTTGCTGTCTACCGTGGTTTTCACACTAACTGGATAAAAGGGATTGGATGGAGCAAGGTATTTAACGTCCAGACCGAAAAGGGGAGACCCTGACCGGTCAACATGATAGATCAGCTTCGTCTCTCCTTCAGAGATCAAAAACGGATCAAACGCCTGCTGAAATCCCGTTTTTCCAATTTTTGTATTAACACTGATCATCCCTTTATCAAGTTTATCTTTATAATTTTTCTTGATCACTTCCGGGGCTTGTCCCGTTACGCCGAGCAAGGAACTGGCAAACTCCGAGTGCTTATTTCTTGCAATATAATGAGCATAAACTCCTGGAAGCTTTAATTTATTGATTCTTTCCATTGTCTGGGTCGTAATATCATCTTTCTCATCAGCGATAACGAAGGGTTCTTCGTGCCCTTCAACCGCTCTCCGAATTACAGAAGGACTTTTTCCCAGCACATCCGCCACTTTATCGATGGCCTTCGCTTCACCCTGCAAAAAAGGGAATAAAATAACAGCTGGCTTTAATTCCGCGGAGATCATCTCGCCATTTCGGTCAAGCAGCAGCCCTCTTCCTTCATTGATTGTAAAGGAATGTGTGCGTTGTCTTACACTCTCGTCAATTAGATTGACCTTATGTTTTGAAAAGGATTCTGTAGATACTAGCTGTATCTGAATCAGGCGCCCGGCAAGGAGAAACAAACCCAAAATAAATAGCGAGCCGGAAATCACTATGCGTTTATGAATGCTTTTCATAAAGACCACCTCATTTTCATTGTGGTCTCTCCCGGCTCTAAATAAACTTGCTGCCTGCCTAAAACAAAAAACAGCGTCATCTAAGACGCTGTTTTCCTTATTTTACTTCTAAAATTCGTACACTTATTTCTCCGCCTGGAGTTTGTACTGAAACCTGCTCTCCGACTTTCTTGCCTAAAAGGCTTTTTGCCATCGGAGAATCATTTGAGATTTTCCCTTCAAACGGATCGGCTTCCGCGCTTCCGACAATCATGTAAGTTTCTTCGTCACCATCTGGAAGCTCAAGAAACTTTACAGATTTTCCGATGGATACGCTGTCTCCTGCCGCTTTATTTTCTTCAATGATCACGGCATCGCGTACCATTTTCTCCAATTGAACGATTCTGGCTTCAACAAAAGCCTGTTCGTCTTTTGCAGCATCATACTCCGAGTTTTCGGAAAGATCACCGAAGCTGCGAGCGATTTTTATACGTTCTACTACTTCTTTTCTTTTTTCAGTCTTTAAATGTTCTAATTCGTTCTCTAATTTTTGCTTGCCTTCAAGCGTCATATAATGTTTTTTCTCTTCTGACATTCTGAATTCACTCCTTCAATTAATCAGTACCCTTGATAACTATATATGTCGTCAAACAGATCTGATATGTATATCGGATTTCTTACACCTTACTAAAAAATAAAGCGCTTGCCAAATTTATTGGTGGCAATAAACCGAACCATGCGGAAAAAATGAGGACTCAGCCTCATTTTTTTAGGATTGCTTTTTCTTCAAGGATAGTTTGAATTTTGGTGACCATCAAATCGATTGCTACCCGGTTTTGTCCGCCTTCCGGGATAATGATATCCGCATACCGTTTTGTAGGTTCAATGAACTGGTTATGCATCGGACGGACTACTGATGTATACTGATCGATCACTGATTCGAGCGTACGTCCTCTGTCACGAGTGTCCCTGACCATACGCCGGATAATCCGGACATCGGCATCCGTGTCGACAAATAGTTTGATATCCATTAGGTCCCTTAGACGCTCATCTTCCAAAATTAAAATACCTTCAAGAATGATTACATCTTTCGGTTCGACTGGGATAATTTTATCACTTCTTGTATGTGCTGTATAGTCATAAACCGGCTTTTCTATGGATTTATATTCCAAAAGTTCGTTTATTTGACGAATAAGCAATTCATTGTCAAAAGCCAGAGGATGATCATAATTTGTTTTGAGACGCTCGTCCATCGTTTTGTCGGATTGATCTCTGTAATATGAATCCTGCTCTATAATCAGAATCGACTGATCGGCAAACTGGCGGTAGATTTCCTTGGCAACTGTAGTTTTTCCAGAGCCTGAACCCCCGGCTACCCCTATGACAATCGGTTTTTGTACCATGTTCTTTCTCCTTCCAATCTCTCTAACGCTGCTCTTTATCCTTTTTCATGCTGATGGCTAAACCGTCGCCGACAGGCAGAATGGCAGTTGTATACTCTTCGTGGTTCATGAGAAACTCATTGTAAGAACGAATCTTTCTGACTAAGGATGCCAGCCGTCTCGTTCCAACCTCGCTGTCATCGGCAACATAGCCTTTAAACAGAATATTATCTGAGATCATGATGCCTTTCGGCCGAAGTTGCCTTCCATAGTTCTCAAAAAAACGCTGGTATTGTCCTTTTGCGGCATCTATAAATACAACATCGAAGGGTGCATGTTTTTCTGCCTCTGCTGCTAATTCATTGGCGTCACCCAGCAATACAGTTATTCTGTCCGTAAATCCTAATTCCTTAATATTGGCCACAGCCAGCTCGTATCGTTCCGGATCTTTCTCAATGGTAACGATCGAAGCATCCGGTACAGCTTCTGCCATACGAATCGAGGAATACCCTATGGCTGTCCCTACCTCCAAGATTTTTTTCGGCTGGATAATTCGGAGGTGCTGAAGCAAGGCTTCAATGCCGACGAGCTCCATGATCGGAACACTATGCTCTTTTGCATACTCCTCAATTTCCACTATTCTCGGATCTCGATCAGGTATTAATTCTTCGATATAGTCCTGTACTTCTTTTGTGATCAAGGCGATGCCTCCTTACTTAACCCGGAACATTATATCATAAAAGCATAATGTTATGTTTTCTTTTTAGCTTTTCCTTGCGTGCGCCTGCCATTCATCCCGGTATTTTTGAACGACCTTTGTATGTTCCTTGTATGTTTTTGTATAAATCACTTGACCGTTTGGGCGGGCATAGAAAAAGTAATATCCCGACGGTTCTGGCTTCAGTGCAGCTTTAATCGATTCTTCTCCTGGAGATGCCACCGGGCCAATGGGCAGCCCTGGATATTTATACGTATTATAAGGTGAGTCATACTTTAGTTCTTTGTAGAGAACTTGTACTTTAAAGTTTTTACGTGCATATTTAACGGTTGGGTCGGAATCAAGCGTCATTTTCTTTTTTAACCGGTTGTAAAAAACACCTGATATTTTAGGCCGATCTTCTGGCCTTTGAGCTTCCTCTTCAATCATTGATGCTAAAGTCAGAACTTCATAAGGCTTTTTCTTACTTTTATTAATTTCAGCCTGGTATTTATCCATGACCCTTTGCGTTTTTTCCACCATTTTCTTTATAACCGCTTTTACATCAGGTTTTTTCTCATCAAACTCATATTTTGCAGGGAACAAATACCCTTCAAGAGGATAATAGACCTTTTTGTCATAAACTTTATTATCAATAATAGGAAACTGTGCCTGCAGCTCTTTCACAAATGTTCTGTTGTTCATAATCTTCATTACTTGTTCTTTGCTTTGGCCGGTGTTTTTCGCCACTACTTCGGCTACTTGCGGAATGATAAAACCTTCAGGTATGGTGAAGGAGGTTTCAGGATGGCGAAATACTTTACCGTTCTTTAAAGCGGCGATCAGCTGATCGACATTCATTGAAGGCTTAAGGTCATAGACGCCAGCCTGCAAATTTCCAGACTCTTTAGATTTGGCATACACCTGAAAGACCATGCTGCTGGTGATCAGCCCTTTGTCTTCTAAAATTTTTCCGATAGTGGAAACTGAAGAACCAATCGGTATATCTACCGTAATCTTTTTATCGTTATGTTTGTTTACAGGTCCAAGCGCATCTTTTATGTATGTATATCCATATACAGCAGCTGTGGCAATGATCACAAAGATCAGAAATAGAACGACTGCTGTATTTCTTTTTCGGTTTTTCCCGCCGGAATCAAGAGGGCCTCCCGAAACCGTATTTAATATTAACACCCTTTTTCTCTCCCTTCATCTGCTTAATTATACTGATAAGTAAAAATCATGTCTAGCTTCCATAATTAAGAAAAGCGCAAGCGTCTCTGTTAAAGTACGATATAGAATAAGTTCATCATTAATCGATGCCGGACTTATGCCCTGCGGATACTAGCGCTGCAGCCAGACACAACTCCCAGATAAAGGGATTTGAAGTGATAAGACCTTTAGTATGCTCCAATGTCATAAAAAAAAGCAGCTAAAGTTAGACTTTAGCTGCCAATCGATTATTCTTCTTCATCTTGAAAAGCGTTTAGTGTTTCTTCGATCATTTGCCATTCTTCATCTGTTTCAAGAGGGAAAAGCTCGATATCGTCTTCCCCTTCACCCTTGTCTACAAAACGGAAAGGAAAAACTTCCTGCTCTTCGCTCTCCTCATCTTCTTGATCGTCACCAGCTGGTACGAGCAGAATGTAAGAATGGCCTGTCGGAGTGGTGCTTCCGTCAATCGTCATTAGTACTTCAAACAGGTTCTCTTCTCCATCTTCTCCTGGAATGATAATGTGCTCTTTTTCTTCATTTGCCATTTGAATCACCTCAATTTTTTAATTGGCGGCTGTCTAAATAACCTTGCAGAATCAAAACCGCTGCCATCTTATCAATCACTTGTTTCCTCTTCTTGCGGCTGACATCTGCTGAAATCAGCATTTTTTCTGCAGCCATCGTCGTTAACCGCTCGTCCCATAACACGACGGGAAGTTCAAACCGCTTTTCAGCCTCTCGGGCAAATTCCTGGCATGCTTCACCGCTCGGACCAATGGATCCGTTCATGTTTTTGGGTAAGCCTACTACAATTTCTTCAACTTCGTACTGTTTGACCCACTCGCCAATACGTTCAAAGACTTCGTCGGGCTGATGCGGTTTTCTCCTGACCGTCTCAATTCCCTGAGCAGTCCAGCCCATGGCATCGCTGACGGCCACTCCAACCGTGTGGGAACCCACATCAAGTCCTAGAATTCTGGTCATTAGAGAGAATCCTTTTCCTTCGTATCAAGATAGGATTTAACCAGTTCTTCAATAAGTTCATCCCGTTCAATTTTACGAATCATCGTTCTGGCATCCTTATGGCGCGGAATATAGGCTGGGTCTCCTGATAACAGATACCCGACAATTTGATTAATCGGGTTATAGCCTTTTTCCTGCAGTGCTTCATAAACGGAGAATAGCACTTTTTGTACATTTGGATCCATTGAATCGTCATGAAAATTAAACTTCATTGTTTTATCCATAGAACTCACGGCCAACACCTCTTTCTCTAACTTCTCCCTTTTGACTGAATGTATTTTACCTTTATACAGTCATTGTACCCTTAATGCTGTGATTAGCAAACAGATTTAACTGCTTCAACCACCGATTCCAATGCAGATTCCAATTTTTCGGGATCTTTTCCTCCAGCTTGGGCCATGTCAGGACGGCCTCCGCCGCCTCCGCCGCAGCGTGAAGCTACTTCTTTTACAAGATTGCCGGCATGGTAGCCTTTTGAAATCAAATCTTTTGTAACTCCGGCTACAATGTTTACTTTATCATTATTTACTGCTCCGAGTACTACAATTCCGCTCGAAAGTTTATTTTTTAAATCATCAACAATGGACCGCAGGCCATTCATATCTGCAGCATTTACTTTTTTAACAATCAGAGAAACACCATTGACCTCTACTTTTTCGTTGATTAAGCTTCCTGCTTCCAAGTTGCCTAATTTAGAAGACAAAGCTTCCTTCTCACGCAGAAGTTCGCGAACTTGGCTTTGAAGTGTTTCGATGCGGTGCGGCACTTCTTTTGTATTGGTTTTCAGTATAGCAGCAGCGTCACGAAGAACCTGAACCTGTTCCTTCATCGCCTGGTATGCTTCTTGTCCTGTTACAGCTTCAATCCTTCTTGTTCCAGCACCGATTCCTGTCTCAGAAAGGATCTTAAACAATCCGATCTCAGATGTATTATGAACGTGGCATCCACCGCAAAGCTCAAGGCTGTAATCCCCAATCTGAACGACACGGACCACTTTTCCGTACTTTTCACCGAATAAAGCCATTGCACCCATAGATTTTGCTTCATCGATTGGTTTCAGCATCTTATCCACTGCAATCGTCTTCCAGATTTTCTGATTGACGATTTCCTCGATGCGCTCCAGTTCCTCAGGAGAAATACTTCCGAAGTGAGAGAAGTCAAATCTAAGTCTTCCTGGGGCGACGAGAGAACCAGCCTGATTAACATGGGTTCCCAGAACATCTTTCAGCGCCTGATGCAGAAGGTGGGTAGCCGTATGATTTTTTACAATGGCAGCACGCTTTTCAGCATCTACTTGTGCCACGACTTCAATCCCTTTGCGCAAGCTTCCTTTCACTACCGTTACAGTATGAAGGTTCTGACCGTTCGGCGCCTTCTGTACATCCTTCACGTACAGTTCTACACCTTCTCCAATAATAGTTCCCTGATCGGCTACCTGACCGCCGCTTTCAGCGTAAAACGGAGTGAGATCCAAGATGACCTGCCCCTCTTCTCCTTCGCCTAGCAGGTCTACCCGCTCACCGTTTTGAAGAGTCTCCAGCACTTTTGAAGTACTTCTTTCTTCATCATAACCGACAAATTCACTGTTGGTTTTGATATCGCTGAGTACGCCTCCCTGCACTTGCATGGAATCTACATCCTGGCGCGCAGAACGAGCACGTTCACGCTGTGCTTCCATCTCTTTTTCAAATCCGGCACGGTCGACTTCCATATTGTGTTCAGCAGCGTACTCTTCGGTCAGTTCAAAAGGAAAACCGAAAGTATCATAAAGTTTAAACGCATCTTTTCCTGCAATCGTGCTGCTGCCTGATGCTTTTTCTTTTTGGATGACATCCTCAAGAATCGCCAATCCTTCATTGATGGTTTCATGGAAACGTTCCTCTTCGTTCTTGATGACGCGCTGAATAAAAGGAACTTTCTCTTTCACTTCAGGATAAAAATCAACCATTATGTCAGCAACAGTCGGTACAAGTTCAAACATGAACGGACGATCTAAGCCTATCTGTTTAGCGAAGCGTGTCGCTCTTCTGATCAGGCGGCGAAGAATATAACCGCGTCCTTCATTTGAAGGCAGAGCATTATCTGAAACCGCAAAAGCGACCGTTCGAATATGGTCAGCAATTACCTTAAACGCCGTATCCGTTTCCTTGCTTACTCCATACTTGCTGCCTGAAAGCTGTTCAGTCAGCCGAATCACAGGGATGAAGAGATCTGTGTCATAGTTGGTCGGAACGTTCTGGATGACGGAAACCATGCGCTCAAGGCCCATTCCTGTATCAATATTCTTCTTTGGAAGTGGAGTATACGTTCCATCAGGATTATGGTTGAACTCAGAAAAAACAAGGTTCCATACTTCAAGATAACGGTCATTTTCTCCACCCGGGTAAAGTTCCGGATCTTCTGGGTCATTACCGTACTTTTCTCCTCGGTCATAGAAGATCTCTGTGTTTGGCCCACTCGGCCCTTCTCCGATATCCCAGAAGTTTCCTTCCAGACGGATGATTCGTTCTGCAGGCACCCCTACTGTCTTGTTCCAGATATCGAATGCTTCATCATCTTCCGGATGAATGGTTACAGAAAGCATTTCAGGATCAAAACCAATCCATTTTGGATCTGTTAGAAACTCCCAAGCCCAAATGATGGCTTCTTCTTTAAAATAGTCCCCAATAGAAAAGTTCCCAAGCATCTCAAAGAATGTGTGGTGTCTTGCTGTGATTCCTACATTTTCAATATCATTTGTACGGATTGATTTCTGCGCATTCACGATTCTTGGATTTTCAGGGATAACCCTGCCGTCAAAGTATTTTTTCAGCGTTGCTACTCCACTATTAATCCATAGCAAAGACGGATCTTCGTGGGGGACGAGTGATGCACTTGGCTCGACACTGTGGCCCTTCTCCTGGAAAAAATCCAGAAACATTTGTCTTACTTGAGCAGACGTTAAAGTTTTCATCTTTCCTATCTCCTTTCTGGTGTAAAAACGACAGGCAAATAAAAAAAAACTCCCGTTCCTGATCTGCATCAGGGACGAGAGTTGTTATTCACGCGGTACCACCCTGGTTATGAACCCGCTTTAAATGGGGATCATCACCTTAAATAAACGTTAACGGGGTTTAACCGGCAGGTATTAACTGCACTCGGGAGTAGCTTTCCGTTCCTCTTACTTTTAGAAACCTTTCAGCCGTGGGTTTCCTCTCTATAAAAGGGTAGAAACGTACTTATCTCCATCATCGTTTTGCTTTATCTTGCAGTAAGTATAATTCCTTCTAGGGCATTTTGTCAATCTTTGCCGTAAGTCTGTGATCACGGATGTGAACAACGATCACTTTAAGTATAGAAAACACAGGAACAGCTAGGATCAAGCCAAGAATTCCACCAATTTCTCCGCCTGCAAGGAGGGCGAGGATAATCAGAGCTGGATGGATATGAAGGCTTTTGCCAACGATTAGAGGCCCTAAAATATTTCCTTCTATAAATTGAAGCACAAGCATAATTCCTGCAACAATCAGCACCATTTTTACAGAGATCGTGAATGCGATGAATATAACCGGAACAGCACCAAGAATTGGTCCAAAATAAGGGATAACATCGGTTATGGCAATAATAATCCCAAGAATAATCGGATAAGGCATGCCTGCCAGCCAGAGAGCGAGCACAGCAGCTGCACCGAGAAGACTCCCGACAAACAGCTGCCCGCGTATATAGCCGCCAAGAGACCGGTCAATATCTTTCAATAAGTGAATGCCTTCTTTCCGCCATTTTTTCGGGGTTATATACCAGCATGCTCGTTTAATTGCATCAATATCCTTTAAAAAATAAAAGACAAGGAACGGAATGATAATCAAGACAAAAAAATAATCGACAATTTTTTTTATGGATCCGATCACATTGGCCGCACTTTTTTCCAAGTATTGTTCAGCTGATTGGATATAATCTTCAATGCGGAGATGGATGGAACGAGGCAGCCGGGAGGTATGGTGGTCCACTTCCAGCAGCCAGTTACGGTACGTTTTTGATATGGCAGGTATATTTGAGACGAGTTCCCGTATCTGAAGCACCATGTATGGGATGCCTTTGTATACTCCGTAGCCGATACCGCCAAAAAACAAAACGTAGATAAACAGAATCGCCAGCGTCCGCGGAACGCCCCAATGATGCAGTTTTTCTACGAGGGGATGAAGCAAGTAGGTGATGAACACCGCAATAAAAAAAGGGATAAACACCGCTTTGACCGTTGTCAGCACAGGTGTCCAGAAAGGGGCAAGTTTAAGCAGCAGCCAGCCGCATAGAAACAAAAGTACCAACAGAGACAGGCGGATGATCCACTTCATATACTTTTCTCGATGTATAGTAATCACCTCCATTTATATTGTTGCCCCAACCTCTCATTTCATGAAAAAAAGTCCATGCTTTTTTTAGCATGGACTTTCATTTCTTTAATAAATGGCTTTTGCCAGTCTCTTACGCATTTTTCTTACTCTTTTAGAAGATAACAGGTCGTCCATCCTCATAAAATTCATCCCGTTTTTTCTGGATGATTTCATTCCTTTGAAAGCTGCCCAGATGCCTAGGGCAAGTAATGGTTTTAAAATGTTATTCATGTTGTCACCCACCCATTCATTAAGATCACTTAACGTTATTGTGCATCGGCATTAAAGGATAAATCTTGATCTTCAAAAAGATCATCAAGCGAAGTCAGACTGCCGTCTTCTTCCACTTGGTGAAGGGACAGCATGCCATTTACAATGGACAGTTCGATAAAACAATTCCAGCAATAATACTGATTGACACCGATCTTGCCTATATCCTTGCAGCTGCAGTTCGGGCATTTCAAATTGAGGGCCCTCCTTTATAGCACTTATCGTACAAAAAGCGACTGCTTCCCAATGGTTAACGGCTCGTGGGAATAGATGAGAGATCTTCCATCCGTCCAATCGGAAAACAAACCTTTTGTCACTTCAATTGCTACAATCCTGCCCCAATCATCAGAAAAATATACATCCTCTACTACGGCATTCGTTTCTCCGTCTTTTGAAAGGAGAGCCTGCTTTAAAATACAGCGAGGATGTTTTGCCATCGTAAAAGTCCCCTTAGCTTGGAAGGGTATCTTGTACGGCCTGCAGCTGCACAGCAATACAGAATCCTGGCCAGCCATCGACACAGAAGTGTAAGGCACATACTTCTTTCGAAAGGAAAAGGAAAGACTTTTTTCACAAATTATGAAACCAAGCACGTTTCCTTTAGAATCTGCCACCACATCTTCTACTCGTCCGATGATTTTTTGGCTATCGGCATGCATTGCTCTTCGTCCTTTTAAAAAAGAAAATGTCCGCAAAGTAACCCCCACCCTTCCGAACATTCTTATCATTCCACGACTTCTAAGGGTTCATGCTTGAAACGTTTTCCATGTTAAACTGAGTCAGCCGCTCCTTCAGTCTCGAATACCTGGCAGATTCATCATTACGCTGAACAGCAAGTTCAAAGGCGGATTCTTCTCCGCACAGAATTAAAAATTCTCGGCTTCTTGTAATCCCGGTATAGATCAAGTTTCTTCGCAGCATACGGAAATAACTTTTCACCACTGGCATGATCACGATCGGAAATTCACTTCCCTGAGACTTATGGATCGAACAGCAGTAAGCATGTGTTATATGATGAAAATCTGATCGTGTATACACGACTTCCACATCATCAAACGCAACCACGAGCTGATCTTCCTTATCCGTTGTTTCTTTTGCATAAATAATGGATACGATCTCTCCCATATCGCCGTTGTACACGTTGTCTTCCGGCTGATTAACGAGCTGCAGAACCTTATCCCCAACCCTGAAAGCCACCTGCTGAATATTCAACTCGCGTTTTTGCGGCCCTGAAGGATTAAAGAGTTCCTGCAGCGTCTGATTCAGAATATCGATACCTGCATTGCCCTTGTACATGGGAGCCAGGACTTGAATATCCCTGGGCGTATACCCTTTTTGCCTCGCGTTTTGGCACACCTGTTTCACCACTTCCAGAACTTGCTGCGGCTGGCAAGAAAAGAAGCTTCGGTCCGCTTTTCTTTTTCTCAGATCATTCGGAAGTACGCCGTTCTTCATGTTATGAGCCAATTCAATGATGGAAGAGCCTTCTGCCTGCCTGTAAATGTCTTTTAGTTCAACCGTGGGAATCACTTTCGATGCAATCAGATCCCGCAGCACTTGGCCAGGACCAACAGAAGGCAGCTGATCTTCGTCCCCGACAATAATGATTTGAATATTGCCTGGAACTGCTTTAAACAGGGCATGTGCAAGCCAAATGTCAACCATTGACATCTCATCTACTATAAGGAGTTTTCCTTCCAGCGGGTTCTCATCACTATGTTCAAAGCCCGCTCCGCCTTTCCACCCTAACAGACGATGGATCGTAAATGCTGGAATACCCGTGGATTCTGACATCCGTTTTGCGGCCCTGCCGGTTGGAGCAACAAGCAGCACAGGGAACGGTTCATCCTTCTTATAGGATGAAGGGTCCAATGAAACACCGTGCAGTTCTGCATATACTTCGACAATCCCTTTAATAACGGTAGTCTTACCCGTACCTGGACCGCCTGTAAGCACCATGACCGGTGAATAAACAGCCGTCTCGATCGCCTGCTTTTGTGATGGCGCATACTCGATTCCCAGTCTTTCTTCCAGTTCACCCAGTGCTTTTAGGAATTCGGAATGAGGAAAAGCTTCCTTATACTCCTCCTGGCTGGCAATGCCTGTTACCGATTCTGCAAGCCCTTTTTCAGAAAAATACAGTGAGGGCAGATAGAGCCTGTCATCCTCCATGACGATTTTTTGATCCTCTCTTAGGGCCTCAATCTCACGGAAAATATCTGAATCGTTGATCGGAGCTTCTCCATTGGTGAGCAGTTTTTTCACTTCTTCCATCACAAGTTCAGAAGGAAGATAAACGTGGCCGGCGTCCGTTCCCCTATCCTGAAGGATATATAAACAGCCTGCTCTGATCCGTTCCGGATGGTTGTATGAAAGCCCAATCCCTTTACCAAGCTCGTCGGCACGCTGAAAACCAATTCCTTCAATGTCATAGATGAGCTGGTATGGATTATTTTGAATGATATGAAGAGCTTCTTCCTTATACGTTTGATAAATTTTCATGGAGAGCTGGGGACCGATACCAAATGGATTCAGCGTCACCATGACCTGCTCAAGCCCTTGGTGCTCAATAAGAACGTCATACAAATTCTTTGCTTTTTCTTCATTCAGCTGTGGGATGCCATTCAACACATCCGGATTTTCCAATATCGCAGAAATGGCGTTTTCCCCCAGATGATTGACGATTGCTTCGGCTGTTTTCTTGCCGATTCCATGGAAGAGGTCACCAGAAAGATATTGAACCATTCCTTCTTTGGTCTGCGGCATATCTTTGCGGAACTGTGTCACATGATATTGTTTTCCGTATTTCGGATGTTCTTTGAAATGGCCAAAGAAAATATAGCGTTCATCCTGATACAGCGGAGGAAGAGTACCTGTGATTATTGCCTCCTTCTCATCGTACGATTCATTCGTCTCATGCACGCGGATGCGTGCGACAGTGTACAAGTTTTCCTGATTAAAGAAAATGGTGGTAAGCAGCGTGCCTTTTAAATATTTTGCTTGTTCATCGAATAAATCGAAAGAAGACTGTTTATCCATCTTTGGTCTCCTGACTTTAAAATAATTCAGACTGCACAGCTTTTTTCTCCACAGCCATTATTGCATCTTATTTTCCACGTTCTTTTTTCCGTTTGCAGCGAGATAATGATCGGGCTGTATACTGAGCGCCTTGCTGAAAGCATGATTGGCAGCGTCCAGTTCATCGAAGTAAACACAGGCCACACCAAGGTTATAAAATGCATCTGCATGACCCGGATCTTTTTCAGTTACCGTTAAAAAAACGTTTTTTGCCTGTTTTACCTGCTCGAGCTGAGCGAGACAGAGCCCATATTGAAAAAGAGACTCTGTGTCGTTTTCGTTCATTTCTGATGCACGCAGAAAATGCGGCAGAGCCCTGATTTGTTCCCCTTTTTGGACAAAGCACATACCGAGCATAAAATGAACGTCGCCCTCATTCACCCCTTTTTCCATCGCCTTGAGAAAGAATTCTCTTGCTTCTTGAAACCTTTCAAGCTGATAGAATGCGATGCCCGTACTATAAAGAGCAGCTCCTGCTTCCGAATCAAGCTCAAGAGCTTTTTCGAAAAAAACGAGGGCTTTCTCGTGCTCGTGGACAGCCGATAACAAATTCCCATAGTTAATATAAGGTACCGGGTTGCCCGGTTCTTTTTCAATCTGCTGTTCAAGTGCTTTTGCCGTTTCCTCTAATTTACCCTTTTTAAAATAATCCTGTTCCACTGCCATCCTCCTGAAATCTGTTCTGATTAAAGTATAACAAAGAATGGAGCACCTTAATAAAAAAAACCAGTCCTTCATATACAAAGGACTGGTCGGCTTATAAATAAGAAATAGGTTCTCCGTTTTTGATAACCTCATCAATGGTAGCACCGCCAAGGCAGACATCTCCGTCATAGAAGACAACGGCCTGGCCCGGCGTAATCGCACGCTGTGGTTCATCAAATACCACCTCAAGGGTCCCATTATCCAGTTGAGTGACGGTAACACCTTTATCAGGCTGACGGTATCTGAATTTTGCTGTACAATGAAATGTTTTTTCTTTTGGCTGCGGACTTACCCAGCTTGGTTTAACTGCAACCAGACTTTCACTGTAGAGCGCTTCATGATCAAAGCCCTGTTCCACGAAAAGAACGTTCTCCTTCAAGTCTTTGCCAACAACAAACCACGGATCTCCGCTTCCTCCGATGCCAAGGCCATGGCGCTGTCCGATGGTATAATACATCAACCCGTCATGCTTACCTTTTACATCTCCATTGAGCGTACGCATCTCACCTGGTTTTGCTGGAAGATAATTGCTGAGGAACTCTTTAAAATCCCGTTCTCCAATAAAACAGATGCCTGTGGAATCCTTTTTCTTCGCTGTGGCCAGCCCGGCTTCAGCAGCAATTTTGCGAATCTCCGGCTTGTTCAATTCGCCGATCGGGAACATCGTTTTCTCAATCTGCTCCTGTGACAGCTGATTCAGGAAGTAGGTCTGATCTTTGTTCTCATCAACACCTCGAAGCATCTTTGCTTCTCCTTCTTCTTCCACAACACGGGCATAGTGGCCTGTTGCAACGAAATCAGCTCCTAGGTTCATGGCATGATCAAGAAATGCCTTAAACTTAATTTCTTTATTGCAGATAACATCCGGGTTCGGAGTTCTTCCCGCTTTATATTCTTCAAGGAAATAGGTAAAAACCTTGTCCCAATATTCTTTTTCAAAATTAACGGCGTAATAAGGAATTCCAATCTGATTCGCAACCGCGATTACATCATTGTAATCCTCTGTTGCCGTACAGACACCGAATTCATCTGTATCATCCCAGTTTTTCATAAAAATCCCGATGACGTCAAAGCCTTGCTGTTTAAGCAAGAGTGCTGCAACAGAAGAATCCACACCGCCCGACATCCCAATGACGACGCGTGTTTCTGCAGGTGATTTTGATTGTCGTGCTGACATTCTCTTTCACCCCCCTTTCATTTTCAATGGCTCGTATTGAGAGCATGTCTTATGCTTTTTTGAAAAAATGCATATTTTAGAGTTTACCTTATTTTTGCAGACGTTTCACTATTTTTGCTGTCTCACGTGCCGTTTTCTCGATTTGTTCCTCTGTATTATGCAATCCAAAACTGAATCGGATCGCATTCTTTGTTCGATCTGTCTTTCCGAACATTGCCGTGAGTACATGGGAAGGCTCAATCGATCCTGCTGTGCAGGCTGATCCGCTAGAAGCCGCAATTCCTGCCAGATCAAGGTTTACGAGCAGCACTTCTGTTTTCACACCCGGAAAGCTGACATTTAAGATATGAGGCAGCCCATGTTCAGCAGAACCATTTACCATGTGTTCAATGCCTTCTTCCTTAAATATGGACAACATGGTCTTTTTAAAACCTTCATATGTTTCTGCTTTTTGAGGACCTTCTTCAGCCATTATGGAAATGGCCTTCGCGAAACCCGCAATTCCAGCAACATTTTCTGTTCCTGCCCGGCGTTTCCGCTCTTGTTCTCCGCCAAAAAAGGATGGTGCAATGGAGACCCCATCACCAATATAAAGATATCCCGTTCCCTTTGGTCCGTTAATCTTGTGGCCGGATACACTCAGCAGATCGACCTGCAATTCTTGAACGTTTAGTGAGAGAACTCCGTATGCCTGCACGGCATCTGTATGGAAATAGGCTTGGTGATCTTTTAAAATCTCCCCGATCGCCTGTATATCCTGGATTGTTCCTACCTCATTGTTTCCATACATGACTGTGACAAGAATCGTATCTTCTCTCAACGCTTTTTTTAGAGCTTGAATTGAAATTCTCCCTGTTTCATCCACAGGCAGGTATGTTACCTCAAACCCTTGACGTTCAAGCTCCTCGCAAGCATGAAGTACGGCATGATGCTCGATCTGCGTGGTGATGATGTGCTTGCCATGTTCGCTATTGGCATAAACTGTGCCAAAAATTGCGGCATTATCCGCTTCCGTTCCCCCGCTCGTAAACATGATCTGGTTGGGATGGGCGCCGATGCTTTTTGCTGCTGTAATTCTCGCTTCATCGAGCAGCTGGCGTGTTTTTCTGCCAAATTGATGAATGCTGGAAGGATTTCCGAAGTGTTCTGTAAAATAAGGCAGCATTTCCTGCACAACGTCCGGATGAATCGGGGACGTTGCCGCATGGTCTACATAGATGCGATCCATAGGATCACCCGCTTTCTTTTCATTCATTAAATGTAAAACATGTAGGAGTCTTGTTCTCCTTCGCCTTGATAGTTCGCAAGATCATCCAATGTTGTGTTATCGAGTACATCTTTTACTGCATCACGGATCTTTATCCAAAGATCACGCTTTGCCGGCTCTTCGTCATCCATAACCTCTACAGGGCTGATCGGCCCCTCGAGAACCCGAATGATGTCCCCGGCAGTGATGGTTTTCGCGTCTTGAGCAAGAACATAGCCTCCATAGGCACCCCTGATGCTTTTTACAAGCCCTGCATTCCTTAGCGGAGAGATCAGCTGCTCCAGGTAGTGCTCAGACAAACTGTGTTCTTTCGCAATCAATTTTAAAGCGACAGGCCCTTCACCGAACTTTTTTGCCAAGGCCATCATGATGGTCAAGCCATATCGTCCTTTTGTTGAGATCTTCATCATACACGCTCCGTTCTATCCAATAGTTAACGATTTTTTTACAAAAAGACAAGGTATATCCCACAATGCTGCCAATGGATACACAAAACAGGATGGTACCGAGGGAAACGGGTCCCTTTAGCAGCCACCCTCCTGCCAGAACAAAAAGTTCCATGAACAGCCTGATGTGGGCAACCTTTTTGCCGGTTTTCTCTGTCAATGCCAGCATTAAGCTGTCCCGCGGACCGGCGCCGCAGTCACTTGCAATGTATAGCCCGATTCCAAAACCGTTAATGATTAGCCCGGCTGCTAACATAATAATTGCCGCCGCAGTTGAATCAGGTGTTTTAAAAAACGGCAGCATCAAGTAACCATCTATAAATATCCCTACAAACAGCATGTTCAGAAAGGCTCCGGCCTGCGGCCATTTTTTAGTAAGCCATGAGGTCGCACCAATGATAAGAAATCCAATAATAATTGACCAAGTACCGATTGATAAACCAAACTGATAATACAAACCGATATGTAAAACATCCCACGGGGCACTGCCTAAATTGGCTTTAATCATGAGAGAGATTCCAAATGACATGATCAGCAGACCAATAAAAAATACAAGCCATTTGTCAAAGAAGGGCCTTGCGATGCGGTTTACTATTTTCATTAGTATTTCCTTCCCTGTGCCTGTTTTTGCATATAAACCCAAACTATTATAGCATGAAACAGCTTATTCTTGCATTCAAATGAACGGTATAGTACCTTTTGATTACAAAAGAATGAGATGCAGGAATGTCTAGCTTCAGCGCTTGCAGAGCCTTATCAGGGCGCTTGCGCTTTTCTTATTAGGAGGATTCAAATGGATTTGTTCAGTGATCACCAATCTCATGAAAAAAAAGCGATGGGACCGCTCGCAAGCCGAATGAGGCCCCGGTCAATAAAAGAATTTATCGGCCAATCCCATATTGTAGGTGAAGGAAAGCTTTTAAGGAGAGCTATCGAAGCGGATCAGCTCACACCGATGATTTTTTTTGGGCCGCCCGGAACAGGAAAAACGACGCTTGCGAAAATCATCGCTAATTCTACGTCTGCCTACTTTGAGCAATTAAACGCCGTCACTTCCGGAGTTGCTGACATCAAAAGGGTGACGAGTGAAGCGAAAGAACGGCTGTTGATGGATGAAAAGAAAACGGTTCTTTTTATAGATGAAATACACCGCTTCAATAAAAGCCAGCAGGACGCCCTCCTGCCTTTCGTTGAAGATGGAACGGTAATTTTAATCGGTGCAACTACGGAAAGTCCAATGTTTGAAATTAACCCTGCCTTGCTTTCTCGATCACGCTTGTTCCGTTTTGAACATTTAACAGATGAACACACACGCTCTGTAATCCTTCATACACTTGAAGATAAAGAGAGAGGCTACGGAAAATACAATATTACAATGGATGATGATGCACTCAGCCACCTCGTGTCTGTAGCCAACGGAGATGCCAGGACTGCATTGAACGCTTTGGAGCTCGCTGTTCTGACGACAAAACCAGACGCTTCCGGCCAGATTCGCATAAACCTGGAAATTGCAGAAGAAAGCATTCAGCAGCGGGTGCTGCAGTACGACAAAAAAGGGGACAACCATTATGATACGATCTCTGCTTTTATAAAAAGCATTAGAGGCTCTGATCCAGATGCCGCCCTATATTGGCTGGCTAAGATGATCTATGCCGGTGAAGATCCAAGGTTCATCGCCCGGAGGATTTATGTCCACGCAGCTGAGGACATCGGCCTCGCTGATCCGAACGCCCTTCTCGTTGCGCAAGCTGCAGCTTACGCGGTGGATTTCGTCGGAATGCCTGAAGCTCGGATTCCTCTGGCCGAAGCGGTAGTTTATCTCGCTACCGCTCCAAAGAGCAATGCAGTTATCATGGGCATCGATAATGCACTTCAGGCTGTGAAGAAAGAAAAAAGCGGACAGGTTCCCATCCATTTACGTGATGCGCATTATAAAGGGGCTAGCCAGCTGGAGCATGGCAAAGATTATCAATATCCTCATAACTTCCAGGATGGGTATGTCGTTCAGCAATACTTGCCTGACCACTTGAAGAACAAAACCTTTTACGAGCCGACTGGCAGAGGTTTTGAAAAAAGCATACAGAAAAGGCTTGATTACTTTAACGAAAGAAAACGAAGTGAAACGTAATCTAGCACTCTGCTAATAAAAAACTATCAATTTTTGCTGAGCACGTATAGAATCCTCTCCTTTTGCTCAAAATGAGAACATAAACTCGTACATTATGAATCAAGGAGAGGATATATATGATAAAAGTAAGACAGGATGCCTGGTCTGAAGAAGATGATCTGCTTCTTGCGGAAACTGTATTGCGTCATGTGCGCGAAGGCAGTACGCAGCTCCATGCCTTTGAGGAAGTCGGCGATAAACTGGAGCGCACGAGCGCAGCTGTAGGCTTCCGGTGGAATGCGATCGTAAGGAAGAAATACGAACAAGCATTGAAGATTGCCAAAAAACAGCGAAAAGAAAGGCAGCGGGCGATCGCTAAAGGCCAGCAGCAAAGCAAACCAGTAAAAGCTCCGGTTAAACAGGCGGTACCAGCAGATGATGAAGTATACCATCCTGAAGAATTTTTCAGAACACCGTTCACCTCTACTGCCCCTCAGCAGGAGCTGGCTGAACCTGCCTATACAGCAGCAGTGCCTGTTCCAAGCATTCAGCCTGCTCAGGCATCCTACCAGACCTATCAGACAGAGAATATATGCCTTAATGACGTGATTGATTACTTATCGGAAATCAATAGAAACGGTCTCGCAAATGGGCGAATAGAAGGCGAGAATGCCTCACTAAAACGGCAAAATGAAGAACTTTTCCATCAAAACCAGAAGCTTACTGAGCAGCTGAACAAGGTGGAAAAAGACTTTGTGGCCATGAAAGAAGATTACCAGGCACTGCTGCAGATTATGGACCGTGCAAGAAGAATGGTGCTGCTGCAGGATGATGCCGCAGAAAACCAAAGTTTCAGAATGGACAAAAATGGAAACCTCGAAAAACTTGCAAAATAAAGAGCCGCTGATTTCAGCGGCTCTTTTTTGCATGAATCAATTCATTCTATTAATGGTAATGTTATGAATTTCAAGCAGTTTGTTTACCACGTGGCCTGCCATAAACAGTCCCGAAACGGATGGAACAAAAGAATTGGAGGACGGCGGCATTTTAGCTTTTCTGATTCCTGGAGCATTTTCAGGAACAATTTTCTCCCGGATGTCTTCTCTGATCTGAACGGGTTTTTCATCGGAGAAAACTACTGTTACTCCTTTATGGATGCCTTCCTTCCGAAGACGCTGCCTCATTACCCTGGCAATCGGATCATACGACGTTTTTGAAATATCCGCAATGCGAAGTCTAGTCGGATCCAGCTTGTTCGCCACTCCCATGCTGGCAATGATCGGAATCTTTCTTGTCAGGCACTCCTTTGCAAGATGCACTTTATAGGTGATCGTATCCGATGCATCCACAACAAAATCAAGGCCGTACGCAAAAAACTGTTCATACGTCTCTTCTGTATAAAACATTTGTAATGCTATCACTTCGCATTCGGGATTAATATCCGCAATGCGCTGTTTCATAAGTTCTACTTTGGACTGGCCTACCGTGGACAATAAAGCATGGATCTGCCGGTTGACATTCGTGATATCCACAACATCCTTATCCACAAGGATAAGTTTGCCGATTCCAGCTCGAGCAAGCGCTTCAGCTGAAAAAGAACCGACTCCTCCAATACCAAGAATTCCGACAGTGCTTCCTTTTAAAGCGGCTAATCCATCTTCGCCAATGGCGAGCTCATTTCTTGAAAACTGATGTAACATGAACCTTCTCCTTTCAAGTCTAGAAAAGCGCAAGCGACTTGCTAAGGTCCGACAAGTGCTGGAACTCTTACTCAGCAACACTGAAAACTGAAATTCATTTTCATCCCTAGGCGCTGAAGCTAGACATTACTTCATAGTACCTTCTTAGCTTACTTCCTAAAAAGAATATACTATTTCCCTGTCATGTACAACCTTTACTCAAATCCTGCAGCAAAAAACAACAAAAACCCGGACAAACCGTCCGGGTTTCCTCTATATTCTTGTATTAGATTAAGTGTTGGATGAGAGTCCCAACTGTGCCGTCAGTTCCTAAGTTTTGAACCTGCTCTCGCAGGTGGGTGCCCTGTTCCGCAATTTATGCGTCCTCTTCGCGGAGGCATGCACGCCTTGCAGAAACACTGACTCCCGAATAAAAAGTGTTGGCTCAAAACATTCGGTATTAACGAACACATCAGGACTCTTATTGGTATAAATCATACCACATCGTTTTATTGAAAACAAGCGAATCGGAGCGTGTTATTTAAATTTTCTAACAGTTCAAACTTCTTACCTATGCCTTTTGTCCGTTCTCTTTTTCCACTTTTACGGCGAGGTGAAGTTCATTGAGCTGTTTTTCACTAACATGTGATGGAGCATTCGTTAACAGACAGCTTGCGCTGGCTGTTTTCGGGAATGCGATCGTATCTCTCAAGTTGTTTCTGCCGGCAAGAATCATCACGAGTCTGTCTAGGCCTAAAGCAATACCGCCATGCGGTGGCGTACCATATTCAAAAGCATCCATTAAGAAACCGAACTCTTCCTTTGCTGCCTCTTCAGTAAATCCGAGCGTCTTGAACATTTTTTCCTGAAGATCACGCTGATAAATACGCTGAGATCCTCCGCCAAGTTCATACCCATTTAATACAAGGTCGTACGCTTTTGCACGAACAGCTCCGGGATTGCTCTCAAGCTGATCAAGATCTTCTTCTTTCGGCATCGTGAACGGATGGTGAAGAGCAACGTAACGGTTTGCATCTTCATCATATTCAACAAGCGGGAAATCAACGACCCAAAGGAAGTTCAACACACTTTCGTCGATAAGATCAAGGTCTTTACCCAGCTTTAGGCGAAGTGCTCCAAGAGCATCGGCAACTACTTTTTTGCTGTCAGCGACGAATAGGAATAAATCTCCCTCTTCACCTTCTAAAGCAGCAAGAAGACCTTGTTTTTCTTCATCAGTAAAGAATTTCGCGATCGGCCCTTTTAATTCATTCTCTTCAAACTTGAGCCATGCCAATCCTTTTGCGCCATACCGTTTCACGAATTCAGTAAGCAGATCAATGTCTTTTCGAGAGTAATTGCCCGCTTGCCCTTTTACGTTGATGGCTTTGACTTCTCCACCATCCAAAACGGTAGAAGCAAATACCTTAAATCCTGATTCTTTTACAATTTCAGAAACGTTAATCAGTTCCATCCCAAAACGTGTATCCGGTTTGTCAGATCCGTAGCGCTCCATTGCTTCTGCATAAATAAGGCGAGGCAGAGGAGTCTGTACGGAGAATCCGCGGACTTCACTTGCCATTTGAACCATAAGGTCTTCCATCATGCTCATCAAGCCTTCTTGACCAAGGAATGAAGTCTCGATATCGATCTGTGTAAACTCAGGCTGGCGGTCCGCCCGTAAGTCTTCATCACGGAAGCAGCGGACGACTTGGAAATAGCGTTCAAATCCAGATACCATCAAGAGCTGCTTAAAGAGCTGAGGAGACTGCGGCAGGGCATAGAATTGTCCTGGGTGCACCCGGCTTGGCACCAAATAGTCTCTGGCTCCTTCTGGAGTACTTTTTGTCAGCATTGGTGTTTCAATTTCCATAAACTCCTGCTGATCAAGAAAATCACGAATCATTTTTGTCACACGGTAACGCAGTTTCATCGTCTCCTGCATGACCGGCCTTCTCAAATCCAGATAACGATATTTTAAACGGACATCTTCGTTAATTTCATTATCATCCGAAATGGAAAAAGGAGGTGTTTTTGAACTGTTGATGATTTCAAGTTCTTTACCTTGAATCTCAATTCGGCCGGTCGGTACATTTTCATTAATAGTACCTTCCTCACGTGCAATTACAGTTCCTTTAACAGAGAGAACAAATTCACTTCTCACTTTTTCAGCAATATCTAATGCTTCACTGGATACTTCGGGGTTAAAAACAACCTGAACCTGTCCTGAACGGTCGCGAAGGTCGATGAATATCAATCCTCCAAGATCTCTTCGCTTCTGTACCCAGCCGGTAAGCTTTACTTCTTCTCCGACATGCTTCTCAGTTAATGTTCCGCATTGATGCGTTCTTTCCGACATGATGTTATTCCTCCTCAAATTTGCTTCAGTATATATTCTGTGACTTGGTCGAGTGCGACTTCCGTTTGTTCACCAGACTCCATATCCTTAACAGAGATGACGCCATTCGCAAGTTCATCATCGCCAAGGACCGCAACAAATTTGGCATTTGTCCTGTCTGCAGCTTTGAACTGAGCTTTCATCTTTTTATCCAGATAATCTTTATCTGCTTTTAATCCGGCTTTACGGAATCGATAGAGAAGAGACGGTGCTTTCTCTTTCGCCTGATCGCCCATGGTAATGAGGTAACAGTCAAGAGAATCTTCGATCGGCAGCTTAACACCCTCTGCATCTAAAGCGAGCAATAATCGTTCAAGGCTCATTGCAAATCCAATCCCTGGTGTGGCTGGGCCGCCAACTTCTTCTGCAAGGCCGTTGTATCTGCCGCCTCCGCTTAACGTTGTGATAGCTCCAAAGCCTTCCGCATCGCTAATGATTTCAAAAGCGGTATGGTTGTAGTAATCCAAGCCCCGTACGAGTTTAGGATCGATCACATATTCGATTCCCATTGCGGTCAATGTCGACTTGACTGTTTCGAAATATTCCCGTGACTCTTCGTTCAAATAATCATGAATCGATGGAGCTGTTTTCATCAGTTCATGATCCCGGTCCTTTTTACAATCCAAGATTCTGAGCGGATTGGTTTGAAGACGGTTCTGGCAGTCATGGCAGAACTCTCCGATCCGCGGTTCAAAGTGCGCCACAAGCGCTTCTCTATGCGCTTTTCGGCTTTCTTTGTCTCCTAAAGTATTTAAGACGAGACGAAGACTTTTTAATCCAAGTTCCTTGTAGACATCTATCGCCAGTGCCATGACTTCCGCATCGATGGATGGGTCATCACTGCCCATGGCTTCAATGCCAAACTGTACAAACTGACGGTATCTTCCAGCCTGTGGCCTTTCATAACGGAACATTGGGCCGATGTAATATAATTTAGTAGGCTGCTGAGCCAGGCCAAATAATTTGTTCTCGACATAAGCCCTGACTGTGCTTGCCGTTCCTTCCGGACGCAGTGTCAGGCTCCTATCACCGCGGTCCGTGAACGTGTACATTTCCTTTTGAACGATGTCAGTTGTATCTCCGACACTTCTTAAAAACAGTTCTGTATGTTCAAAAATCGGTGTTCTGATCTCCTTGTAATTGTATCTGCTGCAGATTTCTCGTGCTTTCTCTTCAACAAACTGCCATTTTTCAACTGTACCCGGTAAAATATCCTGGGTTCCTCTCGGGATTTGATAACCCATCCTTCATCCTCCTTGCATCCTGGTTAACCAATAATCTTTCGTGAAAAATAAAAAACTCCCGTCCCTATTATTATCTGAATAATAATAGGGACGGGAGTTATATACCCGCGGTGCCACCCTGGTTGAAGCTCATGCTTCCGCTCATAATTGCACGTAACGCCTGCATGCGTCCAACTCTACTGGGCATTGTCCATTTTCCGTTCGAATTGAAACCTCGGGAGTGTCTTTCACTAAATCATCATGCAGAAATGCTTGCAGCCTCTGGCATTTCCTCTCTTGGCATGTGGAGTTTACCTACTTTTCTCCGTCACTGGTGATTTCATTGAATTGTTATTTATCTTACTCATCAAAAAGAGCTATGTCAATCCCTTTTGCAAAAAAAGTTGCAGTCAGCGTTTCATTTTTTTGCGAAGGCTGATCACACTGCGTAGAGGGACGCCAAATTCCTCAGCGAGTTCCATCGTGCTCGAAGACGCCTCTTTCTGTATAAAGTCATGAAAGTCAATCCCCATCAGCTGGTTTATATGCGAATTGACATGTTCACCCTTTTCTCCGTGCCGCATCATCATCTTCCTTTCACCTTTTGCTATAGTTTTTCCAAAAGGTGAAGGTTTTAACAGGACTTATTCCCTGCTGTCGAGAATGAGCGTTACTGGACCGTTATTGGTGAATGCAACATCCATCATCGCTCCAAAGATTCCAGTTTTGACCTCAATGCCCTTTTCACGGAGCATATCATTGAATTTATCATACAAATCAGAAGCATGATCAGGTTTGGCAGCACCCATGAAATTTGGGCGGCGGCCTTTTCTGCAGTCACCATATAGCGTAAACTGTGAAACCGATAATATGGAACCTCCCACGTCTATGAGTGACAGGTTCATTTTTTGCTGATCATCTTCAAAGATGCGGAGATTTACTGCTTTTTCAGCAAGAAAAGCCGCATCTTTTTCTGTATCTTCATGCGTCACTCCGACAAGGAGCATCAAGCCGTGGCCGATCTGGCCGACCACTTTTCCCTCTACCGTAACGGCAGCATCTGTGACGCGCTGCAATACTATTCGCATGTTGCACTCCTTTAATTGTATCTTTATTGCATCACTCGGCGGACCGCATAAATGTCCGGTATCTGTTTAATCCGTTCCACCACTTTTTGCAGGTGGTTTACATTGTGAATGGAAATGGACATACTAATCGTCGCCATCTTGTTGCGGTCTGAACGGCCTGATACGGCTGTAATGTTCGTCTTGGTTTCGCCTACAGCATGAAGAACCTCATTGAGCAGGCCTCTTCGATCAAAGCCGCTGATTTCAATATCCACATTGTAGCTCTTCGGTTTTTCGATGCTGCCTTCCCATTCTACCGGCAGTAGCCTAACCTGTGCATCATCTGTGTTGACGTTAACACAGTCTTTGCGGTGTACCGAAACTCCGCGCCCTTTAGTAATATAACCGACGATGTCATCCCCAGGTACAGGATTGCAGCATTTGGAAAGACGGATCAGAAGGTTGTCTATCCCTTTCACAACGATTCCTGAATCAGTTTTTTTGGTTGATGGCAAGCTCTTCGATTCTGAAATGGCATCAAGGATTTCTTTGTTGTCCTGTTCCTGATCTTTTTTGCGGCGGAGTTTGTCCGTCAGGCGTGTCGCGATCTGTGCACCGGTAATTCCGTTATAACCGACAGCAGCATACATATCTTCTTCGTTCGCAAAATTATATTTTCTAATAACCGTCTGAAGATTTTCCTGTGTGAAGACATCCTTCAGTTCGAAGCCCCGTCCGGTAACTTCTTTTTCGATTATTTCTTTCCCTTTGGCGACGTTCTCTTCACGGCGTTCCCGCTTGAAGAACTGGCGGATTTTATTTTTGGCATGAGAGCTTTGCGTGATCTTCAGCCAGTCCTGGCTCGGCCCGTAGGAATGCTTGCTCGTCATGATCTCAATAATGTCACCGGTCTTCAGCGTATAATCAAGGGTTACCATCTTGCCATTCACTTTGGCACCGATGCAGCGGTTGCCGATCTCTGTATGGATGCGATAAGCAAAATCAAGAGGAACCGAACCAGCAGGAAGTTCGATTACATCACCTTTTGGCGTGAACACGAACACCATGTCTGAAAACAAATCCACTTTTAGAGATTCCATGAATTCTTCGGCATCTGCCACATCGTTCTGCCACTCAAGGATCTCCCTGAACCACGTTAACTTATTTTCAAACGTGTTGACCGGAGCCTTCTTGGAACCATCTTTATACGCCCAGTGAGCCGCGATCCCGTACTCGGCTACTCTGTGCATCTCGCTTGTACGGATCTGCACTTCAAGAGGATCTCCTTTAGGGCCGATCACTGTCGTATGAAGAGACTGATACATATTGGCTTTCGGCATAGCGATATAATCTTTGAACCGTCCCGGCATCGGCTTCCATGCAGTATGAATGATGCCTAACGCGGCATAGCAGTCTTTAATGTTATGAACGATAACCCTCACTGCAAGCAGATCATAGATTTCATTAAACTGTTTGTTCTGCTTCACCATTTTTCGGTAGATGCTGTAAATATGCTTCGGACGTCCGGAGATATCCGCCTTGATCTGAACCTCGGAAAGCCGGCTGCTGATCTCTCCCATTACTTCCTGGACGTATTGCTCACGCTCTGCGCGCTTTTGCTTCATTAAATTTACAATTCGATAGTATTGCTGTGGATTAAGATACCTTAAAGAAACATCCTCTAGTTCCCATTTAATGGTAGAAATTCCGAGCCTGTGTGCCAATGGAGCGAATATTTCAAGTGTTTCATTAGCTTTCTGAATCTGTTTTTCTTTTGGCATATGCTTAAGTGTCCGCATATTATGAAGACGGTCTGCGAGTTTAATCAAAATACAGCGGATATCCTGGGCCATTGCTACGAACATTTTACGGTGATTTTCGGCTTGCTGCTCTTCTTTTGACTTAAACTTGATCTTCTTCAGCTTCGTGACGCCATCAACAAGCATGGCCACTTCTTCATTGAACCGGTCGCTGATATCTTTCAGCGTAATCGGCGTGTCTTCCACTACATCATGAAGAAACCCGGCTGCAACAGTTACCGGATCCATTTGAAGATCCACCAAAATACCAGCTACTTCAACCGGATGCTGAATGTATGGTTCACCCGATTTTCGAAACTGGCCTTCATGCGCTTCTTTAGCGTATTCATACGCTTTTCGTAAAAGCTGTATATCGTCATGGGAAAGATAGCTTTCCGCGTTTTGTAACACTTCATCTATGGTCATTGAAAATCACCTAACGTCAAAAATTGTATATTGCTTCTATTATCATGAAAAAAAGTGAAGCTGTAAAGTAAAAAACGAAAAATGTCGAATTTCCTTTATTTACAATTCCATATGAAAAAGAAAGAGTACTCTGTTTTCAGAGAGCACCCTTTCGATCTTTTAATATTGCGTTAACGTAAAAATATCATATCCGGATAACTTTTTTCGTCCGTCCAAATACGTAAGTTCAATCATGAAAGCTATCCCTGCGACAACTCCACCAAGTTCTTCTACAAGTTGAATGGTCGCACCGATTGTTCCACCTGTCGCAAGCAGGTCATCCGTAATCAGGACTCTTTGTCCCGGTTTAATAGAATCCTTGTGCATTGTCAGCACGTCTTTGCCATATTCAAGGCCGTAGCTTACTTTTACCACTTCACGAGGAAGTTTTCCATCTTTTCGAACCGGCACAAAACCAAGCCCCAATTTATAAGCAACCGGGCAGCCAACAATAAAGCCCCTCGCTTCGGGACCTACGATTGCATCTATGTTTAGATCCTTTGCATATTCTGCAATATCATCTACAGCTTTAGCGTAAGCTTCGCCATCTTGCATAAGTGTGGTAATATCTTTAAACCGAATACCCTTAAGCGGAAAATCTTCCACTACAGAGATATATTTTTTGTAATCCATCTTCTATTTTCCTCCTGTATCAACGCCTGATTATTTCCCTTTATACTGATCAAAGCAGTTCTTCAAATCCTGATAGGAAGAATAGACAAGTTGATTTTCAATCTCCGCTTGTTCTAATTTACTCCTATATGTATATGAATGCTTCAGGTCTTTTTTGTCAGGACGATCATTAATCGAAATAACACCATCTTCTATTGTAACAAAATCCAGCTCAAAAAACACTTTTGACATAAATGGCACTGCTTCACGCGACCAGCCCTTAAGTCTAGCCAGTTCCTCTCCGTGCTTGCTGGCATCAAATGTTTTACGTTTGGTTAAGAACGCATAAAACCATCTGAACTGCTCTCTTGTCGGAACAGTGGAAAAGAACTGATCATTTTCCTGGTGGAAGATGACATATGTTCTTTCGGGTTCTGGATTGCTTTCCAGCAGATAAAAGAATTCTTCCCTTGTTTTTGGAACATCGAGAAAAACAACATACTTTTCTTCAAAATTCAGGCTTTCTTTTTCCTGCGGATAAAGCCGGATCTGCTCTTTCAAGTCTGAAAACGCAGGATGTTCCTTCGTATCTGCCTCAAAGGCGATGAGAAGAACTTTGTCCTTAGGGAGGCCGGACAGTTTTTTCTGAGCGTCCCTTATCCCTCTCAGATCAAATAATTGCCATTCTTTTACGGCCAGATCACTAAGCATAAGCTGCGGTTTCCGGAACCCGTTCCATTCATTGATTGATAGCTCTCCTACCGCTGAGAGCGGGGAATGATAGCTTAGCTCATCCATTAGCGGGCCTTTATGAAAACCAATCGCATCCAGCTTGGATTTGCCATCTGAGAATTGTATTTTCAAATGGTTGGACTGGCTGCCGATCTTCTTGATCTCGCTGATTCTAACATCAGGTATCAGTACGCGCGGAGTAGGGTTACTGACGCCAAAAGGAGCCAATTTGTTCATTTGTTCAATGGTTTCAATGGATACTTCATCAAGTGAGCATTCCAAATCAATAGAAGTCACGGGTTTAAAATCTTCTTCTGTTAATTGTTCACCAGCCTGGCGGTTAAGCCGGCTTCTCAGTTCATCCAGATCACTTACGGCCAAAGTCATGCCTGCCGCCATAGGATGCCCTCCAAAGTGTGGAAGTATATCACGGCTCAGCGATAAGTTCTCAAACATATCAAAGCCTTCAATGCTCCTTGCCGATCCTTTGGCAAGGCCCTTCTCTTCATCGATGCTTAAAACGATTGTCGGACGGTAAAATTGTTCGACTAGCCGGGAAGCTACGATACCGATGACTCCTGCGTTCCATCCTTCCTTTGCGACAACAAGAACATTGTTTTTATCAGGTGGATACTTTTGTTCCACCAATTCAATGGCTTCCTTTGTGATCTCAGATACAATGGTTTGACGTGTTTTGTTCAATTGATCAATTTCAGCGGCAAGCATGGCAGCTTCTTCCTTGTCATCAGTCGTAAAAAGCTCAACCGCAGGAACTGCAGAATCCAGTCTTCCAACCGCATTAACACGGGGGCCAATCGCAAACCCTACATGCTCTGCATTCAGCACCGTATCTTTTAAACCAGCAACCTCGAGAAGTGCTTTTAATCCTGTCTTAGTGGTTCTCTCTAGTGCCTTTATTCCTTCTTTTGCAATGATGCGGTTTTCATCCACAAGAGGAACCAGATCAGCAATCGTGCCAATGGAGGCAATATCCAATAAGTGAAGCGGAGCTTTGCCAAGCAGAGCATGCGCAACTTTGAACGCGACACCTACTCCCGCCAGCCCTTTAAAAGGATATGGGCATCCAGGTTTTTTGGGATTGATAATACTATAAGCATCAGGCAGAACAGGAGGAGCCTCATGATGGTCAGTGATGATAAAATCCAGTCCCATCTCTTTCGCCGCACGTGCTTCATTCACAGCTGAAATCCCCGTATCGACTGTAATAACAAGACTGAAACCTTGTTCCTTCGCCCATCTTAACGCGGGTTCATTTGGTCCATAGCCTTCTGTAAAACGATTTGGTATGTAAAAATCAAAATTGGCGTCTAACGCCTTTAATGTATATACCATAACAGATGTACTGCTTACTCCATCTGCATCATAATCACCAAAAATAAGAATCTTTTCTTGGCTGGCAACAGCCTGTTGGATCCGATCAACAGCTTCTCTCATCCCATCCATTAAGAAGGGATCATAAAAAGCCTCCGTTCCACTGGACAAAAACTGTTCAGCACTAGTTTTTGTTTCCATTCCCCTTGCAACTAATAGGTTGGCTACTAACTTTGGGATTTTTAAAGAAGAGGCTAATTCCTTTACTTTATCTTCATCTAAAGTTCGGACATTCCACCTCGTTCGTGCTTTCAACATAAAAAAATCACCTCATAACCTATTTATTATACAAAATGGGTTACGAGGTGACAATGAATTCCTATGCCTGATTATTGGCAGAACTGAATTTAAGTTTTTTCAACTGTCTGGATTTAAGTACAAACCAGAGCTGAGAAGCAATACAAATAGATGCATACGTTCCAAAAACCAGTCCGATCAACAGGGCGATCGAGAAGTTCATGATGGACGCGTTTCCGAAGACCAGCAATGCAACTACCGTGAGCACTACGGCAAATACCGTATTAATGGAACGGGTAAGAGTCTGCATAATACTGTCGTTGATCACCTTGTAGAGGGTCTCAACATTTTTCACCTTCGTAAACTTCATGTTTTCGCGAATTCGGTCAAACGTGATGATCGTATCATGTACTGAGTAACCTACGATGGTTAATACGGCTGCTATAAACGTAAGATCCACTTCAAGCCGCAGAATGCTGAATATGGCTACAATCAAAAATGCGTTGTGCAATAATCCAACAATCGCTGCCAATGACATTAGCCATTCAAAACGCAGGCTGATGTAGATGATGATTCCGATGGAGGCAATCAGTACAGAAATGATCGCATTCCTGGCCATTTCCCGGCCAACCGTTGGTGATACTGTATTGATGTTCGGCTCATCTCCGTATTTCTGTTTAATGGCCGTATTCACTTTTGCCACTTCTTCACGTGAGAGCATACCAACAAAGGATACTGTCGCTCTGTCACTATTTTTACCAGAGATCAGCGGCTGGCCATCCGGTTTAAGACCTAAATCTTCAAAATCTTTCTTGAGCTCAGCAGCTTTTAAATGGTTCCCGCTGATTTCAACCCTCGTTCCGCTTTCAAAATCGATACTTAATTTCAAACCTATGGTTAAAAGGCAAATGAGCCCTACGATGGTTAAAAGAGAGGAGAAAATAAAAAATTTCTTCCGCTGTTTTACAACATCAAAATGAAAATTCGGGTTTCTAAAGCTCATGTATATCACTCTCTTTCACTCCGAAGTAACCCGGTTTTTTGTTCAAGAACTTGCTGTTTACCCAGAGGCCTAGCAAAATTCGGGATACGTACACATTGGTAAAGAAGCTGGTTACAACACTCACAATTAGTACGAGAGCGAATCCCTTAACTGAACTTGTACCATATGCAAATAGAACTGCTGCTGTGATGATGGAGGTTAAATTCGCATCAAAGATCGGAGCAAACGAGCGCTTTGACCCCGACTTATAAGCGGAAGCGATTGATTTTCCGGAACGAATTTCTTCTTTAATTCTTTCAGCGGTTATAATATTTGCATCTACAGCCATACCTACTCCAAGGATAAAGGCAGCGATTCCTGGAAGAGTCAGTACCGCATCCATCCAATCAAAAATGAGAAGGTTTAAATAAATATAAAAACTGAGTGTGACAATAGCGATAAGGCCTGGGAACCGGTAGTAAAACGCCATAAAAAGGAAGACGAGAGCAATACCGATAATTCCGGCAGTGACCGTTTCATCCAAAGCCTGTTTCCCGAATTTAGCACCAACAGAATTCGAATAGTTTTCATCCAATTTCACAGGAAGTGCTCCGGCATTCAGGATAGAAGACAGGTTATTCGCTTCTTCCTGGGAAAAATGTCCAGTAATAACGACAGTTTTCTGATCCAATTCTTTAGTGACAGATGGCGCAGAGATAAATTTAGGTTTTTTCTTTGTCGCCTCTTCTTTATATGAATCGCCTTTTTTATAATCAAGCCAGATGACGAGCTGATTTTGTCCAGGCCCCATGTTCATGACTTTTCTCGTTACTTTAGCAAACTTATTCGGATCTTTCAGAGTCAGCTGAACGATCGGCTGGTTCGGATTGTTCTGGTCAAAGGTTACTTTTGAACCGCCGCCTTTAAGGTCCGATCCATCAAGCAATACCTTGTCATTGACATCTCTGAAGGTCAACTGAGCCTGTGTAGAAAGGAGTTTTCTTGCTTTGTTCTGATCCTTGATTCCTGCAAGCTGAACCCGGATCCGATTTTTCCCTTCGATTGTGATGTTCGGCTCCGAAACACCAAGTACGTTTACCCGTCGATCGAGTGCTTCTACCGCACTTTTTAGAACATCGTTTGTAATCTTTTGGCCTTCTTTGGCTGGTTTTACATCGTAAAGTACTTCAAATCCCCCTTGTAAATCCAGACCGAGCTTAATATTATTTACAATCCCCTTTGTTGTCATGCCGATCAGACCAACAATTACGGCAAGGATTATAAAAAATGTAAGGATCTTGCTCTTCTTCACCATTCCTTCTTTCCTCCTTCATGCTGCCGACACACTTTTAAGCACGATAATGAATATGTATAGAAAAGTGCAATCTTCCCCATTATAGCGACAGTTGTTTTTTTCTGTCAATTTCATTCCGAAAACTTTGTAAAACTTTACATAATCCTATCTTTTGCGTTTCTTTGATAAACAGCAAAAAAGGGTACCCCGCCGGGGATGGCCCTTTTATTCCACATCCCTCTTAAACGCTTCGAGTGTCAGCCAGTTCATAAAATCGGTCAATGATAAACCAAGTATCAGACCAACAAGAACATGCAATTTTGCTTCCTCTTTTTTCTTTTGAGCCTTACGCATCACACAATTCCATACTTCTTCATTCGAAACACTCTCGTACCCAAGAAAATGAAACTCCTCAGCTTTGCATTGCAGAGCTGGTTCAACCTCTGTTTTCATGTCTTCAAAACTCATCACATCCAATGATTCGTTCACCTCTCCTGCGTTTTGCGGATAAAAAACAACTTGTCATGCTTTGTCCATTTTCTCCATATAAATGGGTTACACGGAAAACCGATGTCAAACTCATTTCTGATAAGAAAGTAGGGCCCGATATGTCAAAACAAACCCTTATCCAGGGAACACTGCTGCTCATTCTCGCCGGATTGATCACACGGATCCTTGGGTTTATCAATCGCATAGTTGTCGCCCGGGTGATGGGACAGGAAGGCGTCGGCCTTTATATGATGGCTGTGCCGACGATGCTATTAGCCATCACCTTGACACGAATGGGGCTTCCCATCGCCATCTCTAAACTAGTGGCCGAGGCCGATGCGAAAGGCGACCGCAAAAAGATCAAAAAGATACTGATCGTCTCCCTGGCCGTAACTGGTGTGCTCAGCATCATTTTTACAACTGCCATGATCGCGGCTGCTCCTATATTGTCTCATTATTTCTTTACAGACAAAAGAACCTTTTACCCTTTAATCGCAATTGCACCGGTAGTGCCCGTCATCGCTGCATCTTCTGTGCTGAGAGGATACTTTCAAGGACTTCAGAACATGCGTCCTTCCGCCTATTCCCAGGTCATTGAGCAGATTGTGCGGATTACTCTTGTAGCACTTCTTACCGGACTCTTTCTTCCTTATGGTGTCGAGTATGCAGCGGCCGGAGCGATGATCTCAGTTATCATCGGAGAGCTCGCTTCCCTTTTATATATGTTCTCCATGTTTAAGTTTAAAAAAAACATGAAGGTCCGAAAAGGATTTTTCGGACAGCTAAAAGGCGGTCGCTCCACATTAAACGAACTGCTCGGAATCGCTCTTCCGACCACCGGAAGCCAGCTGATTGGTTCTGTTTCTTACTTTTTTGAACCGATTGTGGTTGTTCGGAGTCTGGCGATTGCCGGGGTGAGCACCATTGCCGCAACAAGACAGTACGGGGAACTGGCAGGTTATGTCATTCCCTTGCTTTACTTGCCTACATTTATTACCTATTCGTTATCTGTTTCACTCGTCCCTGCCATCAGTGAAGCAAACGCCAATAAAAAGTATTCCTTGATTGAACACCGGCTGAATCAGTCTTTGCGGCTTTCCATGCTGTCTGGAGGCATCGCCGCGGTAATTACCTACGTGTATGCCGTTCCAATCATGGACCTTATGTATAACTCTCCTGCTTCTGCTTCTTATTTAAAGGTCATGACACCGCTGTTTTTCTTTTTATATTTTCAGGGGCCTCTTCAGGCAGTGTTACAGGCCATGAATCTTGCCAGAGCGGCTATGATGAACAGCCTGATCGGATCAGCCGTCAAACTTGCTGCTGTCTTTGCTCTTGCTACAAGGCCTGAATTCGGTATCATGGGTGTGGCTATGGCCATCGTTCTAGGCATCGTCGTAGTCACCCTCCTTCATTTTGCAAGTGTGGCCAAAGCGATCAGCTATACGATCAAAGCTAAGGATTTCATCTACGGTTTCTTTTCCATCATGATCACCGGATTTGTTTCACAGCTCATCTATACGTATATCTTCCCTCAGTTCTCAAGGGTGGCAGGAATGTGCCTCTGCCTCGTCTTAACAAGTATCGTTTATCTTCTTGCTCTGTTGTTTTTCCGCTTGGTGAAGAGAGAAGACCTCGCTCACCTTCCGCTAATTAAAAGATGGATTGCATAAAACAAAGCCTCTCGAACTCTAGAGAGGCTTTAATCATCTTTTTTGTCTACATACAGCGAGTCATTATTATTTATCGTACAGATAGAGATATTTTTTGTATCCTTGATTCCCATCTTGCGCAGTTCCTGGCGTAGCCATAAAGAGGTTTTATCCAGTTTTTTTAGATGGTCTTCCTGAATTTTCCCATCCAATATCACCGGGAACACCAGAGGGAGCGGGCTTACTGCTGAATTTGTTTTCCTGTCACACTCAACTTCTCTTGTAATGACGGAAAGCTTCCCTGTTGATTCCAGAATTCCAAATTCTACATCCGCCACATTCTTTATGTTGTTCTCCCTTAATTGAGTCAGCAGGTCATCAAAATTATAGCGCTGTTTTTTCATTTCAGATTCATTAATTTGTCCGTTCTCAATGATAATGGAAGGCTTGCCGTCAACGATCTCTCGAACCTTTTTGCTTTTTAATGAAAGGAACGCAAGGAAAATTTGAATGAGAAACAGTACAAAAATTCCAACCAGATGCTTAAGCATCGGTACTTTCGGATCTTCAATCGAGATGACCGCCAGTTCGGCGATCATAATGGAAACAACAAAGTCAAGTACAGATAATTTTCCAATTTCCCGTTTTCCCATCAGCCGAAATACGCCAATCAAAATAAAATAAACAAAGATGGTCCTCAAAATAATTGTATAATATTCCATTGCTTTCCCTCCTTTCATTTTCATCATAATTAGTTTGACCATCGTGATGAATGAACATGAGGCGAATGTTTTGGTAATTGAATTAAATAATGGGCATTTTCCAGGGAGAAGGACAAAAAATGTTCGTCTATTTTTCGGGACGGTGAATATGGATATAAGGAAGGCTTGTATGTAAAGGAGGACGAATCCAAGTGGCTGTTCGACATATGTTTTCTTCAATGATAAAAGGTGTTGCCACAATTTTAGTTGCCATTATCATAAGCAGTCTTATTCTTTCTCTTCTATTGCGGTTCACTTCTCTGACAGAATCATCTTTAAAATGGGTGACGACTGGTCTTTCCTTTCTTTCTCTCTTTATTGGAGGATTTCTTTCAGGTAAAAAGGGAAAAGAAAAAGGCATTATGCTTGGTTCCGGTACAGCCCTGCTTTTCTCCTTGCTCGTGTTTTTAGTACAATATTTAGGATACCAAACCACATTTACATCCATGCAGTACATGTATCACGGAATCTTTTTACTCCTTTGTATGCTGGGAGCCATCATGGGCGTCAATTTCAGCAGCCATAAATAGCTCAATAAAAAATGGCAGGAAGCAACGGGGCTTCTGCCATTTTTTATTTTTATTGTACTTCTCTTGATTCGCGGATCGCGTTACGGTCAAACGTAAGCGCTGAACCGTCCTTCGATTTGATAACCACCGTGTTTTCTTCCAGCACTTCAATCGTGCCGTGAAGACCGCCGATCGTTACGACGTAATCACCTTTTTTCAAGCCGCTCTGCATCGTTTTAACAGACTTTTGTCTTTTCTGCTGAGGTCTGATCAGCAAAAAGTAAAAAATGACAAACATCAGTAAAATTGGTAAAAGAGAACCTAAAGAACCCATTATTTTCACCCCTTTCTATTAGTTAAAGCCAGTTAAAAGTTTTTGGCGTCAGGTTTATTAAAGCCGTATTGTTCAAAAAATTCCTCACGGAAATCAAGCAGCCTGTCTTCGCGGATGGCCTGCTTCACCTGTTCCATTAAGTTTACCAAAAAATAAAGGTTATGGTAACTTGTGAGGCGGAAACCAAATGTTTCGTTGCTCTTCACCAGATGGCGGATATAAGCACGTGAATAGTTTCGGCACGTATAGCAATCACAATTTTCATCAAGAGGCCTGAAATCACGTGCATATTTCGCATTCCGGACGACGAGGCGGCCTTCACTTGTCATAAGCGTTCCGTTTCTTGCAATACGTGTAGGCAGTACGCAGTCAAACATATCAATACCGCGGATCGCTCCATCAATCAGCGAGTCAGGCGATCCGACACCCATTAAATACCTTGGTTTGTTGTCAGGCAGGTACGGCGTCGTAAACTCTAGCACTCGGTTCATAACATCCTTAGGTTCACCGACAGAAAGCCCGCCGACCGCGTAACCCGGAAAATCAAGAGAAACAAGGTCCTCTGCGCTTTGACGGCGTAGATCTTCGTATTCACCACCCTGAACGATTCCGAAAAGCCCCTGGTCATTCGGACGTTCATGGGAAGCCAGACACCTTTCAGCCCAGCGGCTCGTCCTTTCTACAGAGGATTTCATGTATTCATACTCAGCTGGATACGGCGGGCATTCATCGAATGCCATCATGATGTCCGAGCCTAAGGCATTCTGAATCTCCATGGCTCCTTCAGGACTCAGGAACAGCTTTTCTCCGTTCAGATGGTTCCTGAAATGCACGCCTTCTTCTGTGATCTTTCTCAAATCACTTAAGCTGAATACCTGAAAACCGCCGGAATCCGTTAAGATGGAACGGTCCCAGTTCATGAATTTATGAAGGCCGCCAGCTTCACGGATGATCTCATGTCCCGGACGAAGCCAGAGATGATACGTGTTGCTCAAAATAATATTGGCGCCAAGGTCTTTTAACTCCTCAGGGCTCATTGTTTTAACGGTAGCGAGTGTTCCTACCGGCATGAATACCGGAGTCTCAAATACGCCATGGGGCGTGTGGACTTTTCCGAGCCTCGCTCCTGACTGCTTACAAGTTTTGATTAATTCATACCGAACGGCTGCTGTCATGTTTGTACTCCCCTTCTAAAATCAGCATGGCATCTCCAAAGCTAAAGAAGCGGTACCGTTGACGCACAGCTTCATTATAGGCTTTCAGGACATTCTCGCGGCCCGCAAGCGCGCTGATCAGCATAATCAGTGTAGACTTAGGCAAATGGAAATTAGTAATCATTCCGTCAATCGCCTTAAAGCGATATCCTGGATAAATAAAGATATCCGTCCATCCGGAATCTTCTCGGAATTCTCCGTGTTTTCCAGCGACTGTCTCAAGGGTGCGGGTAGATGTGGTACCGACCGAAATAATTCGGCCGCCATTGTTTCTTACTTCATTCAAAAGTGCAGCCGTGCCTTTTGTCAGCTGGTAATACTCAGCATGCATGTCGTGTTCTTCGATGTCTTCAACAGAAACAGGACGGAAAGTTCCCAATCCCACATGAAGCGTGATAAAAGCAACATGAATCCCTTTGTTCTTTATCTCTTCAAGCAAGGATTCGGTGAAATGAAGACCCGCAGTAGGGGCTGCTGCGGACCCTTGGTGTTTAGCAAAAACCGTCTGATATCGCTCCCGCTCTTCCAGCTGCTCTTTTATATAAGGAGGCAGCGGCATTTCGCCAAGAGCGTCCAGAATTTCATAAAAAATACCCTCATATTCAAATTTAAAGGTACGCCCGCCCTGATCCGTTTCCTCCAGACAAACAGCTTTAAGCAGACCGTTTCCAAAAGAAACAACGGTACCCGGTTTCACTCTTTTTGCAGGTTTCACCAGTGTTTCCCACGTGTCGCTGCCTGTTTCTTTCAACAGCAAAATCTCAATCTTAGCCTTAGTGTCTTCTTTCTCACCAAGAAGCCTTGCCGGCAGTACTCTCGTATCATTCAGGACAAGACAGTCTCCCGGGTTCAAATAATGGATTATATTTTTAAATGTATTATGCTGTATCTGTCCGGTTACCGGGTCAAGCACCATGAGCCTTGAAGCCGTCCGGTCTTTCAGCGGTGTCTGAGCGATCAGCTCTTCCGGCAATTCAAAATCAAATAAATTGATGTCCATTTTCTTCTCCTGTTTCTCTAACTATTTAAAACGCCCGATCACATAAAATATCAAAGACAGCAAAATGCTGATGATAATGGATGTGACGATGGGAAAATAAAAAGTAGTGTTTCCTTTTTTAAAAACGATATCACCAGGAATCTTACCGACGAACGTCCACAAACCTCCAACGATGATCAAAATCACTCCCATTAAAATTAACAGCCGAGAAATCCCCATTAAGGGTTTGGCACCTCCATATTAAAATGCTCATAAGCAAGGGCAGTAACCACTCGCCCTCTTGGTGTTCTCTGTATAAAGCCAATCTGCAGCAGGTAAGGCTCATACACATCTTCAATCGTATGAGATTCCTCACCAATTGTAGCTGAAATGGTTTCAAGTCCTACCGGTCCGCCTTTATATTTGTGGATGATCCCCTGTAATAATTTATGGTCAATATGATCCAATCCTAAACGGTCGACCTGAAGCATTTCCAGCGCCCTGTTTGCCAGACTGATGCTGACACTGTCCCTTCCGTCAACCTGGGCAAAATCACGTACTCTTTTAAATAGGCGATTGGCAATCCTCGGCGTCCCTCTTGAACGGCGGGCTATCTCTTGGGCAGACGGCCTGTCAATCTTCATGCCAAATACTTCACTGGTCCGTGTAACAATTTCGGTTAAATCTTCATTATTGTAGTATTCCAGACGTGCCAGCACACCAAATCGGTCACGGAGCGGTGAGGACAGAGACCCGGCACGGGTAGTCGCCCCTACTAACGTAAACGGAGGCAGATCCAGCCGGACAGATCGAGCTGTTTCGCCCTTTCCGATTACAATATCCAGGCAGAAGTCTTCCATCGCGGAATAGAGCACTTCCTCGATCGCTCTTGATAGCCTGTGAATTTCATCAATAAACAGCACATCCCCAGGTTCAAGTGCTGTGAGGATAGCTGCCAGATCACCCGGCCGCTCAATAGCGGGTCCGCTTGTCGTTCTGAAATTGACGTTCATTTCTTTCGCAATGATAAATGCGAGCGTTGTTTTCCCAAGACCCGGAGGCCCGTATAGCAAAACATGGTCAAGGGCCTCATTTCTAAGCTTAGCCGCCTGAATAAAGATATTTAGATTTTCTTTTACTTTTTCTTGGCCTATGTATTGATGCAAATATTCCGGACGCAAACTCAATTCAAAAAAATCGTCCTTTGAGCTTTCACCCGATACTATTCTGTCGTCCAAAGCGATCACGCCCCTAATGGTTCACTAGCTTCTGCAGCGCTTTCCTTATGTACTGATCTGTTGTCAGATCTTCCTTTTTAAGGGAAGGCAGCACTTTATTAATTTCTTTCTTGGCATACCCTAAAGCCGTTAATGCTTCAACCGCTTCATCAAGCTGTTCAGAACTGTCGGAAACCTGGCCGGCAAATAATCCCTCCATTGGCTCTTCAGTGAAGATCGAAAGCTTTCCTTTAAGGTCCAATATCATCTGGCGGGCCGTCTTCTTCCCTACTCCCGGAAATTTCACAAGAAACCCTTCATCCTCAGCTTCAATGGCCCGGATCACTTGTTCTGGCTGTCCGAATGCCATGATGGCTAAGGCTCCTTTTGGGCCTATTCCTGATACGTTTAATAATTTTAAGAATAAATCTCGCTCTTTGCGTGTTTTAAACCCATACAGCGCGATCAAATCTTCCCTCACATAATGATATGTGTAGATCGTCTCAGCTTGACCGGGACGATAGATGAATGGATTCGGACAAAAAATTTGGTAACCAATCCCATTGGCTTCAAGAACTGCATATTCAGCAGACACGTGTTCAATCTTTCCATTTATATGTTCAATCAATCATGTTCTCTCCTTAAAAAAGCGACCATACGTTTCTGTCAGTATTGTATCACAGAGTCAGCCCGAACGGGGAGTTTAACACAAAAATCGCAATGCTTCTGTTCAAAGAAATAAAAAAAGAGAACAGAAAAAATCCTGTTCTCTAACGATTATTTTCGAAAGGTCGTTTAACTGCATTTCCTAAGTTGGTGCCTGCTTTTCCGATATCCGCCATAATTCCCTTGATGTCAGAGCTGACTTCATTGGTTGTTTTGCCGTCACGGAGATTATTATCTACGTTTTTGATTCGATTCACGATCGAGTCATCAGTTGTCACGCGAACATCCCGATTGGGAACCAGCTTTTTCACTTCTCTATACACTCTCTGATTGACAGCGCTTTTATCGTTTTCACTGGTATCTATTCCGACAATGACGTTGTTATCATTCAAAATAACGTGAGCATCGTCTACATTGTTCATACTGTTAACCCGGTTCCTGATCTTCTCGGCAAGCGCACCATCATAGTCCTCATGATACGTTACATTATGGTCGGTACGGTTATTATCCATCATGTCAGTAACAGGGCCTTTACTGCGGTCCAAATCACCGCGGTTGTCACCCTCGTTGGAATAATATCCGATCGGCCTTACATCATTATCGTTGCGGTCGAGCGCACCTTTGTTGTTGTTACAGCCCACCAGACCTGCTGTTAATGCAAGAACCGTTATTCCACTTAGTAAAATCTTCAATGCAAAAACCTCCTTTCACCACTAGAATGGCATTCGGAGGTTCTTTTTACTCTGTTACATACCGGTAAGACATATAATTTCTGGATATTACGTGGGATTCTTGACCAATTCCTGTATTGTTTTTATAAACTTTCTCCGGAACGGAAGATCTTCTTCTGTAAAGGCCGTCATTTCTTTGATCTGATCTTTCCCCGCTTCGAATGCACGATTCCATTCTCTGTATAGATCCGTCGGAAAAACAAGGGCGATTAAAAACCATTTTTTACGAAGAAGCGATTCCAGCTCAGGGTCTTGGCATTTTCGCAATATGGATGGGGACCAATCCCAATATGGCATGATCCGGTTTACATATTGAAGAATGTCATAATCATGCGGGACGACGGAAAACAGGTCGTAATCGATTAAGATTACGTTGTCCCCGCTTAAGCGCATAAAATTATGAGGAGCTACATCTCCGTGGCATACTTCACCCTTTTGTCTTGCGTTCTGTTCCATTTTTTCCAGTTCTCTTCGGTTCAATTTGCTCAATGACCATTTCCCCCACCCAATCATTTCCTGAAAAGCTTCACTCATCTCATGAGAAATATGATGTTTTTTACTATTTCTTTTAAAAGCATTAAATCGTTTGGTCCACTTTTCGATAAGTGAATAGCTCGATAGAAGCGAGAGATAGGAGTCAGACTGAAAGATACTCTGGCGGTGGAACTTTCGAATCGCATGGATTCCGTCTCTAATGTCCTTTTCGTCATTCAGATCAAGTTCATCACCTTTATAAAAAGGCATGATGCCCCAATACATGTTCTCATAGTAATGTATTTTCTTTCCGGTCGGAAAAGCCGTATATATTCCCATCATCGGACTTGATTGCTGAGAATACCACCGGGACAGCTTCAATTGCTCCTGACATTCTTCCTTTCTGGAGAACCCTTTAAGCACATAAGTTCCTGCTTTGGTTTCAATAATACAAACATTGTGTTTCACAAAATAATGGTTTTTAATATCCAGCCCTTTCTCAGTAAGGCTACTTAAGAAGAGACGCTTTCTTTTGAAACCGTCTCCGTATGAATTACTCTTCATCTTGATCTTGGCTGTCTAACGAGCCATCACGGTATTGCGCCTGTGAGTATGGATTTGGCATTCCTTGCATCTGACCCATTTGTCCTGCTGGGGGATTACCGCCGTAAGATACTTGCCCTCCGGACATATCACCATAACCTTGAGAAACTTGACCTGGCGGATATTCACCATACATTTGCTGACCCTGCATTCCTTGGCCCATCGGATGGCCGCCATATGGCTGAACTTGCATTCCCTGGCTCATCGGCTGGCTGCCATATGGCTGACCCTGCATTCCCTGACTCATCGGCTGGCTGCCGTATGGCTGAACTTGCATTCCCTGGCCCATCGGTTGGCTGCCATATGGCTGAACTTGCATTCCCTGGCTCATCGGCTGGCTGCCGTATGGCTGAACTTGCATTCCCTGGCTCATCGGCTGGCCGACGTATGGCTGAACTTGCATTCCCTGGCCCATCGGCTGACCTTGCATCGGCATAAACGTAGCATATGGATTTTGCTGCTGATCCTGCGATAGCATCATTCCGTGCTGGGATGCCATATTAGGCTGCTGTTGCATTCCAGTCTGAGGCATGCTGCTGTATCCCATCTGGCCTGAACCTGGCGCCCCCATACCCATTTGTAAACCGCCTGGGGGAACTTGAGGATAAGATCCTGCCTGCTGTCCCTGGCCTTGATAAGGCATGGCACTGAATGGCGGCATTCCTGCCCCTGCACCTCCATATACTGGAGCAGTGTACCCCTGAGGCTGTTCAAACATCGGCGGAACACCTGAAAACATCTGGTTCATTACAGAAGATGACTCTTCACCCAAGAATGGATGTTTATGCTGTTTCCCCATTCCAAACTGGTCTTTTCCATGGACGAGCCCCGGGGAAAGATAGGCAGGCGGCACATAGTTCATTTGAGGTTCTTTATAGTGAATCGGCTCGTGGTGATGTCCCCATTTCATATGTGAAGATGAGGATGATTCCATAAACGCCGCAAAATCTTTATGAGACATAGGGGCAAGCGGTTTTGGTGATTTCATGGACGATTCTTTGTAATCTTTTTTCGGAAGCAATGGATTAAATGGCATATCCTTTTTTGCCGGTGCCGGCTTTAACGGCATGATGGGTTCTGCTTTCATCGGCATTTTATGCTCGGCCTTTGGCGCCATTTTAGGTTCAGCTTTTAGGATTATCGGTGCTGCTTTTGCGATTATCGGTGCTGCTTTTGCGATTATTGGTGCTGCTTTTGGGATAATCGGTGCTGCTTTAGGCGGAGCTGGAATAGGTGCAGGTTTTGGCGGCGGTGGCGGCGGGGCTGGAACCGGAATTTCCTGAACTGGAGCTGCTGGCATTTCTTTTTTGGGCATTTCTTTTTTCTTCGGCTGCTCTTTTTTAGAGCCTGGCATCATAAACGGCATCTTTGCTTTCTCTCCGCGTCCGATCGGCACTTGTTCAGAAGGAATCTTTACTTTTGATCCTCTTTCAAGAGCGCCTGAAGATAAACCGAAATTCACTCTTCTTAATTCTTCAGAAGTTACATTATACTTATCGGCGATTTTTTCGAGAGTATCACCTTTTTGAACGATATGAATTCTCACGTAAACAAAACTCCCTCCTGCCAAATTTCTATACAGTATATGAGAATCTGGGCATTGTGCTACTACCTATTTCAGTAGTCGGTCTTTTACCAATTTATGCCCTGAAAATCAGCTGTATGACTTTGACAGGAAGGAGTCATCTACGCTCTTGCTAACATTCTCTCAAGAGCTTTTACTGCGTATTCAGTTGTTTCGCTGTCCACTGTTATGATGTTCTGAGGATCTCCCTGTGCGATTTTTTCAAGCGCATATGTCAGATGAGGAAGATCAATGCGATTCATCGTCAGACAGGGGCACATATTGGGATTTAAAGAAATTATCCGTTTATCCGGATGGTTTTTTTTCAGGCGGTTGACGAGATTCATCTCTGTCCCTATCGCCCAAGCGCTGTTTGGCTCAGCGTTTTGGATCGTCTGAATAATATAATGAGTGGAGCCCGCCATATCCGATTGCTGAACGACTTCATGGCTGCACTCTGGATGGACGATGACCTTCATCTCTGGATCGTTCACACGCAAGGATCGAATATTATCAACTGTGAATTTTTCATGGACCGAACAGTGTCCTTTCCAGAGAATCACTTTAACTGCATCCAGATCTCCGTCATATTCCAATTTATTAGCAATTGGATCCCATACTGCCATTTGCTCTAATGGAACACCCAGCGTATAGGCAGTGTTCCGGCCCAAGTGCTGATCGGGAAGAAAAAGGATTCTTTCTTTTTGTGCAAACGCCCATTCCAGCATTCGTTCTGCATTTGATGAGGTCACGGTTGCACCCCCATTCTTACCGCAGAATGCTTTGATGGCTGCCGTAGAATTGACATACGTGAGCGGCAGGAGCGTATCACCGAACAAGGACTGTAATCGGTCCCACGCTTTCTCTGTCTGATGGATATCCGCCATGTCCGCCATGGAACATCCGGCTCTCATATCCGGAAGGATCACTTTTTGATGAGATTCCGTCAGCATATCCGCTGTTTCCGCCATGAAGTGCACCCCGCAAAATACGATGAATTCCGCATCACGGTTATTGGCCGACTGCTGGGCGAGCTGGAGCGAATCTCCCGACGTATCCGCAAATTGAATCACTTCATCTTTTTGATAGTGATGTCCTGGAATATACAAACGGTCTCCGAGCTTCTTCTTAACTGCTCTGACCCGTTCGATCATCTCTTCTTCCGTCATCGTGAAATAGGTTTCAGGAATTCCGGATTTCAGCTTGAAGGCTTCCAGTAAGCTCATCTTTTAACCCCCCTGTAATGTTTAAACTGATGTCGAGTGATACCGCTGAGTGAGTGAGCAATCCAAGCGAAATAAAATTCACTCCTGTTTTCCCATAATGACGAAGTTCATCAAGGGATATGCCTCCGGAAGCTTCCGTAATGATATGACCAGGAACATGATGTTTCCATGCTCCAATCTCTTCTGGTGTGCGGTTATCGAACATAATCACATCCGCACCTGCGCTTACAGCTTCTTTCACCTGTTCAAGATTCTCTGTTTCTACTTCCACTTTCACCATGTGTCCCAGACTGGACTTCACAGTATTTACGGCTTCAGTTATACCGCCAGCCCGGGCGATATGATTGTCTTTGACCATCACCCCGTCATACAGGCCGAAACGGTGGTTATACCCTCCGCCGCAGCGGACAGCGTATTTCTCGAACATCCTGAGCCCTGGTGTGGTTTTACGCGTGTCGCAAATTTTCGTTGTTTCACTGTTTAGAACGGTTACTGCTTCATTCGTTAGCGTCGCTATCCCTGACATCCTCTGCACGAGATTCAGAATGACTCGTTCTCCGCCAAAAATAGCAGATGCAGGACCTTTCACCTCAGCAAGAATCTGTCCAGGTTTAATAACATCGCCGTCTTTCACATTAGGAACAACTGTACAATTTTCGCTTAGCAGCCGGTACCCTTCGGAAATCACATCCATTCCCGAAAATACACCGGATTTTTTAGCGATAAAGCGCGCTTCTGTCTCCTCATCCTCCGGAAACAGCAATCCGCATGTGATGTCCCCTTCTCCAAGATCTTCAAGAAAAAATTCCTGCAGCTGCTTTTTTAGCTTCAGCTTGTTCATTTTGATCCTTCTTTCTGTATACTTGTTTTTTCAGCCAGCAGTTATCATCGTTGGACGGAAAATCACTTCTGTAATGGCCGCCCCTGCTCTCTGTCCGCAAGCGAGCAGATGTAACGATCAGCCAGCCGGTTTGCAGCATGTTAATCCTTTCAATTTCATCGGGTTTACAGTGATAATCCGGCTTTTCTATGGAGAAATTTTCAAACCAGCGGATCGCTTCACCCAGGCCTTCCCTTGTCCGGACAATCCCTGCATACTGTGTCATTTGTCTTTGAATCTCATGTTTCTCCGGCCATCTTCTTTTCTGTTGTTCTGTATATTCCCATTTAACCGGGTACAGGGAGGCTTCATGCTCCTTCAAAGCCATAATCCTTGCAGCTGTCCGTTTGGCGAAGACTACACCTTCAAGCAGTGAGTTGCTCGCAAGCCTGTTGGCGCCATGCACGCCGGTTCGGGAAGCTTCCCCAACAGCATACAGATGAGGAACTGTCGTTTCCCCCCATTGGTTTGTGACCGCTCCTCCCATTGTAAAATGAGCACCCGGGGCAACAGGAATTCTGCCTTCGTTAAGTACAATTCCAGCGTTTCGGCAATTTGCTGTTATGGCAGGAAACCGGTTTGTGAAGCTTTTCACTTTTGAAACATCAAGAAAAATTTCATATCCCTTTTGAATGAATTCAAAAATAGTCCTCGAAACGATATCTCGAGGTGCCAAGTCACCCATCTCATGGACACCAGACATCAAGGGTGTTCCTTCGGAAGTAACCAATGTGCCCCCTTCTCCTCTTACCGCTTCCGATACTAAACCGAAAGATGCCCCATTCGTAAATAGCATCGTTGGATGAAACTGTATAAATTCCAGGTCAGAGAGTACCGCACCTGCTCGAAATGCAAGGGCGATGCTGTCTCCTGTAATGCTTTTGTCGTTGGAATTGACGGTATAAAGACCAGCTGCGCCTCCGGAAGCAAGAATGACAGAGTCTGCGAAATAAACAGTAATCTTACCGTCCGCATTCTTTGTCCAGGCACCAACGCATTTTCCTTGCTTAATGATAAGGTCCCCAGCTATTTCAAATTCTTTGACCGTAATATGATGTGAGATTCTTTGATAAAGGACATCAACTATTTTTGAACCTGTTCTATCACCGCCAGCATGGACGATCCGTGCCCGCCGATGTCCTCCTTCCCTGCCGAGCGTGAGACTGCCATCTTTGTTGCGGTCAAAGGGAACCTTCCAATCCTCCATCGTTCGGATCATGTCCGGACCTTCTTTGACCAGAATCTCGGTGAGAGTTTCTTCATTGTGAAAACTTCCTGCTTTTACGGTATCTATAAAGTGTTCAGCCCAGTGGTCTTCTTTTTCAGTGACCGCTGCGATCCCTCCTTGGGCATGATAAGAATTGCTGTTCTGGAAGGAAGACTTTGTGATGATTGTCACATTCTTATGCGAGCGTAAACATTCGGCTGTCATTAATCCAGCAATGCCGGAGCCGATAATGAGAACGTCTGTAGACTCTAGGTTCATGACGAAACCCCCGTTCATTTTCTTTACAGGTGTCTTGACACTTATATTTACATAGAATTACACTTATGACAAGAGTTTTTTACGAGAGGCGGTTTAAGAATGATTTATCTTGATTACGCAGCAACGACTCCTATATCAGAAGAAGCACTGTATGCTTTTACAGAAACAGCAAAAATGTACTTTGGAAATACCTCGAGCCTGCATGACCAAGGATCACAGGCTGCAGATCTGGTCAATCTGGCACGTGCTGAACTGGCCGGGATGATTGGCTGCAATAGTGAAGGGATCTACTTTACAGGAGGAGGGTCCGACGGTAATTTTCTTGCGCTCACAAGCCTTGCTTTTGGAAACAAGGAAAAAGGAAACCACATCATCACTTCACCGCTAGAGCATGGATCCGTGCAGCAGGCCCTTGCTTTTCTAGAAAATGAAGGCTTTGAAATCACCGTACTTCCTGTTGATCAGAACGGGAGGATCGCTTTAAACGATCTTCGCAGCGCCATTCGAAAAGAGACCATTCTCGCTACGATTACTCATGGAAACAGTGAGATAGGCGTTATCCAGCCATTAGGTGAAATCGGAGCTTTGCTGAAAGAAGAGAATGTCATTTTCCATAGTGACTGTGTCCAGACGTTCGGAAAGATCCCTCTTCATGCGGTGGAAATGAATATTGGTGCTCTTACTGTTTCTTCTCATAAAATTCATGGCCCTAAAGGTGTAGGTGCTGTATATATTTCCCCCACTCTCACCTGGCAGCCGCTGCTCAAGAACGGTACACATGAAAAAGGGTTTCGCCCTGGAACAATCAACACTCCGGGAATCGTTTCTTTTATTACAGCGGCAAGCAATCACGTGACTCGTATGGTAGAATGGAAGACAAATGTAGAAGAATTAAAAAACTACTTTCTTTCCCTGACAGAAGAAGATGAATGTTTAATCATTGAAGGAGACAGCCATACGACGCTGCCACATTTTCTGGCCATTCGTCTGAAAGGGATTGAAGGGCAGTATGTCATGCTAGAATTAAACCGCCAGAAGATCGCTGTTTCAACCGGTTCAGCTTGTAAAGCAGGAAAGCAGGAACCTTCCAAAACACTCCTTGCGATGGGGCGATCAGCGGATGAAGCACATGAACTCGTGCGGATTACACTCGGAAAAGAAACAACAAAAGAGGAAATTAAGGCTTTGGCTGCAGCCATCCATGATCTTACACAACGCTTTTATTATCAAACAGGGAGTTGAAAATGTGTAATGGAGACTCCAAAAAAACCAGGAGACGAAAGAAGAGACCTCATACTAAAGTGGTTAAAAGAGAGCAAGAGCCCGATCAAAGGCGGTGAACTCGCACTTAAAACAAATGTCAGCCGCCAGGTTATTGTTGGCGACATCTCGCTGTTAAAAGCAAAAAATGAACCGATTATCGCCACTTCCCAAGGATACCTCTATTTAAAAACGGAAGAAAAAGATGTTCCACATAGACATTTGATTGTTTCCAACCATTCTCCTGAGCAAACGAAAGATGAACTTTTTACAATTGTCGATCATGGAGTGACGGTTAAGAATGTAATTGTCGAACACCCGATTCACGGAGACCTGACTGCATCTCTTCTTCTCAGTACCCGAAAGGATGTAGAGGATTTTCTCGGCAAATTGTCATCAACAAACGCTGCATTGCTCAGTACATTAACAGAGGGCATCCACCTTCATATGCTCGAGGCACCAACGAAAGAGCAGCTGGATAACGTATGCAGGGAGCTTAAACAAAAAGGATATTTGCATTCATAAAAAAAGAGGACTGCAGCAAGATCTGCAGTCCTCCTTTTTTGTTGTTATGCCCCGGTTCCAATCACTTCGACTCGCTCTACAGCTTCCATACGATTCAATGTGGTCAGCAGTTCATTGATTTCACCACGAAGGCCGTTGGTTTCAATCGTCAGCATCACATTGGCTCTCCCTTGCAGCGGTATGGTCTGGTTAATGGTGAGCACATTGCAGCCAACAGAGGCAACAATGGTGAGAAGGCTTGACAACGCACCTGAACGGTCTTCGAGATTGATGGAAAGGGTGATGATCTTTTCTTTGATCATCGTATGAAAAGGAAAAATTCCATCCCTGTACTTATAGAACGCACTCCTGCTGAGGCCCACTTTTTCAGCAGCCTCCGCGACAGTTTTTACCTTGCCACGGTCTAACAAGGATTTTGCTTCAAGCGTTTTTTGCATGGATTCTGAAAGAACATCTTCCCTGACCATGTAAAATTGCCTTTCTTTCATATGTAACCTCCAAAACGGGCTTTTTCATAAGTATATCCAATGAGATAACCATATGTCTATCCCATATAGACAAAAAATAGACTGCCCTCAAGCGCAGCCTATTCGATAAATTCAAATTCATATTTCAAGATTCGGATGGTATCCCCGTGTTCCGCACCTTTTTCACGAAGCGCTTCGTCCACACCCATGGAACGCATCTGGCGTGCAAACCGTTTTACTGACTCGTCTCTTGTAAAGTCTGTCATTTTGAATAGTTTTTCGATCTTTGGTCCGTTGATGATAAATGTACCAGCAGAATCCCGTGTAATATAAAAACCGGACTCTTCCTTTTCGTGGCGGTACAGCACCCGGCTCTCTTCTTTTTCCTCATGGATCAGCGGGAACTCAGGTGTGTTTTCCAGAAGATCAGCTGTTGTGTAAAGGACCTCTTTTAATCCTTGTCTTGTAACTGCTGATATCGGATAAACAGGAATATCCTCAGATAGCCTCTGTTTAAATTCTTCCAGGTTTTCTTCCGCACCCGGAATATCCATTTTGTTGGCTACAACAATCTGCGGACGTTCTGTAAGCCTTAAATTGTATTGCTTTAGTTCTTCATTAATTTTAATGAAGTCCTCGTATGGATCTCTTCCTTCCATGCCGGACATGTCGATCACATGCAGGATAACCCTTGTCCGTTCAATATGGCGAAGGAACTGATGTCCGAGGCCAACGCCTTCATGCGCGCCTTCGATCAACCCTGGCAGGTCAGCCATCACAAAGCTTCTGCCGTCATCTACTGCCACTACGCCTAAATTAGGAGTGATGGTCGTAAAGTGGTATTCTGCAATCTTTGGCCTAGCCGCGGATACAACAGAAAGAAGCGTGGATTTCCCTACGCTCGGGAATCCAACAAGCCCAACATCCGCTAGTACCTTTAATTCTAAAACAACTTCTCTTTCTTCACCTGGTTCCCCGTTTTCCGAAAGCTCAGGAGCAGGGTTTGCCGGTGTAGCAAAACGGGTATTTCCCCGTCCTCCTCGTCCGCCTTTGGCAATAACAGCACGCTGTTCATGATGAACAAGGTCTGCTAGTACTTGTCCTGTTTCAGCATCTGTTACGACAGTGCCAGGTGGTACTTTTACGATCATATCTTCTGAATTTTTGCCATGCATGCCTTTGGACATGCCATGTTCACCGCGCTTGGCTTTAAAATGCTTGTTAAAGCGAAAGTCCATTAACGTACGTAGACCCTCTTCTACTTCAAAAATAACATTAGCGCCTTTACCGCCGTCTCCGCCGGCAGGTCCGCCGTTAGGTACGTATTTTTCACGGCGAAACGCAACCATTCCGTTTCCGCCGTCTCCGGCTTTCACAAAAATTTTGACCTGATCCACGAACATGTTTGCTCGCCTCCTTCTATAATTTCTTTACTGTTTCATCTGTAAAACAAGAAATACTTCATGGGGTTGAATATAGCTTTCGATTACGTCTAATAATTTATGTGCTGAAATGACATCCTTCAGCTCCGACTCAAATTCCTCTGTATTATGTATACTGCCCGTTAAGCGAAACATAAAAGCGGAAGGATGCTGTTGGTTTGAGATCGTGAAAACAAGCCGATTTTCAGCCAGCGGATTAACCGAGCGGTTCATGACGGCAAAAAGAGACTGGCAAGCCTCAAGGATGACCTTCCCAACCTTTGAGAGGTCTCTCGCCTCACCGGCAACTTCCGTTTCAAGTACAATGGGGTGTTTCAGCCAGTTGAAGGTTATGAGGTACTCTGCCAATTCAGGAACTTTCAAATTCATGAGGTTTGATTCGTGCCTGGAAATAAGAATGATTTCCTCGATAATCTCCTTTGCCCGTTCGGTCCGACCCATAGATAGGTTTGCCTTAATAAGCTGGAGCTGATTGAGCCAGTCATGGCGGGCATGCCTTAATAATTCTAACGTTGACCAATCTTTACCCATATTTGCACTCCTGTTTGAATAGTTAAATTGCCATTTCCTCTGCTTCAATGGTATTAGACCCAAAAGCCTGTTAATAAATACCCATTTACAAAAGAAAAAGCTCTAACCAACCCGGTTAGAGCTATCTTCTTACGCTTCGTTTGCGATTGGGTATACACTTACTTGTTTGCGGTCACGTCCAAGACGCTCAAAACGAACAACTCCGTCCACTTTCGCAAAAAGAGTGTCATCTCCGCCACGGCCAACATTCATACCAGGATAGATTTTTGTACCGCGCTGACGGTAAAGAATAGATCCGCCTGATACCATTTGACCATCCGCTCTCTTAGCACCAAGGCGCTTTGATTGGGAATCACGACCGTTCTTTGTGCTACCTACTCCCTTTTTGGAAGCAAAGTATTGAAGGTTTAATTTTAGCATTCGTCCCACCTCCTCATTCGGTGTTTTGCAGCAAACCAAGACTATGCTTGTTTTTCCTGCAATGAAATAAATCGACCATAGTCGTTTTCGATTGTTTTTAAGGAAACAACCATACCTTCCAGAAGAAGCTGCACTTTTTCATGGATATGGTCTTCAAGATGATCCGGAGCACGGAAAATCAGGTAGCCTCCATCCTGTTGTGTTTCCACATCAGGTGTAATGCTGCACAGGACTTCCATCGCATTGATCGCTCCAAAAGAGACGGCTGATGCACCGGCACAGACAAGATCTTGTCCATAAGGGCCGGAATCGGCATGTCCACTCATTGAAAACGAACGAATGTGATGCTGTTCATCTCTGTAGATGGTTACCTTAATCATTGGAATTAACCGTTGATTTTGTCGATAACTACTTTAGTGTAAGGCTGACGGTGACCTTGTTTACGACGGTAGTTCTTTTTCGCTTTGAACTTGTAAACGACCACTTTTTGGCCTCGGCCATGTTTTTCAACTTTACCTGTTACAGTCACTCCATCAAGCAAAGGAGCTCCTACTTTCAGGCTGTCTCCACCAACCATAAGAACATCCTCGAATGTTACAGTATCGCCAGCTTCCACATCAAGCTTTTCAACATAGATCACTTGACCTTCTTCAACTCTTACTTGTTTGCCACCAGTTTGAATAATTGCGTACATCACGTGCACCTCCTTGTAAACTCAGACTCGCCATCACAGGTGCTTATGTAAGCTTGAAAACCTGTTCCTGAGCGGTTGGAGCGGGTGCTCCAATAAACTAACAGAAGAATCATACCATGTTGTGTTCTGCCATGTCAATTTATCTTTTCATTCTTTCTTCAATTTCATTAATCGGCCCGATATGGCGGATAGCATAGGATGGGATGGAATCGTGGCCGCTTTCACTTATATAAATCCGATACGAGAGAAGCGACTCAAGATTTTGAAGATGTTCACTGTCTATCCCTCTTAAATGGCGGGCTACTTCAGGAGTAGCTTCGATCCACAGAGCTTCATCATCCATGTGGCGGTATTCCCGCAGCGCCAGTTCTGCCTGATTGGCGACTGTTCTTGCAGACTGCACCCTGCCTGTGCCCTTACAGACAGAACAAGGCTCGGTCAGTACATGGAACAGTGGCTTTTTCTCTTTTTTGCGAGTCATTTCAAATACGCCCATTCGGGTAAATCCGTGAACCACGGTAGTTGTTCCATCGAGAGCAAGTGCAGCTTTTAAAGCTTCCTCTACACGCTGCTGATCCTCTGGCTCGTTCATCGTAATGAAATCAATGACAATCATGCCGGAAATGTTTCTAAGCCGAAGCTGTTTCGCAATCTCCTCAGCCGCTTGAAGGTTCGTTTGAAGAACAGTCTCCCTCCGGCTTGATTTCCCTGTGAATTTATCCGTGTTAACATCAATAACAGACATGGCTTCGGTGTGATCAATCCGCAATGAACCTCCGTTTTTGAGCCAGACATGCGGTCGGAGTGCTTTTTCCCATTGTGCGTCAACTCCGTAATAGGAGAAGATATTCTCCTTCCCGCTGTACAAAACGATATTCTTTTGAAGCAGCGGAAAAGGCTTGGCCAGCCAGATCAGTTTCCTGAATTCCGCTCCGTCATCAATGATGATCTCCGTTTCGTCTTCATACGCATGGTCACGGATAATCTTATTCAGATAATCACCTTCATCATGCAAAAGAGCAGGAGCTGCCGCTTGTTCCGCCCGTGCCGCCAGATGGCGGTGCCTCTCTACAAGTCCGTCGAACTCCGCTTGTATATCATCTTCCGATTGTCCCGTGCATGCGGTACGAAAAATCACGCCATCTTCGCCCTTCACAAGAGAATGGCCAAATAGACGCCATTTTTCCTTCTCGTTCCTGCTCATTTTCTTGGATACACCGATATGAGAAGCGTTCGGAAGGAAAACAAGCCGTGAGCCCGGGATTGCCAGCATCCCGGTCAGCCTCGCTCCCTTTGAATCTGTTTCTTCCTTTATTACCTGGACGATCAGTTCTTCCCCCTCTTTCACAAAAGAACTGATGGATGTCCCTTTCTTATCTTCTGGTGCCATATACATCTGATGATAGGAAAGCAGGTCATCACGATGAATGAATCCGTTCTTCTCAGCTCCAATGTCCACAAAGGCCGCCTGCATGCCAGGCAGCACTTTCTTTACCCTGCCTTTATAGATGCTTCCAGGTACAGTCTGATCGGACGAATCATCAACTTGAAGTTCTATCGCTTCATCGAAATCCATGACTGCTGTTCTTTTGATTTGGGTTAAAGCATTAATAATAATTTTTTTCACATCTACTTACCTCGCTTACGTCACTCATCCTTTTATTTTAACGAAAAAGATGTCCGATTGCACATCTGACCTGATTGGATGAAAAAAACATGTTAAGCACCTGCTTCTCTTCCACGATCCTGTTTGTTTCCGAAGCCTGGATGACGATAAAATGACGGACCCCTTTTCGAAACAGACTGATGACGTCATAAAGCGCTGCATCCGAGGGAACATGTATGGGCTTTGTCAGCCAGCCCGATCTCCTGTCATCCACAATCCTCGACATCAAGAAACGAAGGAAGACAAACTGCCGCCTTTTCCACTCGATATAATGAGAGACACCAAGGAAGATCGTCACGAACCATAGATTTAAATGCAGGGGATCCCGGGGTAAAAATGAAAAGAACAGGATCAGCATGATGGAGAAAGAGGTTAATAAAAATACAGTATGTGCTTTTTTAAATGGAAAAATGCTGGCTGCAGCGGCAAACATCAGTTTTCCTCCATCAAGGGGCCATACCGGCAGCAGATTAAAAACCAGAAGAGTTACGTTCATTTTAATAAACCACTCAAAGTCCTGAGGATTCCACCAGCCAAGCTGAAATAAGAAAAAAGCGGCCAGCATAAGCCAGAGATGCTGCACAGGGCCCAGCAGGGTAACGATCACTTCTTCACGGAACGGCCGGTTTCCATGTTCCTCTACTTCCGCAACTCCGCCAAACGGAAAAAGTTCGATTTTCTTTACACGCCATTGAAAAAGATGGGCCCCCGCATAATGACCCATCTCATGTATAAAAACTGCCAGAAACAGCAATATGATTTCACGAAAATGTCCGGTGATGATTGAGAGCCCAATGATTAGCCAAAAAAGGGGGTTAATCTTTACTTTGCTGAAAAATTGAAAAACAGGATTATTCAAAAGGGATCACCTTGCTCGGATCAACAAATGTGTTGCCTTTTTTCAGGGCAAAGTAAAATTTACCTGTTTTTCCGTCCTTATTCGGTGTCACTTTACCAAGGTGTTTTTTGCTTTCCATATAGCTGTAGAGCTTTACATCGGGATCAATGCTGTCCAACTCGCCATACCAAGATTCTTCCCCATTGCTGTGCTGAATGACGACGGTATTTCCAAGGTCTTTCTTTTTGCCGATAAAAATGACATATCCTTCTTTTACGGTATCCACGTTCGATGTTTTTCCCGTCTCCATCATAATGCCTTTTCCGTTCGTCTCAAAGGATTCATACACTCTTCCAGATGCAGGCTGGGCATAATCTTCGTTTTTATTTGCAGCTGTTGCATTCTTGCCTGGTTCAATTTGTTTTTCAGGCAATAACGCCAGTGGTTTCCCAAATTGATTCTCGTACCATTTTTTCGCGGCTGCAAACTGAAACTCACTGTGGTACATTTTCTTAATCAAACTCTGCCCTTTTGCCGAAAGCTCACTGTCATTTTTAAATAGAATTCCCGCCCCAAGAAAAAGGCACACGGACATCATGATCTGAAATAAAAAGAACGACCCGTTAAATCGGGGGCCTTTCTTCTTTTCCTCCATTGAAGCTGTACTCCCTGTATACAAGCTGGTTCTGAACGTTTCATTCTCTCCTTGAGCAAGCCTGTCTGCATACCGCCGTCTTATATCATCCGCACTGTTTCTCATCATCCATTCCTCCGCATCATGTTATACCACATCTTATGACTTGTCCGCGGGCCTTATGACAGAGGAAGAAAGGGTCTTTGCCTGAAGAATAAAAAATCCTCCAAGTCCGGGGAAGGGCAGATGGACTGCCTCCCTTTCAATGAAGGAAATTCGGGAATGAATTATCTCATTCCCAGCAACGTTTTAATTTTTGAGAAGAATCCTTTTTCCTCATCAATCGTAGTCAGAGGGACAGATTCTCCAAGAATTCGTCTTGCGATATTTCGATAGGCGATGGACGCTTTGCTATCGGGGTTCATCGCGATCGGTTCACCTTTATTTGCCGCTTTGATGACATTCTCATCATCAACGACCACGCCGATCAGCTCAATGGCAAGGATGGATACAATCTCATCCACATCAAGCATGTCACCGCTTTTAGCCAGGTGGTTTCGTACTCGGTTAACGATCAGTTTAGGAGCTTCCACTTCTTCTTGTTCAAGCAGCCCGATAATACGGTCAGCATCACGAACCGAAGAAATTTCAGGATTTGTCACCACGATGGACTTGTCCGCACCTGCAACTGCATTCTTGAATCCTTGTTCGATACCAGCAGGACAGTCGATGATGACGTAATCATAATCCTGTTTTAATTCTGTAATGATTTTCTTTATCTGTTCCGGTTGAACGGAGCTTTTATCCTTGGTCTGCGCGGCAGGAAGAAGGAATAAACATTCAAACCGTTTATCTTTAATCAGCGCCTGGTGAAGCTTGCAGCGCTCTTCGACGACGTCAACCAGATCATAAATGATTCGATTTTCCAGACCCATTAACACATCCAGATTGCGAAGGCCGATGTCAGTATCAACAAGACATACTTTTTTACCAGAAAGGGCAAGGGACGTACCGATATTCGCAGAAGTCGTAGTTTTACCGACTCCCCCTTTCCCAGAAGTAATGACTATTGCCTCTCCCATGATTCATTCCCCTTTCTTACTATAAACGATTCAAATTGGGCCTGATTCTATGTACTGTACTGATTCGGTCAATCAAAATTTGATTTTCTTCATCAGAAATATAGGCGCATTCCATTTCATGCCCAATTTCCGGATAATGGTCAGGCGCCCGGCTGATCAGATCCGCAATTCTTAGCTGAGTGGGTTTCATGACAGAAGCGGCAATAACCGCTTCACGGTTACCGGATGATCCTCCGTGGGCGATGCCTTTTAACGAACCCATCACAAAAATATTGCCGGTTGCCATTATCGTGCCGCCTGGATTTACATCTCCGATCAGCAAAAGATCCCCCTGAACACTTAACACCTGGCCGGAACGGATGACTTTTGAAACTCTCATGATCTGAGCTTCTTTCTTCATTTCCTCCGCTTCAGCCACCGTAATGACATTGGATTCAAACCGCTTGATGTCCAGGTTCTGCTTTTGTCCGATAATTCCACGCACCAGCTCCGACTGCTGGTCTGATAAATACCGGTTGCCGGTTTTGACAATGACTGAAATAAGCGGTCCATTCAGCAACTGTCCATGGTCGTCGGATAATTTATCATGTAGCTCCTCGACCAGCTGCTCAAATGAGCATAGGTCGTCCAACAGCAGGACAAGACCGTCTTTCGTGCCTTTTATTGTAACATTATGTTGGAGTTTTTGTGCCATTGCCATCGTTCACCTCAACATACTTTCATTCGACAACTTTTTAAATAATCCTCTTTTTATGTCCATTAGTTTTCATGGATGGTTTTCTTCACCTTTTTCAGCAGCTTAACAAACGGATAATAAACGAGAATCGTAAACACAGCGTTCAAGATCAGCGTGGGAAGCAGCCTGTCATAAAAGAAGGAGTCTATACTTGTATCGGCAATACCAATTAAAGAGTTTAATCCATAAACCATAAATTCAAGTCCTGCCACCCCGGCTGCACTTAAAAGTATAGCAACAAAAAAGTTGCTGAAAAGATAGCGGGATAAAACAGAAATAAAGTAAGCCACCAATGCGGTAGAAAACATGTACACACCGATCAGATCTGTATAGATAAGATCGGTAAGAAGCCCAAAGATCATCCCGTACACGATGCCAAACGAAGGTTTAAGATAGCATGACATCAGAATAATCAGGACAAGAGAAAAATGCGGAATCAACAGGAAGCCCCATCCATAATGTTCGGGTGCCAGCACCTGCATGACCGTACTCTCAGCCACAAACGCAATATAGGTAATAAAAGGAAGAAGAATCCTATTCATTATTCTTCCTCCTTTGCTTTAAATTCGTTTTCATCGACTTGAGGCATCGACCGGTCAAGAATCATCACATGATCAAGATCATAAAGATTAGCAGACGGCTTTAAATATGCGGTCTTTGTCAGCCCATATTCATCCGGCTTTACTTCCTTGACTGTTCCGATCAGCAGCCCGCGCGGAAAGACCTCGCCAAGACCCGATGTAATCACCTTCTGGCCTTTTTCCAGCTTGGCATTTACCGGTATCTTTTTAAACAGCAATGCTTGTTTCTTAGAATCATAGCCTTCAATCATTCCGAAAATACGCTTATTGCTTTCAGCGATAGCGGAAATACGGTTCGTCCTGTCGTTGTCGCTGATCAGCTGTATCGTGGAATGGAAAGCAGATACCTTCGCCACTTTGCCGATGAATCCTTCAGGTGAAACTACAGCCATCTTGGATTTGACACCGTCTCTGTATCCTTTATTCACAAAGATGAATTTGTTCCATCGATCAGGAGAGCGTCCGATGACAGAAGCCTCCCTCACCTTATACTCCGTAAGATCAGCCTCTTTTTCGAGCTGGCTCTTTAATGTTTTGTTTTCCTTTTTCAGTTCCTGCACATCCACAGACAGCTGTGCATATTCATCCAGCTTGGATTTCAGCAGTTTGTTCTCATGATACATATGCTTCATTTCTGTCAGGTTCTCAAAGAAACCCGCTATAGAGTTAGCGGGTTTATAAAACAGCGACTGGCTTACACCAACCGTATCTTTTAAAAATTGTTCCGGCCAGCTTAATTCTTCACGATCTTTCATAGAAAAACCGATCATTGCCACCAAGACTATGATACTCGCAAGAAGAATAATTAGCCGCTTGTTTGAGAAAAATTGTGGCACGATCTAAACACCTACTTAAGCCTTTGTTTTCGAACGAGAAGTAATCCCGGCCTTTGAACGGAAAAGATGCAAGTTTTCAAGTGCGCGTCCTGTTCCGACAGCGACACAGTCCAATGCGTTCTCAGCAACGATGACAGGCATCTTGGTTTCTTCGCTGATCACCTTATCCAGGTTACGAAGCAAAGCTCCTCCTCCAGTAAGTACAATTCCGCGGTCCATGATGTCAGCAGCAAGTTCAGGAGGTGTTTTTTCAAGCGTCACTTTTACTGCCTCCATGATGCTGTTAACCGTATCTCTAAGAGCGCTGGAAACTTCTTCCGCCGAAATCGTAATGGTTTTCGGCAGGCCTGTCAATAAATCACGGCCGCGGATGTCCATGTTCTCAATTCCGTCTGCAGAACCGGCAGAACCGATCTCAAGTTTAAGCGTTTCAGCTGTACGCTCACCAATCATCAAGTTGTAGGTTTTCTTAATATACTGAATAATTGCATCGTCCATCTCATCTCCGGCAATACGGATCGATTGGCTCGTTACAATTCCTCCAAGGGAAATGATCGCCACTTCTGTAGTACCGCCGCCGATGTCAACGACCATGCTTCCTGTAGGCTCCCATACCGGAAGATCTGCACCGATTGCTGCTGCAAAAGGCTCTTCGATCGTATACGCTTCACGGGCTCCAGCTTGTTTTGTTGCATCTTCTACTGCACGTTTTTCAACCGCTGTAATTCCAGAAGGAACACAGACCATGACATTTGGTTTTCTAGCAAATACAGAACGGTTCTTCTGTGCCTGCTGAATAAAATACTTCATCATTGTTGCTGTTGTTTCAAAATCCGCAATGACTCCGTCTTTCATTGGACGAACCGCTACAATGTTTCCTGGTGTACGGCCAATCATATTTTTTGCATCGTTCCCTACTGCTTCAATTGATCCTGTATCAGTTCGCAATGCCACCACGGAAGGTTCACGCACAACAACACCCTTACCCTTCACGTAAACAAGAGTGTTAGCAGTCCCTAAATCAATCCCTAAATCTCTTGAAAATCCACCAAACATTTATGTAACTCCCTTCATCAAGCAAAACTCATAAATATGATTATACGCTAACAAAAGCGCAAATGACAATGTTAAACATAACCTTTTTCTTTTAAACTTACATATTTTAAATCGCCGATAATAATATGGTCCAAAAGCTCAATTCCAAGCATTTTTCCGCATTCTACTAATCTTTTTGTAACGTCGATGTCTTCCCTGCTCGGAGCGGGGTCACCGCTTGGGTGATTGTGGAAACAAATAATGGAAGCCGCAGACCTTCTGAATCCTTCCTTGAAAACTTCCCTAGGATGGACGATCGATGAATTCAGGCTTCCAATGAAAATCGTTTTCTTGTGGATGATTTGATTTTTCGTATTTAAATAGAGACAGACAAAATGCTCCTGCTGAAGGAAGCGCAGTTCATCCATCATGTATTGAGCCCCATCGTCAGGTGAGCGGATCGCAAACCGTTCGTCAAACGGCAATCGGCTGATGCGCCTTCCCAATTCAATGGCCGCGAGAAGCTCAACGGCTTTCGCATCCCCAATTCCGTGAATTTCTTTCAATTCACCAATCGTTGCGTCTTTCAAAAAACGAAGCCCTTCAAAATGCTGAATGATTCGGTTCGCAAGCTGAATGACAGATTCGTTCTTTGATCCTGTTCTCAATAATATAGCCAGGAGTTCATGGTTCGCCAGGGTTTCCGGTCCGCTGTTGAGCATTCGCTCACGCGGCCGTTCTTGTACAGGATAATCTCGAATCATAAGCGGTGTTTCGCCCACTTACGTATTCCTCCTTATATGTCATCTTCCTGACTGACTGCGCTGATTCCAAAGCTTTCAAGCTCCCTTACTACTCTGGATACTGGCAATCCCACCACGCAGTAAAAATCTCCGGCGATCGACTGGACGAGCCTTGCGCCCAATCCCTGGATCCCATAACTGCCGGCTTTATCAAACGGTTCTCCGCTGTTCACATAATATTCGATCTCTGCTTCTGAAAGCTCCCAAAACGTTACGTCTGTAGAAACTGAAAACAAACGTTCTACGCCTTCGGACAGAATGCAGACACCTGTATACACGGTATGAGTCCGGCCTGAGAGCGAACGGAGAGCAGCGACGGCTTCTTCCCTTCCAGCCGGTTTTCCCAATACGGTACCATTGTTCACAACAATCGTATCTGCACCAAGCACCACATGTTCCGAGTGCAGCCCAAATACATCTTCCGCTTTTTGCCTGGCAAGCGAACAAACAAGCTCTTCAGGTGACAATGAGGGATCCATGACCTCTTGAATAGTACTTGGAATAACTTCGTACGAGAGAAGGTTCATTGAAAGAAGTTCTTTTCTTCGAGGTGAAGAAGAGGCTAGTATGAGGCGTTTCATATAATCACCCTTTTAATTAGCGGTTCACTAAAACTGTCTAACTTCAAGAGAGATTGAATTAAGCATATCAAAATCTCCAAAGTTAGACAATAAGTAATCCGTTTATCATGATTGTTCTATTAATTTTTCGCCAAACCTTGTCTGTTTATGTCTTGATTTAACATTTTATTTTAAAATTTGTCGGATTTCTTTTATATGGAAAACATAAATGAAGCAAGGCAGGTTCACCCCGCTTTGCTTCATTATAGGCTATTTTAAGGTTTCAAGGAGCTTTGTATAGGACACAAAGCTGTCGAGCACAGATTGCTGCAGCGGCCAGTCAGCCTCGTCAGACCGGTTTGCCGTCAGCTTGGTTAACGCCCGGGAAATATCCTCCTCATAGTTTTTAACAGCCTTTTCCTGTTTGGCTGGCCATTGTTCATGCTGCTTATCACCGTATGCTTTCCATCCTTCATAATCTTTCATGATCGAATCCTTCGCTTTCTTGCTGAGCGACGGCACCTGGGAAAGGGTAATCACATTCTGCAGGAGAATCTTGCCGTTCACGATAAATGGTTCATCCATCTTGTGCGGAATTTTCAAGTTCGTATAGGAAGCATCGAGCTGTTTTGGCCACACTTCCACTCCTTTTAGCTTATAAACATCCGCCAGTGTTTGGGCCTCTTCTTTTTTATTGCCTAGCCCGATGAGGACAGAATAGTTTGCCCCTTGTTTGTAAACAGCCGCTGCATATCCTTGATCTTTAATGCTCTCGCTTATTTCCTTCGCTTTTTTCTCTGTGGAAAAGAGTCCATTCTGAGCGGCATGAAAGTCCATGGAGATATTTGAAATTGTTGCCGGAGCCTGTGCTTTGGAGCTAGCATTGCCAGGTTGGGCAGCCACTGTCTGGCTCTGGGTCGATGCCGTTTCACCGGTAAAAAGCATAAGGATAATGGCTCCAAACGTGCAGCCTGTTACAATCGCAGCAAGGACTGCAGTCATGAATTTTTTTGAGAACAGACTGGTGTTCCTTTTATGATCCATGATTATCATTCTGCGTTTGGACCACTTTTTCCGTAAGGTCGACGGGCGAGGAACGGAAGAAATTACTTTTTTGAAATCAAGCACTTTGCCGGCGCCTTCCGAATCAATAATCTCCCACCCTGCTGCTTCTTCTGTATAAACAGCCGCCGCGAGTTCCTTCGTCGAAGTCTCCTGCTCTTTCTGCACTTCTTTATAGGCAGTGGCTTTGCCGTTGATCAATACCGTGATCGGCTTTTGGTCCTTCATAACATCCGCTCCTTTGTTCTATCATCTAGTAAACATGGTATGCAGATCACCCATTTCATAGAACTAAAAGAATGTTATTTACTAGAATAGAAAAGAAAAAGACAAAACACTCCAAAGAGCGCTTTGTCCTTATTTTTTCTTTTCATTTGAAAGCTCAGCATTTGTGAGCGGATCCTTTTTTTCTACTGGCTGATCATACTTCATTTTCGGCAGATCTTTCATATATTGTGTCAGCTCCGGCAAATAGTAGGCGCTGATTAAAATTTTAAAAGATAGTCCCTCAGGCTGATCCTCTGCCATTAAAGGCGTCTCTTCTGTCGATGGAAGTTCTTCCTCCGTACCAGTAAAAGCGACTCCCTCAATAATCGAGATCCGCTTCAGTTTTTCAACCTCTTTTACAAACCGGGCTAGCCCATTATAGTCCTTTGAAGTAACGGTAAGCTCCACACTGGTTTTTTTTACGCCTTCAGGAAGAGGCGCTCCAGCAAGAGGAACAGCTGCTGTTTCTTTATCGGAACCCGTCTTTGGATCTTCAGTTTTTCCAGTTTGTGAAGCTGTTGTTGAATTCGTATCTGAAGTGTTAGATGAGTTCTGGGAAGAAGAACCAGTACTAGCTGACTGGGAAGTTTGCTGTCCCTGAGCAGTAGCCGCCGTTCCATCCTCTCCTTTAAATTCCATTCCTTCAATAATACTGTCAGAAAGAACCTCTGCTTTTTCCAGCTGAAGCATGAATTGGTCAACGAGAGGTTTGACCGGCACCTCCTGCTGAAGAGCATACGTATTTTCAATCATGGATGGAGCTGAAGCTTCATGGACGGCTGGCATCTCGTTCTGCTTCTTCAGCAGCTTGGTCTCCGTTTCATTCTGGTTGGCTTCTTCATGCAATGGAGTAATAACCCCAACATAAAACAAGGCGCCAGCCAACAGGACGATAACAGCTGAAAATGGAAGAATGTATTTTTTTAGTGATTCGGTCATTGTTTTCCGCCATCCCTTAAGTCCTTAAATGCCGCTTCGTTTAACGTCAGCTTATAGGTCGCCAAGTATCTTGGGAGTACATTTTTTTCACCTTTAAGATCATCTGTTTCCAATTTTTTCGATTCCACTTTTTCAAGCTCCGCATCCGTAAAATTCGGGGATGATGACAGCTCATGCAGGTACTGTGCAGAATCAGGCAATGTATCAAACTGAACAGCTATGGAAATATCTTTACCGCCATCATATTTGTACGTTATAAAATAGCCGCGCTCCGGCAGGAAAGAGACAAGATGCTGAAGCAGTTCGGCTGCAGGTATTTCTATACCTTTAATATAGTCGATCTTTTCCTGAAGCGGCGCACTCGCTGCAGGCTTTGTGCTTTTCGCATTCTGCTTTTGAATATCAGCCCTTTGCTTTTCTTGTTTAAGGTCATTCCTCGTCTGGTTAACCTCTTGCTTTGCAAGATAATAATCCACCCCAAGCCAGATGCTCCCTACAAGCAGTATGGCCAGAACACCCATGGGCAGCAGCTTGCATGAAAAAGATGACCGCTCTTTTCGCGGCAGCAGATTGATATCAACTAACATGCTGCACCTCTTTCAAACCAAGGCCAAGCACGACATCAAACCGGGATGGAAGATCTGCTGAAATTCTCTGGTTGGATTCAGAAGAAATAATTACAATTGGAACGGAAAACCTGGCAGAAAGCTTCTCTTTCACATAAATCAGTTCTGGGTGTTCACCGGTCAGCAGAATTTTCGTCACACTTTCTTGTCCCGAGCTTAAATTGTTTCGATAGTGTCCGGCAATCCGGTCAATTTCCAGCATCATATCATCAATTTCACCATGCAAATATCCAGGTTCTCCGTCCCAAAAGGCCGCTTGGCTGTTATGTGCATGGTTAAATGTAACGTTTGAAAGATCCACATCCATTTTCAAATGATTGAAGAAGTATGGTTTATGCTGATGAAAGATACTAAGCTGAATCGACTGGATATCAAACTGAAGGCAAAGGATGTGTTCCTCTTGATCCGCCAAACTGCGATGAAAAATATAACGGTACAGCGCCAAGAAGGAAGCATCCGCAACAACGGGCTTCAATTTCGCCTGTTCAAGCATCGAAGTGTAATCCGACACAATTTCTTCTGCCGCCGCAAACAGCAATATTTCAAGAGAAGACTCCGATCGGTTAAGGATCACATAGTCAAATACAGGATTATCAAACGGCACATGGATGGTGAAACCCAATTCCAAATAAAGGTACCCCTTGATCTCCTCCTCTTTCAATTCAGAGGGCAGGTTTTGTTTGCGCATCACGAGTTTTGCATCGGGCACATTAAATTGCACTTCTCTCCCTTTAATCCCCCAGTCACTAACACACTCTTCCAAAATAAGAGAAAGTGTTTCATGATCCTGAATTTTACCATCTTTAATAAGCCCTTCAGGCAGATACTTTTCCCCAAATTGACGAATATCAAGCGTTTCCGGCTGCTTAAATTCCACGAAACGAATGACATGATCCTGTATGAATAAGTTTGCTTTCCTGCGGTTAAATGAAGCCAATCCCCATGCCATTTCTTCTACACCTCTGTCTATGTTCAACTCAGTTCATTAATTGAAAGTTCCAGTTGATGATCTCGTGATAAAAAAAGTAGGATACGAGAGTGCCAAGTACAATATAGGGGCCAAATGGAATCGGCTGCCCTCTTTTCACAAGCTTTAACGCCAAACCCGCAACCCCGAGCACTGATCCAAACAGCGTGGCCAGCATAAAAGCTAGCAACGTTGCCTTCCAGCCAAGGACGATGCCAAGAACTCCCATCAGCTTGATGTCTCCGCCGCCCATTCCTCCTTTTGATACAACAGCAATGAGGAACAGCAGCCCGAAACCGAGAGCAAAGCCAGCAACAGGATCCCACCAAGGATCAAGCGGAATAAAAACGCGCAAAACAATAAAAACGGGAATAAAGAATAATAGCACCTTATCTGGAATGATCATGTATTTGATATCTGAAACCGTGATAATAACAAGGAGCGAGATCAGACACCAGGAAACGAGCAGTTCCTTTGACCATCCCACCAATAATGGCGAAATCGTAAAAAGAATTGCCGTGGATAATTCTATTACTGGGTAGAGAGCTGATATTTTCGTTTGGCAGCCTCTGCATTTTCCTTTTTGAAAAATCCAAGAAAAGACAGGAATGAGTTCGTACCAGTTAAGGTTACGGTCGCAGGTTGTGCAGCGGGAGCCTGGGTGTACGATTGATTCGTTGTTAGGGATGCGCAGGCCGACTACGTTGAAAAAGGAGCCCAATACTAATCCATAAGTAATTAATAATAGAAATATTGTTTGCATCTACTTCTCCTACTAAATATAAAAGTATGAACCTCCCTCGCATTTGAGAGAGGTTCTTAAATTATTAGTTAACTTTGTCTCGTTTCACAATATTTTCTTCGACAGGGCTGCCATCCGTATTTTTAACTCCTCTAGTTCCATTTATTAATTTAACAGAGTATGTGTAGTTATTAGTTGTAGTTTTAGTCACTACCACATAGGATCCAGTAGGTGCTTCTGCCGTTGGTGCAGTATCAGCTGAAGTAGTGTATCCACCTGATGTTTTATCAGGATCAGCAACATCATCCAAATATCCTTGTTTCTGTAAAAAATTCAAGGATAAATATTTGGTACCAGTATAAGTATCAGGATCTGCTGTAACTGCCATTTTTGCCGCGTTTATCATTTGCTTTGCATTACCAACATGAGCATCCTTCTTGGAGTTATCCAATATTCCTCCAATACTCAAAACAGCAATAGCTGCAATAATCCCCAAAATAACAACGACAACCAAAAGCTCGATCAGCGTTAAACCTTTTTCATTCTTTAAATACTTTTGCATTAACTTACGCATCCGTATTCCTCCTTTTTTCTTATATATCGGTTTGCTTCAGGAAATTTTTATAACTTTCCGACTACTTTCCGACAGAATCATAGATTTTAAACATAGGCACAATGATGGATATAACTATTGTCCCGACCACCGAGGCAAGAAAGACGATCATAAGCGGTTCAATTAAGGATTTGAGCCGATCGGTCGCGGTTTCAACCTCTTTTTCATAGAAATCAGCTACTTTTCCAAGCATCGCATCGAGCGATCCTGTTTCCTCACCGATCGCGATCATCTGTGTAACAAGTGGTGGAAAGATCCAGTGTTCTTTCATCGGTTCAGCTAAACGCTGCCCTCTCTCAAGCGCACCTCTTGATTGTCTCAGTACTCGGGCAACCACCTCGTTTTCTACTACCTTTTCCACTATTGATAGAGCCTGCAGCACAGGCACGGAACTGGAGAACAGTGAACTTAAGGTACGAGCCATCCGTGCCAATGAGGACTTTTGTAACATTTTACCGAATAATGGTAATTTCAATATAGCATAATCTAGGTAATATTTACCAGACGGTTTTTTTCTGATGAGATAGATTGATAGAGAAAATAGAAAAACAAGCACCAAGATAATCCACCAGTATCCCTGAACAAAATGACTGGCTGAAAGAACGAACTTTGTAATACCCGGAAGCTCTCCTCCTGCCTCTTCAAGCATGGAAGCAAACGTCGGCACAACCTTTGCCAGCAAGAATATAACTACCCCAACGGCGACGACTCCGACGATGGCCGGATACGTCATCGCTGAAATGATCTTCTGCCTCGTGTAGTGCTGCTTCTCAAAAAAATCAGCAAGTCTGGATAACGTTTCCTCCAGACTGCCCCCAAGTTCTCCAGCCGCAATCATATTGATGACGATGGAAGGAAAGATGGCAGGGTGTTTCCCCATCGCTGCCGAGAGTGGATTCCCCTGTCTCAGCTCTTCTTCCACATCAATCAGTACCTTTTTCAATGCCTTGCTTTCGGTCTGGCCGGCAAGGATTGAAGTTGAGTCAACCACTGAGACACCGGCTTTCAGCAAGGTGGAAAACTGCCGAAGAAAAATAACAAACTGCTGGGACTTTACCCGCGGCCCGATGGAAATCTCCTTGTTCAGGAGAGTCTGCTTTGCTTCATTCAGCTCCATGACCGCGATGCCTTTCTCACGGAGCTTGAGCACCACTTCCCGTTTAGAAATTCCGATAATGGTCCCGGTTTTCTTTTTGCCGGTCCTGTCCCTGCCGGTATATTGAAATTGCGGCATGCTAGTAACTCCTCTCCTGAAGGTAAGGCTCAGCCGACTCTTTTAATATTTCCTGCCGTTCCAACGCTTCCTTCAGCGACATCTCAAAGGTATGCATGCCCGATGCCTTGCTCGTCTGCATGACATTATTGATCTGGTGAATTTTCTCATTGCGGATCAAGTTGGCAACTGCAGAGTTGTTTAAAAGAATTTCTGTTACTGCTTTTCTTCCATTCTTATCAGGAGTTGGGAACAAACGCTGTGAAAGAATACCGACAAGCACGGAAGCCAGCTGAATGCGGATCTGTCCCTGCTGATTCGGCGGAAACACGTCTATGATCCGGTCGATCGTGGACGGTGCACTGCTTGTATGAAGCGTTCCTAACACCAAATGTCCCGTTTCCGCAGCTGTTATGGCTGTTGAGATCGTCTCCAAATCTCTCATTTCCCCCAGCAGAATGACATCAGGATCCTGTCTGAGCGATGAACGAAGCCCGTTAGCAAAGTTAGCCGTATCAAACCCGACTTCACGCTGGTCGATGATGCACGTATTGTGCCGGTGCAAGTACTCAATCGGGTCTTCAAGTGTGATGATATGGCGTCGCATCGTGCGGTTCATATAATCAATGATAGAAGCTTGAGTGGTCGATTTCCCGCTTCCCGTCGGCCCTGTTACCAGGATCAGCCCTTGCGGCTTTACTGCCATCTTTTTTAACGTATCAGGAAGGGCAAGATCCTCCAGAGTCGGGATGCTTGTAGGAATAACCCGGATCGCCAGACTGACACACGACCGCTGATGGTATGTATTGATCCTGAAACGGGATACTCCTTTTATGCCGTAGGAAAAATCAAGTTCTCCCTTTTCTTTGAATGTTTCATAGCTTTCAGAAGGAATAATCGACCGGGCAATCCCGTACGTGTCTTCCGGCAGCAGCGGCTCGTTTCCGTATTTTTTTAAATCACCATTAATCCGGAAAACCGGCGGCATGCCAACGGTTAAGTGAACATCCGATGCTCTCAGCTGAAAAGCTGCCCTCAGCCATAATTCCAATTTTTCTTTCATCATTTACACCTACTCACTCGTGGCTACCCGCAGGATCTCTTCAGTAGTTGTTAGTCCTTTTTTCACTTTAAGCAGCCCGTCATCGATCAAAAAGATAGTGCCGCTCTTTAAGGCATATTCACGGACTTCAAGCATCGGACGGTTATTCATGATAAGCTGCCGGATATGCTCGTCCACGACTAAGATCTCGTGAATAGCAAGGCGCCCTTTGTAGCCTGTCATGTTGCATGTTCCGCATCCTTTCCCGCGAGTTACAACCTCGATTTTCATGCCCCTCTTGGAAAAGATTTCTTTTTCACGTTCTGTCGCTTTATATTGCTTCTGGCAGTCCCGGCAGACTCTGCGGACGAGGCGCTGTGCGACGATTCCGGAAAGAGAAGCGGCCACGAGGAACGGCTCAACGCCCATATCCGTTAATCGGGCAATAGTGCCGATCGAATCGTTCGTATGAATCGTACTTAATACAAGGTGTCCTGTTAAGGAAGCCCGCACGGCGATTTCTGCTGTTTCCGTATCCCGAATCTCACCGACCATGACAACATCGGGATCCTGCCTCAGGATCGCTCTCAGACCGTTGGCAAATGTCAGTCCGACATTGCTGTTTACCTGAATCTGGTTGATGCCCTCGAGCTGGTATTCTACCGGGTCTTCAACCGTAACAATGTTAGACTCTTCATCGTTCAGACGATTAAGCGCGGCATACAGCGTGGATGACTTTCCGGAACCCGTCGGACCTGTGATCAATACGATGCCGTTTGGCTGCTCGATCAGCTGCGTAAACCTTTGATAGTTCAGCTTGTTGAAGCCGAGGTTATCCAAATTGTTCAGAGAGCTTCCCAGATCCAGGATACGAAGAACGATTTTTTCTCCATATATGGTCGGAAGCGTGGAGACACGCAGATCTACCGGATGCATATCCGCGTTCATTTTTATCCTGCCGTCCTGAGGAAGCCGGCTTTCGGTAATGTTCAAGTTAGCCATGATTTTAATTCTGGCAGTCAGCATGTTCTGCATGTGTTTCGGCAGATTCCGGTCTGTTTTCAGCATACCGTCGATCCTGTAGCGCACAGCTAATTTCGTTTCCTGCGGATCAAAATGGATGTCTGACGCCTTTTGAAGCACCGCCTGCAGGATGATCTGGTTAACGAGCTTTACGATCGGTGAATCTTCTTCCGTGATGCGGCTATCATCGCTTAAAACTGAATCTTGCGGAAGCAGATCCATTAGCTCGCTCATCGATTCATCCATATTATAAAACTTGTTATGCGCCTTTAAGATATCGTCTTTCGTCGCAATGGCACGCTCAATCTGAAATCCTGTGGACAGACGCAGGTCATCGATCGCTGTAAAATCCATCGGGTCCGCCATCGCGACGAGCAGTTTGTCTCCTTCTTTTTTTAGAGGAATGAGCTGGTACCTCTTGGCCACGTCTCCCGGAACAATCGATACGATCTGTTCCTCGATGGGGTAGCGGAAAAGGCTGATATGCGGTATGCCGAGCTGAAATTCAAGCACTTCGATCAGCTGCTGCTCTGTGATGTAGCCTCTCTCGATAAGCGCATCGCCGAGCTTTTGTGATTTTGTTTTCTCCTTTAATGTCTGCATCAACTGCTCTTCCGAAAGGAGTCCGGCATCAACCAAAATGTCACCAAGTCTTTTTCGCTGGCTTAGCATTCCGCTCACTCCTGTTTATCTCCTTTATCCGACTGAACGTTATTCTGGCCAGCCGCAGACTGTGTGTTTGAATCATTCAATCTTTTTCTTGCGATATCGCCAGAGGGTATTTCGGGTATCGGCGGATACGTTACGGTTCCGGGAGTCCCTGGAACAGCAGGTGTTGAAGGCCTCGGGTCCGTTGCTGTTCCGGGATCTGTTGAACTGCCTGGATCCGTCGTTACCGGATCGGCAGGAGATGTACCGTCTGTTGCCGTTTCTATCGGAAACCCGCGTTTTTCCATCCGAGGAACCGGAGGATAGAAATCCTCTGAAAGCTTTGTTTTTTCAACGATTTTGCCTGCCCCATCATAAGATACTCTGAAAACCGCAGCCAAAATCCCCTTCTCTCCTGCCTGTAAAAGCTCGATAGCGCCAGGGTCCATATCTTTGTTATATTGAACGATTGTCCTTGGATCATATACTGTTTTCTTAACCGCTGTTTTATATGTAAACGGAAATGGAGCTCCGACAAGAGAGACTTTAACCGTTTTCTTTTTATAGCTCATGCCAAGGATATAAGAACCCGGATTCGGATTTTGGAATACGAGATCCTGCTCATCCGGATCAACTGCTGCTTCAAAGCCCAGTTTAATAAAACCAGGAAGCTCCCTAGAAGTATTCCTTTCAATCATTCCAAAATTGGACTTAGCTACCACCGAATAAATTGAGCTTGCAAGAAGAGCCAGATCATCAGAATCTTTCGGCTGAAGGCCCTTTTTCTCCATGACTTCACGCAAAGAAAAGATAGCACCCGGTTCAATTTGATAGCCGTTGAGTGCTTTGACCCAGTCCTCCAATAAAAAATATTCATATTCCAATGGCACTTTAGCTGTGCTTACTTTAACTGGTTCAAGATTTTGTTCAGCATAAAAGTCTCCAAGTTTAAGTACGGTCTGGCCGGAAGCAAGGATGGATGCCGTCTCTCTTATTTGGTGGAGAAGCAAATCCATATTCAATGATTTTTCCAGACCTTTATCTTTAAACTTTTTTAAAGAGGCTGTCACTTTTTCCTGCTTTACATCAACGAGAAGAGGATTGTCACCTTCTTTCGCCTGGTTCAGGCTTTCGGAGATCCGAAAAGCCACGGCTCCAGCAGGGAGAATAACTTGTTTTTCGTTATAAGCCAAAAGGATGCTTGAACTCTTTTTCCAATCAGCAACCTTCTTATCAAGTAACCCTAGTGCATCTGCGTTTGTTTTATTTTCTAAAGAAACCGGCCCTACTTGGACCCCCTTATTTTTTATTTCTTCTCCGAATGATTTATTGTATAAGTTTGAGCCGTAGAGAGAAACGCCAAAAATAAAAAAGGAGGAAAGGCAAAGAATACCAAAAATCATTAGGAACCGTGTGTTCTTAAATTCTGGTTGCGCCAAATTCCCTCCCCCCTTTTTTAGTCAGCCACGTTCATGGATAGCTCAACCATGACAGAAGGGCCTTCCTCACGAGCTTTTACAATATCTTCTCTGCTGAGCAGTGTTCCGCTTGGGATAATTAAATTACCTGTTTTTGAATAAATGTCTTTGGAAGCACGCTTACCATTTAACAGTTCTAACTGTTTTTCTTTTAGCGGATCTTCGTTCGCGAATCGATCGAGTGTCAATTCTTCTAAAGTCTGTTCAGGCTCGATTAGCTGTTCTGGTTCATTTAAAAAATGCAGCTGGCTTTCTTCCTTCACCACGATTAAATCACGTCCAAAGGTCACCACAAATTCCGATTTCAAGACTGCCTCTTTATCCTTCATACCGATTGTCAGACCAAGGATCGATCCGTTATCTTCGTTAATATAAAATTCATCGGCTTCACCAAGCAGCTGCCCTTTGCGGTCAATGACTCTAGCTCCCGAAATACTGATTTTTTTCTGTACGAGTTCGTTGGCAATGGGTATCTCCGTTAAATCGAAAATAGAATTGCGGTCTTCGATGGTTACCGCAAATTCACCGACACCCACGATCTTTTTAAACGGAACCGCCATTACACTGATCTGCCCGTCCTCATGTTCTACAATTAAAAAGTCAACGCTCCCCTGCTGTGCGTTGATCACCAGGGACTTCACTGTTCCGATTTCTGCTCCTTCATTGATGCTGATAATCGGCAAGCCGACAAATTGGTTGCTCTTCTTCACACTCATCACTCAATTCTAATCTAAATTGGTAATATTATCATGCAACACCAAATTATTGTACTATATCTTCTGGAATTAGGTAAGTAGTAAAATAGTACTCTATTTCACTTTTTATCACACCATATTCCGAATAGCGTTCTTTCAAATCTGATAACAATGATGCAAGCTTGAGATTTTCCTTTTCCTGAATATAAAAATCCCTCAGTAAACCGGAAAAGATATAATAATCTTTGGGAGAAAGCTGCTGCTGCAAAACGGTTGTCAGCACGCTTTCGAATTCTGCTCTCTCGCCATGTTCCCTCACCCAGCTCACCTGTTCAATCATAAATTCAAGAATGTCTGGTGACAGATCTGCCTTTTTTTCTTCCATAACATCTGGCAATACGGCCTCTGCCTCATTCTCCTCAGAATCCTCTGAATCTTGTTCAGTCAACACATCAAGTTGGATCAAGTCTTCCAAATCTTCAAGCTTATCTTCAAGCTCACTTGCAGCTTGAACTTCAGTCTCTTCCAAATCCTCTGGCTGAGCGATGTCTGTTGTTTTTTCCTCAGCAGATGCCTGGTCTTCAATTTCTGATACCTGTACTTCAGACAACTCTCCTAGCTCTTCCAATTCTCCCAGCAGCTGCTCGCGTCCGTGAGCAATCTCAGCAGAATGTTCCTCAGGCTGCGTCTCTTCCTCCATAACCGGCTCTGTCTTTCGTCCTTCTACGAGGAAATCAAATTCATCCGTATTTTCTGCTTCTTCCAGAATGGTTTCAGGTTCAACAGGAACAGCGATTTCCTCCAGTTCCGGAATTTCCACGTTCTCAAGTTGGTTCGGCAAGTCCTGAAATACTTCAAGCTCTTGTTCAACTTCACTCTCCACTGGTAATGGAGCCTGTTGTTCAGCTGTGTCCACATGGTGAACCACTTGAATACTGCGGCTCTCGGGCCCTAGTAAACTATCGTTTTGTGTTAATCCGGCCGGCTCCGCTGTTAAAGGAATTGCTTCCCATCCAGCTTGATCGGCAGGTATGGCTCCCAGTTTTTTCTCCGTTATGTAGGCGGCAATGAATGAGAGTCCCGCCATGAGACCTGCTGTAAGCCAAAACGGCAGGTAACCTGCAGCAATCAATCCAATGAACGAGAGTAGGATTGCGGTCACAGCCAGCAACAATTTATTTTTCTTCGGTATGAAGCCCGGTCCAAAATAAAGCAAGGCTGTAACAAGTATCGCGCCAATTATTGCTATAAAATAAAGAGCCAATTGCCTCCATTCCCCTCTGTAAAATTAAACCATTTGATAAAATTCTTTCTTTTATTACAAAATATATCAAATTTCTGTAAACAAATTGTATAATAAAAACTATTAATTGGAAAGAACCTTTGCGGGGGGATTTTTTTGAAGAAGACAACCGAATCCGGTTTTACATTAGTAGAAGTACTTATTTCCTTTACAATTCTTATCATTCTAACGGCTGCTGTTTCCCGTTTTTTCTTGCAGGCCAACGCCTACTCCGAACAAAACAACAAGAAATTGGTGGCAGTCAACCTTGCCAGACAAATCGTTGAGGCCGTGGAAGCGTCTCCGCCTAAGGATGTGACAGCACTTACACCTGCCGTTCAACAAGCGGCTAACATGAACTATGATACTTGTGTTCAAACGAGTCTTTTAACTCAGGATCAATGCTCTGGTTTCTATAAGCACTTGATCAATAACACGCACTATACTGTAAAGCTTTTGATTACAAACGGACAGACGGACGAATGGAATGAAAAGCTCGTTCCGTTTACAGCAAGAGTTGACTATAACGACGGCAAGGACCGCTTTGTTACTGTTGAGGGCAATTATTTGAATACCAAATGGAAAGGGACTTCCACTCCATGAAAAAAAGAATAAAAAATGAACGCGGTTTAACCCTTGTGGAGCTATTGCTTAGCCTGTCGATCATGCTTATCATATCAGCCGTCGCTTATTTTGTTTTTTTTAACGGCATGAACAGCTACAAAAAAACATATACAGAAACCCTGATTCGTGATGAAGCCGATGTCATCATGACCCAATTTATGAACGCCGTCTACCCAGCTAAAGACGCTTTACTTTCAACCGATAAAAATAATGTCATCATTCTGGACAAAGGGAAACAGACCGAACAAAAATTTGGCTTCGACGGCTCGAACGCTGTCCTTAATTCTACTGCCCTCAACAATTCAGATTTTGATCTCAGCGGTTCGGTGCTTGAACTGGATACGACGGCGAATTCGATAAAAATCAGTATGAAAATAAAAAGCACAAAATCAGATAAAGCGAAGCCATTGGCATTGAACAGTCAGATCAGCCTGCTGGGGGGAGGCGGAAACTAGTGAGGTTCCGTTTAGATGAAAAAGGATCAACATTAACTCTTGTACTTTTAATCTCTGCAGTGTTCGCCATAATAGGATTGACGTTAATCAGCACGACGATAAACGGGGCAAAACAGACAAGTACCAGGGAAGCTGAAGTACAGGCTACCTATCTTGCCGAAAAAGGCATGGATTACACTGCTGCCAAGATTAACAATAAACTCAAAACAGATATAGGAAACGGAATACTGGTCAGCCAGTTCCCAGCCACCTTCACAAACGTAATTAATTTTGTCAGAGGACAAGTTATCGGGAAAACCATCAATCCAAGCGGAAATGGAACGTATACAGTAAAAGATATACAGTTTACAGATACGAGCAGCACAACTCCTAACCGGAAAAGTGTCACGATTCAAGTGGAAGCTAACGTCAAGAACCAGACAAAGCTATTGAAACGAACCATATTTTTTGGAACTGGTAATGCTCCTGAGATATTGAAGTATGCATTGGGTTCGTTTTGTTTATCAAAGAATTGTCTTCCAGGAGAAGGAAATATGTACCTTCAAGGAGCTTCTCAAATAAAAGGTGATCTCTATGTAGCGAATAATTTATTTGTAAAAGACAGCGGCCCTACAGTTTACAATTATAATTATCGTTATGGAACTTATACTGTTCCTTACTGGAACGATACGCTCTCACCACAGCTTATTCCTAATGATTCTTCAACAAAATCAAAAATAGCATTAGGAGGTAATCTTTTTACTTTTACAGACGCGGCTCCTTTTTTTAATTTTAACTTTTCAGAATTAAAATATGAGAATGAGTACAGAAGTATCAGCAACTATTATCAAGCCCATTTAAACACGCCGGATGTTACAAATAGTTTTTACCAGAATGTAACCAATTCACCCGCTAATTATTTTACCTCTTCCGTTCCGTCGATTGTTAAAAGTAATTTCCGGCCTCCTATTATAGAAATTGCAGGTAAAAGAAACAGTTATAAATATAATTGGAATGATTCAGGTGTTTCCCCCATTCCTTTACCAAACAACAGAATAAATGATTCAAATACTTTATATAAGAGTTTGAAGATTTATCCCTACGATAAAAATGGAACGAACTTTGATTCATTTATACTTGAGGGAAACAACACGATCAATCAGTTTTCTTTTCCAGGCAATACCGAGATCACTGGACAAAGCAATAAAATCTCCAGATTAGAGTTTACAAATGGAGCTTATATTGGAGGGGATTTAGAGATTGGGTCAAAAAGTGCTTCAAATAATCCTAATACTTATCCAACTATTCAAATCAGAGGTCCTATTTTTGTTGACGGTGACTTAACCATTAATAATGTAAATGGACAGTTTGCATCACTCATCTATGTAACCGGAAAAACAACCATTGAGTATTCAACATTAAATGGTTTAAATGAATCTTTAAAACCTCCTGGTTCCTTGATTGTTTTCAGCAAAGGAGATATTAATATTCAAAACAACAGTCTATACGATGATAACCCAAGCTACTTAAAAGGATTTTTTTATTCCGAGAGAGATATTGAAATGTATGGGGTAGGATCAAACATTTCTATAGATGGAGGCTTGTCGGCAAGGAAAATCATTTTGAATGCACTGGCTGGAAAGTACGCTAACCAGGGCCAAGAAGCTCTCATAAAATCCAGTGATATTAACTTATCACGGTTAAAAATCAATTACGATCCGGATATCATTGAAACATACGCCAACCTTAAAGAATCCGAACCGATGATTACAGATCTTGATGAGCCTGCAATCGCTGAACCTCATATGAAATAAAAAAAGGCCTTCTCCGATGAGAAGGCCTTTTGGCTATCCTACATACCTCGCAACCTTGTTCCTGCCCTGCTGTTTGGCGCCGGTGTACATGGCGCGGTCTGCATTGCGCAGGAGAGTGAGCGGATCCTCGCCCTGAAGTGGAGCAGTAGAAATACCGATGCTGGCGGTAATGTAGATTTGATGATGGCGTTTGTCTTTTAGATCATCTTTAATGAGAAACGGATGCAGGGATATAATGCTCCGCAGCTCTTCTGCCACGCGATAGCAAGTCATCTCATTCGTATGAGGAAGCATGATGACGAATTCTTCTCCCCCATATCTTGCCACTGTGCCGTTTTCCCCAATGTATTGTTCGAGACGGCGTGCCAATTGAATTAACACTTCGTTACCGCTTTGATGTCCATATGTATCGTTAACCTTTTTAAAATGGTCAATGTCCATAAGGATGACAGAAAACTCCCGCTGAAAATAATTAAACTCATCATACATTTGAGAGAGGAGATTCTCAAAATATCGGTAATTAAAGAGTCCCGTCAAAGGGCATTGCTCGCTTTTGAGCTTTGTTGTTTCATAATTTTTTGCATTATCGATGGCTACCGCTAAATAGTTGGCCAGAATTTCCATAATCATCAGATGGTGTTTTTGAAACGTTTTTTTCTTCTGGTTCATAAACGTAATGACACCAACAATTTTCTGGCTTCGAATCATCGGAACGGAAATAATAGATTCTCCGTGCCCGTTAAAATGGCTCTCAGATGTATCTCTCCATTGTTTTTTTGATGAGTAGAGTATACTCTTCCCAGTTGCCCAAACTTTTCCGCTCACCCCTTCTGTACGGAGGAGTTTAATATCATGTTTGATCATGCCCTCATTTTTCTCGTATTTCCGGATGAGTTTAAAATATTCTCCGGACTCTGCATCAAAGATATAAGCACCATCGACCAAAATAAACGAAGTCAGCTTATCAATGAACACATCCAGTATGTCATTTACTTGCAGATGCTCAGACAGCTGCTGGCCGATCTCACTGGATTTTTGCAGGAGATCATTGACCTGCTGGCTCGCATGGTACAAGTTGATGATGATGGACAGGCTTAAAAATGGAAAACCCACGTAAAAAATGGCCGGTGTACCAATCTGCGAATAGAGAACATAAAGGAGTACGCCGACAGGAATGACCAGCATCTCAAAAATAATATCGACCCAAAGATCTTTTTCAATAAAACGAACTTTTTGTGCAAACGCATATGTTCTTACCACATATAAAAAGAGATGGTTCAATAAGAAATGTGCCAATATGTATCCGGCAATCGGTATTAAGTAAAATCCTTTGTTAAGGTCGTATGGGCCGGTATGCCCCCCGAGCAGCGCAAATATGATGCCGGATCCAACCGATATCCAGGCAAACATCAATGTATTGGTTAAATACCGATAATGCTCATTCGTACTGAAATACACCTTAAGAGTTAATGAGAATACCGCAATCTGAGTAATGATCAGGGAGAGAAATAATCCATAGTAAAGGAAAATCGCTAGCGAGATGCCGGTAATGAGCGAAATATTGGAGTTTAATACTCTGATCGGGAAAAGTGAAACGACCACGGTGAGTACCGTTAATACCGAAATATCAAAAAAAGAAATGGATGCAGGAAAATCATTCAGGGAGTAGCCTGTCCAAATTGCTGCTGGATAGAATATAACCCATACTATCCACATAACAAGCCGCCTTTTTTTATCCATGTTCCCTCGGTCCCCCTTCATGAGCCAAAAGTTCTATACCCTGCATACAGCTAGGTAAATACTATTATCTACTTATTGTAACAAAAGTTTGGAAAATTTCAATTACTTACCAATTATTTTCTTTAAAAAATTCTTACACGCCCCAATAAAGTAGAGGGAGCCTGTGATTAGCAGGATATCTTGCTCATTACCTGTTTCAAGAAAATTAATAAGAGCGGTCTCAAAATCCTCATCGTATTGCTTTTTTTTCATAGTACTTTTTTCATATAAGGATTGTGCACTGTCCGCTCGATGATGCTCAAACGAAGTAAACATCATGGATGAACTGATCTCCTCCAACGGTTTGAGCATGCTTCCAGTGTCTTTATCCCTTAATGCAGCAAACAGCACATGAATGGCTTTTCCGGGAAAATGGCTTTTTAACGTTTCCGTTAAGGCCAGGATGCCCTCGGGATTGTGGGCTCCATCCAAAATTATTTTTGGGCGGTCGTTTACAACCTCAAATCGGCCAGCCCACTTCGCCTTTTTTATTCCACTGGTGATAGATTCCTCATCGATCACCCACCCTATCTCATATTTCAGGAGATCCATTGCCATTAAAGCTAATCCCGCATTGCTGACTTGGTGCTTTCCTGGCATGGTAATTTCCATAAGTGTTCGGTTTGAATAAGGTGATCTATAGGAAAATATCTCATTCCCTTCTGACGCCTTTATACGCTCCGTGTACATTTCTTTACCCAGTCTGTAGCATTTCGAGTGATTGTCCTTGGCTGTTTTTTCAATTACAGACAGAGCCTCAGTCTGATCAGCACCTGTAATGACAGGAACAGAAGGCTTGATGATCCCCGCTTTATGTTGGGCGATCTCTGAAAGGCTTGAGCCAAGAAGATTCATATGGTCGTAGCCAATGCTGGTAATGATAGAAAGCAAAGGCACGATCACGTTCGTTGAATCGGTCCGTCCTCCAAGTCCGGATTCTACTAGGCAAAAATCCGGTGCACGTTGGCTGAAAAAAACATAAGCAGCAACTGTCACCGCCTCAAACTCGGACAGGCTGCCTAATCCTTCGTTTTCCACGTCCCTGACAAGAGGCTTCATCTTCTCTATGATTCTTTCCAATTCCTTATCTGTAATCCATTTACCATCGAGCTGAATATGTTCTCTGACGTTAACTAGAAAAGGAGACGTAAATGTGCCTACAGAATATCCTTGTTCACGGAGAATGGCTTGAATCATCTGGATGGTAGAACCCTTCCCATTCGTTCCTGCCACATGGATGCAGCGCAAGGTTTTCTCCGGATTACCGAGTTTCTGAAGGATTGCCTTCATGCGTTCGAGGCCCATCTTCATCTCTCCTGCATCTGTCAGTTCCAGTTCATGGTTGATGTCTTCATAAGATGTAAACATCCACGCTTCCCCTTTCGTATTGTGATATATTCTTGGGAACGATAAAATAACGGTATAGTATTTGTAACACGGACGGAGGACAACAATGGCACAACCATCCTGCTGGATCATCTATAACGGAAACCTGCACCAAAAAAAATTCATGGACTTTGCCGAGTGGACGGCCAAAGCGGCTGAAAAAAAAGGCATTAAGCCCACCATCATTAAAAACAATGACCTGCTCGTTACATTTAAGAACGGAAAATCTATGATTTCTGGAAGCTATAAAAATAGCTCTCCTGATTTTGTGATCTTTGGAGACAAGGATATCTTCCTTGCCAAACAACTCGAAAAATTAGGTATTCCACTATATAATTCTGCCGATTCCATTGAAATCTGCGATAACAAGTCGAGAATGTACCAAACCCTCGCAGACCGCGGAATCCTTTTTCCAAAAACCATTATAGCACCAAAAGTATTTGGAGACCTTCATGATGAAAGCCATTATTCTGCTATTGCAAAGGAAATCGGCTTTCCGATGGTTATTAAAGAAGCCTACGGATCGTTTGGTATGCAGGTTCACCTAGTAGAAAATGAACCGGAACTGCTTGACCTGATGAAATCTCTAAAAAACACCGAATATGTATTCCAGGAATTGATCAAGTCCAGCTACGGGCGGGATGTACGCATCAATATCGTAGGCGGCAAGGCTGTTGCTTCCATGCTGAGAAAATCCGAGACAGATTTCCGGGCAAATGTCAGTTTCGGCGGAAAAACAAAGCCTTATACACCGACCAAAGAACAAATCGATCTGGCGGCAGTCTGTGCGGAAGTTACAGGGACATCATTTGCTGGAGTCGACCTGCTGTTTGGCAATGATGGCTCTCCCCTCGTCTGTGAGATCAACTCCAACGCTCATATCCGCAGCATTTATGAATGTACAGGAATTGATGTAGCTCTGCATATGATGGATTTCATCCTCAATGATCTTAAAGAAAGAGGACTCTCACATGAATAAAAAGGGATGGTTGATTTACAGTGTACAAGATGCTGAAAAGAATGCCTCCTTTATAAGCTGGATGACAGAGGAGGCTGCAGCAGCCGGGTTAGACCTTGAACTTCGATACACTGAAAGATTTGCATTTGGTGTAACGAAAAATCAGCTTTCAATTTATTACGAAAAGCGTCAGGACCCTTTGCCAGCGTTTGCTGTGGTCCGTACGATTCACCATCTCTTCTCTCAGCAGCTTGAACAGTTGGGTGTAAAAGTCTTTAACTCTTCTTTTGTTTCCAGGGTAGCCAATGATAAGGCAAGAACACACCAGCTTCTGGCGGAGGCTGGTATTCCCATGATGGACACCCTTTTCATCTCTCCTTCTTTATATCGTCCTGATTCTTTGCCTTTTGACTTTCCTTTAATTGCAAAGTTATCTTCAGGAAGGGGCGGATCACAGGTCCACCTTGTAACAGACGAACAAGAATTGCGTGAGGCCCTTTCCACCTATCCCCATCAAGAATGGGTGATTCAAAAACCTGCGGCTCATCCTGGCAGAGATGTCCGGGTATTTGTCGTCGGAGATCAGATCGTCGGCGCAGTCCTTCGAAGTTCTGACGAAGATTTCAGAGCGAACTTTTCACTCGGCGGAAAAGCTCAGTTCTACGATCTAAATGAGGAACAAAAAGTATTGGCTCAAAAAGTAATGTCCCATTTTGAGATGGGAATGGCCGGAATCGACTTCTTACTGGATAAAGACGATTCTTTTATTTTTAACGAAGTGGAGGACGTGGTGGGCAGCCGCACGTTAAGTGCTACATCAGACATCAACATCGTTAGGACCTATATGGCCCACATCGCCGGACAAATAAAAGAGCCTGAAAGTGACTGATCACTTTCAGGCTTTCTTTTTATGCTTTCAGTTCTTGAATGCGCTGGCGGACTTTATCGCGTTTTTCGCTATAGTCCTTTTCTTTTGCACGCTCTTCTTCGATTACTTTTTCAGGCGCTTTCTTCATGAAGCCTTCGTTGCTTAGTTTCTTCTGTACACGCTCGACTTCTTTGTTGTATTTTTCAACTTCTTTTTCAAGACGCTGAATTTCTTCGTCTAAATTAATCAATCCTTCAAGCGGCAGATACATTTCAACCCCGGTAAGTACAGCACTCATTGATTTATTCGGTGCAGATAGATCTGTTCCGAGTGTCAATGTGCTTGGGTTACAGAACTTTTCAAGATAGCTGCGGTTTGCCTCAAGCGCGTTCAGCACTTCCTCACTCTTGGCATTGATCTGAAGCTCGATCGGTTTGCTCGGTGCAACGTTCATCTCAGAACGGATGTTACGTACTGTACGGATGATTTCCGTTACGAGATTCATATCTCTGGCGGCTTCCGGGAAATGAAGATCTTCACGCTTCGCTGGCCACTGAGCCACTGTGATGGATTCACCCTCATGAGGAAGATGCTGCCAGATTTCCTCGGTAATAAATGGCATGATCGGGTGAAGCAGTCTCAATGTGTGATCCAGGACATAAGCCAATACAGATCGAGTCGTTTTCTTTGCTGCTTCATCTTCTCCATAAAGCGGCAGTTTCGCCATCTCGATATACCAGTCACACAAGTCATCCCAGATAAAGTTATAAAGGAGACGGCCAACTTCTCCAAATTCATACGTATCGATCAGCCTTGTTACATTTTCAGCGGTTTCGTTGAAACGGGTTAAAATCCATTTATCCGCCAGGTTCAGCTCTCCAGTAAGATCAATTTCCTCAACTTTCATTCCGTCCATGTTCATAAGGGCAAATCGGGAAGCATTCCAAATCTTATTGGCAAAGTTCCAAGTAGATTCTACCTTTTCCCAGTAAAAACGAAGATCGTTTCCTGGTGAGCTGCCTGTGGATAGGAAGAAACGAAGAGCATCCGCTCCGTATTTTTCAATAACATCCATCGGGTCAACACCATTGCCAAGAGATTTACTCATCTTACGGCCTTCGGAATCACGTACAAGTCCGTGGATCAATACATCATTGAACGGCCTTTTTTCTGTAAACTCCATGCCTTGGAAGATCATGCGTGCTACCCAGAAATAAATGATGTCATAGCCGGTAACCAATGCATTGGTCGGGTAATAACGCTTGAAATCAATCGCTTCTTCATCCGGCCACCCCATTGTGGAGAACGGCCATAATGCGGATGAGAACCATGTATCCAATACATCTGTATCCTGCTCCCAGTTTTCTTCATCTTTCGGCGCCTCGTGGCCTACGTATACTTCGCCTGTTTCTTTATGGTACCAGGCAGGAATTCGATGCCCCCACCACAGCTGTCTTGAAATACACCAGTCACGGATGTTTTCAATCCAGTGAAGATACGTTTTCTCAAAACGCTCCGGTACAAAGTTTACTTTGTCCTCTGTTTTTTGAAGCTCGATCGCCTTTTCTGCCAAAGGCTTCATCTTAACAAACCATTGTGTGGAAAGATAAGGCTCAACTACTGCTCCACTTCTCTCAGAGTGCCCTACGGAATGCATGTGGTCTTCGATCTTGAAAAGAACTCCTGCATCTTCCAGGTCTTGAACAATTTGTTTACGGCATTCGAAGCGATCCATGCCTTGGTACTTTCCGGCATTTTCATTCATTTTTCCGCCTTCATCCATAACAAGGACACGCTCAAGGTTGTGGCGGTTTCCAATTTCAAAATCATTCGGGTCATGAGCAGGTGTGATTTTTACAGCACCTGATCCAAATTCCATATCTACATAGTCGTCCCCGACAATCTCAATCTCGCGCCCGACAATTGGGAGAATTGCTTTTTTGCCAATCAAATGCTTGTAGCGCTCATCTTCCGGATGAACGGCAATGGCGGTATCACCAAGCATCGTTTCCGGCCTTGTTGTTGCGATTTCAATATGGCCGGATCCGTCAGCAAGAGGGTATCTCATATGGTAGAACGCACCCTGTACATCCTGATGGATAACTTCAATATCAGAAAGAGCTGTTTTTGTCTGCGGATCCCAGTTGATGATGTATTCGCCTCGGTAAATCAGTCCTTTGTTGTAAAGCGTTACAAACACTTCACGAACAGCATCAGACAAACCTTCATCAAGGGTAAAGCGCTCACGCGAGTAATCGAGGCCAAGTCCAAGCTTTGACCATTGATTGCGGATAAAGTCAGCATACTCTTCCTTCCACTCCCAGGCTTTCTCAAGGAACTTTTCTCTGCCAAGATCGTAGCGGGAAGTGCCTTGTTCACGGAGTCTCGCTTCAACTTTAGCTTGTGTGGCGATTCCGGCATGGTCCATTCCAGGAAGCCAGAGTACATCATAGCCCTGCATTCTTTTTGCTCGGCTCAGGATATCTTGCAGTGTTGTATCCCATGCATGGCCAAGATGCAGTTTGCCGGTAACGTTCGGCGGCGGAATGACAATGGTATATGGCGTTTTGGATTCATCACCCGTTGCCTCAAAAAATTTGCCGTCCACCCAATATTTATACCAGGATTCTTCGGTTGCCTTTGGATCATATTTCGTTGGCATTGTAAGTTCTTGCTTTTCAGTAGACATGAACGTCTCCTCCTTCTCAATACAAATAAAAAAGCCCCCTCCGTCTCAAAGGACGAAAGAAGCATTGTTCGCGGTACCACCTTTGTTTGCAGAAAGCAGAAATAAACGCCTTTTGCACACTCATTGCCGGATAACGGTTTTTCGCCGTCTTCTTCTAGAAAGGCCGTCTGCCTTTGTTCAAAGAAGCTGCTCCAGGGCGACCTTCCATCGCTGTTTCCTTAGGAAATCTCTCAGCCATCTGATTTCCCTCTCTTTAAGGACAGTCGTTGTACTCTTCCCTTTCAAAGCAAGTTATATGATTTCATTGGTTCTATTTTAACTAGTAAAACAGGAAAACGTCAATAGTTTTCCCATTTGTTGTAACAATTATTCTATTCTTTTACAAGAAATATGTGCATTCCGGCAATATTCACGAATAGGCAGGCTGGTGAATACCATGATATCAACCTAGATGTACGAAAGAAGGATAGTTATGGCCAGACGTTATTTTAAAAGAAACCGCACGCCGTTTAAATTTCAGGTTCCCGATTGGCTTCGGACAGCAAGGGATATCGTAAGCCAATTTACAATACCTCTGATCGTGTTCCAGATCATCCGTACCATTCTGTTCCCATCCGGCATTGATTTTGTAATCATGCTTATTTTAATCATTCTTCACTTTTGCTTTTCCTATGAGGTGTTATAAAGAAAAGCGGAAAATAAAAAAAGATCACATATAGGCTACTATATGTGATCAGTATTTTCATTCATATCGAGCGGTTCCGGCGGCGGCGGGGTCAGGATCAGATCACAGAAATCCCTGATGTGCCTCATCGCTGAAATTCGTTTTTCCAAACGGTGGACAAACTCGATTTGGCTGTATCGTTCCCTTTGATGACGATATAAATCAACGGAGTTAAAGATCGGTTCGGGATAGCTCATATAGCTGACCAAGAGGCTTTTTTCCTCCTCGAGGAGTGGAATGTGCCTTTGATACAGCGAGAGCAGCCTCCCGCCCTCTTCTCTCGTCCAGTTCGAAAGGTGTACTGCTTTTCTGAAGAAGATCGCCAAATCTCTTACAGGCGTATCAAGCACTGCTTTTTCAAAATTGAGGAGATGCGGTTCCCCATGATGAGAGAATAACAGATGATTTCGTGATAGTTTGCCGTGGCAAAGTGCACTGCGATACCTTTTTTCCGCATGGCAGGCATCATACCAGTCTTTCAAACGGCGTTTTGCTTCCTCCGCCATTTTCATCATGTGGTGAAAATGGCTTAAATACGTCAGCTCAAAAGGAGACATGTACGGCATGCGTTCGGATTCTTCAGCAAACCTCTCCATTTCAAGCTGGCGTGTTTCCCATCTCTGCATTAAATACTGAAAAGAATGGTCTACCACTTCTGGCGAGAAATCCTGTTCTTTCAGGGTCAGATAATGAATTTTTCCGATCTCATCGATCATCACTTCTTCCCGCGTCTGGCCGAGCCGTTCACCACCTGCAAACCACGGCATGAGATAGTACGTTTTGTTTCCATGCTGTACGGTATAATCACCGTATTTAGTTGGATAGAGCGGCACCACCTGATGATAGCCGATTTCCGACAATCGGTGAACGACATGGGTAAACCAGTTCGATTCTTCTTCGTTTAAACTCGTTTCCTTTAAAGCAAACGTGCCTCTTTTTGATATCACTTTTTTCACTTTGCCGAACGCTTCGATTTTCTCTGGATAAAGATCGTACTGAAATAAAACCGGACCATAATTGACGTTTTCACTTGAATGGCTCACAAAGCCACCCTCTTTCGTTTATCGTCCATCCAGTCAGTAAAACAGTGAAGCAGGATTCTGTTAAAATCCCAATCCTGTTCAAAAGATTCAACGCAAGCAACAATGTGTGAAAGCTCTTTATTCTTTAACTGATCCACACAATCCTGAAGTTCCCATGGTGTCAAGATCTCTGCCAGAAGCAAATATCCCTGTTCCCGTTCCAAAGAGAAATGTTCATTGATGCAGGTTAATAATTTCCGCAGTGAGTAGGGGCCGCATTCCTTTAGCCACTCGGTCAAAAAATTGCGCAGCGGGCGATAACCCTGTTCAGGATAACCATTGCTTCCCCGGTAAAATAATATATTAAAAATTTGTGCTCCATTGCTCATGTGTGTATCAGAATCAAGGAGCGGAAGCGGCACATTAGAGGATGCCTGTTTGAGTTCCATGGCAAGGTTCAGTCTTTTATTTGCTTCAGGCAAAGAATTTCTGACACTGACAAGTTCATTGTAATCCTTGCTTAGTTTGTGGATCGCCGCCAGGCAGGCGTCAAAGGAATAGTGATCAGCATGGGTAATGGAACCAAACTCTTTTTGCAGATCTAGGCCCGCTTGAAGCATGTTGCCCAAGAGAAGGCCCCACCTTTTTTCATGGCCTCCCCTTTCATGCCGGCCTTCTACATAATCATGCAGGGTAAGGTACCTGCCTTCCAACTCAACCCATGGATTTCCATCCGCCGTCCTGATCATTCGGTCTGCTACAGCCAAACTGTTCTTGCCGACTTCATCCCTCCATCGGACATGCCAGTTTAAAAGGTTCAGATCATTCCAGATCCTGATCCGTTTGACCCCGCAATCAGTGTCCACCAGGCTTTCTTTATCTTTCCATTTCACGGTTTGAAGATCATAATGCTTCTTGATTTCATGTAATAGGGTCATCGCTTCCACCCGACCTTAACGGCTTTGTGAAACTGGGATGTAAATAATTTGGCCTACTGCGACCTCTTCCTGATTGATCCTGTTGACTCTCATCAGAGAATGAATAGAGATATCATAGCGTTCACAAATGCTGTCAAGCGATTCCCCACGCTGTATAATATACATTTTTACCTTTGAAAACCTTTCTTCATTTCCAGAAAGCATTTTTGTTAAATATAATGCATTTTCCTCTTTCCTTGCCTCAGTGGAGGAAACTTTCTCTTGTTCCTCCTCCCGCTCCTGCACCTGTTCAAATGCTTCTTCAGGCGGCTGCTGATTGTAGTTATAAGCTTCCTGTTCTTCCGAATGTATATTGATCTGCTCGATTTGAGGCAAAGCAGGCGGCGGTGGCGGCGGTGTATAGGAAGGTGTATAGTAAGAAAGTGACTTTAAAGCCGGAATCCCATTGTCAGCCGGTTCTTCCTGATATTCTTCCTGATATTCTTCCTGATATTCTTCCTGATATTCTTCCTGCTCTTCTTGCTCTTCCATTGCTTCCGCTTCAGCAAAGGTTGGGGTTGGATAGGCTGCCGGTTCATCGTCTTGACGGTTGTAATTGATCGCTGGCTCTGTGAATTCTGCTTGCGCAGGTTCGCTTTCCGGTTCAATGACCGGCATCTCGTACAGCTTCTTGGCTTCAAATTGGAAAGGAGCAAATATTTCTTGTTCTTCCGTTCTTGCTTCCTCTTCTGAATTCATCTCATCCTGCTGCTCATTCTCTTCAAACCTGGCTTCAAATACGGGAACCTGGAACGGCTCGTATTCCGTTTCTTCATTCATCGGCGTTTCCTCAAATGTCATGCCCTCATCTTCCATCGCCTGACCCTGAAAAGATTCTTGCTCCTCTTGGGCAGGTTCTTCATTCCCATCCTGAATGCCTGAGATGGAAATGGATGCAGTTAGCTCCAGGCAGGTTGGATTGGGAAGCTCATAATCAAAGGCATCAACAAGAACAAACACCTCTTCAAGCTTTTGGACCCGTGTTGAAGGGATCGTGATGTCAACAGGGAACCGATGATCCAGCTCTGCTATCCCCTCATCGTTCATTTTCAGCTGTGTCAGCGAACGATAGGAAACCTGCTCTCTGAGCGAGCCTGTTTCCAAATTGAGAGAATTCCCATCATCCATTGCACATGGACGGTACTCTCCATGCAGCTTTAAAGCTCCTTTAACACAAACCTGGCCGCCTTCTTCAGTGATCTGAATATCAGGCTCCAGTGCCATTGATAAAACTTCTGCAACTTCCTGTCCTTTCTTTAACCAGACAGACTCCTCTATGGAGAAACGCAGCTTCGATGGATTCATGCCTTTCTCCTCCTTTCAGCCAAATATCTCATACGTTACAGGATTATGACCAACTTGGTAAAAATATGATTGGAAAGAGAAGAACAAAAAAAACTGCTCCTCAAAGGAGCAGTTTGTCTTTATAGTCTGGAGAAGGCTTTTTCACATGCAGCAATGGTTTTCTCAATATCCTCAACACTGTGTTCAGTTGATAGGAAGAGACCTTCAAACTGGGAAGGAGGAAGTGAGATTCCTTCTTCCAGCATATATTTAAAGTAGCGTGTGAAGTAATCAAGGTTAGAAGATTTCGCAGTTTCGTAGTTCACCACGTCCTCATCGGTAAAGAAAAATCCGATCATAGAGCCCGCACGGTTCAAGCTATGCGGAATGCGGTATTTTTCTGCAGCCGCTGCAATCCCCTCAGCGAGGCGGTCGCCTTTTTTTACAAAGTCCTGATACGATTCCGGTGTAAGCTGAGACAGAGTCTCATAACCCGCTGCCATCGCCAGAGGATTTCCTGAGAGAGTTCCTGCCTGATAGATTGGACCGCTTGGTGCGATCTGCTCCATGATCTCCTTCTTCCCGCCGTACGCGCCGACAGGAAGGCCTCCGCCAATGACCTTGCCAAGGCAGGTAAGATCAGGAGTAACGCCAAAATATCCTTGCGCACAATGGTAATCCACACGGAAACCGGTCATGACTTCATCAAAGATTAAAAGAGATCCATATTGTTTGGTTACCTCTCGAAGACCTTCCAAGAATCCTTTTTTGGGAGGGACTACGCCCATGTTTCCGGCAACCGGCTCGACGATAATACACGCAATGTCATCACCGAACTGCTCAAACGCATAGCGTACACTTTCAAGATCATTGTAAGGGACAGTAATGGTGTTCTTAGCGACCGACTCAGGAACTCCCGGGCTGTCAGGAAGTCCAAGCGTAGCCACACCTGACCCTGCTTTAATGAGCAATGAATCGCCATGGCCATGGTAACATCCTTCAAATTTCAGGATTTTGTTTCTGCCTGTATAACCGCGGGCAAGGCGAAGCACACTCATCGTCGCTTCTGTTCCGGAGTTCACCATTCGGACGATTTCAATGGAAGGGACCCTTTCTACAACAAGCTTGGCGAGCATCGTTTCCCACTCGTTCGGAGCTCCAAAGCTCGTACCAAGCTCAGCTGTTTTTTTAAGGGCATCCACTACTTTTTCATTGGCATGTCCAAGGATTAAAGGACCCCAGGATAGCACGTAATCTATATACTCATTTCCATCGATGTCATAGATTTTGGAACCTTTTCCGCGTTCCATGTATACAGGATCCATGTTTACCGATTTAAACGCACGCACAGGGCTGTTGACACCGCCTGGCATGTATTTCTTGGCTTCCTGAAAGGCTGCACTTGATTTTTCAAAGCTTCTCATGTTTAAATCCTCCTGTCTTAGCGGTTTAACCAGCGCGATACATCTTTCGCATGATACGTAATGATCAGATCAGCACCTGCACGCTTCATGCCTGTCAATGTTTCCATCACGATGCTTTCTTCATCAATCCAGCCGTTTTGGGCAGCGGCTTTGATCATGGAATATTCACCACTCACATTATAGGCGACAAGCGGAAGAGGGTAACGGTCTTTCAGTTCACGCAGTACATCCAAATATGCAAGCGCCGGTTTTACCATAAGGAAGTCTGCTCCTTCTTCAATATCCGACTCTGCTTCACGCAGTGCTTCCAGGCGATTGGCCGGGTCCATCTGATAAGATTTGCGGTCCCCGAACAGAGGAGAGCTGTGAGCAGCCTCTCTGAACGGCCCATAATAGGCAGAGGAATATTTTACAGAGTATGACATGATCGGCACATTGATAAAACCTGCTTCGTCCAGTCCTTCACGAATCGCTGCAACAAACCCATCCATCATATTGGAAGGAGCAATGATGTCCGCTCCAGCTTTTGCTTGAGAAACTGCTGTGTTTGCAAGCGCAGAGAGTGATTCATCATTCAGAACTTCTCCGTCCCGAATGATCCCGCAATGTCCATGGTCCGTATATTGGCAAAGGCATGTATCAGCAATAACGGTAAGCTGCGGAAAACCATTTTTTATTTTCTTGATCGCTTTTTGTACAATTCCATTATGGTCATACGCCGAGCTTCCTGCATCATCCTTATGGTCGGGTACTCCGAAAACCATAACAGAACGGATGTTAAGGTCCACAAGCTCCTGCATTTCCTCTTCTAGATAATCAAGTGATACGTGGTATACACCAGGCATGGAAGGGACTTCCTGCTTAATGCGCTCACCTTCTACAAAAAAGATCGGATAAATCAAATCGTCTGTTCTTACATGCGTTTCCCTCACGAGTGCACGCATGCTCTCACTGCTTCGCAATCTTCTATGACGCTGAAAATTCATATTATTTCTCCTCTCCGATAAAACTCTTCACAGCCTCTATTATACCTTCTTCTGTATAATCAGTGGCACTGATCCGCTTATGAAACCCGGATTGTTTCGCTTTCGCCTCTGTTACTGGCCCTACACAGGCTGCCCAAGTGTTCTTCTGGTACATTACCCGGCGATCACCAGCCGCTTCACCGAAATAAACAACACTGGAAGGGCTCATAAAAATGATCACGTCCACCTTCTCGGGTAGCTGGTGTATTGATACTTCTGCCTTCTTCGTCTCGTAAACGATGATCTCGGTTACTTGAGCAAGGTCATGTAGCGTATTTGCCACCGTCTGCTTCGCAAGGCTGCCTTTTGGAACGAGTACTTTGGAACCCGGTTTCACTCTTTTCTTTAATTCTACCGCCAGTTCTTTCCCTTCATACTTCCCCGGCATCAGATCAATAGAAACTCCATTCTCCTCAAGCCTTCTACCGGTTTTTGGGCCGACCGCCGCTATTTTCTGAGAAGTAAACGTCTTCCCGGTCTCCTGAAGCATTTGAAGAAAATAACGTACCCCGTTCGCACTCGTAAAGACCACCCAATCAAACTGCTCCAGCTGCTGAAGCACAGCTTCTTCTTCTGAATCCATGGTTGCTTTTGCTATGTGCAGTACCGGAAAGCTGACAGCCTCTGCCCCTTCTTCTTCAAGCTTTGCAAGAAGACTTGCAGATTGATGAGCCGGCCTTGTGACGACAACCGTCTTTCCCGCTAAAGGCCGGGACTTCATATTCCCAGGTCTTTCTTTACTTTCTCAAGGATCTCAAGTGCACCTTTCTCCTGAAGCTTAACAGCTAGTGTCACTCCGAGCATGTTAGGATCATCCGAGACAGCCTGCTCCTTGATTACAGTTTTGCCATCAGGAGTAGCAACAAGCCCAGTTAAGGAGATCTCCCTCTCTTCTGTTCTTTCTGCGTAGGCCGCAATCGGCACCTGGCATCCGCCTTCAAGCGTGTGAAGGAATGCGCGTTCTGCCATCACCGTTTTGTACGTGTCTTCATCATTCAAATGCTGAAGAAGAGCTCTAAGCTCAGCATCGTCTCCCCTGCATTCAATGGACAGAGATCCCTGTCCTACCGCAGGAAGGCTCAGTGACACTGGCAGGTATTCAGTCACCGTATCCGCTGACCAGCCCATTCTTTCAAGACCTGCAGCCGCAAGAATGATAGCATCAAACTCACCAGATTTTAATTTACCAAGACGTGTATCGATGTTTCCTCTGATTGATTTAATTTCAAGATCCGGACGGACATGCAAAAGCTGTGCAGCCCGGCGGAGTGAGCTCGTACCGACAATCGATCCTGCCGGAAGCTCTTCTAACGAGTTATATTTTTCTGAAATAAAGGCATCCCTTGGGTCAACACGTTTAGGTGTGCAGCCGATGATCAGCCCATCCGGCAGAACAGAGGGCATGTCCTTCATACTATGTACTGCCATATCAATCTCTTTATCAAGCATGGCCTGTTCAATTTCTTTCACAAACAGCCCTTTACCTCCTACTTTTGAGAGAGTGACATCAAGGATCACATCTCCCTTGGTCACGATTTCCTTCACCTCGAACTCAAAAGGAAGGCCCAGCGCCTTCAATTGGTCAATGAACCAGTTTGTTTGAGTGAGTGCCAGTTTGCTTCGTCTTGAACCTACTATTATTTTTCTCATCTATAAAAACCTCCTAAAAGAGTGACCGTAGGCCTTATTGATACCAAAAATGAAATTCAGTAAGGGTAGATGCCAGAAAATAATTGATCAGAACGATAAGAAAAGCTCCCGTGTTCCAGATCGCCAAAGTCTTTCCTTGAAGACCCTTCGCCACTTTTTGATATAAAAACACACTGTATACTGCGATGACGATAAAAGACGTAATGACTTTGGCGTCAAGCAGTGAAAAGCCCTGTATCTTTAAGAATGCCCAGATTACGCCTAGTATTAAACTTAAAAGCAGAATTGGAACACCTGTCATATTCAGTACAAAGGATAGCCTTTCAAGGGTAGACAGGCTTCCAAGACGCTGCAGCCTCTTGCTCCACTTTTTCTTCTTTAAGAGCCTGTGCTGAAGCAGATACATGATCGAAAAGATAAAAGAGAGGGTGAATGCACCATAGGAAACGAAGGCCATCGTAACATGGATCACCAGCAGCTCCGAAATGAGACGGGTCGACATCTCATCACTCACCTGTTCTCCAGGAGCAAAAAGATTAATAGACATAATCAAAAATCCGAGCACGTTCGTAAAGAATACTAAGAAATCGATCCTGAAAAAATAGTTCATGACCAAAGAGAAAGTCACTAAGATCCAGGCATAAAAAAACAAGCCTTCAAAAGGCGTTAAAATAGGCGGACGGCCTACTTCTATCATTCTCTGGACAAAAAATACCGTCTGCAGCATCCAGACAATAGAAAGCAACCAGAAGGCCATTCGGTTAGCCTTCCGGTTGTTTTGTAAAAAGTCGATAAAATAACCTATGATGCTTAAAGCATACAAGATGATTGTTGTATCATATATCCAATTTGCGTTCTGCATATCAGAAACTCCTCTCTAGGAGCCCAGTGACATTCCCGTTACAGAGGCAATGAAGGGGATGTTTCACTTAACTTTGTTGATTCCATTTCACTTTTTAGCTCTTGCAGTTTAACCTCTTCTTCAAGCGCGAAGATCTTTGTGAAAAATTCAAGCGCCTGATCCGCCCCAGGTTCTCCGGCTTGCTCTTTAATCCTTACGATTGGATCGCGCAGCAGCTGATTCACTATGCTTTTGGTATGCTTGCTCAACACTTTTTTCTCACGGTCCGTTAACTGAGGCATTTTACGCTCAATGCTCTGCATTGTTTCCGCTTGTACAGCGAGCGCTTTTTCACGCAATGCAGTTATCACCGGCACAACTCCAAGCATGTTGACCCATGAATGGAAGCCTATAATTTCTTCTTCGATCATGATCTCGATCTTTTCAGCTTCTTTCTTTCGCTCAGCCAAATTGGCTTCTACGATGCCTTCCAGATCATCTATATCGTAAAGAAAAACGCTTTCCAGTTCGTCCAATGATGGATCCAAATCACGTGGAACGGCGATGTCCACCATGAACAAAGGACGGCCTTTTCTTTGCTTAAGTACAGATTGAACCATCTCTTTTGTAATAACGTAGGAATCCGATCCGGTTGAAGTAATGACGATATCGGCATGTGCCAGCACAGATGTTAAATGCTCCACAGGGTGAGCCGTTCCTTCAAACCGCCCAGCCAGTTCTGACGCTTTTTCAAACGTTCGGTTGACGACATGGACACTGGCTACGCCATTGCTGTGAAGATGCTTGGCAGTCAGTTCACCCATCTTGCCTGCACCCACGATTAAGATGTCTTTCTTTTCAAGCCCGCCAAAGATTTTCTTTGCAAGCTCAACAGCAGCATAACTTACAGATACAGCATTTTCCCCAATTTCTGTTTCCGAGTGGGATCGTTTTGCAAGTGTTATTGCCTGTTTGAACAGATGGTTAAAGATTGTGCCTGTTGTTCCTTCCTGTTGTGCAAGAAGGAAGCTGTCACGAACCTGTCCGAGAATTTGCGTTTCTCCGAGAACCATAGAATCAAGACCCGCAGCAACTCTGAAAAGATGCTCGACAGCGATCTCTTCTTCACGGATAAACAAGAACGGATTCAGTTCATTTGTATCAATAGAAAACCATTCTGCGAGGAAAGACTTCATGTAATAGCGCCCTGTATGGATCTGATCCACCACGGCGTATACTTCTGTCCGGTTGCATGTTGAAACGATCGTACATTCCAATATGCTTTTTCTTTCCCGCAAAGCCTTCAAAGCCTGGTCCATCTCATTTGGATTGAATGCAACTTTTTCTCGAATCTCAACAGGTGCTGTCTTATAATTTAAACCGACAACAAGGATGTGCATCCCACTCACCCCCTTTATCTCTATCGTAAATACCACAGTAAATATCCATAATCATTATAACATGTACTATGAAATAATCATTTTAAAATTGTGAACAGAATATGAATCGTATGCTATGATAGGACAAGCGAAATAGTTCTTCCCTATTCTGTCCAAACCGTAACAAACTATAAAAAAATAGCGCTAATTAAAAAAAATTATAAACTAATACCCATATAAAAATAACAAATTTCGACCCTTTTAGCAAAGGTTTGATTTACTCGTTTGGCTATTTTCGCAATCTTTGGTGCTCTTAGGAGTGGTTGATTTCCGTTTCAGGTTGCTCGCTTTCCGCGGGGCGTGCGGTGAGCCTCTTGGCGCAGGCGCCTGCGGGAGTCTCACCTGTCACGCAAGTCCCGCAGGAGTCTCGCACCTTTCACTCCAATCAACTTGTCAAGGAAGGAAGCTAGACATAAACCCTGCACCAAGCAACAATCTTTAAGATAAGAGCCATTCGTGTCAAATGATTTGGAGGTTGTAATGAAAGGTAAAGGAAATTTTTCAGGAATTGTATTGCTGGGAATCGGGCTATTTTTCTTAGCTCGGCAAATGAACGTTACATATGTACTTCCCTATTTAACTTGGCCAACTTTTCTAATCATCATCGGCTTGGCCTTTCTTGTTCAAAGTGCAAGCGGGAAAGAGGGCCCAAGTGCTTTTTCTGCGATCCTGCTGCTTGGTTTAGGCATCCATTTTCACGCCATATCTCATATTGACGGCTGGCCCAAGGAGCCTGCCATGATCATCCTTATTATAGCTCTTGCCTTTTTATATATGTATAAGCAAACCAAAGAGGGCTTGCTGGCAGGCATTGTACTGCTTGCCATCTCAGGATGGAGCTTCTTCAACAAATCAGACACTCCCTCGATCAAAGAATGGTTTTCGTCCATTGAAGGATTTTGGCCGTTCATCCTGATCGGAGTCGGTGCTTATTTTATCTTTATCAAGAAAAAATAAACCAGAGCAGATGCTCTGGTTTATTTTTTTTGTGTGTATCCAAGGATGGTGCTCCATGCAGCATCCTTCCCATAGCCCGTTTCAGAAGAAAAAAGAATCAGCGGATCGTCTGGTTTCTTTTTCAATGTGTCACGGACGACTTTTAAATGTTTTTCCCATTTTCCTTTTGGAATCTTGTCACACTTGGTGGCGACAACGATGACAGGGATGTCATGATATTTCAGCCAATCATACATTATCACATCGTCTTTGGACGGTGCATGGCGTATATCAACGAGCTGGACAACAGCTTTCAGCTGTGGCCTTTCCATGATATAACGTTCAATCATCCTGCCCCAGGCTTCTCTCTCGCTCTTTGAAACTTTAGCAAATCCGTATCCCGGAACATCCACGAAATAGAGCTGCTCATTGATGATGTAGAAATTAAGAGTTTGCGTCTTACCTGGCCGTGATGATGTTCTGGCCAGGTTTTTGCGTGCAATCATTTTATTAATAAATGAAGACTTCCCAACGTTTGAACGGCCGGCGAGGCCGATTTCCGGTAGCTGGTCTTCAGGATACTGCTCAGGCTTTACTGCCGAAATGACGATATCTGCTTTTGTTACTTTCATTTACTATCTCCCACTAACGCATGTTTTAACACTTCATCCAGATGAGATACCGGTATAAACGCAAGACTGCTGCGGACACTTTCCGGGATATCATCTATGTCTTTTTCATTTTCTTTAGGCATGATAACAGTTTGGATTCCTGCACGATGGGCGCTTAATGATTTTTCTTTTAAGCCGCCGATCGGCAGAACACGGCCGCGAAGTGTGATTTCACCCGTCATGCCTACATCCTTGCGAACAGGCTTTCCTGAAAGTGCGGATACCAATGCCGTTGCGATGGTAATACCTGCAGAAGGTCCGTCCTTCGGTGTTGCTCCCTCCGGAACGTGAATATGAATGTCCGTCTTTTCATAAAAGTCCGGATCAATTTCGAACTCCTCTGCTCTGGAACGAACGTAGCTCAGCGCCGCCTGGGCGGATTCCTTCATTACGTCTCCGAGCTTACCGGTAAGAATCAATTTCCCTTTTCCAGGCGTAAGAGCGACTTCAATAGACAGCGTATCGCCGCCTGCGGTTGTATACGCCAAGCCTGTAGCTGCTCCTACCTGATCTTCCATCTCAGCCTGGCCATATCGGAAGCGCGGTTTTCCAATATAGCTCTCGAGGTTTTTGTCAGTGATGGTAACCCTTTTCTTCTCTCCTGACACGATCTGTTTGGCCGCTTTTCTGCATAAGCCTGCAATCTGGCGCTCCATGCTCCTAACGCCTGCTTCTCTCGTATAGCTTCGAACGAGTTTAAGAATGGCATCTTCTTTCAGCTGAAACTGCGATTTTGTCAAGCCGTGCTCTTTTAATTGTTTTGGAATAAGGTGATTTTTAGCGATATGAACTTTTTCCACTTCTGTATACCCTGCGATTGAAATGATCTCCATACGGTCAAGCAGCGGGCCAGGGATGGTCGCCAGGCTGTTCGCTGTTGTAATGAACATAACCTTGGAAAGATCATAAGGTTCTTCGATGAAATGGTCGCTGAACGAATTATTTTGTTCCGGATCCAGGACTTCCAATAGGGCAGAGGATGGATCGCCTCTGAAGTCATTGGACATTTTATCGATCTCATCAAGAAGGAACACTGGATTGATCGTACCTGCCTTCTTCATTCCCTGTATGAGTCGGCCAGGCATCGCACCGACATATGTTCTGCGATGGCCTCGGATTTCCGCTTCATCACGCACTCCTCCAAGAGAAATGCGGACAAAATTTCTTCCGATCGCTTTTCCAATGGAACGCGCGAGCGACGTTTTACCGACACCAGGCGGTCCGACAAGACAAAGGATGGGCCCTTTCAATGAATTGGTTAACTGCTGAACAGCCAAATACTCCAGCACACGCTCTTTTACTTTTTCAAGTCCGTAATGATCTTCGTTTAAGATCTTTTCTGTACGGATGATGTCCAGCTGATCTTTCGTTTCCTTTGTCCAAGGCAAATTGATCAGCCAGTCGATATAGTTTCGAATGACCGAGCTCTCAGCAGAAGACCCTGGCATTTTTTCATAGCGATCCAATTCTTTAAGTGCAATCTCCTGCACATTTTCAGGCATATCCGATTTTTCAATTCTTTCTTTGAGCGAGGAGATTTCGCCTGTTTTGCCCTCTTTATCTCCAAGTTCTTTCTGAATGGCTTTCATCTGTTCACGAAGGTAATATTCCTTCTGTGTCTTTTCCATCGCCTTTTTGACACGCTGGCCGATCTTCTTCTCCAACCCTAATACTTCTTTTTCATTGTTCAGGATGGAAATAAGATGATTCAATCGTTCCTTTACGTCAACAATTTCAAGAATATGCTGTTTTTCTTTAATTTTTAACGATAGATGGGAAGAAATCACATCTGCCAATCGTCCCGGTTCTTCGATATCTTGCACAGAAGCCAACGTTTCAGGTGTTACCTTTTTGGAAAGGTTTATGTACTGCTCAAATTGCTGAAGAGCCGTTCTCATAAGGGCCTGAATTTCCAAATCCTTTTCGCCCTTGTCTTCTATCAGTTCTACTTCTACCTCCAAGTATTCCTCACGGTCGATGAACTGCTTTATTTTTCCGCGCTTAATACCTTCAACGAGCACACGGATCGTGCCGTTCGGGAGCTTTAGCATCTGATTTACTTTTGAAAGGGTTCCGATTTCATATATTTGTTCACCGCTCGGATCTTCTACAGCTACTTCCTTTTGTGTTGAAAGGAAAATATGCTGATCATCAAGCATGACTTGCTCCAATGCCTGTACGGATTTTTCCCTTCCTACATCAAGGTGAAGCACCATGGTGGGATACACCAGCAGGCCGCGAAGAGGAAGGAGGGGAAGGATGCGGGTTGTTTGTTCGTCCATTTAACACACCTCCGAATACTGCTTAATGTATTGAATGATTTCAAATTCATGCAGCCTATTTTTAGATTAATGGCATTTTCAGCTTCACAGCAGTATTGAGTTCGCCTCAGAGAGCTTTAACATACAATTGTAATGCCACAAGACAATGAAGAAATTTCTTCAGTCTTTGTACAATTCTACCTATAAAGAGCCATTTTGTCTAATTGGAGCTCATTTTCATACTCGAAAGCAAAGCCCCCTCTTCAGACAGATTTAGGAGGGGACTGTAAAAAGGCTGAAGCAGGAATGGCCTGCTGATTACCTTTATCCATTTCAGGAAAAGCGAGTTGAAACACCTGAGATAATTTTGTCACTGGAATGATCTCTATGCCAGTGATCTCCCGAAGTATAGCCTGATCGTTATCTTTTGGAATGATGACCTTCTTGACTCCCGCAAGTTTAGCGGCTAATACTTTGGCCATCACGCCTCCGACCGGCTTCACTTTTCCATGTACGCTTAATTCACCGGTCATAGCCAGTTCATTATCAATCTCCACATTGTGGATCGCTGAATAAATTGAAGTCGCGATCGCGATCCCTGCTGACGGCCCATCGACCGGCCCGCCGCCTGGAAAATTGACATGAATATCATACAGCGCAGAATCTACTCCCATATTTCGAAGGACGGTCAGTACATTTTCGACCGATCCTTTTGCCAGGCTTTTTCTTCTGATTGATTTTGTATTATTGCCGATCGATTCTTCTTCCACTATACCTGTTATCGTAATCGTACCCTGTTTTTTCGCAGGTAAAACGGTGACTTCAATCTCCAGCAATGATCCGCTGTTAGGGCCGTAGACTGCAAGTCCGTTTACTAGCCCCACCTTTGGTTCTTCAGAGATCTTACTCTCTGGACGCGGAGTCATCTGGCTGGAATGGATGACCCATTCCAAATCCGCTTTTTTGATGAAATTTCGGTCTTCTGTAATCGCCAGCCCTGCTGCAATCTGCATCATATTTACGGCTTCACGGCCATTTTTAGCATACTTGGAGAGCAGCTCGACCGAATCTTCTTCTACATTCATGGTTACTTTATCTGCTGCTTTCATAGCGATCTGCTGAATTTCGGGAGGCTGAAGCTCTCTAAAGAAGACTTCCAGACAACGTGATCGGATAGCAGGCGGAATTTCATCAGGCGTTCGTGTGGTTGCCCCAATTAGCCTAAAATCAGCAGGAAGGCCATTTTGAAAAATATCATGGATGTGTGAAGGTATGTTTGTATTTTCTTCATTATAATAAGCGCTCTCTAAAAATACTTTTCGGTCTTCTAGTACTTTGAGCAATTTATTCATCTGAATCGGGTGAAGTTCTCCAATTTCATCAATAAAAAGGACGCCGCCGTGAGCGTTTGTTACCGCTCCTTGTTTTGGCTGTGGAATTCCTGCCTGCCCCATCGCCCCCGCTCCCTGATAGATTGGGTCATGAACGGAACCGATCAAAGGATCTGCAATCCCACGTTCGTCAAATCTGGCTGTCGTTGCATCCAATTCAACGAACACCGAAGTGGGACGGAATGGTGACTTCTTATTCCGCTTGGCCTCTTCGAGTACGAGACGTGCTGCAGCGGTTTTTCCGACACCTGGAGGTCCATAAACAATCACATGCTGTGGATTAGGTCCGCAAAGCGCAGCATGCAGAGCCTTGATACCATCCTGCTGGCCGACGATATCAGCAAACTTCCCCGGTCTGACTCGTTCAGACAGCGGTTCAGTCAAAGAGATCGACCGCATCTTCCGCAATTGGTCCATTTCCTTCTTTGATTCTTTATCAATACTCACTTTCTGAGTGCGCTGGCTCTTCAACAAGTTCCAAAAGTAAAGTCCAATTACAATTCCAAAAAACAGCTGAATGAGTAAAGCGATTCCAGTCCAGTTCATTTCTTCCTCCCGAATTTTTTTTATGCTCCTAGTATCTCCGAGTGGGTACTGGACTAAACAGAGAAAATGGAAAAGGTGAGGAGGTTATGCTTTAGAATCGCTCAAGTTTTCATAGATAAAAACATAGGCTTTGTTAGTCAATGGTGTCGACTGTTGGCAGTAATAACCTGAGGGTCTCTTTCAGGGTCAGTACTTATTAAAAACGAAAATCAACACTATGTTAAATAAAACCCAAAACAAAAAAACCAGCCCCTAGAGGCTGGTTTTAATTCTTCTTACGCACTTTCTTTCGGTGTTTCCTTTTTAGGTTCCACAATTGTGCCGTCCTCAAGTTCGAGTTTTGGCGGAACTTTATCAGCTACCGTTTCTTTTGTAATGATACACTTAGCCACGTCTTCACGGGAAGGAAGTTCAAACATAACGTCCAGCATCATTCCTTCAATAATAGAACGCAGACCACGTGCACCAGTTTTGCGTTCGATAGCCTGATTAGCAATTTCAGTAAGAGCTTCTTCGTTGAACTCAAGTTCAACACCATCAAGATCAAGAAGCTTTTGGTATTGCTTAACGAGCGCATTTTTTGGTTTTGTCAAAATTTCAACAAGTGCATCCTCATCAAGCGGAGTTAGACTTGCAGTCACAGGCAGACGGCCGATGAATTCCGGGATAAGACCAAAGCGAAGCAAATCTTCAGGCAATACTTTTGCCAGGTATTCTCCTGCTTTAAGTTCTGCCTGTCTGGATTCAGAGCTGAATCCGATGACTTTTTTCCCTAAACGGCGTTTGATGATTTGTTCGATGCCATCAAATGCACCACCGCAAATAAATAGAATATTTGTGGTATCGATTTGAATGAACTCCTGATGCGGATGCTTTCTTCCGCCTTGCGGAGGTACGCTTGCAACGGTACCTTCTAAGATTTTAAGAAGGGCCTGCTGTACACCTTCACCAGATACATCACGGGTAATGGAAGGATTTTCAGACTTTCTGGCAATTTTATCGATTTCATCAATGTAAATAATGCCTTTTTCAGCTTTTTCTACATCGTAATCAGCCGCTTGAATCAATTTAAGCAAAATGTTCTCAACGTCTTCGCCCACATAACCGGCTTCTGTTAAAGAAGTCGCATCAGCAATAGCGAAAGGAACATTTAGGATTCTGGCAAGCGTTTGAGCCAATAGCGTTTTACCGCTTCCTGTAGGCCCGATCATGGCGATGTTACTTTTTGCAAGCTCCACTTCATCGGACTTTTGTGAAGAATTAATGCGTTTGTAGTGGTTATATACTGCTACGGAAAGAGACTTCTTAGCCTGTTCCTGGCCAATGACATATTCATCGAGAATCTTGCGGATTTCCATTGGTTTCGGAACTTCCTTAAGCTCTACATCCTCTTCTGTACCAAGCTCCTCTTCCACAATTTCAGTGCATAGCTCGATACATTCGTCACAAATATATACACCTGGTCCTGCTACCAGTTTACGAACTTGATCCTGCGTTTTTCCACAAAAGGAACATTTCAGCTGCCCTTTTTCGTCATTGAATTTAAACAATGAAATCACCCCTAAACCTTAAATTGGATGAAACCAATTACCTTTTCATACCGTTTCCAGATATGCTTGTTTCATTACACCGCAAGCAATTATTTCAAGTGCTTACTGATTTCATTTCCGCAAGTTTATGTATTGGATTGTATCATATATCCCCTAATGAACGGAAATAAAAACCCTTCCTTGACAATTAATAGTATGTATTTGGCTGGAATCAATGTGTTCTATAAGTATTAACCTTATGGCTTATTTTAAAACCTTAATCCTAAAATAAAGCCTTTAAAAAAGTTTCAATAAAAAAGCGCTTTTTCCTGCCAAGAATGATAAATAATTATATAAAACAAGGCACGAAAAGTTCGTGCCTTGCCAGACCTTACTCTATCTTATGCAATTGTTTTGCTGTTATCCACTAGCAGGTCAATAGCTTTTCTGATTTTAAGATCAGCTGCTACAGCGTCGTTTCCGCCTTGCATAGCAAGCATTTGCGTAATTTTCTCTACGTCCATGTTGTACATTTCAGCCATTTTCTTAAGCTCTTCATTGATTTCTTCTTCCGTAACTTCAATTTTTTCAGCTTCAGAGATCGCTTCAAGTACTAGGTTCGTTTTCACGCGTTTTCCAGCATCTTCTTTCATTTGCTCACGAAGAGCAGCTTCATCCGTGCCAGAGAACTGGAAGTAAAGGTCAAGGTTCATACCTTGCATTTGCAGACGTTGTCCAAATTCTTGAACCATACGGTCTAATTCTGTGTTGACCATTGCTTCTGGAATATCTACTTCTGCTGCATCAACCGCTTTGTCAACGACTGTATCGCGAGTGTGGTGCTCAGCTTCATGCTTTTTGCTTTCTTCAAGCTTCGTACGGATGCTTGCTTTAAGAGCGTCAAGCGTTTCAACTTCTGCATCAGCTTCTTTAGCAAACTCGTCGTTTAGCTCAGGAAGCTGTTTTGATTTAATTTCATGGATTTTCACTTTGAAGACTGCAGGCTTACCAGCAAGCTCAGTTGCATGGTATTCTTCAGGGAACGTAATGTTAACCTCTTTTTCAGTACCTGCTTTGTCTCCGATCAATTGCTCTTCAAATCCAGGGATGAAAGAACCAGATCCGATTTCAAGTGGATAGTTCTCAGCTTTTCCGCCTTCGAACGCTTCTCCGTCAACGAATCCTTCGAAATCGATAACAGCTGTATCACCGTTTTCTACTTCGCCTTCTTCTTTTACAACAAGCTCAGCTTGCTGCTCTTGAAGACGCTTGATTTCGCTGTCAACATCTTCGTCTGTTACAGATGCGTCGAATTCAGTAACTTCAAGCCCTTTATATTCACCAAGCTTAACTTCAGGTTTTACTGTAACTTTAGCAGTGAAAACAAGGTTGCTTCCTTTTTCCATTTGCTCGATGTCAACCTCTGGACGGTCAACTGGATCAATTCCAGCTTCTTCTACAGCTTGGCTGTATGCTTGCGGCAAGATGATGTCCAGAGCATCTTGGTATAGAGATTCTACTCCAAAACGCTGTTCAAACATTTTTCTTGGCATTTTTCCTTTACGGAAACCTGGTACGTTTACCTGTTTAACCACTTTTTTAAATGCCTGGTCAAGAGCTGTATCTACTTCAGAAGCCTCAACTTCAATCGTTAAGACACCTTGATTACCTTCTAACTTTTCCCATTTTGCACTCATTCAAAGTTCCCTCCAACATTACGTATTTCATTGAAAATCTTACATTTTCGTTACAACCATTCCATTATATCATAACAGACTTGTATTTCAACAAAGACCCGGATTGTTTCCGTATTAGTATCCTTGAAATTTATTCGGGCCGAACGTAAACCTCTCAATATCAAGGAGCTGTTCGACAGCTTTTTCTAAACTTTCAGGATGGATCTCGATTTCGGATTCGATGGCATCACAGGTGTCCATACCGCTCAGTTTACCAGCTGCACACTGAAGGGCACGTGCCCAATAATGAGAATCTGCCGGTTCGGGCACCTGAGGATAAATAGCAAGTATGTAGTCCCACCAAATCGTAACAGCAAATTCTGTCAGAGTCGGATTATCCTGTTCCAGCCGATCCTCCAATTCTTTTTTTACTTCAAGGTTAAATGGATCTTCATAGACATCGTGAAGTTCCTGAATGTTGATGGAATAGGTATTTCCAAACTTATGTAAGGTTACGGTTTCCTGTATGTCCTTTGATTTTAAATAGTTTAGTGCCATGGTCTTGATGCCTGGGTTACCCTCTTCATTTTCTAAGAACTCCCGGTAAACCGCTATAGTATCCTCTGGATTCATATAGCTTAATTGCTGCATGGCAATCCACTGGTTATGTATTTCACCACTTGTCATCATGTTCCGAAGGGTTTCAATTTCTTTGGAACGGTCCTGGTGCGGCTCTGGTGATAGATCAATCGGCGGTTCTGAATCATCTGTCATCTTACGGCTGAAATGCAAAAGCTGATAAAAGGATTCTGCCTGAGCGGCTGGAAGCTGATGTTCCTCAAGCACCGCTTCAACAACTGACACGACGGATTCATATTCTGAAAGCTGAATAAGGACAGAAAGATAAATCTGCAATACATCAAAATATTCTCCGATTCCCTGCTTGAGCATTTTATCTGCTCTTATTTTCGCTTCTTGAAGCTGGCCAAGTTCAATCAGGCTTAACACAACACCCAGATGTCCCTGAGAATGTCCCGGTTCTATCTCCAGCAGCTGAAGAAAACAGGATAAAGATTCCTTAAATTGCTTTGCTTTTAGGGAAGACATTCCTTTTTCAAGCAATCTGGCCGGCAAATTAGGGAACAGTACGACATTGCTGATTTTCTTACTTTTTTTTTCATTAGCCATTAGGTTTCTTCACTTCCAGTTTCTATTTGCATCAGTTTAACAGTTTAAAGGCGTAAACTCAAGATGAGTCAGTCTTCAGGAAGTAACAATAAATCCTGCACAGCCATTGTGCAGGATTGCTCATATGTACAAATTTCCCTATAAGGGATAGGGAATAATAGGATAGAAGGCTTACGCCATCCCGATGCCACTAAACACTATTATTCCCGCTTAACTGTTATTCAAACCAAATGGCCGGATCTTGGAAGTGAACGGCTGCATTTGGCTGTTAGACTACTCCCATCTTGTTCTCGAATTGGCTGATCTCTTCATCATACTGCATGGTGATTGAAATTTCATCCCAGCCGTTCTGCAGCATCTCTTTCCAATAGGGATCAAAATCGAACGAAGCTGCCACCTTTGTACCTGCAGAGATTTCCTGGCTGTCCAGGCTGACGGTTAACTTCTTATTCCCGTTTTCCAAACTGGTTTTCAATTGATCAATCACCGGTTTAGGCAGGGTGATGACGAGAATGCCATTCTTCAAAGAGTTATTATAGAAGATATCCGCAAAGTCAGGAGCGATAATGACTTTGAATCCATAATCCTTCAGTGCCCATGGAGCGTGCTCTCTCGAAGATCCGCATCCGAAATTTGCACCTGCGATTAAAACCTCAGCTCCCTCTGCATCCTCCTGATTCAGTTCAAATTCAGCGTTCGGGGTGCCATCACGGTTGAAACGCCAATCGAAAAACAAATACTGGCCAAACCCACTGCGCTCGACCCGTTTTAGGAATTGCTTAGGAATAATCTGATCTGTATCCACATTTTCACGGTCTAATACGGCTGCTGTTCCGGTAAAAGTCTTAAATCCTGGCATACGCTTCACCTTCTCTCGTACCTGAAACAAATTTTCGGACGTCCACGAATTTACCTTCAATGGCAGCTGCTGCGGCCATAGCCGGACTCACAAGATGAGTTCTCGCTCCTTTGCCCTGCCTGCCCTCAAAGTTTCTGTTGGATGTGGAGACACATCTCTCGCCTTCCGGAACGATATCCGGGTTCATCCCAAGACACATGGAGCATCCTGAATCTCTCCATTCAAAGCCTGCTTCCTGAAAAACATGGTGCAGACCTTCTTCTTCTGCCTTAACTTTTACTTGCTGTGAACCAGGAACCACAATCGCGTTGACCCCAGCGTGAACTTTTTTTCCTTTAATGACTTGAGCTGCAGCCTTCAGATCACTTAGCCTTGAATTTGTACAAGACCCGATGAATACGTGCTGAACAGGTACTTCAGTCAGAGACTGTCCCGGTGCTAGACCCATATAGGCAAGTGCTTTTTGCAGGGATTCTCTTTCTCTTTCTGGTTGCCCTTCTTTAAATGAAGGAACATTCTCAGAGATTCCCACACCCATTGACGGATTCGTTCCCCAGGTGACCATCGGTTCAACTTCTGATGCATCGATCTCGATAACTTTGTCGTATGAGGCATTGGAATCCGACTTAAGATCCTCCCACTGCTTCACTTTTTCTTCAAATTCATAATCTTTAGGAGCGTATTTTCTTCCTCTAATATACTCATACGTTGTATCATCTGGTTCAATCAAACCTGCTTTCGCACCCGCTTCAATGGACATGTTGCACAATGTCATCCGTTCTTCCATTGTGAAATTTCTTACCGTCTCTCCCGTAAATTCAATGACATGTCCCGCACCGGCGTTAGTACCATGGCTGGCAATAAGAGCAAGTACAATGTCTTTGGCTGTTACGCCGAATCCTGGTTTTCCTTCAATATTCACTTTGAGCTGCTTCGGTTTTTGCTGCCAAAGTGTCTGGGTGGCCAGAACATGCTCCACTTCGCTCGTTCCAATCCCAAAAGCCAAGGCACCAAACGCTCCGTGTGTAGAAGTATGGCTGTCTCCGCATACGATGGTTTTGCCGGGTACCGTCAGGCCAAGCTCCGGACCGATGACATGTACGATTCCCTGGTCAGCAGAGTCAAGACCTTCCAAATGAATACCATATTCTTTGCAGTTTTCCTCAAGGGTTTGAATTTGCTTCAGCGCGATGCGGTCATCAATGACAAACCGATTTTTGGTCGGTATGTTATGATCCATCGTTGCAAAACAAAGGCCGGGTTTTCGGACTTTTCTATTTTTTTCCCGCAAGCCGGCAAAGGCTTGCGGGGAAGTCACCTCATGAAGGAGGTGCAGGTCAATATATAAAAGAGCGGGCTTGTTCTTTTCCTGAATGACTGCGTGATTGTCCCAGATTTTATCTATGATTGTTTTTGCCATTTTGCACCTTCCTCCTTACACATATACTTCAAGCAGCGTTGCGGCCGCCGCGTCTTCCTCCAGCCGGTAAACCAACTGTTCCACCATTTCATCTGTTGTAGAGACTCTGCTCTTTTTGGTTTGTATGTCACCCGTACGGAATTTCGCGTTCAGGACTTCCTGAACAGCCATTTCAATGGCATCCGCCTCTTCGTTCATATGAAAGGAATGTCTGAGCATCATTGCTGCTGAAAGGACCATTCCCAGCGGATTGGCCGTATTAGTTCCTACAATATCAGGAGCTGAACCATGAACGGGTTCATACAATCCTGCACCTTCTTCACTCAATGATGCCGAAGCAAGCATTCCAAGAGATCCCGTAATCATGGAGGCTTCATCAGACAAGATGTCGCCAAACATATTCTCTGTCACGATGACATCAAATTGTGCAGGGTTCCGGACAAGCTGCATGGCCGCATTGTCAACAAGCATGTGTTCAACTTTAACATCTGGAAAGCTCTTCGCTATTTCGTTTACAACTTCCCTCCATAGTTTGCTTGATTCCAGCACATTGGCTTTATCCACTGAAGTCAGCTTTCCGGTTCTGGAAGCCGCGAGTTCAAACGCCTTTTTCACTACTCTTTCAATCTCTTGCCTATGGTAGTACAGCGTGTCTACCGCTTCATCGGATCCTGTTCTTCCTTTTGGCTGAGCGAAATACAAGCCGCCTGTCAGTTCTCTTACAAACACCAAGTCTACATTTTCGATCAGTTCAGGTTTTAGCGGAGAAATATCTGCTAATGGACTGAATGCTTTAACCGGCCTCAGATTGGCGAAAACGTTGAGTTCCTTACGGATTTGGAGCAGTCCGTGTTCGGGACGCTGATCCATGCCATCCCATTTAGGTCCACCCACGGCTCCCAAAAGAACCGCGTCACTCTTTTTGCATTGTTCAAGCGTTTCAGGGGGCAGTGGATTTCCTGTCTCATCGATGGCTTTACCGCCGATCGGCATCTCGGTCACTGTAAAACGATGCTGAAATCGGGATTCAATGGCTTTGAGCACCCGCAATGCCCCTTTCATTACTTCCGGTCCGATTCCGTCACCCGGCAAGACTGTAATTGTTTTTTCCATCTTGACCCCTCCTCATAAAATTTATAGACTGACTTTCACTAATTCTTCTTTTTGAACGTTCATAATCGTTTTGTTTAACGCATGAACATATGCTTTTGCTGATGCTTGAAGCACATCCTGAGCGGTTCCGCTTCCGTTGATTTCCTGTTCCTCGTACTTTAGCAGAACATAGACCTGTGCTAATGCATCTCTTCCTGAACCGACGGATTGAATACGGTAATCTTTCAGCTGTACAGGCAGCGGCAGCATTTTATCCAATGTATTGTAAATGGCCTCTACACTTCCTGAGCCCGTGCCTGCTTCCTGGATGCTCTTTCCGTCTGGCGCTTTTAGGGTAATGGTTGCAGTAGGAATATTGTTCGTGCCATAGTTCACCTGAATATCACCTAACTGGTACATAGGGACTGGCGGCTGGATTTGATGTTCGAGAAGGAGGGCCAGAATGTCTTCTTCTGTGAGCTCCTTCTTCCGGTCGGCCAGTGCTTTAAATTCGTTGAACAGTTCATTAAGCTGTTCCTCACCGGGTTCAAAGCCCAGTTTGTTAATATGTTTCCGGAATGCGTGCCTTCCTGAATGCTTTCCGAGAACGAGCTGGTTGGAGGATACTCCAACAAGTTCGGGAGTGATAATCTCATACGTTGATTTTTCTTTTAGCACACCATCCTGATGGATTCCAGATTCATGAGCAAAGGCATTTCTTCCGACTACAGCCTTATTCGGCGGAACGCTGATTCCTGTCAGTCTGCTGACGAGTCCGCTCGTGCGGCTGATCTCTTTCAGTTCCAAACGTGTTTCCGCTTTATAAAAGGTATTTCGGATGGCGAGTGCTACGGCAATTTCTTCTAATGAAGCATTGCCCGCTCTTTCACCGATTCCGTTGATCGTACATTCAATCTGATCGGCTCCGTTCTCGATCGCTGCTAATGAATTAGCAACAGACATGCCAAGGTCATCATGGCAATGAGCAGATAATTTCGCCTTATGGATGTTTGGTACATGCTCTCTCACGTACCGGAAAAGATGCCCATATTCAGCAGGGCTGTAATAGCCAACAGTATCCGGAAGATTAATGACGGTGGCACCGGCATCAATCACTTGCTCAATGATTTTTACGAGAAAAGCCAGATCTGACCGGCAAGCATCTTCTGCCGACCATTGTACGATTGGAAAATGCTCGCGTGCGTATTTCACAGATCGAACGGCTGTTTCAACCACTTCATCCGGAGTTTTCTTTAGTTTATATGTCATGTGGATCGGCGATGTTGCTAAGAAAACATGCAGCCGAGGTTCAGGTGATCCTTTTAATGCTTCCCATGCCGCATCAATATCCTTTGTCGTCGAACGGGCGAGGCCAGTTACCGAACTGTTCTTGATTTCATCGGAGATTCTTTTTACCGCTGCAAGATCACCAGGGGAGGCAGCCGGGAACCCTGCTTCAATGACATCTACACCGAGCCTCTCGAGCTGTTTGGCTATCTCAAGTTTTTCCTGGGCATTCAAGTTCACTCCTGCCGTTTGCTCTCCGTCTCTCAATGTTGTGTCAAAGATATCAATTTTTCGCACTTGTCACCGCCTCCTTCGTTTTTTCCTTTTGTTGTTTAACAAAAGGCATCATTGCTCTTAACTCGCGGCCGACTACTTCAATCGGATGATGTTTTTCACTCTCATTGATGGCATGGAACACTGGGCGGTTTGCCTGATTTTCCAAGATCCAGCCTTTAGCAAACTCTCCGCTTTGGATATCCTTCAGAACCGCTCTCATTTTCGTTCTTGTATCCTCATCTACGACTCTTGGACCGGATTGGAAATCGCCCCATTGAGCTGTATCAGAAATGGAATATCTCATTCCTTCAAGGCCGCCTTCGTACATTAAGTCAACAATCAGCTTCAGCTCGTGCAGACATTCAAAGTAGGCGACTTCTGGCTGGTACCCGGCTTCTACAAGAGTTTCAAAACCTGTCTTAACAAGTGAAGTCAATCCTCCGCACAAGACAGCCTGCTCACCGAACAGATCCGTTTCGGTTTCTTCTTTAAAGGTTGTTTCAAGAACGCCGGCTCTTGCAGCTCCAATCCCTTTTGCATATTCAAGCGCCGTTTCTTTCGCAGTTCCCGTCACATCCTGATAAACTGCGATCAGCGCAGGAACCCCAGCTCCAGCTTCATAAGTCCGTCTTACAAGATGTCCCGGTCCTTTAGGAGCAACAAGGAATACATCCACGAAATCCGGCGGAACGATCTGATGGAAATGAACATTGAAACCATGCGCAAAAACAAGTGCCTTCCCTGGAGTCAGCGCCGGTTCGATCTCCTTTTTATAGACTTGAGGCTGAAGTTCATCCGGCAGAAGAATCATGATGACATCCGCTTCATTGGAAGCTTCTTCTACAGATGCTACTCGGACACCATCTTCAACCGCCTGGTCAAATGATTTCCCCTGTCTTACACCAACTACAACGTCATATCCGCTTTCTTTCAAGTTCAAAGCGTGGGCATGCCCTTGAGATCCATATCCAATAACTGCTACCTTTTTTCCGTTTAAGTATTGATCAGCGATTTCCTTGTCATAATAAACTTTTGCCATTTTTACATCTCTCCCTAGGTTTTATAGTTATTTTTAGATAATAGAAAACTGATTCAGGTTATACACTGTTTTTTGTGTTCCGCGCGGCATTGCGGTAAGCCCTGTTCTGGAAATTTCCTTAATTCCGTATGGCCGCAGCAGCTCGATCAATGCCTCTACTTTTTCATTGTCGCCTGTCACCTCAATCGTGACGTTTTCAAGGCTTACATCAATGATGGCTGCTCTGAAAGGCTCAATAATAACTTTAATCTCACTCCGTGTATCTGGTGTGGTAATCACTTTAATCAGTGCCAATTCCCTGGCTACAAGTGCCATATCGGTGAGATCTTTTACTTTCAGCACATCGATCTGTTTATGCAGCTGTTTAAGCAGCTGTTCGAGTTTTCTGTCATCCTCGACCTGCACAACAATCGTAATTTTTGATATCCCCGGATCATCCGAATGTCCTACCGTGATGCTCTCAATGTTAAATTGCCTTTTTGTCAGGAGTCCTGTCAGCCGGTTTAACACACCGCTCTGGTTTAAAACGGTAGCTGTTATAATGCGCCTCATGGTTTCACCCCAATCATTTGATGAATCCCTTTCCCGGGAGCAATCATCGGATAGACATTTTCATCCGAAGTTACCCTGCAGTCGAGAAGGAAAGGAGAATTGGACTCCAGTGCCTGTGCAAGCTTCACTTTGGCATCCTCTTCTGTAGTAACAACCGCAGCGTCAATGCCATATGCGGCTGCCAGTTTTACAAAGTCAGGCTGAACAGGAATGAGGGATTGTGAATAACGTTCTTCGTAAAAGATCTCCTGCCACTGCCTAACCATTCCAAGTGACTGGTTATTAACGATGACAATGATGACAGGCAGCTTCAATTCTTGAAGAACAGATAGCTCTTGTAATGTCATTTGGAATCCGCCATCACCTGTTACAGCAACAACAGGAAGTTCTGGATTTCCAATTTTCGCCCCGATTGCTGCCGGGAATCCGAATCCCATCGTTCCTAATCCTCCTGAAGTTACCCAGCGGTTTGGTTTGGAAAAACCATAATATTGCGCTGTCCACATCTGATGCTGTCCCACATCTGTCGTAATGACCGCTTCCCCTTTTGTTTCCTCATGAATGATTTCAAGCAATCTCTGGGGTTTTAGCGTTTCACCGTCTTTTTTATACCAGAGCGGATAACTGCTCTTCAGCTCAGATAAATGATAGACCCATTCTGTCGTATCTCCTGACGATGTGCTTTCTCGAAGCAATGCTGAAACGGTATGCTTTGCACAACCGACAATCGGAATCAGAGTTTCCACGTTCTTGCCGATCTCAGCCGGATCAATGTCAATATGGGCAACGGCTGCTTTCTTGGCGAAGTGATTTAGATCACCTGTCAAACGGTCATCGAACCGTGCTCCGATTCCAATCAGGAGATCACACTCGTGCAGAGCAATATTCGAGGCATAGGTGCCATGCATACCGGCCATTCCCAGGAAAAGGGGATGATCGGATGGGAAGCTGCCAAGCCCGAGCAATGTATTGGCGACCGGAATCCGATGCTGTTCAGCCAAGGTAAGGATTTCATTCTCTGCTCCAGCGAACAGCACACCCGCACCTGCAAGAATGACAGGTTTTTTTGCAGTGGCAATGGCGTCTGCCAGCCGTTTTACTTGGAGAAGGTTCGGCATGACTGTTGGCTGGTAACCTGGCAGTGTGACTTCTTTCGGTGTAGAAAATGCCCCTAAAGCAGTCGAAATATCTTTTGGAATGTCTACCAGAACCGGACCTGGCCTTCCTGTCTGAGCGATATGAAAAGCTTCCTGGACGATCCCGGGGAGGTCTTCCACTCTTCTTACCTGGTAGTTATGTTTGGTGATAGGCATCGTTACACCGACAATATCAGCTTCCTGGAAAGCGTCCGTACCGATTACAGTTGTTGCCACCTGCCCGGTGAAGATGACAAGCGGGAGAGAATCAATCATGGCATCAGCAATTCCAGTAACGAGATTGGTTGCCCCCGGCCCCGAGGTGGCGATGACAACTCCTGCTTTTCCGGTAACCCTTGCAAACCCTTGAGCTGCATGGATGGCTCCTTGCTCATGGCGGGTTAAAATATGTCTGATATTTTTCTTGTAAAGGGCATCATAGATTGGAAGGACAGCACCTCCAGGATAGCCGAACAAGACGTCTACCCCTTCTTTTTCAAGTGCCTCCATCAGCATGTCTGCTCCTGACATCATTTGAACTTTGCTTTTCTCTTCATCAGCCACCCAGCTGGCTTTCATTCCTGATTCCTCCCTTATAAAATCATAATAAAAAGCCTTCCCACCCAAAATGACAGTGTAATCCTGCCAAAGGGGTGAAAAGGCTTCTTTTCACGGTACCACCCTTCTTCGCGGCTATGCTGCTTGGCCGCCTCATGGACGAATATGTTCGCCCGGTTTGATAACAAGTTAACTCCTCTTTCGGGTTAACTCGGCCTGCCCTACTGGCCAATGGCTTTCGGACAGACACTCAGGGGTGAGGTCCTGATAAGAGCATTACCGGTTCCCAGCGCTTCCGGCTCTCTGTGAATACTCTGTTATCATTCTTCCCCTTCATCGATTTTGAATTATTTAACTTTTTTACTAAAAGTTTATATTTTTAGAACTCCGCCAGTATTGGCTGAAGTAACCAGCTTGGAGTAACGGGCGAGATAGCCTTGTTTAATTTTTGGTTCAGGCTGTCTCCAATCCGTCTTTCTGCTTTCCAGTTCTTCGTTGCTCAGCATGATGTTGATCGATCTTTGAGTCAAATCAATGAAAATGTGGTCTCCGTTCTCCAGGAATGCGATTGGACCGCCTTCAGCTGCTTCAGGAGAAATATGACCGATGGAAATTCCCCTGGATGCTCCTGAAAATCTTCCGTCTGTAATTAAAGCGACCTTTGTGCTTAGTCCCATTCCAGCGATTGCGGAGGTCGGTGAAAGCATCTCAGGCATTCCAGGTCCGCCTTTGGGGCCTTCATACCGGATAACCACTACGTGGCCTTCTTTTACTTTTCCGCTGTTGATGCCTTCTAACGCTTCATCCTGTGATTCAAAGACGATGGCTTCTCCTTCAAAATATTTGATCGATGGATCTACACCGCCCACCTTGATCACACAGCCGTCAGGTGCAAGGTTTCCATATAGAATGGAGAGTCCTCCTACAGGACTGTAGGCGTTATCAGGATATCTGATTACATCGCTGTTTGTAATGGAAGCATCTTTTATATTTTCATAGAGAGTTTTCCCCGTAATCGTGATCCGGTCTTTATGAACTGCTCCTTCAATGTGGCAGAGCTGTTTCATGATGGCACTGACTCCACCGGCATCATGGACATCCTGCATCGTGTAGTCGGATGCGGGACTGATCTTTGATAAATAAGGAACCCTCTCAGCTACTTCATTAATTCGTTTAAGATCGTATTCGATCCCCGCCTCATGTGCGATGGCCAGCATATGAAGTACGGTGTTTGTTGATCCTCCCATGGCCATATCCAATGCAAAAGCATCATCTATGGCTTCTTTTGTAATAATGTCTCTTGGCCGGATATCGCGTTCGACCAGATCCATCAAACAGGAGGCAGCATCTTTATAGAGCTTATCCCGCTCTTTCGAAGTGGCGACGAGTGTCCCGTTTCCCGGCAATGTAATTCCTAGCATTTCCATAATGGAGTTCATGCTGTTTGCGGTGAACATTCCGGAACAGGATCCGCAGGTCGGACAGGCGCTTGTTTCAAGCTCCAGCAGTTCTTCCCTCGACATCTTACCGGAAAGATGTGATCCGACTCCTTCGAATACAGAAACGAGCGAAAGTGATTTTCCAGCGGATGATTTCCCTGCTTCCATTGGGCCGCCTGAAACGAATACGGCAGGTACATTCGTTCTAACTGCTGCCATCAGCATGCCCGGCGTTATCTTGTCACAGTTTGGAATAAAAAAGACTCCGTCAAACCAGTGGGCATTAATGACTGTTTCCGCTGAATCAGCAATAATTTCCCGGCTCGGAAGCGAATAACGCATCCCGATGTGCCCCATGGCAATCCCATCATCGACGCCGATGGTATTAAACTCAAACGGGACACCGCCTGCTTCACGGATGGCTTGCTTAACTTGTTCGCCCACTTTATTGAGGTGCATATGTCCCGGAATGATATCTACATACGAGTTACAGACCCCGATAAATGGCTTGTTCATGTCTTCCTCTTTGACACCGGCAGCATGCAGCAAGCTGCGATGCGGTGCCCGGTCAATTCCTTTTTTTATCATGTTACTGCGCATAGACCACAACTCCTGTTACGTATGATTAACCCGCTTGTACGGTAGTGGAAGCCGGATAGACTTTGACTCCCTCTTCGACAACTCTTTGCCTGAACGCTTGCAGCAAAATGTTCGTGTGTTTTCCAGGAACACCTTCACCGATTACCCTGCCGTCCACTTTTATAACAGCAATGACTTCAGCAGCCGTCCCTGTAAGAAACACTTCATCAGCCACGTACACATCGTGTCTTGTAAATGGCTCTTCGCTAACGTTGTATCCAAGTTCTGCAGCGATCTCAACGATAGCGTTCCTCGTAATTCCTTCAAGCGCCCCCAGGTAACCCGGCGGTGTTTTGATGCTATTTCCTTTAACAATAAATACGTTATCTGCAGAACCTTCGGCGACATAACCTTGGTCGTTCAGCATAAGCGCTTCGCTGACACCCGCCAGATTGGCTTCAATTTTGACGAGTATGTTGTTTAAGTAATTCAATGATTTTACTTTTGGACTCAAAACATCTGCGCGGTTCCTGCGGCTCGCAACTGTCACAATTTCGATTCCAGTCTCATAAAGTTTTTTAGGGAAGAGAGCCAGCTGTTCTGCAATGATGATAACCCCCGGTTTTTCACAGGTAAATGGATCCAGGCCAAGATTCCCTCTTCCACGGGATATGACTAAACGGATGTAGGCATCACGATATTGGTTTTTTTGGAGCGTCTCGACGATAATTTTTGTCAGCTCCTCTTTTGTGTGCGGAATGGTTAACATGATGGATTGAGCTGATTCAAACAGACGCTGTAGATGTTCATCAAGCCGATAAACATTTCCATTGTAGACTCGAATGCCTTCAAACACCCCATCTCCGTACAAAAATCCGTGATCATAAACAGAGATTTTGGCATCTTCTTTCAAGACAAATTCACCGTCTACATAAACCCATTGTTCTAACATCGTGATCCTCCTTTTCTCCTTCGTAAATTGTTCGAATATTTAAATAGAATCTGATAATTGTTGATTATGTTACGCCCCTTTTTGTTCTAGGTCAACCACCTTTTTTGAAAAAAATTAATTTTCAGTTTATTCAGCTTTTTTTGTATCCGCTTACATCCTTTGTGCCAAAGAGAAAAGAAAACGAAACGTGTCCATTGTAAACATTTTTGAAGCGCTTACAAAAATAGTCCAAGCACTCTTTAGTTCAGCAAAAGAAGACAAAAAAAAGACACCTTTTTCAGTACATTTAATCGATGTACTGAAAAAGGTGTCTATAGTATGTATGTTAGATGGCGTCCCAGGAGAGATTCGAACTCCCGACCGTACGCTTAGAAGGCGTATGCTCTATCCGGCTGAGCTACTGGGACATATGTATTTTAGAGCCCTTTCCGCTTAGCAATGCAACTTCATGCGATTGCAGAGCGCTGCGGGCACACAGTTTTGTTTTCCTCGGGGAAAACGTTATGATCAATCAATTCTCTTTGACTTTTCCAGTATAAAAAAGTCTTGCCTGTTTGTTTCCATTGCGACGTGAGAAATAGCAAATGGAGCGGGTGATGAGAATCGAACTCACGACCAGAGCTTGGAAGGCTCTTGTTTTACCACTAAACTACACCCGCAAGTAGGTAACTTAGGTCACTAACATCAGCGACATAAGTAAATATACTATATCCCATTCAGTATGTCAACAGATTTGGGGAGAAAAATCTCCCCATTGTTAAGAAAGCTGAAATTCACTTCTAAGGTCTTCTACTTCTTTTCCTTCAAGGTCCAAAAAGTATACATTCACCGTACTGCCTTCAACCTCACAGATCGCGTAGGTTTTTTCAAAACGTTCTCTTGGCATTCTGATGCTGCCTGGATTGATATAGATATGGCCGTTCTTCTCAAAGCTGTGCGCTGTGTGAGAGTGTCCGTAACAAATAACCTTAGCTCCCGTTTCTTCTCCTCGGTAGGTTAGTGATACGAGTGACATTTTCACATTATACAGGTGGCCGTGCGTGACATAAAAGCAAGTGTCCCCAATCAGCTCTATAGCTTCTGTAGGAAGGTCAGGCGCAGCATAATCCATATTGCCCTGCACCGTGATAAAATCCTTTAATTCGCGGGAATCAGCAGTAAGCTCGGAATCTCCGCAATGAATCATTGCTTCTACTTCACCTCGGTGACGGTCTTTGATCATTTCCAGTTCCTTTTTATATCCGTGGCTGTCACTGACGATTAAAACTTTCACAGTTGGCTAACCTCCTAAAACAGCAGATGCATCTGATCCTTAAGCTTCGCCATTGCATTTGCACGATGGCTGATTTGGTTTTTCTCTTCTTTTGTGAGCTCTGCCATAGTGGACGAAGTATGCCCGACGACAAAGATTGGATCATAGCCGAAGCCGTTGCTTCCTGTTTTTTTATAGCCGATCTCACCTTCACAATGCCCTTCAACGATCAGTGTTTCCCTACCTGGACTTGCAACGGCGAGTGCACACACAAATCTCGCACTGCGCTCTTCAGGCGGTACGCTTCGCATCTCGTCAAGCACTTTGTCCATATTTTTATTATCGTCTTTTTCTATTCCCGCATATCGGGCCGAGAAAACACCCGGCCTGCCGTCTAAAGCGTCTATAACAAGTCCTGAATCATCCGCGATAACAGGAATATTGTAAAGTTCTGAGATTTCTTCTGCTTTTAATGCTGCATTTTCAGCAAATGTGGTTCCTGTTTCTTCAACATCCGGAGTGTTCTCCACATCCAGCAGAGAGGTCACTTCCAATCCCATCTCTGAGAACATAAATGTAAATTCTTTTACTTTACCTTCGTTCTTCGTCGCAATCAGTACTTTTTTCATCATCAATACCTGCCTTACTTAATTAGTTTCGCCAGATCACCGAGCACTTCCTTCTGAATGCCGATCAATTCAGTGACACCTTTATTCCCTAATTCGAGCAGTGTCTGCAGCTGCTGATAAGAAAAAGCCGCTTCCTCTCCTGTTCCTTGAAGCTCGACAAAATCTCCGCTGCCGGTCATGACAATATTCATGTCTACTGAAGCAGTGGAATCTTCGGCATAATTCAAATCCAGCAGGGCTCCTTCTTTTTCGTCAATACCTGCAGAAGTAGCAGCAAGAAAATCACTTACCGGCATTTGCTTGATCGCTTTGGTCTCCAAAAGCTTACCAAACGCTAATACCATCGCAACAAACGCTCCTGTAATGGAAGCCGTCCGCGTCCCTCCGTCAGCTTGAATGACATCACAATCCACCCAGATTGTCCGCTCTCCGATTTTGGGAAGGTCAACAACGGAACGGAGCGCTCTTCCGATCAGACGCTGGATCTCCATTGTGCGGCCCGTTACTTTCCCCTTGCTAGACTCACGGATCGTACGCTGTTCTGTCGCTCGCGGAAGCATCGAATATTCAGCTGTTATCCAGCCTTTGCCCTGACCTCTCATAAACGGAGGAACTCTTTCTTCGATGCTTGCAGTACAAATCACTTTTGTGTCACCTACTGCTATGAGGACAGCTCCTTCCGGATGTTTTATGTAATCTTTATCCATCTTTACGGGCCTTAGTTCGTTGTTCGCCCTTCCGTCATTCCTCATCATAAACCTCCTGCGTTATCTTGCTCACTTTCATGCCTGATCTTATTTTTCGTTTTATGCCATACAAAAAAAGAGAAGGCTTAAGCCGTCTCTTTTATCCTACCACAAGTTATTCATGGATTAAAATTCGCCGGTGTTTACTATTGCAGGTCTTGAAACTGGAGCTGTGATTGACTTTCCGTCTTCGGACTTCAGTTTTGTTTTCCCGTTAACATGAATGGCTACTTTTTTCACATCATTTAATTCTGTCAAGGATAATACGATCGATTTCAACACAGCATCGTCAATCGTATTTTCCGATTTATTATCCAAGATGGCTTTATTGAAATTCAGCGTGGCTACCCCTTTTTTAACAACTGGTGCATCGAGTAATTTCACATCATTTCTGAATCCGGTTAAAAGTCTGCTTTGTTCTCCAGGTCCTTGAATCAGTTCTTGGATAGCTGCAGTTATTTTATCGCTGTCATTTTTCACTACCCTGCGTGTAACCGGAACATAATATTCTTGAGTACCATTTTCCGCAACAAAATACAGCGTAGCTGTATCACTGCCGGTCATGTCGACTACATTGCCATTTTCAATATTAATGCCGTCAGCACGGCTGACTCCGTCATTGATCGGTGTATGATTGACAGGCATAACGTCTTGGTTCTTGCCGTCTATTTGAATTTTCACATTTTTAATTGAATGAAATTGAGTAAGCGTGAAAGTGATCGACTGTAAAAGCCTTTGTTCATCCTGGCCTCGGTAATCCTTGAATTCTTTGGAAAAATTCGCGGTTGCCGTACCGTCTTTACCGACGACAACGTCCAGTACTTGCGTATCAGGCGGCAGCACAGCCTGGAATCCGTTTGGCAGGATATTGGATACCGGCCCGTCTTTTACTAAGTACTCTAATACTTGTTTTGCAGCAGTGCCTGATTTTGGCAGGTTCATCATTTGAGGCACGACCAGCCCATTGCTGTCCAATAAAAACAGCTGGCGTTTCACGGAGTTTTTAGTGGCTTTGGCAGTTGTTTCTTTATCAAGAGACTTGCCTTCCTTCACGTAGTTCACTTTCGGGGGATCTAGCTCATTTCCTGCTTTTTCTCCCCCCAGTCCACACCCTGCCATCAGCATTGACACTGATAGGAGAAGCAGCGGCGCTCCTGCCCTCATTTTTTTGTACATACTTTTCCCTCCCCAAGTGGTTGTACTACTATGTATACGGGCTGTCCCGCCTTTTAGACCACTCTCGGAAAAAATAAAAGGGGCTGTCCAAGAAGTCTGTAAGCTGTTGATTTCCGTTCCAGGCTGCTCGCTTTCCGTGGGGCGTGCGGTGAGCCTCTTGGTGCAAGCACCGGCGGGAGTCTCACCTGTCACGCTAGTCCCGCAGGAGTCTCGCACCTTCCACTTCAATCAACTTTTCATTGAAGATTTTTCAAGCCAAAAAGGGGCTGCCTGAAGGTCAATTTTCGACTTTCTGGACAGCCCCCCCAAAAACTAAAAAGACAAAACCACTCAGCGGTTTTGTCCTAATTTAATAAAATGCACATGCTCTACTTTTTCTTCCATCCAATGATTCGCGATCTCAAGGAAATGTCCGTTATCTGAAGTAGAAAAGAATTCATGGCCTGGAACCCGGTCGCCGGTATACAAAAGACCGCTGTGATCCAGAATGGCTGAAACCTCTCTTGCTGTTTCAGCACCTGAGCAGATCAGCTTGATCTCTTCTCCCATTACTTTTTGAATGACAGGCCGTAATAACGGATAATGTGTACATCCGAGAATAAGAGTATCGATTGGGGTTTCTTTTAACGGCTGAAGAACTTCAAGAACCGTTCTGTACGTATCCTCTCCGGACAGTTCGCCGTTCTCAACGAGTGGGACAAACGGCGGACAGGCAAGACTGTGCACAGTAATATCGCCCTTGATCTCCTTTAACGCAGTCTCGTAAGCACCGCTTTTTACTGTTCCGACGGTCCCGATGATTCCGACCTGCTGATTCCTCGTTACTTTCAGGGCTGTTCTCGCTCCAGGGTGTATGACACCTATAACCGGTATACTGAGCCTTTTTTTCACTTCATCCAAAATGGCTGCTGTCGCTGTGTTGCATGCGATGACAAGCATCTTTATCTCCTTGCTGAGAAGGAACTCAATCATTTCCAATGTGTATTGTCTTACTTCCTCCATTGGTCTGGGTCCATACGGACAGCGTGCAGTATCACCCAAATAATAAATTTCTTCCTTAGGCAGCTGCCGGATGATCTCCCTCGCTACCGTTAAACCGCCTACACCTGAGTCGATCACGCCTATTGGTTTATCCATTTGTTCGCCTCTTCCTTCTTTCGGTGTATATTCATGTTGTATGCTGAAATTCACACCGCTCTAACCAAAAAAATCCTACCAAAGAATAAAATAAAACGATGTTCTTGTCAACTCCAGCCAAAGAAGAAAAGCCGATTCCTTTTCGCTGCACTAAGGCAGTGAAAGGGAAATCAGCTTTACTTTGTTTTAGAAATTTTCGTTAACAAACTTCACAACATCTTCAGCAGTATCCATGTTTAAAATGGTGTCTACATGTTTTTCTGCTTGCGCTTTGGAAAGTTTGGAAAGCTGGCTTCTCGCAGGAAGGACTGATGTTGCACTCATGGAGAATTCATCAAGTCCAAGGCCCAGAAGAATAGGAATCGCAATCGGATCGCCGGCCATCTCACCGCACATTCCAACCCATTTTCCTTCTTTATGGGCAGCAGTAATCACCATTTGGATCAACCGAAGGATTGCCGGATTGTATGGCTGGTAAAGGTAAGAAACCCTTTCGTTCATCCTGTCTGCTGCCATCGTGTACTGGATAAGGTCGTTCGTACCAATGGAAAAGAAATCGACTTCTTTTGCAAAACGGTCAGAAAGGACAGCGGTGGAAGGAATCTCTACCATGATTCCGATTTCGATGTTCTCTGAAACGGATACTCCTTCTTTTACAAGTTTTTCTTTTTCTTCAAGAAGAACTTGCTTAGCCGATCGGAATTCAACCAATGTTGCAATCATCGGAAACATGATTTTCAAGTTTCCGTAAGCACTCGCACGAAGCAAAGCTCTCAGCTGTGTTCTGAAGATCTCTTGTTGTTCCAGGCAAAGGCGAATCGCTCTAAAGCCAAGGAACGGATTCATTTCCTTTGGAAGATCAAGGTATGGAAGCTCTTTGTCTCCACCGATGTCAAGCGTACGGATAACGACAGGTTTTCCTTCCATTTTTTCAAGGACTTCTTTATATGCCTTAAACTGCTCTTCTTCCGTCGGTAACTCGTCGCGACCCATGTACAAGAATTCGGTACGGTAAAGACCGACGCCTTCTGCACCGTTTTCAAGAACTCCTTTAACATCCTGTGGTGTACCGATATTAGCAGCAAGTTCAGCATGGTGTCCGTCAGCCGTTGTCGTTTGTTCGTTTACGAGTTTCGCCCACTCAGCTTTTTGCGCTTTGTATTCCTCTTGCTTCTTCTTATAGAGTTCAAGCTCTTCATTGGATGGATCAACGATGACTTCACCATCAAGTCCATCAATAATAAGCAGGGTTCCGCTGGAGATTTTTTCTGTTACTGTTTTCGTCCCAACAACTGCCGGGATTTCCATGGAACGGGACATGATGGCTGAATGAGAGGTTCTGCCGCCAATATCCGTTGCAAATCCAAGAACAAACCTACGGTTAAGCTGTGCTGTATCGGATGGCGTCAAGTCTTCGGCAATGATCACTACTTCCTCTGAGATGCTTGCCGGAGAAGAGAATTGAACGCCCAGCAAATGAGCGAGGACGCGCTTGGATACATCACGGATATCCGCCGCACGTTCTTTCATATACTCATTATCCATCTGCTCAAACATGCTGATAAACATTCCTGAAATCTCATCCATCGCACTCTCAGCGTTGACATTTTCATTCTGAATTTTGGTTTTAACTGCATCAATTAGCTCTGGGTCCTCAAGGACAAGAAGATGGGCAGCAAAAATCGCTGCCTTATCTTCTCCTAATTCTTTTAATGCATTTTCTTTAATAACCTGAAGTTCGCCTTTCGCTTTTTCTACTGCAGCCGAAAACCGTTCAACCTCAAGACCGGTATTTTCAACCGGCTTTTTTTCAATGATTAATTCAGGGTTTTCAAGAATAAATGCTTTGGCAATCGCAATGCCAGCTGATGCAGCAATACCTGAAATCTTTTCAGACATTACTCACCAAGTCCTTCCTTTTTCATTACCTCTTCAATAGCAGCCAATGCTTCATCAGCATCAGAACCTTCAGCTTTGATTGTGATTTCAGAACCGCTTTGGATACCAAGGCTCATTACACCCATGATGGATTTAAGGTTTACGTTTTTCCCGTTATAACCAAGTGTAATGTCAGAGCTGAATTGCCCTGCTTTGTTTACTAATACAGTTGCCGGACGTGCGTGAATTCCTGAGTCACTTGTTACTTTAAAAGTTTTTTCTGCCATGATTGAAAACTCCTTCGTTATTTTTATTTGATAGTAATAATATCTTCTTCACCTTTAGACACGGTTCCTGTTTTTTCAAGGTGAATGCTTTCTCCTTCAGCAAGGTTCGTAAACACGATCGGTGTAATTACTGACGGAGTGTTTTCCTTAACAAATTCAAGATTAACTTTCATTAATTCTTGTCCTTGTTCTATGATGTCACCCTCATTTACAAACGATTCGAAGCCTTCACCTTTAAGTTTGACCGTATCGATTCCAAAATGGATCAAAATTTCACGGCCGCCGTCAGATTCAATTCCAATCGCATGCTTCGTTGGGAATACATTGATGATTTTTCCGTTTACCGGTGATACTACCGTTCCATTTGAAGGTTCGACTGCAAAGCCGTCACCCATCATTTTACCTGAAAAGACTTGGTCAGGCACTTCTGTGATAGGGATGATTTTCCCTTCAAGCGGAGAAACGAAACGCTCAGCTACCGCAGGAGCTGGAACTTTCATTTCTGTTTTTTGGGTTAATGGCTCTTTTTTAGCCGCTACCACTTTACCGTCCATAATGTCTTTGATCTCGCTCTTGATGGTATCAGAACGTGTCCCAAAGATGGCTTGGATGTTGTTCCCCATTTCAAGAACTCCAGATGCACCTAATTTTTTGAGGCGATCTTTATCGACATTTTTCGCATCATTTACAGCAACACGCAAACGTGTAATACATGCATCAAGATCTTTAATGTTCTCTTTTCCGCCTAGTCCTTCAAGGATATTAGCAGCTAAAGACCCTTCGTTGCTCACGCTGACGTTTGTTTCAACCTCATCGTCCACCACTTCGCGTCCTGGAGTCTTAAGATCCCATTTACGGATGACGAATCGGAATCCAAAGTAATAAATGACTGCAAAGACTAAACCAACTGGAATAACCAGCCACCAAGCAGTACGGTTAGGCAGAACTCCGAATAGAAGATAGTCAATGACTCCACCAGAGAATGTCATACCGATTTTAACATTTAACAGCTGCATTGTCATAAATGACAACCCGGCGAAGATTGCATGAATTCCGAATAGAACTGGAGCAACAAACAAGAATGTAAACTCGATTGGTTCTGTAATTCCTGTTAGGAAAGAAGTTAATGCTGCAGAACCCATGATACCGGCTACAACTTTTTTGTGCTCAGGACGAGCTTCGTGATACATCGCAAGTGCTGCCGCAGGCAGACCAAACATCATGAATGGGAATTTACCTGTCATGAAAGTACCTGCTGTTAATGGTGCACCATCTTTAATCTGTGCAAAGAAGATCTTTTGGTCACCTCGGACGATGTCTCCGGCTTTGTCTGTGTACTGTCCAAACTCAAACCAGAATGGAGAGTAGAAGATGTGGTGAAGTCCAAAAGGAATTAACGAACGTTCGATTACTCCAAAAACGAAAGCAGCCAATGTTCGGTTTGAGTCTAGCATAAAGTGTGAGAAAGAGTTTAATCCGTTTTGAGCATATGGCCATACACCAATCATGATGATACCAAGAACCAATGATGAAACCGCTGTAATAATTGGGACAAATCGTTTACCTGCAAAGAATCCTAAGTATGAAGGTAGTTCAATCTTATAGAACCGTTTATAAAGATAGGAGGCAAGAATACCAACGATGATACCGCCAAAAACTCCTGTTTGCAGGGTGGGTATACCCAGCACATTTGCAAACTCCGGGTTGTCTTTGATCATATCAGGCGTAATGCCTTTTAACGTACCCATCGTTACATTCATAATTAGATATCCAATAATGGCAGCAAGTCCTGCTACACCTTCTCCGCCAGCTAGTCCGACGGCAACACCGACTGCAAAAAGCAAGGACAGGTTAGAAAACACAATATTCCCCGAGTTTTCCATAACGCTTGCTACAAGCTGGAACCAGCCTGCTTTTAAAGCAGGTAACTTATCGAGCAATGCAGGGTTTTTGAACGCGTTACCAAATGCGAGCAGCAAACCAGCTGCAGGCAGGATGGCTACAGGAAGCATCAATGCTTTACCTACCCTCTGCAGTACTCCAAAAATACTTTTCCACACGGGACTTTCCTCCTTAAATTTGTTTTTTCTTTGTGCTGGAAGCTGAATAAACCAAAAAAAGGCATGAGTGACAAAAAAGCGCATACAAAAGCTAATCAGATATAGAATATCCGAATTAAGCCCTTACTACACTTTTTTCTTCACTCATGCCTGATCGAATCAGTAACACGTAAAGCAAAAGCACGATGTATAAAATTAAGTAAGCCTTTGCAAATGCATCGTTAGATACACTGCTTCCGCCTCTGGTATCGGTTTATTTAAAGTATTTTGCATTACCTTAATTAACTTCCAAGCAAGATTGTAGCACAAAGGGTATTCCTCTTTCAACACCTTTGCTAATTTTTCTTGCTTATCCACTTGCTCACCCATCTCCATACGTTCGATCGTATGGCGCAGATGCCTGACAAGCCTGAGATAGTTGATGCTCTTATGGTCCAGTTTAATGGAGAGAGATTCCTCAATAATCGCAGCCAGACTGTTAATCATCCTGGAGTGTTCGTTAATATCGCTTAAACTTTTATTGGTAACCGCACTATGGATATGCAGTGCAACAAAGCCGATCTCGCCTTCCGGCAGGTGAATGCCGAGTGACTGGTTGATCTGTTCGATCACCTCTTCAGCTACCGTGTATTCCTTTGGGTAAAGGGTTTGGGTCTCAGAAAGAAAAGGATTTCGAATATCCATTCCCTGCTCCAGTCGCTTAACAGCAAATGCAACATGATCGGTCAGCGCGACATGAATATGTTCATTTAGCGTAGTTTGCATTCGTTCCTCTATATGGGTTATCACATCATTCAGCAGTTCGATAAAGGACTCATCAAGAGAATGCACAAGAGTTTTGTACTGCTCCTGCTCTTTTTCATTGGTTAAAATATAAAGTTTATCAATGGCATCATCCGTTATGACATCGCCCATTTTCTTGCCGAAGCCAATTCCCTTTCCGATGATAATCAGTTCCTGGCTGGAGGCATTTGATGCAACAACCGCATTATTATTGAGTGTTTTTTGTATATGAAAGGGACCATTCATCCTTTTTCAATCCTTTCAAGCAGAAGCCCAAATTTCGCAATGCCTACATCATAGCCCAAAAAAGGATGTTTATCAATTAAGAAAACTACTTATGAAGTCAAGACTTAAAGAGTGAAGCTCAAAAGACGGTATGGAATTTGAATGCACCTTTGAATATAAAAAAGAAAACGGCTTTCATGGAAAGCCGTTTCCCGACTAAATTTCTAGTTCTCCAAGCCTCAGTAATTCTACGACGGCTTGAGATCGCCCTTTTACCCCAAGCTTTTGCATCGTGTTGGAAATATGGTTACGAACGGTCTTCTCGCTGATAAAAAGCTGTTCTGCGATTTCTTTTGTCGTCTTGTCTTGGACCAATAGTTCAAAAACTTCTCTTTCTCGTTTTGTAAGTAGAGGCTTCGGTCGGTAGTGTTTCTCTTTCAATGATTTCACCCCTCCTTGCTAGGGTTTAAAGAACTGCCAATGCACAATTTGCAAATTGGAAGTATTTAGTCAACATATACTATGTTAAGAAGTTTTTAGGAGTGACTTGGTTCAAAGAAAAAGTAATGGTTTTTTGTCCCCTTCTTTCAAAAAATGAAGCCCATTTTTATTCAATTGCTGGATGGATGCCCCAAAACCTGTCCGTTTTTGCCTGAGAAATAAAAAAAGGCCTCTTCTGAGTTGAAGAGGCCTGATTTTTATTAAACTCTGTCGCTTCCGAAAAAGTTCTTGAATGCTTGGAATGTTGTATCCCTGTTTAGAGCAGCAATCGATGTTGTCAAAGGAATTCCTTTCGGGCATGATTGTACGCAGTTTTGCGAGTTACCGCAAGATGCTAGCCCGCCGTCAGTCATCAATGCATTTAAACGCTCTTCTTTATTCATTGCTCCAGTTGGATGCGCATTGAAGAGACGAACCTGAGATAAAGGCGCTGGGCCAATAAAATCAGATTTGCTGTTAACGTTCGGACATGCTTCAAGACAAACACCGCATGTCATACATTTAGAAAGTTCATATGCCCATTGACGCTTGGTTTCAGGCATACGAGGTCCTGGACCTAAATCATAAGTACCGTCAATCGGAATCCACGCTTTAACTCTTTTCAAAGCATCAAACATGCGGCTTCTGTCAACAGCCAAGTCACGGACTACCGGGAAAGTTTTCATTGGTTCCAAGCGGATCGGCTGCTCAAGCTTATCAACAAGAGCTGTACATGATTGACGCGGTTTCCCGTTAATAACCATAGAACAGGCTCCGCATACTTCCTCAAGGCAGTTCATTTCCCATGTGATCGGAGTCGTTGCTTCCCCTTTTGCGTTCACAGGATTACGGCGGATCTCCATCAATGCGGAAATGACGTTCATGTTCGGACGGTATGAAAGCTCGAATTCTTCTTGGTATGGGGCGGATTCAGGACTGTTTTGTCTTGTGATGATAAACTTAATTGTTTTTGCGCTCATCCTTATTTCGCCTCAGCTTTCTTTTTAGAATAATCACGTTTACGCGGCTTGATATATTGAATGTCGACTTCTTCATAAGAGAAATCAGGACCATTCGTCGCAGCATTAAATGTTGCTTTCGTTGTTTTTAGCCACTCATCATCATTACGGTCCGGGAAGTCTGGTTTGTAGTGCGCTCCACGGCTTTCGTCACGGTTTAGAGCACCAAGTGTGATAACGCGTCCCAGCTGAAGCATGTGCCATAGCTGGCGGGTAAAGGAAGCCCCTTGGTTACTCCATTTAGACGTATCGTTAATGTTGATCTTCTTGTAACGCTCCATAAGCTCAAGGATCTTATCATCCGTTTGTTTTAACTTGTTGTTATAACGGACAACCGTTACATTATCCGTCATCCACTCACCGAGCTCTTTATGAAGGACGTAAGCATTTTCGTTTCCGTCCATGCTCATGATATTGTCGTATTTTTCTTGTTCTTTGCGAACCTGATGTTCAAATACAGTGGATGCAACATCATCAGAAGACTTCTCAAGTCCGCTGACATATGCCGCTGCTGCAGGGCCAGCTTGCATTCCGCCGAAGATTGCAGATAGAAGGGAATTCGCACCCAAACGGTTTGCACCATGATATTGGTACTCACATTCACCCGCAGCAAAAAGACCAGGAATGTTGGTCATCTGATTAAAGTCAACCCACATGCCGCCCATTGAATAGTGGACTGCAGGGAAGATTTTCATCGGAACTTTTCGAGGGTCATCACCCATGAACTTTTCATAGATTTCTATAATTCCGCCAAGCTTGATATCAAGCTCTTTCGGATCTTTATGTGAAAGGTCAAGATAAACCATGTTTTCGCCGTTGATTCCAAGTTTTTCGTCAACACACACATGGAAAATCTCACGTGTTGCGATATCACGAGGCACAAGGTTACCGTAAGCCGGATATTTTTCTTCAAGGAAGTACCAAGGTTTACCGTCTTTATACGTCCATACACGGCCGCCTTCTCCACGTGCTGATTCACTCATTAAACGAAGTTTGTCATCTCCAGGAATCGCTGTCGGATGAATTTGAATAAACTCGCCGTTTGCGTAATCAACACCTTGCTGATAAAGAGATGCTGCTGCTGCCCCGGTATTGATGACAGAGTTCGTAGATTTACCGAAAATGATTCCAGGTCCTCCAGTAGCCATAATAACAGCATCCGCTGCAAAGCTGTGGATTTCCATAGATTTTAAGTTTTGGGCTGTGATTCCTCGGCAAACGCCTTCATCATCCACGATAGCAGATAGGAATTCCCAGTTTTCATACTTTGTAACAAGACCTGCAACTTCATGGCGTCTTACTTGCTCATCCAGCGCATACAAAAGCTGCTGTCCTGTAGTTGCACCGGCAAATGCGGTACGGTGATGCTGTGTGCCCCCGAAACGGCGGAAGTCCAGCAATCCTTCTGGAGTACGGTTGAACATAACTCCCATACGGTCCATAAGGTGGATGATTCCTGGAGCCGCTTCACACATCGCTTTAACCGGACTCTGGTTCGCAAGGAAGTCTCCTCCATAAATAGAATCGTCAAAATGCACATAAGGAGAGTCGCCTTCTCCTTTTGTATTTACAGCACCGTTAATTCCGCCCTGCGCACAAACAGAGTGAGAGCGCTTAACAGGAACTAGTGAAAACAAGTCAACGTTCATGCCGGCTTCTGCTGCTTTAATGGTAGCCATTAGCCCTGCAAGACCTCCACCGACGATAATAATATTTCCTTTACTCAAGATGGTTCACCCCTTCTTAAATGAATGCAAAAATAGTTCGAACGCTAACGAATGCAAGTGCTAGGAAAACTGCCATCGTTACGTAAGTTGAAACTCTCTGTGATCGAGGCGAAACCGTAAGACCCCAGCTGACAAAAAAAGACCATAATCCGTTCGCAAAATGAAAGACTGCGGATAATACCCCAACCAAATAAAAGGCCACCATAAATGGTGAGCTTAAGATGTCTGACATCATCGAAAAGTTAACTTCTGCTCCAAATGCTGCTGCAATACGAGTTTCCCAAACATGCCAGGAAACAAAAATTAGCGTAATTACGCCAGTTACACGCTGTAAGAGGAACATCCAGTTACGGAAATATCCATAACGGCTTGCGTTGTTTTTAGCCGTGAAGGTAATATAAAGTCCGTAAATCGCATGGAAATAAAGAGGAATAAAAATTATAACCGCTTCCAGAACATAACGGAAAGGTAAATGTCCCATAAAATTCGCTGCATTATTAAATGATTCTGCCCCTCTTGTTGCAAAGTTGTTCACAACAAGATGCTGGAGCAGGAATAAGCCAACCGGGATTACGCCCAGTAAAGAATGTAGTCTTCTCGTGTTAAAATTGCGACTTCCTGCCATACAATTTGCCCCTTTCTAAGTTCCCTCTGTCTTTTTCTGAAACCATTGGTTTCTATCCATTCCGTTTAAGCGTTTCCTCTCCGCTTGCAGTAAATAAGATGAACATTAAAGCGTTAACTAATAACATGTTTCATTTTACTCCCATCGTTTGACACCGTCAAGAAACCGGTAACATAAAAAGTTCAAAAATCTGTTGATTTTCCTAACTTTTTTCAAGGCAGACCCTCACTTAAATTTCGACAAATGTGTGACTTTTTATAGAGATATTATTTTATTCAAGCTATAATGGAACAAGTAGAAAGCGGGGAGATCTAAATGGAACAACATGAGGACATCCAACACAACGAAGAAGAAACAACCGAGAAGGACAGTAAGCCTGCTGCAGGAGTTTCTGTATTCGCATATGAGCTGCTGAAAAACATTCTGATCCCGGATCTGCTGGGAAAAGAAGAACGGAACATCCTATATTGGGCAGGAAGAAACCTGGCAAGGAAATTCCCATTGGGTTCCACTGAAGAAATTGTTCATTTTTTCTCGGAAGCCGGCTGGGGCAATCTGATCATCGCTGAAATGAATAAGAACGAGATGGTACTCGAACTGTCTTCCTCTCTTATCAACAAACGATTCGATTTGCAGGATAATCCTACATTCGGTCTCGAGGCTGGATTTATCGCAGAACAAATCCAAAATCAAAGAAAATGTGTTACAGAAACCTATGAAACTTTGAAACGAAAGAACAAAATCCAATTTACCGTCCAATGGGACCGTAAAGACGAAACCGCAGGCTCACAAGGAGCCTGAAAATAGAAAGAGAATACTCTTTTCTCTCAAAAAACCGGCATATGCCGGTTTTTTTTGCGTTGACAATACAAAACAGCTGGCATAATGTTAACCTATACATAAAATTAGTTAACATTAAGGAGGCATCACCTATGAATTGGATGGAACTTGGAAAAGAAGTGATCGAAGGTAAAGAACTGAACGAGACAGAAGCCTTATCCATATTGGAATCAGACGATGACGAGCTGCTTAGCCTGCTGCAAGGTGCGTTTATGATCAGGAAGCATTATTTCGGAAAAAAGGTGAAACTGAATAAGATCATTAATACAAAGTCAGGCCTGTGCCCTGAGGATTGCGGATATTGTTCACAGTCTTCAGTTTCCACAGCGCCGATCGAAAAATATGCGATGATGGATAAAGACACGATTGTTGAAGGTGCGGAAAGGGCATATAAACAAAACGTGAGAACCTATTGTATCGTCGCAAGCGGAAGAGGACCTCTGAATCGGGACTTGAACACCGTCATTGAAGCTGTAAAAGAGATTAAATCCAATTATAATATGAAAATATGCGCATGCCTCGGCATTTTAAATGATAAGCAGGCACAGTCCCTTAAAGAGGCGGGCGTCGAAAGATATAACCATAATATCAACACATCCTCAGACCACCACAGCCAAATAACAAACTCTCATACATACGAAGACAGAGTGGCTACTCTGGAAAAAGTAAAAACAGCAGGAATCTCCCCATGTTCAGGCGTTATCGTAGGAATGGGCGAAAGCCGGCACGACATCATTAAGATGGCAGAAGCGCTAAGAGAGATCAATGCAGATTCTATCCCTGTTAATTTTTTGCATGCTATACCAGGTACTCCTCTCGAGCATCTTGACGAGCTGAACCCCCGTTATTGTTTAAAAGTGCTCGCCTTGTTCCGTTATATTAATCCAACGAAAGAGATTCGGATCTCAGGCGGCAGAGAGGTAAATCTCCGCAGCCTTCAGCCGCTGGGCCTTTATGCTGCAAATTCTATTTTCGTGGGCGACTATCTGACCACCGACGGACAGGAAACAAATGCTGACCACCAAATCCTTGAGGACCTCGGATTTGAGATTGACTTCTTAAACGAACCTGTACAGGTTTAATCCTGCAGCGAATTTTTTCCATTTACAAAAAAATCCGGGCAGCTTCGCCCGGATTTTTCTTATTATAACTGCTGAACCGGCTGCCTTGCGTCCAGTTCAAAGACGTCGTGCAGCGTTTCAATCGCTTTGATCATATCCTGCTGATCAACGACCGTAGAAACTTTAATCTCTGATGTGCTGACCATTTTAATCATAATATCCTGCTCAGAAAGAGCCTTAAACATCTGTGCAGCTACTCCTGGATTAGAAATCATTCCTGAACCAACAATAGATACTTTAGCCAATCCATCTTCATGCTGGATGGAACCAAACTGAAGCAAACTCTTATATCTTTCTAGAAGCTCAATTGTTTCATCTAAGATCGCTGTTTCAATGGAGAACGATATGTTTGTTCTTTCCTGCTTGTTTACACTCTGAATAATAATATCTACATTAACACCATTCTCTGCCAACAAGGAAAAAACAGAAGACAGTGTGTTTAAGCCATTCGGCAGGTCTTCAATCGTAATTTTTGTTACGTTTCCTTCAAAAGCCAATCCTCTCACTACTAAATTATTCTCCATTGTTGCTTCCTCCTCCACTAGTGTTCCGTTTTCTTTCTCTGTGCTCGAACGAACTTCAAGTCTTACTCCGAAATTCTTTGCGAATTCTACAGCTCTCGGATGCAGCACACCCGCTCCGAGATTCGCCATTTCAAGCATTTCATCATAGGAGATGGAAGGCAGCTTTCTGGCATGTTTCACCACCCGCGGGTCTGTTGTAAATACACCAGTAACGTCTGTGTAGATTTCGCATTTATCGGCACGAAGAGCAGCTGCCAGAGCAACGGCCGTCGTATCTGATCCTCCCCGTCCCAGTGTTGCAATATTATCCGAAGAGGTTAATCCTTGAAAACCGGCAACTACTGCAATCTTCCCGTCTGCAAGCATTTGCTGGATTCTTTTTGTATCGATATTTAAGATGCGCGCGTTGCCGTGAACATCTTCTGTTTCAACTCCAGCCTGCCAGCCAGTCAGAGACTCGGCTTCGTACCCGGCATCCTGAAGGGCCATCGCAAGCAGTGAAATCGTGATCTGTTCTCCTGTCGTCAAAAGCATATCCATTTCACGTTTGGAAGGCCTTGCTGTTATTTCACCTGCCAGCCTCACAAGATCATCCGTTGTTTTTCCCATTGCTGAGACAACCGCTACTACTTGATTCCCCTCGTTTGCCGCTTGAATGATCCGACTTGCCGCGTTTCTGATTTTATCCGGTGTGCCGACACTTGTACCTCCGAATTTTTGAATGATTAAAGCCACAATGTCCATCCTTTCTCATCAATGAAATCGAATTTATTGCCTTCCTGCAAAAGGCACCCAGATATGGCCAGCCTGTCTCGGCTTCCACTACGCAACAAACTGAAATGCAAAAATAAATACAAAAAAGCAGCAATAAGGAAAAGACCTTATTGCTGCTTGGTATATGCAACAGTAAGCCAGCTTGTTTTCCCCTCTTGTGAGATAGTCCTCCACACACCCTCCGGGCAAGAATGTGTGACAGCTCTGCATTTATTCAATGCAGGTCCAGCCGTAAGAAACAGGAGTTTCTTAAAGCTTCGGCAAAAATCCCCTTTCAGCTACCATCATAAGAGCTCCTTCTCTTCAGATAGCTTACTATTGGTTTTTGCTCCTCTACCATCACTTCAAAACTGAAGTATGGCGCTCTATTAAAATTTGTTTTAAGTTTAGCAAAGGACTTCTGAAAAATCAATACCTTTATAAAGGTTCATTTTGAAGAGCCTGAATAATTTCTTCTGCAACACTTAATGGAATGCCTGCCGCATGAAAATCCTCAAGAGTGGCTTCTCTCATTTTCTTGATGGAACCGAATTTTTTCAGCAAAAGTTTTTTCCTTTTTTCACCGACTCCAGGAATGTTATCGAGACTTGATTGAAACATGCCTTTCGCACGCACTTGACGATGAAATGAGATAGCAAACCTGTGGACTTCATCCTGTATACGCTGCAGCAGATAAAATTCCTGGCTGTTTCTGAGCAGCGGTATAATTTCAGGTGGATTTCCCATCAAGAGCTGGGATGTACGGTGCTTATCATCCTTAGCAAGTCCTCCGACCGGGATATCAAGGTTCAGCTCGTTTTCAAGAACATCCTGCGCAGCAGCGATCTGTCCTTTCCCTCCATCAATAATAATCAAATCCGGCAGCTGCCCATTCTCTTTTAAGATGCGGGAGTAACGCCTGCGGACTACTTCTTTCATGGAGGCGTAGTCATCAGGGCCTGTCACCGTTTTAATTTTATATTTCCGGTATTCTTTTTTGTTCGGTTTACCGTCTTCAAATACAATCATCGCAGATACTGGATTTGTCCCATGAATGTTGGAATTATCAAATGCTTCAATCCGGTATGGAGCTGGAATGTTTAATTGCAGCCCCAGATTTTCAACCGCTTTTACCGTGCGTTCCTCATCACGCTCGATCAGTGCAAATTTTTCGTGCAGAGCGAGCTGTGCATTCTTCGTTGCAAGTTCAACAAACTCTTTCTTTTGCCCGCGTTTCGGCTGTATCACTTTCACGCCGAGAAGATCCTTGACCAATTCGCCGTCCGCCTCAGGAGGCAGCAAAAGTTCCCGCGGGAGAATATGATTTTTTTGAAGATAAAATTGTCCAATAAACGATAAAAAGTCTTCGATGGCATCTCCATAGAAAGGAAAGAGGGAAACATCACGTTCAATAAGCTTTCCTTGGCGGATAAAGAAGACTTGGACGCACATCCAGCCTTTATCGTAATGAAAACCAAAAACGTCCTTATCCACCATGTCAGCGGTCATCATTTTCTGTTTCTGCATGACCGCATCAATATGCTGGATCTGATCCCTCAGTTCTTTCGCCCGTTCAAAATTAAGGTCTTCCGAAGCGGCCAGCATTTTCTCGGTCAATTCCTCCTTCACTTCAGGAAAGCCTCCGTTCAGAAACTTAACGATTTCATCGACCATCTTCTTGTTCTGTTCTTCGGTAATATCATAAACACATGGGCCGAGGCATTGGCCGATATGGTAATATAGGCAAACTTTGTTAGGCATATGATCACATTTGCGCAACGGATACAGCCGGTCCAGCAGTTTTTTCGTTTCTTGTGCGGCAAAGGCATTAACGAACGGACCAAAGTATTTGCCCTTGTCTTTTCTAATCTTTCTGGTGTACAAGAGCCGGGGCTGCTGTTCAGCAGTAATCTTTAAATACGGATACGTTTTATCATCTTTCAGCATGACATTAAATTTAGGGTCATGTTTTTTGATCAGATTCATTTCAAGAAGGAGAGCTTCTAGCTCTGAGGAGGTGATGATGTATTCAAAATCGGAAATATTTGCGACTAAACGCTGTGTTTTCCCGTCGTGTGAACCGGTAAAATAAGATCTTACACGGTTTTTTAATACTTTTGCTTTCCCCACATAGATGACTTTTCCGAATTGGTCTTTCATTAAGTAACATCCGGGCTGATCCGGAAGTACAGCCAGCTTCTCTCTAATGGTGTCCACGTTGTCTCTCCCCTCCTTTTTCTATGTAACATCATAGCATGATATCCTTATTTTTGGCAGTTAAAATACAAAATCTGAAACGGTAGTTTTATTCCCGGCAAGCGCAGAAACCCTTACCAAGCAACACGCTGTGTGGCGGAACCTTGTATACGAAAATCCAGTACCAAACTTTAATACAAAAAAAGGCCAGCCATTAGAGGCCAGCCTTAATTATGTTCGTTATTATTTGTGTTTGTTTAAAAGCTCGCCAAGCGCTTCTTTCGGCTGAAAACCTACGACTTGGTCAACAACTTCGCCGTCTTTGAAAACGATCAATGTAGGGATGCTCATTACTCCGTATTTTCCGGCTACTTCTTGGTTTTCATCTACGTCAAGTTTAACTACTTTTAAGTCTTCATTTTCGCTTGCTAGTTCTTCTAGAACCGGCGCGATCATTTTACAAGGTCCGCACCAAGGTGCCCAAAAATCAGCAAGTACTAGACCTTCACTAGTTTCTTGACTGAACGTTTGATCAGTTGCATTTACGATTGCCATATTAAAATTGCCTCCTTAGTTTCATCGTGTAAAAAGAGTATATCATCAAACCTAATTTACATCTATTTGTTTGCTCAAGATTTATCGTTCCCAACTTGCACTTTAATCAAACCAAATAATTAACCGTGTGGCTGCTTCAAATGCACATCACAATTAAAGAGGGAACATGCCCACTGCCGCTCCACATGATGTAATATACTCACTGACGTATTAACGAGTGAAACATCATACTCATCGCTTGCCAGCAGGCCTTTTAGCATGGTGCCGATGAAAGCGCCGTGGCTGACCACGATGATTTTTTTGCCCTGTTGATGCTGTGTCAGCTCTTCAAGAAATTCGTTTCCTCTTTTTAATACCTGTTCTTTTTTCTCTTTTCCATGTTCCAGGGTACTCCAGTCAGCTCCCCACCGTTTTATACGGGCCTGCTCATCCGTACCTTCCAGCCTGCCAAAGTTAACCTCCTGGATTCGCTTGTCGGTATGAATCGGAAACCCGAGTACCTCTCCGATGATTGAGCCTGTTTCACGGGCACGTGCCAGCTGGCTAGTAAAGACCATATCCCAATGTTCTTTCCCGAACCTTTTGGCTAATGCCGCAGCCTGTGCACGCCCTTCTACATTTAATGGAATATCCATGATGCCCTGAATTCTTCTCTCAGCGTTCCAATCGGTTACGCCATGCCTTACAAAAGCAATTGTTGTCACCAGCGTCCACTCATTTCTTTCGTATTTTTCATCATTCATGATGGACTCATTGTATAAAAAGAGGCCGGCTTTGTCAGCCAGCCCAGCCAAATCTTTTATGATTTAACTAAAACATTCTTAAATTCTTCCGTAAGCAACGGGACAACTTCGAACAGATCTCCTACGATGCCGTAGTCTGCAACAGAAAAGATGCTTGCTTCCGGATCTTTGTTGATCGCAACAATAACTTTGGAATTGGACATACCCGCTAAATGCTGGATCGCTCCGGAAATTCCGCAGGCAATGTAAAGGTCAGGTGTAACAACTTTTCCTGTTTGTCCGATTTGAAGAGAGTAGTCACAATAATCGGCATCACACGCACCGCGGGATGCACCGACTGCAGCACCAAGCACATCAGCCAATTCTTGAAGCGGTTTGAATCCATCCTCGGATTTCACACCGCGTCCTCCGGCAACGATAATTTTTGCTTCAGATAAATCAACGCCTGTAGAAGCTTTGCGGACAACATCTTTAACAATGGTGCGCAGATCCTTCACATCAACCGCTAGAGAAGACACATCTCCAGAACGGCTTTCGTCTTTTTCAAGCGGAGCAATATTGTTCGGACGGATGGTTACAAATACAAGACCGTCCGTAATTACTTTTTTCTCGAACGCTTTCCCGGAGTAGATTGGACGAGTAAAAACAACATTGTCTCCTGCTTGTTCAAGAGAGGTTACGTCTGAAATCAAACCCGATTGAAGGCGTGCAGCAAGTCTTGGTGAAAGATCCTTACCAAGGGCTGTGTGGCCTAATACCAATCCGTCAGGCTTCTCCTGGCCGATGACTTGAAGCAATGCCTGAACGTATCCGTCTGTAGAATACGTTGATAGCAGGCTGTGCTCAGCAAGAATGACTCGGTCTGCTCCATAATGGACTAAAGACTGTCCCGCTTCATTTAAACCTTCGCCGCAAAGCACGGCAACCACTTCACCGCCAGAGGAAATTTCCTTAGCGGCACCAATGGCCTCGTAGGATACATTTCTTAATTCACCGTCACGGACTTCCGCAAGTACAAGAACTTTTTTAGACATGTAGCATTCCTCCTTATATCACTTTTGCTTCTGAGCGTAGTAATGAAACTAATTCTTTCACTTGGTCGTTGACTTCTCCGCTTAAAATTTTTCCAGCTTCTTTTTTAGGCGGCAAGAATACTTCAACGGTCTTTGTTTTTGCTTCAACATCTTCTTCATCGATATCTAGATCATCGATTTCGAGTGTTTCAAGAGGCTTTTTCTTTGCTTTCATGATCCCTGGCAACGATGGATAGCGAGGTTCGTTCAAACCTTGCTGAGCTGTGACGAGCAAAGGAAGCTTCGTTTCAATTTTCTCAACGTCTCCTTCCACATCACGCTCAATCGCTACGTCCGTTCCATTGATTTCAATTTTCGTAATGGTTGTGACTTGCGGGATTCCCAATAGTTCAGCCAAACGCGGCCCGACTTGTCCGGAACCGTTATCAATCGCAACGTTTCCTCCAAGGATTAGATCATATTCTTTATCCTTGAAAAACTCAGCCAGCACTGCAGATGTTGTATATTGGTCGGAGCTCTCAAGATCTTCGTTATCAATTAAAACGGCTTTGTCTGCACCCATAGCCAACGCTGTACGAAGTTCTTTTTCTGACTCTTCGGTTCCTACGGTTACAACCGTCACTTCACCGCCATGAGCATCGCGAAGGGTAATCGCTTCTTCAATCGCATATTCATCATAAGGATTAATGATATACTCGGCACTATCATGAGAAATCTGTCCGTTAGAAATGCTGATCTTTTCTTCGGTATCAAATGTACGTTTTAAGATTACATAAAGATTCATGCTAATCCCTCCAACTATTTTTTAGTTTTGGCTGTTTTCGTAACCTTTGTTGCTCTTAGGAGTAGTTGATTTCCGTTTCAGGATGCTCGCTTTCCGCGGGGCCCGCGGTGAGCCTTACCGGCGCAAGCACCTACCTCCTCAGCGTATGCGCCTGTGGGTCTCACTTATCCCGCTTCTCCTGCAGGACAAGGAAGGCTTCGGCAGCGTTATATCGCACGAAGAAAATGTGAAATTCATTTTCGAGGAGTCTCGCACCTTGCACTCCAATCAACTTGTCAATGAAAAAAGAGCCTTAGTTTTTAAAATTCGGCTGCCTTTTTTCAACAAAGGCTTGAACTCCTTCTTGTCCATCCTCAGAAACGAAGACTTTTCCGAAATACTCGGATTCTTTCTTTGCCCCCTCGCTGTACTGTCCACGAGCCGCATACAGCAAAAGCTCGAGGGTGTAGCGAATGGACAAGGAACTCTTCGCTGCCGCTTTCGACGCCAGGCTGTAAGCCTTTTCAAAAAGCTCTGCATCAGGATAAGCGGCAGTTGCTAACCCCCATTTCACTGCTTCCTCTCCGGTAATCGGGTCAGAAGTAACGAGCATTTCGGCCGCTTTAGCAGTTCCTACGTATCTTGGAAGTCTTTGTGTCCCAGCAAAACCTGGAATCAATCCAAGCTGCAGTTCCGGCAAGCCAAGCTTGGCTTCACTGGAAACGAGCCGGATATGGCAGGCCATCGCAAGTTCAAGTCCCCCGCCCAGTGCTGCACCGTGAATAGCTGCGATAATCAGCTTTGGATAATTTTCCATTCGGTCAAAGAGCTGCTGTCCAAAAGCCCCCAAATCAGCAAAATCGGCTTCATTTTCAATCGTTGTAAATTCTTTAATATCTGCTCCAGCCGAAAAGAACCGGCCTTCACCTTTGATCAGGATGACTTTTGTTTCGCTGTCATTCTCCAGTTCTTCAAAGACCGCGGACAATTCGCGGATCAGCTGGGTGGACAACGCGTTCGCCGGTGGACGATTCAGTTGAATTGTGGCTATTTTATTCTCTTTTTGAACCTGTAAAAATCCCACTCTCTCACACTCCTTAGTTGAATCTATTCTTGCGCGGGGATAGCCCCTGCATTGTTGCTTAAACCATTAACAAGCATTCGATGTACAGGCTGAGCAAGTGACGGCAAATCATACCTATGATCATTCATAACCCAGTTTGTGGCGGTTTCATCAATGGTTCCAAAAATCATCTGTCGTGCCAGCCGGGTATCCATGTTCTTGTCAAAAGCCCTTTCATCCATCCCTTCTTTCAGGATGAGGTCGATCAGGGATAAATATCGTTTAAGCACTTCCCCAATCTTTGCCCTTAACGCCCTGTTAGTCTGCCGAAGTTCCAGCTGTGTTACGATAGAAAGCTGGTGGTCAGCATCCAACAGGCAAAAATGCATTTCAATCAGGGTTAACAGTTTTTCAATCGCCGACCCTTTGCTTTTCAGCTCGTTCCCCGTTCTTTCGATAAAGGTTCCCATTTTTTCATTAAAAACAGAAACAAGCAGATCCTCTTTATTTTTAAAATAGAGATAGATCGTCCCATCTGCTACAGACGCCTGCTTTGCAATTTTAGACACTTGGGACTGATGATACCCATGAACTGCAATAACACTAACCGCGGCATCAATTATTTTGTCGTACTTTGGGCCTTTACGTTTCACGATAATCTCCTCACTTCAAAACGAGCTACTGTAAACTGAATGATTGTTCATTCATAATTTAATTGTAAAACAAGTCGTTTTTTTCTGTCAATTCTATTATTCCTTTGTTTTAACAAAAAAACAAGGACCTTTTTAAAAAAGGTCCCTATATCTCTTGTGTTTCCCGCTCTTTCGCTTTCTCTTCCTCCAATAAAACTCTTCTTAAAATTTTTCCGACCATCGTTTTTGGAAGCTCGCTTCTAAATTCATACACCCTTGGTACCTTAAAGGCAGCAAGGTTTTCTCTGCAATATTTGTTAAGCTGATCCTCCGTACAAACGGCGTTCTCTTTCAACACGACAAAAGCTTTTACAGTTTCACCGCGGTACGGATCCGGGATACCAACAACGACGGCTTCCTTTACCGCTTCATGCTCATAAAGAACTTCTTCAATTTCGCGGGGATATATATTATATCCTCCTGCAATGATCAAATCTTTCTTCCGGTCCACGATATAAAAATATCCATTCTCATCCATATATCCCATATCACCGGTCATGAGCCAGTCATTTTTAAAAACAGCAGCTGTTTCCTCCGGCTGATTCCAATACCCTTTCATCACCTGAGGCCCCCGCACCAATAACTCGCCAACTTCCCCAATTTCCGCAAACTCTCCGCGCTCGGTGGAATAGATGGCCGCTTCCGTATTCGGCCACGGAAGACCGATACTTCCTTTAATCTGCTTTCCATAGATCAGATTGGCATGCGTTACAGGTGAAGCTTCTGTGAGGCCATAGCCTTCCACAAGAGTTCCAGAGATGATCGACTGGAACTTCTGCTGAACTTCCATCGGGAGCGGTGCAGAACCACTGATGCAAGCCTGGATGGAAGAAAGGTCATACTTCATCAAATCAGGATGGTTCAGCAACGCAATATACATGGTCGGTGCGCCAGGGAACAATGTTGGACGCTGTTTATGGATCGTCTGCAGTACTTGTTTCGGATCAAAACGCGGAAGGATGATCAGTTTTGCCTGTGTCATGATCGCCTGATTCATCACAACCGTCATGCCATACACATGGAAAAAAGGCAATGCAGCCAGCACAACTTCTTCTCCAACCCGGTGCTTATAAATCCAGATGCTGCATTGTTTCGAATTGACGACCAAATTAGCATGTGTCAGCATCACACCTTTTGCAGGGCCAGTCGTTCCTCCTGTATACTGCAGCAATGCCACATCCTCTTTTGGGTGGACGTCAACAGGGATTCGCCGGTTTTCGCTTTTGCTGATCAGTTCTTTAAACGAGTGGACACTTCCGCCATACTGAACATCAACCACCGTAAATGGCTTTTGTTTTTTCTGAACAAACGGATAGAGCACATTTTTTGGAAATGGCAAATAATCTTTAATGCCCGTCACAATCACATGCTTCAGCTGTGTCAATTCTTTTACAGCAGCTACCCTCGAAAAGAGCTGATCCAGACAAACGATAGCCGCTGCCCCGCTGTCCTCCAGCTGATGGCTCAGTTCTCGTTCCGTATAAAGGGGATTGGTCTGGACCACGATTCCTCCAGCGAGAAGGATGCCATAATAAGCAATAACCGCCTGCGGACAGTTCGGCAGCATAATCGCCACCCGGTCGCCCTTGCCGATTCCTAGTGCAGACAGTCCGTTGGAAAACCGGACAGCACTTTCGTAAAGCTGTTGATACGACATTTCTTTACCTAAAAAATGAAGAGCAACCTTTTCTGGGTTTTTAGTAGCTGCTTCTTCTAAATACGTGAATAAAGGTTGTTCTTTATACTCAACCTCACTGGGGATTTCTGGTGGATAATGGTTAAGCCATCTTCTTTCCACTTTTATCTCCTCCTTAATTCACGCCTTTCTTAAAAAAACTCTCTCATACTTCATTATAAATGAAAACGCATTCAATTTAATATATTTTTTTTAAAATTAAAAATTTTATAGTGCTTTTGGCACTTTTTTGCGGGGATGATGCAGTTTTTCCCGCTGCATACTAAACAATAAAGCAAAGGAGGGAACAGTATGACTCATTCAAAAGCGAGAAGAGATGGGGCTTTGAAAGCCGGTAAAGAAACACAGAATCCACATGGCAAAATCAAATCACAGCAGGAAATCTCGAGTGAAATCGGCATGAAAGACACCAATCAGCTGACCGCACAGCCAGCAGATTATGATGAAATCGAATACTGAGTAACATCGGCAGGTTTCGCTTTCCTTCGATCCCGCACGGTTTACTATAATCATGTTTTGGCGGGTAAAATGTTCGTTTGGCGAGTAAATTTTTATTTTGGACAGTATTTTCTTTATTACGGCGGGTAAATGCCTCATTTTCGCGGGTATTTCCACTGCCACTTTAAAAAAACATACAAAAAACCAGCCTAGAGGCTGGTTTTTTGCTAAAAAGCAGCAGAAATGCAGCTTTCATTCAATTCCATTCCATTATGATAAGAAAAGTAAATAAACGATGCCGAAAAGAATAAAAATTCCGCTGCAAATGAATAAAACTTTCCATAACGTATCCATTGATGCTTCACTCCTATTCAATTCCTGAACCGATCACGAACGACAGGCCAATGGATATGACCATGGAGATCAGGCCCACTGCGCGATTATCGTTTTCAATCTCTTCATCAATGTTAAATCTCGGGGTTAAAAATTCAAAGATAAAATAACCGGCAAGAAGCAGAACAAATCCGAACAGACCCCAAGCCATCATCTGAGGAAGTGAATCGTTCTGTGCGATGGAATAGCGAAAAATATTGGCGATGCCGAATATTTTCCCTCCGGTTGCCATCGCTACGGCCAGGTTGCCTTTTTTAATCTCCACCCAGTTCTCATACCGGGTGACCATTTCAAATACTGCCAGAAAAATAACGAGGAACAGTACGACTACGCTGTAATATGCCGCCGTTTGGATAAACGGATTGTGGGATACGTCCATCTCTAACCTCCAATTATTTTAATAGCGCAACGGTTATGCCGCTTCCACCTTCATTTGCCGCTCCCATGCGTGTCGATTTAACGTTGGGATGTGATTTGAGCAGCTGCTGAACACCGGAGCGCAGAGCACCGGTTCCTTTCCCATGAATAATAGAAACTTGAGGATATCCGGCTAACATCGCTTCATCCAAATACTTATCCACTTCTAGCATCGCATCCTCATACCGCTTGCCGCGGAGATCAAGTTCAGGACGGACCGAGTCATCGCTTCCCTGTACTTTTACAAACGATTTCGGCTCTGGTTTTTTCTCTTTCGTCTGTTTGATCAATTCAAGGTCGCTGAGTGATACGTTCATTTTTAAAATACCGATTTGTACCTGATATTCGTTGTTGCTGACTTTATTGATAATATGGCCTTTTTGGCCGAAACTCAGCACTTTCACTTCATCGCCTGGTTTAAACGAAGCAGATTTCGGTTTGGAAGCTGCTGCCTTTTTCTTCTTCGACCGAAGAGCAGGCGTTGCTTCCTCCAGCTTTTTACGGGCATCGATCAATCGGTGTTCCTTCACATTGCCCGCTTCTTTCTGATATTCTTTAAGTTCTTTAATGACTTCTTCAGCGGTCCTTCGTGCATTCGCTACAGCTTCTTCCGCTTTTCGCTCCGCTTCTTCAAGCAATCGGTCACGATCCCGCTCCAGATGCTGAAGTTCTGCTTCCAGCTCAGCTTTTAGCTGTTCGGCTTCCTGCCTGATTTTAATGGCATTCTCCCGTTCTTCTTCTGCACGCTTTTGGTTATCCTCAAGCGAACGGATCATGTTATCAATCTTGTTGTCCTCATCACTGATTTGCGATTTGGCTTCATCAATAATGGAGGGCTCCAAACCGAGGCGTCTGGAAATCTCAAAGGCGTTGCTTCTGCCCGGAACTCCGATCAGCAGTTTGTAGGTCGGCCGCAGCGTCTCCACGTTAAATTCAACGCTCGCATTGATGACGCCATCGCGGTTATAAGCATAAGCCTTCAACTCACTGTAGTGGGTGGTTGCGATTACTTTCGCTCCCCGTTCAAACACATAATCAAGGATGGAGATAGCAAGTGCCGCTCCTTCCTGCGGATCAGTTCCAGCTCCAAGTTCATCAAACAGAACCAGGCTTTTAAAATTCACTGTTTTCAGGATATCGACAATGTTCACCATATGAGAGGAGAACGTACTTAATGACTGTTCAATCGATTGCTCATCACCGATGTCGGCATGAATGGCTTCAAACACCGTCATCTCAGACTCTTCTTCTGCAGGAACCTGAAGTCCGGATTGGGCCATTAACGATAACAGGCCGATCGTTTTTAAAGTAACCGTTTTACCCCCTGTATTGGGACCGGTAATGATCAATGATTGAAAAGCACCGCCAAGCTCCACATCGATTGGTACTACAGCGTCCTGATCGATGAGCGGATGCCTCGCTTTACGGAGAGAGATGTATTCTCTGTCGTTCATGATTGGTTTCGTCGCCTTCAGTTCACGGCTGTACTGCGCTTTTGCAAAAATAAAATCAATCTCTGCCAGAATCTTCACATTATGGGCTAAGGCTTCAGCTGATTCCCCGACCAGCAATGAAAGTTCTTTTAAAATCTTTTCAATCTCTCTTGCTTCTTTAGCTTTCGCATCTTTCAGCTGATTATTGATCGCAACGACAGCTTGAGGCTCAATAAAGAGTGTGGCTCCTGAAGAGGACTGGTCATGCACCATACCACCAAAGCTGCCGCGGTATTCCTGTTTAACAGGCAGCACGAAGCGGTCATTTCGAATCGTGATGATCGCATCGGATAGCATTTTTTGATAGCTCGAGGAACGGACCATACTTTCCAATTTCTCACGCACTCTAGCCTCGAACGTGCGCAGCTGGCTTCTAATTGTACGCAAAGCCGGACTGGCACTGTCCATAACATGGCCGTTGTCGTCTATGCAAGCTTTAATCTCCTGCTCCAGTTCAATCAACGGTTCAATCTGCGCAACAAGGCTGTCAAGGATCGGCAGTTCAATTCCATCCTCCGCCATTCCCTCTGTAAACCGCTTAAAGCGCCTTCCGCCATATATTGTAGTCGCAATATCGAGAAGTTCATCCGTATTCAGCAGCCCGCCGATCTGCGACCTCTTCAGGCTTGCACGGATATCTCGTATTCCGCCAAGCGGTGCCTGCCCTTTTAACCGGAGGACTTTTGCACCTTCATCTGTGCTGTCCTGCCAATGGCTGATCTCGGCAAAATTTACAGAAGGCTGAAGCTGTTCAACCTTTTGTTTGCCCAGACTTGAACTTGCGTGTTTTTTTAACTGCTCAATGATTTTTGTATATTCTAAGACTCGAAGTACTCGTTCTTGCAAAATTAGTTCCTCCTCCCAGGAGACGTTCTATTCTTTTTTATCATTTCGTTTTAAAAAGGAAGTTAACTCATCAAGTGTCATTGCGTTCAGGACGTTTTCCCGGCGAATATAGCCCTTTCTCGCCACAGAAACTCCTATGTCCATATGCCCCAGAGTATCACGGTAATGGGCATCCGTATTGATCGTGATTTTTACACCTTTATCCTGTGCTTTCTTAAGCCATTCAGGGGCCAGATCGAGCCGGCTCGGATGAGCGTTCAGTTCAAGGGCTGTATTGGTTTCAGCTGCTACATCGATGAGCATCTCCAAATCAACATCATACCCGGGACGCCTTCCGATAATTCTTCCCGTCGGATGGGCAATAATATCCACATGATGGCTTTTGAGCGCTGTCTTCATCCTCTTCATGATCGTCTCTCTGTTTTGAGAAAAAGATGAATGGATGGAGGCGATCACAAGGTCCATTTCGGCCAGGAGGTCGTCATCAAAATCGAGTGTTCCATCCGGCAGAATGTCCATCTCAACGCCTGCCAGAATTTTAAAATCACTATATTTCCCGTTCAGCCTGTCAATCTCTTTCCGCTGCTCACGAAGCCGCTCTGCTGTAAGGCCGTTGGCTACCCTTAAATACTGAGAATGATCGGTAATTGCCATGAACGAGTATCCTTTTTCCCTTGCTGCTTCTGCCATTTCTTCAATCGTGTTGGCCCCGTCGCTCCATGTGGAGTGCATATGCAGATCTCCTTGGATATCCTCCTGTTCAATCAGCCGCTGAGGTTCACGAAACTTTTCAAGTTCATCCCCGCCCTCACGCACTTCCGGCGGAATCCACTGAAGTCCAAAGTGTCCATAGAATTCTTCTTCAGTGGAAAAGGTCGTTATCTCACCTGTTTCTGTATTTTCAACACCATATTCGCTGATTTTTTCATTGCGTTCTTTCGCCAGCTGCCTCATCTTCACGTTATGTTCCATGGAACCGGTAAAATGATGCAAGGCAGAGGCATACTGCTCTTGGGATACGAGCCTGAAATCGACTGAAACGGGATAATCATAATGAAATTGGAGTGAAACTTTTGTATCTCCTTTTGCGATGATATCCGTAACGCCTTCCAGCTGGACGAGCTGTTTTTTCACTTTAGCCGCATCGGAAACTGCGAGAATAAAATCCAGATCCTTGATCGTCTCACGAAAACGGCGGAGGCTGCCTGCCAAGGAAAACTTCAGAATACCTTTTATATCTTTCAGCTGTTCTTCAATTTTTTCTGCGACCGGAAGCATAAATGCAATCGGAAGCCGTTCAGGGCGCTTACCGAGTTCCTCGATCGCTGCCAGTATTTTCTCTTCTGTTTTTGTTCCGAACCCTGCGAGACCTCTAACTTTTTCTTTTTCACACGCTTCTTTAAGGCCCTTGATGTCCGTTACTCCGAGCTCCTGATAAAGCTTCGCAATTTTTTTCCCGCCAAGCCCCGGTATGTCGAGCATGGTCAGAAGGCCTGAAGGAACCGCTGCCTGCAATTCTTCAAGCAGCGATGATTTGCCTGTCTCAAGAAGTTCAGTAATGACAGTAGCCGTCCCTTTTCCAATTCCTTTTAATTTGGACGGATCCCCGATCTGCTCCATGTTCCGGTCATCCGATTCCAACGCTTGAGCCGCTCTTCGGTAAGCCGAAGTTTTAAAGGAGTTCTCGCCTTTGATCTCTAAATAAACGGCGATCATTTCAAGGACATTAACAACCTGCTTCTTATTCAAATGAACACCCACTTTCACAAAACTTGTACCGCATTGCCGATTACTATGGACGGTAAAAAAACTTCTCTGTTAAAGAGAAGTTTTACCCCATATTTTTTGACCATAAATCTTTAATCGTTTCAGAGAATACTGGAGTATTTTCAACCATTCCCTGTCCGATAAAGGAATCCTGGTAAGCCGTATGGATGGAACCAGACGGAATCAACGAAGCGACATATAGCAATAAGAATAAAATCAGATAAACTTCGATAAATCCCAGGACTCCTCCGAGCCAGCGGTTTACCGTGCGGAGCAGCGGCAGGTCAGCAATAAAGTTAAGCATGTTTCCTACGATCTGCAAGATGATCTTCGTTCCGAAGAACAAGAGAGCAAAGGCGATGGCACGATAGTATACATCCTCTAAGGAAATGCTGCTCAGTATCGTTGACATCGGGCTGTCATTACCGATCGAAGGATATGGAATCCACAATTTTAAATGAGGCGCCAAGTCGTCAAAATATAGATAAGCCACGACGTAAGCCGCTATAAACCCAACGAGATGGACAACCTGCATGACCAAACCTCGTTTCAGTCCGATAAAAAAACCGGCAATCAATATAACAATTAAAATAATATCTAGCATTTATTTATCCTCTTTCCTAATCTGCTGTTGCAATTTTTCCAGCTCTTCTTTAGTCTTTAAGTATTCGTTCATCAGATTAACAGCTGTCAGAACGGCAAGCTGTTTCGTATCCAATACTGCATTATATTGCTGGATATCCCGCATCTTTTCGTCAACCATAGCAGCTACCGAACGAATGTGGCTGGAAGTCTCAGTTCCTATTACTGTGTATTTTTGACCAAAGATTTCTACAATGGTCCTTGCTTTCATATTGTCTTCCGCCACGAGATTACCTCCAATCATAGTTCCACTTGCAAAAAAGCTATGAACTCTAATCATTATCTTAACAGAAAGCGAACGGTTATGAAAATATTTGTTCTAAAACCAGCTATCATTTTATCCAAATTCTACTAAAAAATAAAACGAAAGAAAAGGAACATGAAGATGGCAAATACTGTATTAAAAGTAACATCCCAAGAGATCAATAAAATGAAGGAAGCTTACCAAGCATACATCCAGCCTTCTTCCCCGCCTGGCAGCATATTTACGGCTAAGCCTGCAGGCTGCACGGTAACGGCCTATAAATCAGGCAAGGTTCTTTTTCAGGGAAAGACAGCTGAAATCGAGGCTGGAAAATGGGGTTCTCCTCCACCCGCAGCTTCTCCGAAACCAGCTAAAGCAAAGCCGCCCCATGCCTTTGCTCCTCCCGAAAACGTGAGTACACTCTCTCTTATTGGAAGCGATGAAGTGGGAACGGGAGATTACTTTGGCCCGATTACCGTCGTGGCCTCCTATGTTCCAGCGGCACAGCTTGAACTGCTAAAAGAACTTGGAGTAAAGGATTCAAAGTTTCTGAACGACAAACAGATCGTATCCATCGCCAAGGACCTTCTGCATACCATCCCTTACAGCCTGCTCGTCCTTCCCAACAGTAGGTACAATGAACTTCAGGCAAAAGGGATGAGCCAAGGAAAAATGAAAGCTCTTCTGCATAATAAAGCTCTTCTTAACATGCTGGAAAAAACAAAAGACTTCCACGTGGACGGTATATTGATCGATCAGTTCTGCGAGCCGGGTGTTTATTATAATTATCTCTCAAGAGAGGGAAACATCGTAAAAGACAAAGTGTTCTTTGCTACAAAAGGCGAATCGCTTCATCTGTCCGTGGCCGCCTCATCCATTCTCGCCCGCTATGCTTTTATTAAAGAGATGGATAAAATCAGTGCTAAAACAGGCATTGAGATCCCGAAAGGCGCCGGCAGCAAAGTGGATGTAAAAGCAGCGGAAATGATCCGCAAGTATGGTGCAGATTATCTGACTGACATCGCAAAGATTCATTTCGCCAACACAAAAAAAGCACTCAATCTAGCAAACGGCAAGCGGAGCTAAACTTTATTTTCATAACAAAACCCGCAGTCCCAAGAGAGACATGCGGGTTTCTATTTGGCTTACTATTTTCGAAGCTCAGCTCCAAAACGTTCTTCCAGACTGCGCAGGATGTTATCATGAGCTTTTGTCACTTCTTCATCCGTAAGTGTACGTTCCGGATCAAAATATTTCAAAGAAAAGGCGAGTGATTTTTTGCCTTCTTCCATATGTTCTCCTTCGTACAGATCAAACAGGCTGCTTTCCTTGAGGAGAGCTCCTCCCGCTTCATAAATCACAGTGTTTAAGTCTCCTGCAGGCAGGTTCTTATCAACCACCAATGCAATATCCCGTGTAATGGAAGGGAATCTAGGAAGCGGGTGATAAACGGTAGGTTCTACCGTGGCCTGGATAAGCTGATCCAGATCCAATTCAAACACGTACGTCTCGTTTAAATCCCACTCTTTTTGAGTTCCAGGATGAATCTGGCCGATCAAGCCGATGGTGATGCTGTCGAGTTTAATTACTGCTGTTCTTCCAGGATGCATCCCTTTCAAACTTTCGCTTTCAAAGGTGATACGGCTGTACAATCCGAGTTCTTCGAATAACCCTTCAAGGATTCCTTTTGCAACAAAGAAGTCTGTTTTCTTCTTTTCACCTTGCCAAGGATGGATATTCCACAAGCCTGTCAGTGCACCGGAGAGATATGTTTTCTCTTCAGGCAGAACAGAGATCTGCTGTTCGTAGGCAAAGAAGACAGAACTGATTTCAAAGACACCTACATCATCAATTGAACGGTGATGATTGTGGCGCACTACTTCAAGAAGCTGCGGAATCAGTGTACTGCGAAGAGTGCTGCGCTCCTCGCTCATCGGGTGGGAAACCGAGATGGTTTGAACGTTTTCCTGCTCCTCCTTCACAAAAGAGAAACTGGTTGATTTTTCAGGAGTCGTCAGTGCATATGTTACAGCCTGATAGAGCCCGGCGCCTTCAAGATAACGCATAACCTTTCTGCGAGCTGCCTGATAGGGGCTCAATCCTCCTGGACGGCCTTCCGTTACAAGATACGTTGTCGGAATACGGTCATAACCGTAGATTCTTCCCACTTCCTCTACAAGATCCGCATCGATGGTAATATCCGGCCTTCGGGCTGGAACGGTAACCTTGAATGTTTCTCCTTGTACCTCAAATTGGAAACGAAGTCTCGTAAAGATTTCACTGATCTGTTCGTTTTCAATAGAAGTTCCGAGCAAGCTGTTAATCCTTGTTTGGGTGACTTCAGCTCTTCCTTCACTTACCAAGCGTTCGCCATCTTCTACGATGCCTTCTGCCACTTCTCCTCCGGCATATTTCGCCATTAAGGAAGCAGCACGTTGAGCAGCCTCATATACACGGTTGCGGTCGATGCCTTTTTCATAGCGTGCACTTGCTTCACTTCGAAGTCCAAGATCCTTGGATGCTGCTCTTACACGCTGTCCTTCAAAATAAGCAGCTTCCAGCAGTACAGTCGTCGTATCTTCCTGAACTTCTGATGTTGCTCCGCCCATTACACCGGCCACAGCAACAGGTACTTCTCCATTGGTGATCACAAGATGGCTGCTGTTTAAAATTCGTACTGCATCATCAAGCGTCACAATTTCTTCTCCGTCTTTCGCCCGGCGGATAACTACTTCCTTTGATCCGAAACGGTCATAGTCAAAGGCGTGGAGCGGCTGTCCGTATTCGAGCAATACGTAGTTCGTTATATCGACCACATTATTGATTGGACGGATTCCTGCTGCAATCAAACGGTTTTGCAGCCAAAGAGGTGATGGCGCGATCGTAACATTCTTGATCACCATGGCTCCGTAGTAAGGATTATCTTCTTTTGCATCAACTTTTACCGAAATATAATCTGAAGCTTTTTCAGCTGTATAATCTACGGAAACTTCAGGAAGACGAAGCTCCTCATTTAGAATGGCAGCAACCTCGTAAGCCACACCAATCATGTTTAAGCAGTCGGCACGGTTTGGTGTCAATCCGAGTTCAAGAACATAGTCATCCAGGTTCAAATAACTCAAGGCATCGCTGCCAACTTCCGCATCGGAAGGCATAACGAAAATCCCTGTTGAATACTCTTTCGGCACCAATTTCGTTTCCACACCAAGTTCAGTAAGTGAACAGATCATTCCATGAGACGCTTCTCCGCGAAGTTTCGCTTTCTTAATCTTGAAGTTTCCAGGAAGTACAGCACCTACTTGCGCTACCGGCACTTTTTGGCCAGCAGCCACGTTTGGAGCACCGCACACGATTTGTACCGGGTCTTCTTCACCGATGTCGACTTTACAGACACGGAGTTTATCGGCATTTGGATGCTGAACACATTCCAGCACATGTCCGACGACCACTCCTGTAATCCCTTTGTTGAGGGATTCCACGATTTCTACTTCAATTCCGCTTTTCGTAATTTTTTCACCAAGCTCTGCAGCACTGATATTAATATTTACGTACTCTTTCAGCCAGTTATATGAAACTAACACAGGCTTCCCCTCCTTATGCCTTTTTAAATTGTTTTAAGAAACGAAGATCGTTTGTGTAAAAATGACGGATATCATCAATGCCATACTTCAGCATCGCAATCCGTTCAGGGCCCATTCCAAATGCAAACCCTGTGTATTTCTTTGAGTCGAAGCCTGCCATCTCCAATACGTTCGGATGGACCATACCTGCTCCAAGGATTTCAATCCAGCCAGTATGCTTACAGATCGAGCAGCCTTTTCCACCACATTTAAAACAGGAAATATCCATCTCGACAGACGGTTCTGTGAATGGGAAAAAGCTTGGGCGCAATCGGATTTTGCGCTCTTCGCCGAACATTTTTTTAGCGAAGGTTTCAAGAACACCTTTTAAGTCACTCAAGCGGACATTCTCATCGACGACAAGTCCTTCGATCTGCATGAACTGATGAGAGTGAGTCGCATCATCGTCATCCCTTCTGTACACTTTCCCCGGAGAAATTATTTTTACCGGGCCTCTTCCGTGATGTTTTTCCATCGTTCTTGCCTGCACCGGAGAAGTCTGTGTACGAAGCAGAATGTCTTCTGTAATAAAGAATGAATCCTGCATGTCTCTTGCCGGATGTCCTTTCGGAAGGTTCAGTGCTTCAAAATTGTAATAATCGGTTTCCACTTCAGGGCCTTCTGCCACCGTGAAGCCCATCGTTAAGAAAAGATCTTCAATCTCTTCAACGACTGCCGTTAACGGATGGGAGTTCCCCTTTCTGACCGGCCGGCCCGGAAGTGTAACATCGATCGATTCTTTTTTCAGCTTTTCTTCAATAGCAGCCTGTTCCATCTGGCTGATTTTCGTATCAAGCGCAGCTGTGATCGCATCCCTTACTTCATTCGCATAAGCCCCAATAACAGGACGTTCTTCCGGAGATAGTTTCCCCATCCCTTTCAGTACTTCTGTGATCGGCCCTTTTTTACCCAAATAAGATACTTTGATGTCCTGTAATTCTTTCAGCTCATTTGCTTGCTGAATTTTCACCAATGCTTCTTCCTTTAATGCCTGCAATCGGTCCTGCATAACATCTTGCCTCCTTTAGAAATAAAAAAACCCCGTCCATAAAAGGGACGAGGATTCGCGGTACCACCCAGATTAATCAAGAATTCAGGCCAACGCCATCATACTTGTTCACTTCGTTTTCATAACGGACTTGGTCCGGTCCACCCTACTTGTAGGTTCAGGCGACTGCTCAGGAGCGAATTCGATAAATTCTACCGGAGAAACACTTTCAGTCAAGGTGTTTCCTCCCTTTGCCGGCGAGCTCTTATTTACTACTCTCCATCGATGCATTTTATTCATGCAGTTGTCTTCTTATTATAGTTGAACTTCCTTATCTGTGCAATTGCCAATCTATTTTATAATGTATTCCTTTTTGTTATTTCCTGTTCTTCTGAAGTTCATACAGCATGATTCCAGCCGCAACAGCAACGTTTAGTGATTCAGCATTCCCGAACATCGGGATATAGACAAGCTGGTCTGCGGATTCCATAATTTCCATCCTCACTCCGCTGCCTTCGTTTCCTACAACGAGCGCAAACGTTCCTGAAGATTGCACGTCATGCAATGATTGGGCACCTTTTAGTGCAGAAACGAAAACAGGTACCTGTTTCTGTCTGCACGCTGCGATCCAATCCTGAAGATTTCCTTTTACAACGGGAAGGTGGAACAGCGAACCTTGTGTAGAGCGAAGAACCTTGCTGTTATAAACATCGACAGTTCCTTCACCAAGCACAATCCCGTCCAGACCTGCAGCGTCTGCGGTTCTAATTATTGTACCAAGGTTTCCAGGATCCTGAACGCCGTCCACAAGCAGGTATTTTCCGCCGGTTTTTACTTGTAACTCCTTTGAACTCATACGGCAAATTGCCAAAACTCCCTGCGGATGTTCAGTATCACTTAGGATTCCCATGATTTTTTTAGAAACTACCCATGGGTCCAGGCGAAGCTGTTCCCATTCATTCGGCATCGGGTAGGATTCCTCTATAATCAGATGAGCAATCTGGACGTTATGGTTCATTGCTTCTTCAATCAGATGAGGCCCTTCAATAATGTATTGTCCTAATTTATCCCGTTCTTTTCTCGTGTATAGTTTTTTCCATTGTTTTATGGAGGCATTTTGTTCTGATTCAATCCGTTTCATTTGGTTCAACCATCCTTTAATCTCTTTCAACTTTTTTTATTATATCTTCAAAATGATACATAATCCATCGGCCCTTAATAAAAACTAGGAAATAGTCACAAACTTAATGAAATAAATCTGTTTGAGGTGATAATGATGGATATCGATATCCGTAAAGCAGTTCTTGCCAATGTTTCCGGAAACAATAAAGAACAATTGGAAAGTACAATCGTTGATGCGATCCAAAGCGGTGAAGAAAAAATGCTTCCTGGTCTTGGTGTACTGTTTGAAGTGATCTGGAAAGAATCCGACAACCAGAAAAAAGAAGAAATGCTCTCAACCCTTTCCAGCGGTTTGAAATAGTAAAAGTCCCGGGAGATCCTCCCGGGATTTTTACTTTTAATACCCTTCATCCTGACGCTGATGATTGATTTCATTCTTTTTGTAGTAACCATCCACGATATTTTCTACCGAAAAGCCAAGAAGCTGGCCGAGGCCAATGAATTCAGAAAACAATTGGCTAAACAGGGTTTTGTCTTTTTTGCCTTGCAGGCCGCTGATGAGCCGGTAAAGTGATAGGAATTGGCCTGTCAGGTCTTCATTGCTTGCAACTGTATGGATTTCTATATCATCCATCCCCATGTCAAGCCCAACCGACAGGATAAAATGAAGTCCGTCCACATATTCCTCAAGAATGACACTGTCCGATGATGCAGGTTTAACACTCCAGTATTTAAAACAACGGGTTTCATTGGCCAGCTCCCCTAGCTCGACAAGCAGGGCGAGCAGACGCTGATCATAAAGGTCATCGTTATGTAAACCATGCTCTTGTATAATTCGATCATTCAGATGCTTCTGCATTTCAAATAGTTCTTTAAAACCCACGATATCCACTCCTTTCGCTCATTATAACAAACATATGATTTCCTTAAAAACACACCAAAAAACCCCAGGTTGGAGTCCCCTGAGGCTGGATCGCGTTATCATGCACTTTTCGCAGGTGTATTCTCTTTTTTTTCAAAAAAGTCCTCCCATTTGACAATCCATTCTTTCTTTCTGAGGAGATGAAACAGGACGAGCATCATGGCTGCAATTCCGATTCCCCAAACCACAGAGAGATGAAAGATATAATGGCCGAACGTAGAGTACATGAAGGCAAGCGGAACGTTGGATACCACGCTTGCTTTTGTATATTCCTTAAAACTTTTCGTTATCTCCAGGACAAACAGAGAGAGCAGGGAAAAATGGATGAAAGGAATTAGCTTTAAAATTGCGATTTGGCCCAATGAGAACGGCATTCGTTTGCCTACGATTTTCCGCTTGATTTTCATGAACCGGTTGAGCGACTTCGGCATTTTTCTCAGCAGTCCGTAGAACAGCAAACTGGACAGGGTAATGCCGATTATCGAATAAAGCGTCCCATAAACCGACCCGAACAAGACCCCGCCTGCCATACAGATCAAACCTACTGGCAGAAAAAGAAACTGCCTCATCATATGGAGCAGAATGAAAAAGACAGGAGCAAAAATACCTGCAAACTTCAAAATTCCAAGGATCTCTGTGAGCTCATGCTGCATGATTCAACCCTCCTTTATCGCCATCTTATGACATAAGACGAGCAGTTATGCTCTTCCTTCTTCCAGATCCATGAATATTTCCATAACTTTTATGACAGGTTAAAGATTAGAAAAGCTGGTTTTCTTTTACAGATAACCATTAGGTTGAGGAGTGGTTTTCATGGATACAGTCGTGTTGGCTCGTGCTTTTTTCGGAACGTCTCTTGCCTTTCATATCATTTTTGCAACGCTTGGTGTTGGTATTCCCCTCATGATCGTCATCGCAGAAATTCTTCATCAAGTAAAAAAAGACAATGATTATGCCATAATGGCTAAACGCTGGACAAAGGCCTTTGCTGTTCTGCTCGGTGTGGCTATCCCTTCAGGAACGATCGTCGGGGTCCAGCTTTCTTTGCTTTGGCCAGGTTTTATGGAGATTGTAGGAAAGGTTATCTCGCTTCCTTTCCAGATTGAACTTTTCGCCTTCTTTATTGAAGCTTTGTTCATGTCCATCTACGTTTACGCAGCAGACAGGCTGCCAAAGTATTTCAGGATCATCTCTGTCATCTTGGTGGCGTTTGGAGCTGTAGCATCCGCCATTCTAATCACCGCTGTCAATACGTGGATGAATACACCTGACGGATTTAAGATTACAAAGGACGGCACTATTTATGATGTCAATCCATGGGATGCCTTTTTCAATCCGAGTTTTCTTTCAACAGCCTTCCATGTATCAGTGACTGCGTATATGACTGGCGGTTTTGCCCTGGCTTCTGTAGGGGCTTATAAGCTTTTAAGAGGGAATCTTACGAAGAAAGAATCTGTCTATCATAAAAAAGGATTTTTAATGGCCATTGTCGTTGGTTTGATTTTTTCATTGATTTCAAGTTTTTCAGGTCATCACTCTGCACAGATCCTGCATGAACACTCACCCGAGAAGCTAGCCGCAGCCGAAGGCTTATTTGAAACCCAGCGATATGCTCCTCTTGCGATCGGAGGTTTCACCGATCCCAAAACAGAAGAAGTGAAATATGGAATTGAGATCCCATGGATGCTCAGCTGGCTCGCTGCCGGCAAGTTTGATACCGAAGTCAAAGGCCTCTATGAATTCCCGCGTGAAACCTGGCCTCCTTTTTATGTGCACACCCTGTTTAATATCATGGTTGGGATTGGGTTTTTCCTGTTGGGACTGGCTGCAGTCGCTTTGTTTTTCTGGTGGTATTACGGCAAAAGAAAACAGAAGCCTTTTCCAAAATGGCTTCTGTTCACCTTAATCTTTTCCGGTCCACTTTCCATGCTTGGCATCGAATTCGGATGGATTTTCAGCTGCAGCGGAAGACAGCCCTGGACGATTTACAGGGTCCAGACCACAGCAGAAGCAGCTACACAATCAGAAAATCTTGCTCCCTTGTTTCTATTGTTCATCGGTCTCTACCTGCTTCTGAGCGTCCTGACGATCCTGATTCTTACAAGCTATTTTAAACGGCATCCGGTATCCAAGGACTTTGAAAAATACTCTGGCTATTAAATGACGAAAGAGGGAGCATAATGAACGAAGAAGTTATTGCCATATTGGTCTTATGGACCTTTATCTTCATCTATAGCATTTTTGGATCGATTGATTTCGGGGCAGGATTCTGGGCGATGATCTACAATGACCATCGGACCTTTGCAGGAAAAATAGCCAACCGATTTCTTTCACCGACCTGGGAAATTACAAATGTTTTTCTTGTTCTTCTCGTAGTCGCCTTTGTCGGTTTTTTTCCGAAAGGCGCCTTTACACTCGGAACCGTGCTGCTGATCCCGATTTCGCTGATCTTGTTTCTGCTTTCCATACGGAGTGCCTTTATGGTTTTTTCTTATTCCGTTCAAGGATACAGAAAGACGATGTTCTTTATTTCCGGTGTGTGCGGAGTTTTGATACCGGCACTCCTGATCACGGTACTCCCTGTAAGCCAGGGTGGTTTTATTGAAGGTATGAACGGAAAAGATACCCTTCTCCTTGGAAAGCTGTTTACGAGCCCTTCCTTATATATGTACATTTTGTTCGGGCTTACTTCTGAACTGTTCTTGTCATCCTTGTTTCTCGCGGATTACTCAAGGGTCTCTAAACAAGAAGGCGCCTATAGGCTCTACAGGGGGAACGTACTGATTCTTGGCCCCTCCACCCTTCTTGCTGCTGTGATCACACTGCTGGTCATACAGCCTGAGGCCGGGTGGCTGCTCGATAATCTGTATGATCAAAGGATATGGTTCATCCTTTCCACCCTGGCATTCATCGTGGGCTATGCCTCTCTATGGCTCAGTAACAAAGATGGGAAAGCAGCAGGTAAACCCCGTGTGGCTCTGCTCGCAACTGTCGCACAATACGGCTTGGCGAGTTACGGATATGGAATGGCTCACCTGCCTTACATCGTTTATCCGAGCCTGACCATATACGATGCCTTTACAGCGAAAGAAACGTTCTATTCGCTCATGATCATGTATGCTGTTGGTTTAGCGATCCTTACTCCCGGCTTTTATGTGTTTTGGAGGCTCTTCCTTAAGGATAAACGCTATCTGCAGCAGGATTAAGAGTGCAGATTAAATGAAGTACCTGGCAATGATGAAAATGTCGGCAAGCACAAGCAATGGCACTCCGACTTGAAAGCTTGGATGCTTTGTTTTATGCCGAAATTGCACCATCCCTGCCCAAATCCCGCAGGCGCCTCCTATGATCGCAAACAGCCACAGGCGGCGTTCCGGCGTCCGCCACTTCCCTGCCTTGGCCGCTTCCTTATCATGATGCATCAGCCAAAAGGCAATAACGTTAACGAGAATTAAATAAATGTAGATCATACAAACTAAATCTCCTTTTATAGAAAAAAGCCATTTCCTTCATGGAAAATGGCTTTTTGGTTCTTAATTTATGCTTTTAGGCTGTCTTTTGCTTTAGAAGCAAGTTCACCGAATGCTTTTTCATCAGAAACAGCGATTTCAGCAAGCATTTTTCGGTTGATGTCGATGCCTGCAACTTTTAGGCCATGCATTAAACGGCTGTAAGAAAGACCGTTTGTGCGAGCTGCCGCGTTGATACGAGTGATCCAAAGTTTACGGAAATCACGTTTCTTTTGACGGCGGTCACGGTATGCATACATAAGAGATTTGAAAACTTGCTGTTGAGCAACTTTAAATAACTTATGTTTGGATCCGAAATAACCTTTAGCTAACTTTAATACTTTTTTACGACGACGACGTGACACATAGCCACCTTTTACTCTTGGCATTTTAATACCCTCCTAGATATATACGATCAGTTATTATTATTTTTTCTTGTAAGTTAATAGTGTACGGATACGTTTGTAATCTCCGCTTGTAACAATCTTCGCTTTGCGAAGTTTACGCTTGGCTTTAGTAGATTTGTTAGCGAACATATGGCTTGTAAACGCACGTGCACGCTTAAGTTTACCTGTTCCAGTCTTTCTGAAGCGCTTTGCAGCACCTTTATGTGTTTTCATTTTAGGCATGATTGGATTCCTCCCTGGAAAGTAATTATTTTTCGGTTGTTGGTGCTAAAATGAGGAACATGCTTCGGCCTTCCATTTTTGGTCGAACTTCAACCGTAGCAACGTCTTCACATTCTTTAGCTAATTTTTCAAGCACAGTTTTTCCGATCGAGGAGTGCGTGATGGCACGGCCCCGGAAACGAATGCTTGCTTTCACTTTATCGCCTTTTTCAAGGAACTTGCGGGCATTTTTAAGCTTTGTGTTAAAATCATGCTCCTCAATTGTAGGGCTTAAGCGAATTTCTTTCGTTGTAACAATCTTTTGATTCTTACGTGCTTCTCTGTCTTTTTTCTGCTGCTCAAACTTAAACTTACCATAGTCCATGATACGGCACACTGGCGGTTTAGCGGTTGGTGCAACAAGTACAAGATCAAGATTGGCATTTGCCGCAATATCAAGAGCTTCATGACGTGTTTTAATCCCTAGCTGGCTGCCATCAGCCCCGATAAGTCTTACTTCACGAGCACGTATGCCCTCATTGACAGACATGTCCTTACTAATAGTAAGTCACCTCCAAGAAATTTATGTGAGTAGTCATTAACTCAGCACTTTGTAAACAAATAAAAAAAGCGTCGGCACATACTGCACCCACACGACCTCATCATCATTTCTGAAAGTTCGGTTGACCAGCCAACAGCACAATGCGTTGATCAGGTGAGAAGCGGGTGCTTCTGCTTTTGTTCGAAACTCAACTTATTTAATTACCTAAATTAATATACCATTGACAAGAACCTCTTGTCAACTAATGTTCTTTGTTCTTCACAACAGAATTTATTTTACAGTACTACTTGTTGTTTTGCAAGCACTAAAATAGTTTTTTCCTCGCACTCAAGTGATTAAAGAAGGGAAAATCAATTTACAGGCCAAAATTGATATTTACCCGCCGAAATGAAGGATTTACCCTCCAAAACATCAGGCTTTACCCGCTAAAACTCAGTTATGTAAACAGGGTGCCAGGCACCGCTAAGGGGCTGCAAAAAAAAGAACTGCGAATGAATTCGCAGTTCTCTAATTTTATCCTCTTTTATTCACTTGCTCAAGAATGCTTGATTTGAACGCATCAAAGGATACAGTTTCTGATTTTTGCTCACCGTATTTACGGACGTTGACGGCTTGATCGGAAATTTCCTGATCACCGAGCACGAGCATGTATGGGATTTTTTGCATTTGCGCTTCACGGATTTTATATCCCAGCTTTTCATCGCGGTTGTCGACTTCGACGCGAATGCCTTCTTCCAGCAGTTCCTCACTAATCTTTCTTGCGTACTCTTCATGAACAGTGGATACAGGAATAATCTGTACCTGTACAGGAGCAAGCCATACCGGGAACGCACCCTTGTATTCCTCGATCAGGAAGGCGACAAAACGTTCCATTGTGGAAACGACTCCGCGGTGGATAACGACCGGACGGTGATCCTTTCCGTCGCTTCCTTTGTACGTTAGGTCAAAGCGTTCAGGCAAGTGGAAATCAAGCTGTACAGTAGACAGCGTCTCTTCTTTTCCGAGCGCAGTCTTCACCTGAACATCAAGCTTCGGCCCGTAGAACGCGGCTTCCCCTTCTGCTTCTATATAATCCAAGTCCATATCTTCCATAGTTTCTTTAAGAAGAGCCTGTGCTTTTTCCCACATCTCATCGTTGTTTACGTATTTTTCTTTGTCCTCAGGATCACGGTAAGAAAGACGGAACCTGTATTCTGTAATGCCAAAGTCTTTGTACACACGCTGGATGAGCTTTACTACGCGGATAAACTCATCTTTTAATTGATCCGGGCGGGCAAAGATATGAGCATCATTCAATGTCATGGAACGGACACGCTGAAGGCCAGCCAATGCTCCTGACATCTCATGGCGATGCATCGTTCCAAGCTCAGCAATACGGATTGGAAGATCACGGTAGCTGTGCATGCTGTTCTTGAACACCATCATGTGATGCGGACAGTTCATCGGACGAAGAACAAGCTGCTCGTTGTCCATTTCAATCGCAGGATACATATCTTCTTTATAATGATCCCAGTGTCCTGATGTTTTATAGAGCTCTACACTGCCTAGATGAGGAGTGTAGACATGGTCGTAGCCAAGTCTTACTTCTGTGTCGACAATATAACGCTCGATGATACGGCGGATCGTCGCACCCTTTGGAAGCCAGACCGGCAAACCTTGTCCAATCTTTTGGGAAACAGTGAAAAGATCCAGCTCTTTTCCAAGTTTCCGGTGATCTCGCTCTTTCGCCTCTTGAAGGTAGACAAGATGCTGATCCAGCTCTTTCTGGTTAAGAAAAGCTGCTCCATAGATGCGCTGAAGCATCTGGTTATCGCTGTCTCCTCTCCAATAAGCGCCTGAGATGCTCATCAATTTAAAGGACTTGATTTTTCCAGTGGATGGAAGATGCGGCCCGCGGCAAAGGTCAAAAAACTCGCCTTGTTCGTAAATGGTAATAACCGCATCCTCCGGAAGATCACGGATGAGCTCCAATTTTAAATGGTCGTCAATGCCTTCAAAAATCGCGATGGCTTCTTCCCTGGTCACTTCTTTTCGGATGATCGGCAGGTTTTCGCTTACGATCTTTTTCATTTCCTTCTCAATCTTAGGCAAATCTTCCGGTGTTAAAGCTTCTTGAAGATCGATATCATAATAAAAACCGTTCTCGATGACTGGCCCGATGCCGAGTTTGACATCCTTATAGATGCGTTTGATCGCCTGTGCCATCAAATGGGCTGTACTGTGGCGTGTCATCTCGAGTCCTTCAGGTGAATCTTGTGGAACGATCTCAATGGATGCATCCGCCTCGATCGGACGTGTGAAATCGTACAATTCCCCGTTTACTTTACCGGCAACGGACTTTTTCTTCAGGCTGGAGCTGATGGATTCTGCTACTTGTTCTGCAGTGATTCCTTTCGGATACTCACGGATAGAACCATCAGGAAAAGTAAGCTTAATGTCTGTCATTCATAATCTCTCCTTGTTCAAAATAAAATACAAAAAACACCCGTCCACAAAAAGGGACGAGTGTTGTACTCGTGGTTCCACCCTTGTTCCACTGCAGGATTCTGCAATGGCACTCGGTCAAGATTTAACGGCTTTGGGCCGTCAGCGATTACTCTACCTTCACCGCTGAAGTTCAAAGGGGGTAAGACATTTTTCCGTGTTAGAATGCTTTCAGCCTCAGGCATCCCTCTCTATAAACCGTAAAAAATATCCGTTGTCCTTATCTTTACTGATTTTGGTATCCAATTTATACAATTATTATATTCATACTATACTGCAAAATCAAGAGCAATCCTTATCTACCGTCCATCTTTTCGATAAATTTGTTTCTTGAACCATAAAACAGCTGAAGGGGCCTTTTAATCAGTCTCTCCTGGAATACGTTCTGCAATGTATGTATCATGCCGTGATTTTCTTCTTCCAGGTACAAATACAACACTTCCGGAGCTAAACCCATGATCGGACCCAGCACTTTTTCGTCGAGATTAAACTCCTTGGTCAGAACCAATGCTCTTTCATGCATAAGCTGAAGCATTTTTTCACTGTATAGCCGGTATTCCTCATCATACAGCTTAAATTTACCGTCGAAGGCCACGTGAACCTCGGCTGTGAGAAACGGCTGATTGGCTGCACACTTACGCAATTGATCGATGAAGGACTGGTATTCAAGCTCGAGTTTGTATTCATCGATCGCACATTCGACGTAAATTTGTAGAAGATCAAGGTACTCCCGTAAACGGAACTGTACAAAAGACTCAAATGTAAATGATAGCCCTTCTTCGGTTAAGATTTTTCTCCAGGCTTCTTTCACATGATAATCGCACGTATCCAGATCTTTTACCGCCGGCACTTCCTCCCGTTCCTGTTCGATAAATTCCTTGGCGATCGCTGCAATTTCTGCTTGCTCCTGCTTATCCGTGAAATAAAAAAAATGTTCAATAAAAAACAGGATTCGTGATTCCTCCAGTTTTTTACGAGTATAGCAAGCCAGCACCTGAACAATTGAATCCAGATGCTCTTTTGTATTCAATAATAATGAACGGCTTTCGGATTCTAAAAAGGAAGGTTTTATGTTAAGTGATCGAGCCATCTGCTTCAGTTCCTTTTGTAATTGGTTACATTCTTCATGATCTGCAAATATAAGTTCTGCCAACCCTGTCCCTCCCCCAAACACTCGATGTTACACTATATGGGACAACGTCATGAAAAATGAACTCTTTTAAAAGATTAATAAAAAAACAGCAGGTTTCCCTGCTGCCGGTTAATCCAGTGCATATTTGCGTTCAAGAAAGTTTAGCAGTTGTGTCAACGTAAGAGTAAGAATCAGATAAATAAGCGCTACCGTCAAAAAAGGTTCCCAAGGACGATAGTATTCTCCCATCATCGCTCTTCCCCAGTACATCAGTTCTTCAGTCGCAATGACGGCTGCCAGTGAAGAATCTTTAATTAAAACAATGAATTCATTTCCTAAAGGAGGAATCATGCGTTTAGATGCCTGAGGAATGATAATATGCCTCATTGTCTGTCTATGCGTCATCCCCAGCGAACGGGCTGCCTCGGTCTGGCCTTTATCAATAGATTGGATACCCGCCCTAAAGATCTCCGCGATGTAGGCCGCTGCATTTAAGGAGAGAGCCGTAATGGCAGAAACAAGTGCAATAGGAGGCTTCATGAAAAGCGGCATGACCGCAAAGTGAATCAAGAAAAGTTGAACAAGTAGCGGTGTTCCCCGAAAAAAGTTTATATACCAAATGAACGGCTGCCGAATCACCTGGACTGAAGACATTTTTCCGAGTGCGATGAATAGTCCCAAGAGGGTTCCGAAAATAATGCTCGCAACTGAAATTTCGATCGTAACCCATGTTCCTTTAATAAAAAAAGGTAAATACTTCTCTACGAGATCAAATTTATAGAAATCCATGTGTTCCTCCGGTCATTCTGAGTAGGTTTATTTTTTCAGCACATCCAGGTTCGGTTCTACTTTAAACCACTGTTTATAAATTTTGGTGTAGGTTCCATCAGCAATGACCTTCTTCAAAGCTTTGTCAACTTTTGCTTTATCTTTGCTGCCCTTAGGAAAAGCAATACCATAGAATTCAGATTCAAAGTTTGTTTTATCATTTACGACTGAGAGCTTTTTGTCCGGATTGTTTTTTGCATACTCATCTACAACAGTGTTATCAGCAACAACCGCATCCACTTCACCGCTTATTAGTGCCTGAATAGCCAACACATTACTGTCGTATTTTTTGACATTGGTATTTTCTTTCCCAAATTTCTTTTCCAAGGCAGCTTGTCCGGTCGTTCCATTTTGAACACTGACCTTCTTTCCTTTTAAATCATCCACACTTTTTATCGGTGACCCTTCTTTTGTAAGAATCTTATTAATGGACTCAAAATATGGAGATGAGAAGTCATATGATTTTTTTCGATCATCATTAATGGTTATCGCTGAAATACCAGCCTGGACCTGTTCGCTTTGTAAAGAGGTAAACAGAGGATCCCATCCTGTGTTTTTCAACTTATAATCCAGCTTTGCTTCCTTCATAACGGCCTTGAGCAAATCAACATCAAAACCGACAATCTTCCCATCTTTTAAATACTCAAATGGAGCATATGCAGCGTCTGTTCCTACAACCAATTTCTCAGACGGGCTTCCTGACGTGGATTTCCCTCCACATGCTGCCAATGTCAGCAAACTCCCAAGCAATAATAACAACACTACTTTTTTCATCTTTGTCCCCCTTAAATTATGTAATCCTCTTTATTATAACAAAATTATCAAAAATGAGAATATTCCAATAATTAATTGTGCAAAAAAACCCAGCCCTCTACAAGAAAGGCCGGGATTCTATGTTTTTCTATCAGTTCTGCATGACAAAGTCTTTTTCTGCGGTTTCTTCTTCGTCGAACACACGCAGCGTTTCGTATTTGGTGTTGCGCTGTGCCGGGATTTTACCCGCTTCCCGTATAAGGCGCAGTGTCAGATTCGTATTGACTTTATGGGTCGTTCCGGCAGCTGAGACCACGTTCTCTTCCATCATCGTGCTTCCGAAGTCGTTGCAGCCGTAATGAAGAGACTTTTTGCCGACCTCAGGTCCCATCGTCACCCAGGAAGACTGGAAGTTTGAAATGTTATCCAAGAAGAGGCGTGAGATTGCCACATTTTTAAGATATTCTCTTGGCGTTGTTTTCTCACCCTTTAAGTTCGTGTTATCTGGCTGGAACGTCCATGAGATAAAGGCTAAGAAACAGTTGGTCTCATCTTGAGCATCACGGACACGCTGAAGATGCAATGCTCTCTCTTCAAAGGTCTCGCCGAAACCGATAACCATGGTAGCCGTGGAATGAAGACCGACTTTCTTCGCCGTTTTCATGCAGTCGATCCACTCTGTCCATGATCCTTTTAAGCGGCTGATTTTTTTCCTCGTACGGTCATCAAGGATCTCGGCTCCGCCGCCAGGCAGAGAGTCAAGTCCTGCATCCTTCAGCTCTTTTAGGACTTCTTCCAGTGAGAGGCCTGAAACTTCGACCATCTTCCAGATCTCAGCCGGAGAGAAGGAGTGCATCGTAATATCAAAGCGCTTTTTAATATTGCGGAGCAGATCAGTGTAATAAGAGAACGGCAGATTCGGGTTTGTTCCACCCTGCATCAAGATCTCTGTTCCGCCTACATCGATCGTTTCCCGGATTTTTTGGAAGATCACTTCATCATCCAGCACATAACCTTCCTTGCTTCCAGGCGGACGGTAGAATGCACAGAAACGGCAGTATGTATCACAAAAATTGGTATAGTTCACGTTTCGCCCGATAACAAAAGTAGTAATCGGTTCTGGATGCCACCGCTTCATGATGACGTCGGCCGCCTCACCCATTTTTTCAACTTCATCACTCTCATACAGAGCAACAGCATCCTTAACGGTCAATCGTGTACCATCAAGGGCTTTCTGCAAAATCGCATCAATGCTCATCTATATTACCTCCAGTTACGGACATCTTATGTAGCATTCTATTATCCTATCACATTTTAAAAAATTTTGCGAAATGAATACAGCTGCAGGAATGCAATGATAAAAGAGAAAGACAAACCGAGCAAGCCGGTTTGTCTTAGTTCGTTTCATCTTAATTATTTAAGGCTTATCCACGGCCTGCCTGGAAAGAAGGATATAATGTCATTCCTCCATCAGCAATGAGCGTATGTCCTGTTACATATCTTGATTCCTTGGAAGCGAGCCACACGGCGACAGAAGAAATTTCGTCAGGTTCAGCAATATAGCCCAATGGAATTAGTTTTTCTACATCCGCTTTTTTGCCAGGATCTGAAAACTTTTCGGCATTGATTGGTGTGTTGATGGCACCTGGCGCAATGGCATTTACCCTGATTTTCTTTGGTGCATATTCCATCGCTAGCGTCTGAGTCATGAGCTTTACACCGCCCTTACTCGCTGCGTAGTGCACAAAGTGCGGCCAAGGGATGATCTCATGAACGCTCGACATGTTAATAATACTGCCTTCAATGTTATTCTTCAGAAAATACGAGATTGCTTCACGGCAGCCAAGAAATTGCCCCGTCAAATTCGTGGAGATAACCTTATTCCAATCTTCAAGAGATAGCTCGTGCGACGGAACCTCATTTTCAATCCCCGCGTTGTTAATCATAATATCCAGTCTTCCAAAGGATTCCACTGTGCGTTCGACCAGATTTTTAATATCTTCTTCCTTTGTCACATCTCCCTGAACGGCGATCGCTTCTCCGCCGAGATCTCTTAATTCCTGGAGAAGTTCTTCCACTTCATTATCCTTTTCACTAAAATAATTTACAGTGATCTTTGCTTTTTCTTTTGCAAAACGTTGGGCACAGGCTTTTCCGATTCCTGTACTCGCTCCTGTGATAATGACTGCTTTTCCTTCTAGATCTGTAAACATGTTTTTCATCCGCTCCTTAACGTTTTGTAATCCCGAGCATAACACCGCCCGCGATAATAAGTAGACATCCTGCAATAACGAAGATGATCTGCCGTTTTGATTTCTTTTCTTTTAAAATAAAAATTCCGCCGAGAGTGGAGATGATGATTCCCGTTTGTGAAAGCGAAAAACTTGTCGCTACACCAATCTTCGGCAATGAAAGCAACAAAGTGATGTTTCCTGTACTCCATAGAATTCCGGTTAAAATATTTCTTACAGCAAATTTATTAAACGGTTTACCTGTAAAAGTGAGAAGTAAACCGCCGATAAACATACCCGCTGCCTGTGGAAGTATCGCTTCCCATCCTCCAACCTTAAACCAATTGACAATAACCACATAGCCAACATAGCCTGCGGTGGATAGCAGCAAGATAAGGTAACCTCTTTTATAATTGGTCCTGCCGTCCTCTTTGTTGTTCTTATCCCTGATCGATGTAAAGACGGCTCCTAAAATGATAACAACGATAGCGATGATTCCAATAATGATCTCTGTCTTTGTTTTCCACTCATGAAACACGAGTACGCCAAAGAGTGTTGTCCCAAATAGCTGCATACCCGTTGAGAGAGGCACCGTTTTTGCCACACCGAGGTGATCAACAGTCGCAAATTGAAACCGTTGGCCGACAACCCATAAGGCACCCGAAATCGCTCCTACAATGATTACAAGAGAGTTCATATCAGGTTGAACGATAAAAAATGTAATTACCGAAAAGACAAGGGCACCGATGGTCATCCCCAATGTCTGGCTGTATGAATCTCCCCCCAGTTTTTGGCTGACCAATACAATGCTTCCCCAGCAAACTGCTGTGATGACTGCAAGAATTATTCCCATATTCATTTCCTTTCTGTCTGCTGATTCTATAGGTAGTATTTGCATCTTCCCGAAGATTCATCAGACTAAACAAAAAACCTCTATCTTTTATGATAGAGGTTAATCAAGTAGATCTATTTTACTGAAAAGTTCTGAAGTTTTTATCTCCACCGATAAAGATCGGCACGGCAAGATGGCGAATACGCTCCATGATCCGTTTTGCTTTTGCTTGCTCGAGGCCGCCTTTTTGCGAGTAGGAAAAATGCTCTTCAAGCAAGGTAAAATCATAATTGGAGGAGTACAGCGTCGGCAGCCTCTCCATCATACGATATTGAAGTATGACACCAATGATTTCATCCCTGACCCAATTTGTCATGTTTTCGGCACCAAGATCGTCAAGCATGAGGACAGGAACGGTTTTGAGCAGCTCCATTTTTTCGTTGAAACTTCCGTCAGAAAGGCTGCTTTTTATCTCCCGCAAAAACTCGGGAGTATGAACGAGCAATGAAGGAATCTGCCGCTCAGCCAACGCGTTGGCTATCGCACCCAGCAGATAGGTCTTTCCAACACCAAACTTGCCGTAAAAGTAAATCCCTTTCGCCCCTTCTCCAGAAGAAGCCGCTTTGACAAAATCCCATGCAGCACCAATCGCTTCTCTTCTGTCTTGATCAATGCTGTGAAGACGGTCAAAGGATGCCTGCAGGATATCTTTCGGGATAAAATAGCTTCGGATGAGGGCACTCATCGACTTCTGCTTTTCATCCTGTTTTTTCAGCGAACATTTTTCATAATAAATTTCGATCGTATTTCTTTCTGCCGCCAGTTCCGGCTGATACCCTTGCATCAGGTTTGGGCAAAGATTCAGCCCTGGGCAATTGGAACAATGGTTCTTTTCCTTGGAATATTCATAGAGCTTCGTCAATCCTTTTTCAATGCTTGATTGATTCAAATCAGGGTTCTGCTCCAGGAATGAGATAACATAAGGATCTGTGAGTACATGCTGCTTAATTCGGTCATATTCCTTTTTAAGCTGACCGTACCCTTCCATTTTTTTAACGGCGTCCATAATCGATTCCATTTTCGTTCCCCCCTTTAGATTTCTTTAAGCAGGTTTTCAAGCCATTGCTGGTTTTGCTCTTCAAGCTCATTATTATTATTGTTCTTTTCTTTTTTCTCTGCCGTTGCCTCTTCATCCTTCAGCCAGTCGGGCAGACGGGCGCTCTTTTTCTGGGTTCCATTACGCTTATAATTTGTATTCTTACGCTCCTGCCACTCTTTGTACTTCTTCTGTTCTGAACGAGCTAGCGCCATGGCTTCCTGAACGGTTTGTACTTTTTTCCTGGCCCAGTGGCTCGCAATTTTTTCGACGAATGAACGTGTAAGTTTTAGATCATTGGTCTTCAGTACATAGTCGATCAAAACATTGACCACACCCGGAGTCATTTTTTGCTCAAGCATGAGATACGTAACAATATTCAAATCCACTTCCGCCGGCTTTGTTCCAGATTGGAGTTCCAGCAATTGAAAAGGTGATACTTCTTCAAAGAATTTTATCACTTTTTCTTCTTCTGTGACAGGCTCTCTGCCTGCAGCTGATTTTAAGCTCTGCGGCTGAGTACGGAGAGCCATCTGCGGCAGCTGGTTGTTGTTTTCAATCCTGTACCATTTTTGAACTTCCTTCCGGAGATTTTCGGCAGTCAACTCTCCATGAAGATGGTACGCGTTTTGGATTTGCCTGCTCATCTCAAGCGGTCCCATCTGGTAAACGTATGCCAGTTTAAGGATGGATTCCCTTATGGAAGGAGTTATGACTTCTTTCGGAAGAATAAAGCTTGAAATGCTGGAGATCAACAAATCAAAATCAAAGTCCTCAGAAGTGATGGACAACGGATTGCCTGGTTTTCTTTCTGCCAGACTTCCGCCTGATCCCTCCTGAATTTCCGAATAAGTCCCTGCTGTCATTTCAGAGGGATGAAGCGATACGAAAACATCATTAAATGATGACGTCATCTCCACGTATTCTTCCATCTCAGTTTCTTCTTGAATAAAATGGTCTCGCATCTCGCAATATTTTGTTTTGCCTAATCGATTATAAAGATAGATGTTCAAGACCCCATCGTTGAAAAATTCATCCGGTGACAGAGGGGTTTGCAATTCATATAAGTAAACCCTCGAATCTTCTTTATCCCGTTTATAAGTTTTCAGCAGGCCGATGGCTTCCAGCTTTTTTCGGGCGGCAATAATATCCTTCAATGAAAATTGGGTCACATTCATGAGCCTCTGATGCGTTTGCTCTTTTGGCGTTTTCATTTCGGCATCACACCAAAATGTCATATATAAACTATAGGCAAAAGCGCCTATTAACGGCTGGTACAGCATGGTCAATACTTTGCGGTCTATATTATGGAGATAGCCGCTAAATTGAACCTCATATGTATCCACCGGGACAATTTCTTTCCAGTGTACACTCATGGTTCTCACCTTTCAAAAAAAAGTTTTTTTCTAAGTCTATAGAGAAAAACAAGCATTCCGATAAAAAAAAGCGTAAAACTGGTACTGTCTTACGCAAGTTAGTGCTCGTCTTTTTTTATTAATTCTTTCAGTTCCTGTATGAATACATTGATGTCCTTAAATTGCCGGTAGACCGAAGCAAATCGGACATAAGCTACTTCGTCCGTGTCCGCAAGATAATCCATGACTTTTTCGCCGACTTCTTTGCTGTTTATTTCAGAAACCCCTTGGTTCCGCAGGTCCTTTTCTATGTTGTCCACGATATTTTCAAGAACTTCTAAAGGTACAGGGCGTTTCTCACAAGCTTTTATAAGTCCGCGAAGAATTTTTTCACGGCTGAATTCTTCCCGGGTACCTTCCTTTTTCACAACAATCAGCGGTATTTCTTCAACCGTTTCAAAGGTTGTAAATCGATAGGTGCAAGACTCGCATTCCCGCCTGCGGCGAATCGATCTCCCCGAATGGACCGGTCTAGAATCAAGCACTTTTGTACCGTTATACTGACAGGACGGACAACGCAAAGCAGATCAACTCCAAAAATTAATTAACCTCTATTATAATTCTATCTTAGACAAAAGGAGGGCATGTGACAAGAATTAATTGTTTTCAAGCAGAGATGTGCCAATAAATTCAAGCTTTCCTTTCAATCCTTCATTAATAGCAAGGATCACCTTTCTGCTGTATCCAAAATCGATCGGAAGCGGCGATTCAGACGTGACATTAATATCGACTGCCGTTTTAAATGGTCTGAGAGAGGTCGCAGTGATCACGGCAAAAGCCTTCCTTGGAGCTGTAACTTCAAAAGATAGCTCGCCCCGTTCTTTTGATGATCCAAGCAGTTTATAATGGCTTTGCTGCCGGACAAGTTCTTCAATGGCATCCATGACTTTTGTGCGGTTCGCTTTGAAATAATGGGTTTGCAGTAAAGGATCTTGGTGGTTCTCGGAAGTTTCCGAATGATTCTTCAAGATATTTTGCAATTGTCTAAGCATGGTACCCCTCCTCTAAACTCCTCCATGCAAAAGCGGAAAGTAAAAAAAGAGGTGCAAATAACACACCTCTTTTTCGACTTAGCATTCATTTTTATTTATTAGCAGCAACTTTATTTTTAGCAACTTTAACAGGACCCATTCCACGTGGAACTTCTAAATTTTCACGGCTGTTCGCTTCCAAAGCCTGTGAAATGTAATCAGCAGCCACATTTGGATCAATACGATCCCCACAAGTGTATACGTCAATGCTTGCATAACCATGCTCTGGAAAACTGTGGATTGTCAAATGTGATTCAGAAATAATAACAACCCCACTCACGCCATGCGGCGCAAACTTATGAAAAGCAACCTCACGAATTTCTGCACCTGCTTTAAGGGCAGCGTCAACAAACGTCTCTTCAATAAACCTCATATCATTTAGCTTTTCACTGTTGCATCCCCATAGTTCAGCAATTACGTGTCTTCCCATTGTATCCATATTAGCATAGTCCCCCTTAAAAATTTTTCATGCCTTCAAGCATGCGGTATTGAACATCTACCACGGGGGAAAGTTAGTCCTAAGAGGTCCTAACCCTTTAAGTAGAATCCAACGCCTTGGTTTGCTTTATTTGAAGTTCACGAATCATAGTATACTTGTTTTATTTTTCATTTGCAATAATTTGTTTGAAATTTCCCTCTAAATTTTCATATGAAAACTAATGACATAAAATAGGTGGATTTTGTTTAAAAACAAAAAGAACGGACAGCGCCAGAAACCGGCTCCATCCGTTCTTTTTTAATTTTTGCTTTATGAAGGAATCCTCATATCCGCCTTTTGAGCTAAACCTGCAGCAACAAGACCTGCCAGATCAACAACACGGCAAGAATAGCCCCATTCATTGTCATACCAGGCAAGCACTTTTACTTTTTTATTCTCAATAACCATTGTTGATAAACCATCAATGATTGAAGAATTCTCATTACCGTTATAATCAATGGAAACCAGCGGCTGTTCGCTGTATCCAAGAATACCGTTTAATGCACCCTCAGACGCAGTTCTTAAAGCCTCATTTACCATCTCTTCTGTCACATCCGTTTTTAGATCGACCACTAAATCAACTAATGATACATTTGGAGTCGGGACTCGGAGTGCCATTCCATTCAATTTTCCTGTGAGATGAGGAAGAACCTTGGAGATTGCTTTTGCCGCCCCGGTAGACGTTGGAATGATGGATTGGCCGCAAGCTCTTGCACGTCTGAGGTCCTTATGCGGGTTATCAATATTTTTTTGATCATTTGTATAGGCATGTACGGTAGTCATCATTCCTGATTCAATCCCGAACTGTTCATCGAGTACTTTTACTACAGGTGCCAGACAGTTCGTTGTGCATGAAGCATTGGATAAGATATGATGTTCGTCCGCTTTGTAATCGCTGTCATTTACACCCATAACAATCGTGATGTCTTCATCTTTTCCAGGTGCAGTAATAATAACCTTCTTCGCTCCAGCTTGCAGATGGTAGCCTGCCATTTCCTTTGTTTTGAATTTTCCAGTGGCTTCAATCACGATATCGATGCCGAGCCCTTTCCATGGCAGTTCTCTTGGGTTGCGGGAATTGAGCAGAAGCACTTTTTGCCCGTCCACCATTAAGTAGCCTTCATGGGCACTAACTTCACCATCAAACATTCCGTGAATTGAGTCATACTTAATCATATGTGCTAACGTTTCAGGAGGATAGCTTGCGTTGATTGCTACAACCTCAAACTCGTTATTTTCCTCCATCATCTTACGAAATACCATTCTTCCGATCCGCCCGAGTCCATTAATCGCTACTTTTGCTTTCATGGTGTGCTCCCTCCATATATGTTATACTTTTTTGCCTCTTTTTCTACAATTAGTATAGCATATTTAAATAAAAAAAGAACATCATTTTATAAAAACGGGCAAAAAATAAACCCTCTGCCTAGACAGAGGGCTAAATAATATTCCATTCCTTAAGCTGGGCATCCAGTTTCACTTTGAGCTCTTCCAAAGATCCATTGTTTGTGATCACCGCATCCGCCAGCTTTACTTTATCTTTAAGGGGCATCTGGGAAGCAATCCTGCTCCTTGCCTCATCCTCCGTGAAGTGGTCTCTCATAACTAATCGGCTGAACTGGACTTCTTCATCAACAAAGATCAGGAGTGTGCGGTCCACCATATGGGTCAAATCGCTCTCAAACAACAGTGGAATATCCATGACCACATGGCTGAATCCATCATTAAGATAATGTGCTGCCTGGCTCTTCATTTCATGCCGTACAGCCGGATGAACAATCTCATTCAGCACCTTCCGTTTGGCAGAATCGTTGAATATGACGCTGCCAAGTTTTTTTCGATCGAGGTTCTTTTCTTCATCTATTACTTCTATCCCAAAGTTCTCGACAATTTTAACGTAGGCGGGCTGGCCTTGCTCCACAACCTGACGCGCGATTAAATCTGCATCAACAACAGGTATGTTATAGCTCCGCAAAAGGTTGGAAACTGTGCTTTTTCCACTGGCAATTCCGCCGGTCAGGCCTATGATCATGATTTTACGATCCTCCTGTTACATTTTCAGTAATCCTATAATAATCAGTAATATCCCTGGAAGAAAGGTAAGCTTCTTCATCCACGTAATCCTGGACACTGCAAACCCTAATTTCATGCCACCAAGTACAAATATCGAGCTCATGGAGGCTACCGTAAATGCTGTAAGAAAAGGAGGCATATCAACCATCGCTGCTCCGATTCCCGCTCCGAAAGCATCCAATGAAAGCGCGACGCCCAGCAAGACCGCCTCCCAGCCATTGATAGAGCCGGATTTATCAAGATCTGCGATTGTCGGCTTACTTAAGATTTGAATCATGATTCCCAGAGATTTTATTTCTAATTTTACAATAGTCTTCTCTTCAGGTACAGCCGCGGCCTTTTTTTCAGGTTTGGCTACTTGGTACAAAAAATATGAACCGAGACCTAAAAGGATCAAGCCGCCAGTTACCTGCCCGGCATGCGGCGATAAAAAGCGTTCTAAAAAATGGCCGAATCCCATTGCAATAAAAAAGGTAATGGCCGAACATGAGGAAATGATAATGACAGATTTTAACGGAATCTTTATTTCCTTCATGCCATAAGTCAGCCCCGTACCAAAGCTGTCAAGACTTACTGCAAACGCCAGTAAGAGCATCGAAAAGGACACCATAACGGCAAAAGCTCCTTTCATACCACGTTCTGTAGTATATGAAAGGAGCTTGGAAACTGTTATTTTTGGCAGCTGCTGCAAAAATGAGTGCCTCGTCCTGCAACAACGGATCTAGTAATTTCACGGCCGCATTTTTTGCATGGCTCTCCCTTTTTTCCATAAACAAAAAGCTCCAGTTGAAAGTTACCGGCTTTCCCTTCGGAATTCACATAAGAGCGAATCGTACTGCCGCCTTTTTCGACTGACTCTTTCAGGATCGATACCATGTTTTCCTGCAGCTTTTTTAATCGCTGCAGCGATAATCCGTTCGCTTTTTGTTCGGGGTGTATACCCGATGCAAAAAGAATTTCATCAACATAGATGTTTCCCAGACCTGTTATGAGAGACTGGTCCAGCAGGACTGCTTTCACCGGCCTGCTTGTCTTCGAGAACATCTTCTTTAAAAGAGATGGAGTAAGTTCTGTGGAAAAAGGCTCATAACCGAGTTTGGATAACGGCTGCCGCTGTTCTTCTTCCCCTTTTCGATACAGATGCATCGTACCGAATTTCCTGACATCCCGGTACCGGAGTTCACTTCCGTCAGTAAACTCAAAGAGAACATGCGTATGTTTATCAAACGGTTCTTTCTTTTGGTTTAAGGCATACTTCCCCTCCATTCTCAGATGGGAAACAAGAACGTCATCATCAAGAAAAATCTTAAGGAACTTGCCTCTTCGCTCTACATGTTCTATGGTCTGGCCGCTGAGCCGGATTTTGAATTCATCGAGCTCAGGATGTTTAATAATATTGCTCCATAAGACTCTAACTTCTTTAATCGTTTTTCCGCCAACCAGTCTGTTCAGTGTGTTTTTTACGTTTTCTACCTCTGGCAATTCAGGCATATCTTTCACCTCAAATCAAACGGAAAACAGCCAAATCGGCTGTTTTCTCTTCTCTTTTTTTTATTTTGCGTCGTACCATGTATCTCCGTAATTCAAATCAACTTTTAATGGAACATCAAGGCCGAGTGCAGATTCCATCACTTGCGGAACGAGAGTACACAGCTTTTCAATTTCATTTTCCGGTACCTCAAAGATCAGCTCATCATGCACCTGAAGCAGCATCAAGGATTCCAGATTTTCGTCTTTCAGCACCTGATCCATTTCAACCATCGCCTTTTTAATAATGTCAGCCGCTGTTCCCTGAATCGGAGTATTCATGGCTGTACGTTCAGCAAAACTTCTTAAATTGAAGTTTCTGCTCGTAATCTCTGGCAGGTATCGGCGGCGGTGCATAAGCGTTGAAACATAGCCGTCCTGTTTCGCCTGTCGGACGATCGATTCCATATATTCTTTTACACCAGGGAAAGTTTTCAAATACTGTTCAATGAACTCTCCGGCTTCTTTTCTTGTAATATTCAAGCTTTGCGACAAGCCATAGTCACTAATTCCGTATACGATACCGAAGTTAACTGCTTTGGCATGCCTTCTCATTTCTGAGGTCACTTCATCCATCCCCACATGAAAAACATCCATTGCGGTCTTCGTATGAACGTCCATTTCCTTTTTAAAGGCTTCCATCAGGTTTTCGTCCTGTGAAATATGGGCAAGGACACGAAGCTCAATTTGAGAATAGTCAGCGGCAAGAATTTTCCAGCCTGGTTTTGAAGCAACGAAGGCTTCCCTGATCTTTCTTCCCGCTTCAAGCCTTATCGGGATATTTTGCAGATTTGGTTCTGTTGAACTCAGCCGTCCTGTTTGAGTCAGCGCCTGGTTAAAGCGTGTGTGGATCTTATCAGTATCTTCGTCGACAACCTTCAGAAGCCCCTCAATATAGGTAGAGCTTAATTTTCCAAGCTGGCGGTAAACAAGGATTTTCCTGATGATCTCATGCTTGCCTTCCAGTTTCTCAAGCACATCCACCGAAGTACTGTAACCGGTCTTTGTCTTTTTAATGGCCGGCAGATTCAGCTTTTCAAACAAGATCTCTCCTAACTGTTTCGGAGAATTTATATTAAAAGATACTCCGGCAAGTTCATGAATCTCTCCTTCAAGTATTTTCAGTTGCTCTGTGAGCTCGTGTCCCATCGCTTGAAGCCTGCCGACGTCCACCTTCACTCCTGTTGTTTCCATTTCACCCAGCACCAGTGATAATGGGAGTTCAAGATCGGCAAAAAGTTCATACTGTTCGTTTTCCTTCAGTTCTCCAGAAAGCTTGTCCTGAAGAGAAAAAATAGCATTCGCTTTGCGAACGAGATGTTCGGATAGAATTTCTTCTTCAGGCACCTTTCGTTTGGCACCTTTTCCGTACGCCGCTTCTTCTGTATCAGTGTCATGTATACCGTAGCGTTTTGCAATTCCAGCTACATCGTCCCCGGACTCGGACGGATTCAGCAGATAAGAGGCGATCATTAGATCAAATTCTACACCCTTCAATGAAATACCGTTCCAGTCCAATGCGACGTACGCTCTTTTGGCGTCAAACACGTATTTAATTTTACTTTCATCTTCCGCCCATTCCTTAAACGATGCTGAAGAGAGCGCTGTTTCAGCAGGAATAAAATACTTTCCGTTGCTGTTTACGATCGCCAGCCCGTTGACCGGAGCTTTATGGTAGGTTTCCGGTGTTGTTTCTACTATAAGAGCGGCAGGTGATGATAAGATTTCATGACTGAGTTCTTCAGCCTTTTCAAAGGAAATCTCTTCTTTTTCCTGTTCGCTCAGCTGTGTTTCTTCACTGTCCCCGCCGATTCGTTCCAGCAGCGAGTTGAAGCCAAGATCTTTAAAGAGTGGAATCAGCTGTTCTGTTTGGTACCCTTCGTAAAGAGAATCGTTTATGGAGATTTCAATTGGTGCCTCATGCGTGATCGTTGCCAGCTCTTTGCTCATCAAGGCCTGTTCCTTATTGTCCTTGAGTTTCTCCTTCAGCTTTGCACCTGAAACCTGATCAATTGATTCCAGCGTTTCTTCCAGAGTGCCGAACTGTTTGATTAGTTTAATGGCTGTTTTTTCTCCGACTCCTGGAACTCCAGGGATGTTATCGGATGGATCGCCCATGAGGCCCTTCATGTCGATAATCTGGTGAGGAGTTAAGCCATATCTCTCTTCCACCTGTTGAAGGTCATAAGCCTCTACTTCCGAGATCCCTTTGCGGGTCAGTGCAACCTTGACGTTTTCTGTTACAAGCTGAAGCAAGTCCTTATCACCAGTAAAGACTTTAACGTCCCAGTCACCATTTTCAGCCTGTTTAGAAAGCGTGCCGATAATATCATCCGCTTCATAATTTTCAAGCTCGTACCGTTTAATTCCGAACCCGTCCAAAAGCTGGCGGATCAGCGGAAATTGTTCGGAAAGCTCAGAAGGAGTTTTCTGGCGTCCTCCTTTATATTCGGTAAACGTTTTATGCCTGAAGGTTGTTTTCCCCGCATCAAATGCAACAAGCACGTGGCTGGGCTTTTCATCCTCCAATATTTTAAGCAGCATCGTCGTAAATCCGTATACTGCATTTGTATAGACACCTTTATCATTGTTGAGCAGAGGAAGCGCGAAGAACGCACGATATGCGATACTGTTTCCATCAATCAAAACTAATTTATTTGCCAAAATAATACCCCCTGATCGGTTGTTTTCTAATCTTTATTGTACCATTCGGCTATAAGAAAAGAAAATTGGCCAGCCATCGTCTGTTTGAAGATTAGAACAAAAAAAGAGAGAACCCGTAATGGATTCTCTTAAAGGGGGTACTGAAAAAGGATACTTAAAGCATAACGATAAACTGTTAAGCTGGCACGAATGCAGTGTTAATAGTTTGTAAATTCAATCATTAAATTCTTTTTTGAAAACAAGCGTGAATGTCGAGCCTTCTCCCGGCTTGCTTTTCACATGGATACGGCCCCTGTGGGCTTCTACCAAGTGCTTGACGATCGCAAGGCCAAGCCCCGTACCGCCAGAGTTCCTGCTTCTCGCTTTATCCACTCTGTAGAATCGTTCGAAAATACGCGAGACTTCCTCTTTATGGATACCAATACCGGTGTCGGATACACTGAAGGTTACTTTTTCACTGCTTTCCTTCAGGCGGATCGTAATCCTTCCGCCTTTTGGAGTGTAGTTTAAGCTATTGTTTATAAGGTTGATGAAAACCTGCTTTAATCTCGGTGAATCACCTTCAATCATGGTGTTCCCTTCTGCAGAATACTTGATCGTTATCTCTTTTTCCTGCGCTTTTGTTTCAAGCATGACGATCACTTCTTCTACGATCGTCGACAGGCTGACTTTTTGCAGGTTCAAAGAAAATCCTTGTTCCACCTTAGAGAGATCAAGCAGATCTTGAATGAGGTGCTGCAGCCTGTCGCTCTCATTCCACATGATTGTAAGAAATTTTTTGCGGATTTCCGGATTGCCGTCCGCTCCATCCAGCAGCGTTTCAGCAAAACCTTTCAAAGAAGTGACCGGTGTTTTCAATTCATGGGATACGTTGGCAACAAAATCCTTTCTCATCTGTTCAAGTTTTTTCAATTCCGTAATGTCATGAAAAACGAGAACAATGCCGCGGAGCTTCCCGAGACTGTTGAGGACCGGTGCGCTGTAAACATCAAAGTTCTTTCTCTCAATATGAAAAGGAAGCACGACTTGTTTCCGTATGTTGGTTTCCATAATAAATGTATCTTCAACGATTTCTTTAATTTCTTTATATGGAAAGACTTCATGAAACAAGTGGCTCGTCCAGGAATCGGTGTACTCTTTAAAAATTTCCTTAAAGGCTCGGTTAACAATCGTGATGTAGCCATCAGAATCGATGAGAATGAGACCGCTTCCCATGTTCTCGATCAGTGTCTTCAGACGGTCCTGCTGCGATTCATAGGACTTTGTCATCTTCTCAAGGTTTCTTGCAAGCACATTTAAAGAAAAGTTCAGTTCACCGACATCTCCCTTATATTCATAAGTTCTTGCCTTAAAATTCCCTCTCGCCAGCTCCTTCGCTGTGCTCGTTGCCTCTTCTACTGGTTTAACAATCCGATTCAGCACACGGATTGAGACAAAGAGGATGATGACCAGGCTGATGAGAAAACCAAGAGACATGGCAAGCCAAATGGATCTCTCCGTGCTGTTGGCTGTCTTTTCAGGAATAACTAGCTGGACATACCCTTCAAGTGAACCGGATGTTTGATTTTTAACCGGCAGTGTATAAACGAGACGGTCCATATCTTTCGTTGAAACCAGTGAACTGCCTTTATATTCGTCCAATCCATTTAAAGGCTGATCAGGAACAGCTTCTTTCTCACTTTTTGATTGCGCCAAAACTTTGCCTTTGGGAGATAGATAGAGAAGTTTTCCACCTAAATCTTTTTCAGCCCGATCCAACTGCTTTTCCAAGAGGCCAGTATCCTTATTAACAGCAGCAAGGGAAACAAGCTGGAGCTCACTATGGTAAGATTGCAGACGCTTTTCCTTTACGTTATAGTGCACCAGACCTCCGACAATTAGAGCAAGCAGGATAAAAACAAGCATAATTCCAACCAGGAAAAAAGAGAGTACCCGGTTTTTAAAATCTGGCATTATTGCGGAACCTCAAGCTTATAGCCCATTCCCCTGATGGTTTTAATATAGACCGGTTTTCTTGTATTCTCTTCTATTTTTTCCCGCAGGTGGCTGATATGCACATCAACAATCCTTGTGTCGCCGACAAAATCATAATTCCATACAGCAGACAGAAGCTGTTCCCTGGTGAGTACCCTGTTTTTATTCTTTGAGAGGTACACAAGCAGTTCAAACTCTTTCGGAGTCAATTCAAGTGCTGTCCCTTTATAAAAAGCTTCATAGTTCTCGGGATAAACTTCTACTTCTCCAATCGTCAGCTTTTCCGATTCCTCTGCTTGAGCAGGTTCCTCGATAGCCGCCTGCTTGGTACGCCGAAGGATGGCTTTCACCCGGGCAACCACTTCACGGGGACTAAACGGCTTTGTCATATAATCATCTGCCCCTAATTCTAATCCTAACACCTTATCAAATTCATCGTCTTTTGCAGTCAGCATGAGTATGGGAATAAAAAGCTGCTTTTGTCTCAAGTTTTTACAGACCTCGAGACCATCCATTTCAGGCAGCATAAGATCAAGAACCATTAAATCCGGTTTTTCCATTTCAGCCAATTCAAGGCCCTTTCGTCCATCCATTGCGGTGATCACTTCAAAACCAGCTTGTTCTAAATTAAATTGCAATAATGTTGAGATCGATAATTCGTCCTCGACTACCATGATTTTCTGGCTCATCTTTTCCCACCCTTTTTTAGTTACGTTTCACCTTATTCATTACAATCATACTATTTTTTTCTTCCAAGCACAAAAGGGTCAGATTAAAGATTTCGTAAAGTTTGTAAATTTTTAAAAAGAAAAGCTGAAGCGCCCAAAGACGAAATGTGTTTATATTTCGTCCTTCGAGGACCTAAGATGAAATAAGACTCATATTTCATCATTTAAGACAAAAATAGAATTCAATTTTCATCCTCGGGCGCTAAAGCTAGACACTGCTTCTATGCCAACAAAATCTTATACTTTCCTTCAATAAAAAAGGCTGTTTTCGTAACCTTTGTTGCTCTTAGGAGTAGTTGATTTCCGTTTCAGGATGCTCGCTTTCCGCGGGGCGCGCGGTGAGCCTCCTCGGCGCTTAGCGCCTGTGGGTCTCACCTGTCCCGCTTCTCCCGCAGGAGTCTCCGCACCTTGCACTACAATCAACTTGTCAATGAAGACTCTTTACAAAAATGACCCAAAAGCAACAATCTTTTAGAAAAGAGCCATAAAAAAAGACCGGCTGCCCGGTCTAGAAGTTGTCCAACGTGTTGGAGGTTATGGATTTCGGCTGATATGGAGGGCATATTTCAAGATCCCCTTCCATTACCAGCTCGCTTTTTTCATTTTTCCCCTCAACCCTCATCTTGATGGAATGAGCTTCCTGGTCAATGTCTGTCACCTGAAACAAAAAATGAACTTTGCCGTAATGATAAACAGGTTTTGGAAAAGATAAAGATTGTTTTTTAATGCTGCTTCCTGGTCCAGGTAAATACTTGGACACCGCAGCTGTTACCATGCCAATAAGCATAACCTGCGGAACAATTGGTTTTTTAAATGGCGTCATGGATGCATAATCATGTTGAATGAATAAAGGGTTGTTGTCATTGGTGAGTCCGAGGTACAAAAGCAAATCCTTATCTTCAATCGTTTCGGAAAGTTCGAGTTTTTCCCCTGTTTGGATCTCTTCTATTTTTCTGCCCAGTTTACGCTTTTTTCCTAACAACATACAAGACCACCCCTCATTAAGCCCTAAGTAAACGCTTACATTTGTGAAGTGATAAAAAGATCCGGAAAAACCCGAACCTTTTTACCTAATGATTTATGCTAATACGTTCATTAAGCTTTTCACAGATTCTGCAGAACGGTCTAGCGCTGCTTTTTCATCTGCTGATAATTCAAGCTCAATGATTTCTTCAAGGCCGTTTCCGCCTACGATTGTAGGAACGCCAAGGCAAATTCCATCATAACCGTATTCGCCTTCGAGGTAAGCGATAGTCGGAAGAACACGTCTTTGGTCTTTCAATACCGCTTCTACCATTTCAACCAATGAAGCAGCAGGAGCGTAATAAGCGCTTCCGTTTCCAAGAAGGTTTACGATTTCTCCGCCGCCTTTGCGAGTACGTTCAACAATCGCATCCAAACGTTCTTGTGGAATTAATTTTTCTAATGGAATTCCGCCTGCATAAGAGTAGCGTACGAGCGGCACCATGTCGTCCCCGTGTCCGCCAAGAACAAAACCGGTAATATCTTTTACAGAGAGGTTCAATTCTTGAGAGATGAACGTACGGAAACGAGCAGAATCAAGGATACCGGATTGGCCGATTACACGGCTTTTCGGGAAACCGGATTCTTTAAGAACTGTGTAAGTCATCGCATCAACCGGGTTAGTTAGAACGATGATTACAGTGTTCGGAGAATATTTCACGATTTCCTGTGTAACGCTTTTCATGACTTTTGCATTTGTGTTCACAAGATCATCACGGCTCATACCTGGTTTACGTGCAATTCCTGCAGTGATAACTACTACATCGGAATCTTTTGTATCTTCATAGTTGGAAGTACCAATGATGTTCGCATCGAATCCTTGTACAGGGCTTGCTTCAAGCATGTCCAACGCTTTTCCTTTAGTAGGATTTTCTGCTTGAGGAATGTCAACAAGCACTACATCCCCAAGTTCTTTTTGTGCTGCGATAAATGCTGTTGTTGCTCCTGTAAAACCTGCACCAATGACTGAAATCTTTTTGCGTGTGTTCACTGCCATAAAGAATCCCTCCAAATTATCCTGGTTCTATTTAGAAATGCGCAAGCGCTCCTTTTTTGGTTTGACAAGCGCTGGAGCTAGACTTGACTTCCTTGATTTAAACAGTGGCCCCGGCGAGCCGGGGCCATCTTTTATTACATGTTGCTGATGAGTTCGTCGGCAAACTCAGAACATTTCACTTCTGTAGCGCCGTCCATCAAACGAGCGAAATCATAAGTGACTACTTTGCCGGCAATCGCTTTTTCCATAGCATTTGTAATGAGTTTAGCTGCTTCTTGCCATCCAAGGTGTTCAAGCATTAATACACCTGAAAGGATAACAGAAGAAGGGTTAACTTTATCCAAGCCCGCATATTTAGGAGCTGTACCATGTGTAGCTTCAAAGATCGCATGTCCAGTTTCATAGTTGATGTTTGCTCCAGGAGCAATTCCGATTCCGCCTACTTGTGCAGCAAGTGCATCAGAAATGTAGTCTCCGTTAAGGTTCATTGTCGCTACAACATCGAACTCTGCAGGACGAGTAAGGATCTGTTGAAGGAAGATATCAGCAATAGAATCTTTTACGATAATTTTGCCAGCAGCTTCTGCATCAGCTTGTGCTTTATTCGCAGCATCTTTTCCTTGCTCTTCAACAATACGGTCATATTGAGCCCAAGTGAATACTTTATCGCCGAATTCTTGTTCAGCAAGCTCGTAGCCCCAGTTTTTGAAAGCACCTTCTGTAAATTTCATGATGTTTCCTTTGTGGACAAGTGTTAAGCTCTTGCGTCCTTCGCTGATTGCATACTGAAGGGCAGCACGAACAAGACGTTTTGTCCCTTCAGAAGAAACCGGCTTAATTCCAATACCTGAAGTTTCAGGGAAACGGATTTTCTTTACTCCCATTTCTTCCTGAAGGAAAGAGATAACCTTCTTCACTTCATCAGAACCGCTCGCATATTCAATTCCAGCATAGATATCTTCTGTATTTTCACGGAAGATGACCATGTCTGTGTCTTCCGGACGCTTAACAGGTGAAGGTACACCTTGGAAATAACGAACCGGGCGAAGACAAGTGAATAAGTCCAGCTCCTGGCGAAGCGCCACGTTTAATGAACGGATACCTCCGCCAACCGGCGTTGTAAGAGGTCCTTTAATTGCGATTATGTAATCGCGGATCACATCAAGTGTTTCTGACGGAAGCCATTCACCAGTTTCGTTGAATGCCTTTTCTCCGGCAAGAACTTCTTTCCAGACGATTTTCTTTTCACCGTTGTATGCTTTGTCTACTGCTGCTTCAAGAACACGTGATGCTGCCGCCCAAATATCAGGGCCAGTCCCATCTCCCTCAATAAAAGGAATAATTGGCTGGTTAGGTACGTTTAATACCCCGTTATCTACTGTAATACGCTCTCCATTTGACATGTTGCTCGTCCTCCTATCTAAAATCTCTTACTTTTCTATCCTACTAAAATAACTTTCAAAAGAGAAGAGTAACCCCTCTTCTCTTTTCTTTCTAAGAATTAGCGTTCAGAAAGCGGTGTGTACTTTTGCATGGATGGTCCGGTATAATCTGCACGCGGACGAATCAGACGGTTATTCTCATATTGTTCCAGAATGTGGGCAATCCAGCCGGATACACGGCTCACCGCAAAAATCGGTGTGAAAATATCGTGAGGGATGCCTAGGCTGTGGTATACGCTTGCAGAATAGAAGTCTACATTCGGAAGAAGTTCTTTTTCTTCTTTCAGCAGCTCTTCTAATTTCACAGACATGTTATACCATTTTTCTTCACCTGTTGTTGTTGTCAGCTGTTTGCTCATTTCACGAAGATGTTTCGCGCGAGGGTCCCCGCTCTTATATACACGGTGCCCAAAGCCCATGATCTTTTGTTTGTTATCGATCGCATTTCTTAAGTAGCTTTCCACGTTCTCTTCACTTTTGATTTCGCTGAGCATTTTCATAACTTGCTCGTTTGCTCCTCCGTGAAGAGGTCCTTTTAGGGCACTGATTGCTGCAGTAACACCAGAATACATGTCAGATAATGTAGCGACCGCAACACGTGCTGTAAATGTTGAAGCATTTAGCTCATGGTCCGCATGAAGAACCAAAGCCTTGTTAAACGCTTCCACTGCAACTTCGTCTGGCTCATTGCCAGTAAGCATGTATAGGAAGTTTGCCGCGAGACCGAGATCCTTGCGCGGAGCAACCGGTTCTTTTCCTTCACGGATCCTTGCAAACGCTGTGACAACTGTTGAAATCTGCGCTTGAAGTTTTACCGCTTTTCTGTAATTTCCTTCGGTAGACATATCCTCAGCATCTTCATCATACATTCCAAGCATGGAAACCGCTGTACGAAGAATGGCCATTGGATGTACACCTTTTAAAGGAAGCGATTTCAAATGTTGGATTAAATCATCAGATACAGCGGCTTGCTCAGCAAGCTCTGCTTTGAATTGATCAAGTTCCTTTTCATTAGGAAGTTTTCCATTCCACAATAAATATACTACTTCCTCAAATGTTGCGTGGTCTGCCAAGTCATCAATACTGTACCCTCTGTATGTCAGTACATCATCAATGATTGAGCTGACAGATGAGGTTGTGGCTACTACACCTTCTAATCCTCTTGTTGCTGTCATGGTTATCTCTCCCTTTCTAAATTCTCTTTCTCCTTTAATAGAAAAGCACAAAACCAAAAAACTCTTATAAGTAAGAGCTTACATTTCTAGCATATAAAGAAATGTAGACTATTTAAAGGAATTGGAACATATAAGTCAATTATAAACAATAAACAGGGCTTTGTGAATGGAAATGGCTTTTTTCGTTGTTTACGCACTGAAAAATTCGACAACTTTCATTGCCATATACGCAATTCCTGCCCCGATTAATGGGCCTACAGCAACTCCGTTTAAGAAAGCTACAGCAAGAATGGTGCCGAAAACAAGAGCTGCTGTTATATGCGGATCATCTTGAAGAAGGGTGATCCCTTTTGATGCGATGATGGCTACAAAAATTCCTGAAAGCAAGGCAATCCACGCAAAGGAGGACTTCAAAGCTTCCTGAAGCTGCTTAAATCCGATGTCACCTGTAGCGATCGGAATCAAAACGGCAATCGTGATTATCGTAACGCCCCAATTGATGCCTTTCTGTTGGATCAGCGGAAAGACCTTATCTCCAATGCCTGTAAATTTAAGGACAAGCAGTACAGAGAGAGCAATAATCAGGGACTGATTTTTCGCTATGATTCCAATGGCCAGCAAGATGACCAAAAATAATGTTGACTGCATGATGGGTAGCCCTTCTTTCTATTTTGCTAGTGACCGGGAACGGATGGTGAAGATATGAACAATGAGTATTTGCACCGAATTCTGCGCTTCTTCCTCATAGTATGTTTATTTTCCATTGTCTTACTTGCCTGTTTTTTTCTTTCCAAAGTGACGTACCCTTTTATCCTTGGTGGAATCATCGCCATGTCGATCAATCCATTCGTTAACTTTTTAGAAGAAAAGGGTAAAATGCACCGGGGATTTGCCGTTTTTACAGCTCTTCTGCTTCTTATTGCCGCACTTGCAGGAGCGGTTTTGCTCCTGATGCGAGAAATTTTTTCAGGTTTCGCCTACTTGGCACATATTCTTCCTGATTACAGTAAAACGCTGGTACAATACATGGAAATCTATTTCAAAAATAAAATCCTGCCGCTTTATAATGACATCAACCGCATGTTTAACAATCTCGACAACGGCCACCAGCAGACAATCATGAAAAATATCGATGAAGTCGGAACCCACATTACTACAACAGTCAGCAACCTGGCGCAGGATACCGTCAACCTGATATCTGCTGTTCTTGTCAGTCTTCCAAGCCTTGTTTCTGTGCTCGTATTTTCAATTCTCGCTGCTTTTTTTATTTGCAAAGACTGGTATCGTTTTTCCGGATATCTCCGAAAGATTTCTTCCGATAAGTGGATAGCGAGTACCCGGACCGTCTATATCGAGCTCCGCAAAGCACTGTTTGGTTTTGCGAAAGCTCAATTGACGCTCATATCCATTACAGCCTTTATCGTATTAATCGGCCTATTGCTTCTTCGGATAGAATATGCCATTACGATTGCTTTGTTAATTGGTGCGGTGGACCTGCTGCCCTATTTAGGAACAGGAGCGGTATTCATGCCCTGGATCGCCTATACTTTTGTTTCCGGCAATTACCCGTTAACTGTCGGGCTTTCCGTCCTCTATGGCGTGGTCATCATCCAGCGTCAGCTGACTGAACCAAAAATCCTTTCCTCGACCATAGGGCTCGATCCTCTTGCCACACTCATTGTTCTGTTTGTCGGGTTCCAATGGTTCGGATTCCTCGGCCTTCTGATTGGACCAGCCTTCCTTGTTATCATCCGTGCCCTGCACCAGGCTCAGTTCTTTCATGAAGTGTATTATTTTATTAAAGGGAAGAGCTGAAACGCCTGTTTCGGGTTGGTTGTTTACCATAAACGTGTTTTGGCGGATAAAAGAACGATTTTGGCGGGTGAATTTTTAATGTTGGAGGGTATTTCATTCGTTTCGGCGGGTAAACCTCTCATTTCCGCGCGTATTCAGATGACGCTCCAATTTAAACCTCAGCCAACACCTTGAATAAACTTATTTGTTCAAAAAACAAGAAGAGAGCCTCCGAATGGATGCTCTTTTATCGTTTCCAATAGAAATTATACTGTCCGGACTTAATTTTCCGCTGAAAATAACGCAATAGCTGAACTTTAGCTATTGAACGAGTCGGCGGAAAAAGCAGCAGGAAGCCGAAAATGTCAGAGATGAACCCTGGGGTGAACAAAAATACGCCACCCGCAAGGATACAGATACCGTCAATCAGTACGGTGCCTGGCACCTGGCCGTTTTGCAGCTGGCTCTGTGCATTTCTGAGAGCGTTAAGCCCCTCTCTCTTGGCCAGCCATGCTCCTAAAAGGCCTGTGAAAATGATTAATGCTACGGTAGGAATCGGGCCAATCAGATTCCCTACCCACACCAATATTCCTATTTCAGCGGCGGGTATGATCAGCAGCAATACAAATAAGATCCTGAACATAAAAGTTGCTCCTTTTAGAAAGGTTTCCATTTTGAAAATCAACAATTTGGATTAACAAAGCCTAAGAAAAAAGAGAAGGATGGACTCCTTCTCTTTTTATTATAAATTATAGAACGTTTTTATGCCCGTCGTAGATATCGCCTTTAGAAGCGTCAACTGTAATTTCCTGTCCGTCTTTTAGAAGCTTTGTAGCGTCTTGAAGGCCGACAATAACTGGTTTGCCCAGGCTGATGCCGACTACTGCTGCATGGCTGGTCAAACCGCCTTCTTCAGTAATGATCGCCGCAGCTTTTTCTATTGCTGGCATCATTTCACGGTCTGTTCCGATGGTTACCAGGATGTCGCCTTCGTTAACGTTTGAAGCTTCTTCTGCATTTCGTGCAATAACAACCTTACCAGTTGCAGATTTCTGTCCGATGCCTTGTCCCTTAGCAAGTACATCACCGATAACGTGAACTTTCATAAGGTTGGTTGAACCTGTTTTGCCTACAGGAACTCCAGCCGTAATTACGACTATGTTTCCATGTGCAACCAGGTTGCTTTCAAGTGAAGAATCGATTGCAATCTGGAACATTTCATCCGTAGTATTGGCTTTCTTCCCTTTAACAGGGTGTACTCCCCATACGAGTGATAGCTTTCTCATTACATCTTCATGGCTTGTCACCGCGATAAGAGGTGCCTTAGGGCGGTATTTAGAGATCATGCGTGCTGTCATTCCGCGTTCAGTCGCAGTGATCACCGCATCTGCTTCAAGATTTAAAGCTGTAAAGGAAACCGATTGAGAAATGGCATCGGTGATCGTTGTTTTGCTTTCCTTGCTGCGCTGAGATAGGATGTTTCGATAATCTAATGCAGATTCTGCACGTTTAGCAATCTTATGCATCGTTTGAACCGCTTCAACAGGATACGTTCCTGCAGCTGTTTCACCAGAAAGCATGATCGCATCTGTACCGTCAAAGATTGCATTAGCCACATCACTTGCTTCTGCACGTGTCGGACGAGGGTTACGCTGCATGGAATCAAGCATTTGGGTTGCTGTGATGACAGGTTTCCCTAGTTCATTACATTTTTTGATCAGCATTTTTTGTACAAGAGGCACTTCCTCAGCAGGAATCTCCACGCCTAAGTCACCGCGGGCAACCATCAAGCCGTCAGATACTGCCAGAATCTCATCAATATTTTCGACACCTTCTTGGTTTTCGATCTTAGGGATGATTTGAATGCTTTGTGCATTGTTTTTTTCAAGGATCTCACGGATCTCTAGAACATCTGTTGCACGGCGTACAAAGGAAGCAGCGATGAAATCAATTCCCTGCTCGATACCAAACTCAATGTCCTTAGCGTCCTTTTCTGTAATACCCGGAAGCTTCACGCTTACGTTTGGAACGTTTACGCCTTTTTTATTTTTTAAAGTTCCGCTGTTCAAAATCTTTGTCGTGATTTCTTTGGAACCAACGTGTGTAACTTCAAGCTCAATCAAGCCATCGTCAAGCAGGATTTTAGAGCCGACATGAACATCATCAACAAGTCCCGGGTAGGTTACAGAAATCTTCTGGCTTGTCCCCATTACTTCTTCCATAGAAATAACAAGCTCTTCACCTGACTGAAGTTCCGCAACTCCGCCTTCAAGTGTTTGTGTACGGATTTCCGGGCCTTTTGTATCTAAAAGAATCGCAACAGTCTTACCAAGCTTGGCAGACGCTTCTCTAATATTTTTGATACGCGCCCCATGTTCTTCAAAATCTCCGTGGGAAAAGTTTAGACGAGCTACATTCATACCTGTTTCAATGAGCTGTGTTAACTTCTCCACACTTTCACTTGCAGGTCCGATCGTACAGACTATTTTTGTTTTACGCATGGGTCTTCCTCCTGTATTTTGCACTTCATAAAACATGCATTTAGTTAAATTAGATAGATAGTTCTTGAGACAGACGATACATGCCTTGGTCGATCTGGTGTTTGCTTGCCAATACTTCTGTAATGTCATGATCTACCAAAACATTTTTTTGCACACCAACTGTTCGCCCGGCTTTGCCTTCGAGCAGCAATTCAACAGCTCTGGCGCCCAGACGGCTTGCAAGCACGCGGTCAAATGCCGTAGGAGATCCTCCGCGCTGGATGTGCCCCAACACCGTAACCCGTGTCTCAAGGTTTGTTTTTTCTTCGATCTGCTTGCCGATCTCAACGCCGCTGCACACACCTTCAGCCACAATGATAATACTGTGCTTCTTGCCACGTTCAATTCCAAGTTTCAATCGATTGATAATCTGTTCCATTTCATGCTTTTCTTCAGGTATAAGAATGGATTCTGCGCCATCGGCAAGACCAGCCCATAAAGCAAGGTCCCCCGCGTCACGCCCCATAACTTCAATAACATAGGTTCTGTCATGAGAAGTTGCAGTATCACGAATTTTATCAATCGCTTCAATGATCGTGTTTAAAGCAGTATCAAATCCAATGGTAAAGTCGGTGCCCGGAATATCGTTGTCAATCGTACCAGGAAGTCCAATCGTAGGAAAACCATGTTCAGTGAGTTTCTTCGCCCCTTGGAACGATCCGTCTCCGCCGATCACGACAAGGCCTTCAATACCATATTTTTTTAGCTGTTCAATCCCTTTAGCTTGTCCTTCATGTGTTTTGAACTCTTCACATCGTGCGGTACGAAGCATCGTGCCTCCTCTGTGAATGATATCCCCAACAGAACCAACCTCAAGTTTTGTAATGTTACCAGCGATTAATCCTGCATAACCATTGTATATGCCATAAACTTCAAGATCATGAAAAATCCCCTTACGAACTACAGCACGAATGGCAGCGTTCATACCTGGTGAATCTCCTCCACTTGTAAGAACCCCAATTCGCTTCATCTAATTTCCACCTCTCAAGTATTCTCATCTTATTAAAATATCATGTTCAAAACTTCAGCACAATAGACAACAAAAGACAAAAAATGCGCTCTCTCACTAGGGAGAGAGCACATTCCTTATTTCATCGCAATGGAACCGTTTACAAACGTAAATTGTCCCATTTTTTTGTATTTTTCATATCGCTGTTCAACAAGCTCTTCTTCTGACATTTTTTGGAGGTCGGAGAGTGATTGCTGTAAAACAGCATCGATACGCCTTGCCTGTTCAGCGGAATCATGATGGGCGCCGCCTTTAACTTCTTCGATCACTTCGTCGATTACACCAAGTTTCTTTAGATCAGGAGCTGTAATTTTCATAGACTCTGCAGCCAATTTTGCTTTTGTAGAATCTTTCCAAAGGATTGAAGCGGCTCCTTCAGGAGAAATAACGGAGTACCAGGAGTTTTCCAGCATATGAACATGATTCCCTACTCCAAGGGCTAAGGCCCCGCCGCTGGCTCCTTCACCGATGATGATGCAGATGATCGGTACAGTAAGCCCTGCCATCTCTATAAGGTTCCTTGCGATCGCTTCGCTCTGTCCTCTTTCTTCAGCTGACTTCCCGGGAAATGCTCCTTTCGTATCAAGAAGGCAAATGACCGGGCGGGAAAACTTTTCAGCCTGTTTCATCAATCGAAGAGCTTTGCGGTAACCTTCCGGATGCGGCATCCCAAAGTTTCTTCTGATGTTTTCTTTCGTATCTCTTCCGCGCTGCTGTCCGATCACCGTTACCGGCTGGCCATGGAACATTCCGATACCGCCGACAATGGCTTCATCTTCACCAAACAGACGGTCCCCATGAAGCTCAATAAAGTCTGTAAACAGGGAAGGGATGTAGTCTAGTGTTGTTGGACGCTCAGGATGGCGGGCAACTAGTACACGGTCCCATGGAGTCATATTCTCATACGTATCATTTTGAAGAGCGCTCAGCCTCTCTTCCAAAGAGCTGATTTCATCAGTTAAATCGATGCCTTTTTCCTGCATGAATGACTTTAACTCAGCGATTTTCTTTTTAAGCTCTGTGATAGGACGTTCGAATTCTAATTCTCCGACCATGTCTATTCCCCCCTTCCTGAATGGATTTTTAATACTGTAGTCAATGTATCTTTCATTTCGTCTCTTGGAATAACTTTATCGAGCTGTCCATGCTTAAGCAAGAACTCTGATGTCTGGAAATCTTCTGGCAAATCTTCGCGAATGGTCTGTTCGATGACCCTGCGGCCGGCAAAACCGATCAATGCCTTAGGCTCTGCAAAATTATAATCTCCAACCGATGCAAAGCTTGCGGAAACGCCGCCGGTAGTCGGATGCGTCATGACCGATATAAATAACAGTCCCCGGTCGCTCAGCTTTTTAAGTGCCACACTTGTTTTGGCCATCTGCATTAAGCTAAGAATTCCTTCCTGCATCCTGGCTCCTCCGGAGGCAGTGAAAATGAGAAATGGAATCTCTTTTTCAATGGCTTGTTCGATCGCTCGTGTAATTTTTTCTCCAACGACCGATCCCATGCTGCCCATCCTGAAGCGTGAATCCATGACAGCGATAACGGCCGGATAGCTGTTAATCGTGCCGTCACCTGTAACAACAGCTTCGTTTATCTTTGTTTTTTTTCTGTCACTGTCTAATTTTTCAAGATAACCCGGAAATTCAAGCGGGTTTACTGAGACCATATCCTGATCGTATTCTGTAAAGCTGCCTTCATCTACAAGGCTTCCAATTCTCTCATAAGAGGACATCGGATAATGATAGTTGCAGGATTGGCATACGAGCAGATTCTTTTTCAGTTCTTTTGTGTACATAATGTGTTTGCATTCAGGACACATGGTCATGAGTCCCTCAGGCACATCCTGTTTCATTTTTTCGGTTGGAATTGTGGCATATTTCTTCTTCTTGGCGAAAAAATCCTTTAACAAAATAACACCACCTATACTATAAACTTAATGTCACAATTCACTAGACATTAGCTGAATGACTTTCTTGCTGTCCCCGTTTATTAAATGCTCCACAATCTGTGAGCATTCCCCTGAGTCAAGAAGAAATGAATTCCCATGCAGCGATGAACCATAACCGGACAATTCAATCCAGAGCCTGTAAAGCAAATGATTATCGCATAATTTAATCACAGTATCCTTAAATTGATAAGAAAGCAGCTGAAGTTGATCGGGATGATCCACTTCGTTTATTTGGTGAAGCAAATCATTCAGGCTTTCAACATCTGCATCATTGATTCGTTGTACAGCAAGTTCTATACAATCACGGATGATAATCGATTTTGTTTCTAAGAGATCCTGCTTCGCTTTTTTGTCGTGCAAAATAAACGAAGCAAGAACCTCTACAAGCCGGTGGCCTGTAGCGGGCTTTATGAACGTGCCCTCTCCCCTTCTCGTTTCAATCAGTCCAAGAAGCTCCAGAGACCTTAAAGCTTCTCTTACGGAAGACCGTCCAACATGCAGACGGTCTGTGAGTTCACGTTCTGACGGCAGCTTGTCACCGGCCTGAAGGTTATCTTCTTCAATAATCGTTTTAATCTTCTTTATGATCTCAACATAGACTTTTTCAGATGTGCCTGACAACTGTCCAGCCTCCCCTGAGAACCTTTTATTCTTTTCCAATCAATGAAAGCTGCATCGTTTTTTCAGCAATTTTCTCAGGATCTACTTTAATCCGTGCAACTCCTGTTTCCATAGCTGCTTTGGCAACGGCTGCTGCAACAGCAGGCGCAACACGCGGATCGAATGGAGCCGGAATCACATAGTCCGGATTTAATTCACTTTCGGCAACAAGATTAGCAATCGCGTTAACTGCGGCAATCTTCATTTCTTCGTTTATGTGCGTTGCTCTTACGTCAAGAGCACCCCGGAAAATCCCTGGAAAGGCTAGCACGTTATTAACCTGGTTAGGAAAATCGGAACGACCTGTACCAATGACCATCGCGCCTGCTGCTCTGGCGTTCTGCGGCATAATTTCCGGATTCGGATTAGCCATCGCAAAAATGATCGGGTTCTCATTCATGGAACGGATCATCTCTTCAGTCAGTGCTCCCTCAACGGATACTCCGACGAATAGATCGGTTCCGTCAATAACCTCTTTAAGTGAACCTTCTTTTTTGGAACGATTAGTAAACTTGGCCACTTCGCTTTTTACACTGTTCATTCCAAAAGGACGGCCTTCGTAGATCGCACCTTTAGTATCACACATCACGATGTCTTTTACACCGAAACGGTCCAGCAGCTTAATGATAGCGATACCTGCAGCTCCGGCGCCGTTAACGACAACTTTAATCTCTGACATCGAACGATTAGAGAGTTTAAGAGCGTTAACGAGACCTGCCAATGTAACGATCGCTGTACCATGCTGATCATCATGGAAGATCGGAATATTGGTCTCTTTTTTCAGACGTTCTTCCACAAGAAAGCAGTTAGGGGCCGCGATATCTTCCAGGTTTACACCGCCGAATGTAGGCTCAAGAAGCTTTACGGTCTCAACAATTTTATCCACATCTGTTGTGTTCAGACAAATCGGAAACGCATCTACGCCCGCAAAGCTTTTGAAAAGAACTGCTTTTCCTTCCATGACCGGCAATGCTGCTTCCGGACCGATATTTCCCAGTCCGAGAACAGCTGTACCATCAGAAACTACAGCAACAGTATTGCCCTTCATCGTATATTCATAGACCTTGGACTTGTCATCATAGATATCTTTGCATGGCTCTGCCACTCCCGGAGAGTAAGCAAGACTCAAATCCTTTGCATTTCTGACAGGAACTTTAGGAGTAGATTCCAGCTTTCCTTTGTTCACTCTGTGCATATGCAGGGCTTCTTCTCGTAAAATAGACATCATTTCATCTCCTAATTTTATTAAGTTAAGTAATATCAAATGGTTTGGTGAAGCAATGTCCTTAATTGGCAATGTGTGCTTATATCCATCATAAAACAATCTAATTGGTGGTCAGACCACCATTCATTGACTTATTTATTATAACAGATGCATGCAGGCTGTAAAGACATTACTTCCCTTTTAAAACCACGTTTTCAGCCCCAATAAGCTCTTTAATTTTCGAGAGAAGCTCTGTGGTGGGGGCAATCAATTGGGATAGCTTTACGCTTTTGCGGTCCTGTTCATAATACAGAATGACTTCGGCATTTCCATGGCTGGAACGCAGAAGATCCTTGAGATGATTCAAGCGGGTAGAAGACGGATTCTCTTGTATTTTTAAATACAGCACTTGCTGTTGTTCTTGAACTTCTTCCCGTTCATTGAGGGAGGAGAGCAGTCCCGCTTTATTAAGCAGTACCTGCCTTGCTCCTTCCTTCTCCTCAAGAGTACCTTCAACTAGCAGAAATTCACCTTTCTGCAAAAGGTCGTGATAGGCTTTGTAAACCTTAGGAAAGGCGACAAATTCTATTTCTCCAGACTCATCGCTTCCCGATAAGAAAGCCATCAGTTCGCCTTTTTTCGTCTTAATGGTTCTTGCTTTGGTCACCATGATGCCTAAACGTACTGCGGATTTGGCACTTTGCCTTAGCGCCTGCCCGATCGAAACGGCACTGAATCTGCCAAGGACAGGCTGATATTTTTTCAGAGGATGGCCGGATAGATAAAACCCGAGCGCCTCTTGTTCAAACTTCAAGCGTTCTGTCTCTTGAAAAGGAGGAACTTCCACATATTCCGGCTTCCTGATGCTGTCCTGTTCTTCAAACAGCTGAAATTGATTTTCTTCACGATAAGCCTGCACTTTATCTCCATACTCTATCGCCCGGTCCAAAGAGGCGAGAAGACAAGCTCTATCCTGTCCAAAATCGTCAAGCGCTCCCGCGAAGATCAACGATTCGAGCGTGCGCTTGTTTACAGCCTTGGCAGGAGAAAAGGCACAAACATCGAACAAATCGTGAAACGGATGCTGTTCCCTTGCGGCAATAACATGTTTCATTGCTTGATAACCGGCGTTTTTTATGCACAACAGACCAAATCTAACACAATCTCCTTCAACAGTAAAATGGAGAAAACTGCTAATAATCGAAGGAGGCTTTACCGTGATGTTTTTCTCTGCACATTCTTTAATGTATTGTTCAATTTTTTCAGGATTGCCGGTGACGCTTGATAATAGAGCGGCCATAAAGTAGAGCGGGTAATTGGATTTTAGATAAGCAAGCTGGTAGGCGATGACACTGTATGCTGCAGCGTGGCTTCTATTAAACCCGTAATCCGCAAACCGGACGATTAAGTCATAGAGGCCGTTCGCGGTATGCTCATCATGTCCTTTTGTTAGACAGCCCCGCACAAAGTGCTCCCGTTCCCGATCAAGTACATCCCGCTTTTTTTTACTTACCGCTCGCCTCAGAAGGTCAGCTTCACCAAGAGAGAAACCTGCCATTTCCGAAGCAATTTTCATGATCTGTTCTTGATAAACGATAACTCCGTAAGTGGGTTTCAGGATCGGTTCAAGATCGGGATGGCGGTACTCCACACTGCGCTGTTTATGTTTTCCGGCAATATAATCCGGGATGTTCTGCATCGGACCCGGCCTGTAAAGCGCATTTACTGCCACGATGTCTTCAAATTCTGTCGGCTTTAATTGCTGAAGCACCCTTCTCATCCCGTCTGATTCCAGCTGAAAAATGCCAGTCGTATCTCCTTTGCTCAGCATTTCAAATGTAGATGAATCATTAAAAGGAATTTCGCTAAGATTGATCTTCCTTCCTGTTCCTTTCTGTACCAGCGAGCATATTTCTTCCAGCAAGGTAAGATTTCTCAGTCCAAGAAAATCCATCTTCAGCAGTCCGATCTCTTCAAGCCATTCCATGCTGAATTGAGTCAGAGGAATTCCTTCATTTCCAGCCTGCAGAGGAGTGTATTCGGTTAACGGCCGGCCGCTGATAATAACGCCCGCCGCATGGGTGGAAGCATGACGGGGCAGCCCTTCGAGCGTGCCTGCAACTTCAAGGAGTTTTTGGACCTGCGGTGATTCTTTTATCAGCTTCTGCAGTCCGAATGATTCCTCTGCTGCCCTTGACAGGGTCATCCCTGGACGAGAAGGAATCTGCCTGGATACCGAATCCACCAAGTTTCCCGGCAAATTAAGCACTCTTGCTGTATCACGGATCGCTGCTTTTGCCGCGAGTGTCCCAAACGTAATAATCTGTGCTACACGCTCATTCCCATACTTTTCTTTTACATATTGAAGCACTTCATCTCTTCTGATGTCCGGAAAATCAATATCGATATCGGGCATCGTGACCCTTTCAGGATTTAAAAACCGTTCAAACAGGAGATCATGCTTAATCGGGTCAACGTCCGTAATACGCAATACATAAGCTACGAGCGACCCTGCTGCTGATCCCCGCCCCGGACCGGTTATCATTCCTGATTCATGGGCAAATTTCATAAAATCCCAGACGATTAAAAAGTAATCATCGAACTTCATCTTATGGATAATGTCCAGTTCATAATTGAGCCGTTGAAGTACCTTTTCATTTGTTTCACCGTATCGTACTGCTGCACCCTGCAGACAAAGCTCTCTCAAATATACTGAAGAATCAGTGCCTTCAGGAAGTGGAAACTCGGGAATCAGCTGCTGGCCGAACGCCAATTCCACATTACAGTCGGCAGCAATCTTTGCGGTTGCGTCAATGGCACCAGCCAGATGATTAAACCGCCGTTGCATTTCCTCAGAAGAGATCAAATAGAACTCCTCTGTCGGCAGAACTTCCCGCTCTGGTTCATTGAGCTTCTGCCCGTTCTTGATGCAGAGCAGCACTTCGTGTGATTCGGCTTCTTCTGGATGAATGTAGTATGTTTCATGGGTGGCTGCGAGAAGAATATTTTCTTCTTTCGAAAAATGTTCAATCTCAAAATTTATATTTTTTTCTTTTCCTGTTCCATGGTCCTCTACCCCTAGATAAAAATGAGGGCCAAACCAATTCCGGTATAGCCGGCAAGCCTCTTTCGCCCTGTCTTCTTCTCCCCTTGCGATAAACTGCTGAATTTCCCCTTCTGCTCCGGAAGAAATGGCCAGAAGCCCGCCATTATGGCCCTTCAGCACGTCTTTTTGCAATGCGGGCACCGCAGACGTTTCTTGCATGAGTTTCGTGCTGATCTTCAATAAGTTCTGATATCCTTCATTATTTCTGGCGTAAAGCAGGAGCTTGCCGATCTCCGGTTTTTGCCGTTTGTCAAACACTGGGCTGAGCAGGAGATTTACCTCAAGCCCAATAATCGGTTTGATGCCCTGCTTCATACATTCTCTATAAAAAGGGATAACCCCGTACATGTTCAGCTTATCCGTGATGGCAAGAGCACGGAATCCAAGTTCCTTTGCCCGATGAATAAGCGGCTTCAGCCGGCAGGAACTTTCAAGCAAACTGTATTCTGTATGTATATGCAACGGAACAAATGTCATTGCACCACTTCCTAACATCTCATTTAATTCTTATTATAATACATCATCCTAACGTATAGAAAACATGCATATTCCCTTCAGCGTGTCCATAAAAATAATACAAAAGGGAGGATGGCGTATGAGGGATTTTCTGTCCACGATCATTATTACTTTTTTTATTGCATTCGGCGTCATTCTTGGAGGAGCCATCATCGGCGGCCTTGCTTCTTTTCTTGTTGGAAAAGCCCCCTTGATGGAAACAGTCGACCTGGCCAAAAAGCTGAAGATCTGGGCAATTGTTGCTGCAATGGGCGGTACGTTTGATACCATAACAAACTTTGAGCGCAGTTTTTTAAACGGTGCTACCTATGAAATTGTGAAACAGCTGGTCATCATTTTCATCGCGATGGCAGGTGCCAACACAGCGATGCTGCTGCTGCAATGGCTGACTCAGGAGAATTTGAACTAACATGAGAATTCCTCCTTATTTCAACCGAAAAGGCTATCAGCGTTTCTTTTCAGGAATAATGCTGGGATTCATTATCGGATGGCTCTTTTTCTTAATGCAGTACGGTATGACTGTCGAACATTACGTCAGCACGATAAAGGAACAATCCCATCATATCGCTGATCTTAAAGAGCAGATCGCCCAGTGGAAGAGCACCTATGAAAAAAGCAACGAAGACAATGAAAAAAAGCTGCGCGTACAAAAAATAAAAGTATTCGTCACCAACAATCAAACACTTAAACTTTCACAATTAACGATTTACGAGATCTCTGAATCTGTGCAGGATCAGCTTGAAAACCTGCTTGGAGAAGATCTTGAATCCATTTATAAAACGCGGATGCTCCTCTATAAGGCGATTGAAAACAAGAACTATGAAGTTGATGGCGAAAAATACAAAGTTGTCGTCGATCAGTTATTTTTATACACAACCGTGGATGTTCATGTGAAAATCATACCTGAAGGATGAACCGGCATGTCCTGAAAACAATCCAGTTTTACTGTTTTGTGACAATTCAAACAATCTGATAGCATTTTTATGCAGGATTGTTTAAAATATAAGAAAAGAAAGCAAGACAGAGGGGGTATTTTGCTTGATTATTAATCGTAAAGAAATCGCGCGTGAGCAGGTCAAAAAAATACAGAACGGTTTTTCTGCCTTTGCCGAAACAAAAGAAGTAGCCGAACTCATAAAAAAAGAACTGATGAAGCTGAATATTCCCGTTCATGAAGATGTGACGGATATCGGTTCATGGTTCATCCCGGAAAAATCCTAAACAAGAAGACCCTGACTAGCAGGGTCTTTTTGTTTGCTTTCAGTTTGCAGATTGATAATCTTTGCATAGCTTTACCAGGTCTTGGACCAGCCGTTTTGATTCTTCTTCACTGTAGATGGTAGCACCTGATGCTCTTGGATGCCCTCCCCCGTTATAACGCATCGCAAGCGTATTGATCACTGGCCCTTTAGAGCGAAGCCGTGCTCTGATCTGTCCGGGCTCGTCAACGAAAAACACCCACGCCAGCATTCCTTCCACATTGGCAAACGCGTTGACAAGCAAAGAAGCTTCACTGACCGTAACGCCATACTCTTTTAAAATCTCCGCCGGCAGATGAATATACCCTGCGCATCCATCAATAATTTTAAAGTTCTGCAGAACATAACCATTCAGCCTTGCCGTATTCTCATGAACTTTATAAAGATTATCAAATATCTCCTGAGGATTGATCCCTTTCTTTACGAGTTCTCCTGCTGCATAATAGGTTTTCACAGTCGTATTGCTGTATAAAAATCGGCCGGTATCACTTACAATTCCCGCGTACAGCAAACGTGCAGCATCCTTGGTTAAAACCAGTCCTTTTTCCTTCCCATGTTCGTACCATTCATAAATCATCTCGCTCACGGAACTGGCCCCCGTATCGACCCATATCTCATCGCCGTATGGATCTTCATTCGGATGATGATCGATCTTAATCAGTTTCTCTCCCAGTTTAAACCGTTCATCACTGATTCGTGGTGAATTTGCTGTATCACAGACAATGACCAGCGCACCCTTATAGGTCTCATCTGTAATCTCATCCATTTTCACGAGAAAGGTTAGTGAAGGATCTTCCTCACCAGTTAGATAAATTTCTTTTTTCGGAAAGCTTGCTTTGATGATCTCGGCAAGTCCTCCCTGTGAACCAAGTGCATCCGGATCTGGCCGTATATGCCGGTGTATAATGATTTTATCGTAAGCTTTAATCATTTCCAGTATCTTGTCTTTCATCGAATATCTCTCCCTTTTCTTTCCTAAGCTTCTGGCAATTCTTTTCTTCAACGATTACAATGGAATAGGATTACTAACATGGAGGTCAGAAGAAATATGCCGTTATTTGTAATTTTAATTGTGGTTTCTCTTTCATTTTACATCTTTTATAAAGTAAAAGAAGTCCGATCTAAAGCTTCCTATGAAAAAAGCTGGATTGGTTCTAAAGCAAAAGTGGCACTGGGCGTATTCTTACTTTCATTCGGACTGAATGAATTCACGATGGTGGATGACAAAATCCAGCTTTGGATCGCTATCGTTTTTTCAGTGTACGGCTTGTTTATGATGGTTGCCGGATATAAAATGTACAAACATTTTCTTCCCCTGGCCATTGAGGAAGCAGAGAATTCCCGTTCGGTTCAATGAATAAAAAAAGGGTGACTCAAGTGAATACAAGCTTGAGCCATCCTTTTTTTGAATTTAAGACAAAGAAGTAGTGTCCAGCTTCAGCGCTTGCCGGACCAAAACATGAGCGCTTGCGCTTTTCTTATTATGACCGGTGACCGATCAATTGTGCCAGGAGCAGCGCCTTGCCAACGACCGCTCCATCATGATAGAGCTCAACATCCACTTTTCCAAACTTTCTGCTGACCTCAAGTACCCGCGGAACAATCTCAATCATACTTTCCATCTGCACAGGTTTGATAAAATAGAACGTTAGATTCTCGACGACAATGTCGCCTTTTTTTATCTTTTTCAGTGCCCGGCTTGCCCCTTCAATAACCAGTGTTGTCATAACGCCGTAGGATACCGTCCCCAGGTAATTCGTCATCTGCGGAGTCACTTCGAATTTATACCTTGGGCCTTGTCCATCTTTAACCTCTGAGATGGAAGCGGTGATCAGATCGTCAAACGTTTCACCGACCTGAGGCTGCTTTTGAATCATCTGCAAAGATTTCAGGACATCTTGCCGTGTCAAAATCCCAAGCAGTTTTTGGCTGTTATTAACTACAGGTAAAAGCTCGATCCCTTCCCAGATCATAATGTGAGCGCAGGAAGCTACCGAAGTCTTATGGTTCACTGTGATCGGCGAACGGGTCATGACCTTGTCAACGGGCGTATACCTGTCCATTCCAATAATATCCTTTGACGTAACAATGCCGACTACCTTCATCTGACTGTCAATGACAGGGTACCGGCTATGCTTGGTTTCATGATTCAGCTCATACCACTTTTCTATGTCATCTGCGGTGGTCAGCAAATGGGTGTTCTCAGCCGGTATCAAAATATCGGAAGCCAAAACGATTTCCTTTTTGATCAATTGGTCATAGATGGCTCTGTTGATCATGGTTGCTACTGTAAATGAATCATAGCTCGTTGAAATGACTGGAAGCTTAAGTGAATCAGCAAGCCTTTTCACCTCTTCTGTCGTGTCAAACCCACCCGTGATCAGTACAGCTGCACCGGCGTTCAGTGCCAGCTCATGGACTTTCTCCCGGTTCCCGACAATCAGAAGGCTGCCCGGGTCGACATATTTCATCATGGCATCGAGCTTCATCGCACCGATGACAAATTTGTTCAGTGTTTTATGTAATCCTTCCCTGCCGCCAAGCACTTGGCCGTCCACAATATTAACAACCTCGGCAAAGGTCAGTTTTTCAATGTTCTCTTTTAACTTCCGCTCAATCCGTATCGTCCCCACTCGTTCAATCGTGCTGACGACTCCCTGGTTCTCAGCTTCCTTGATCGCCCGGTAAGCTGTACCTTCACTGACAGATAAGGCTTTTGCTATCTGCCGGACCGAGATTTTGGAACCGATCTCAAGAGACTCAATATATTCAATAATTTGCTCATGTTTGGTAGCCACGTTTTTCCACCGTTCCTTTGGCTTCTGTTTTATCTGTTCTACTAAGATTGATTAATACAGATTATACAGACATTAAAACAGAAACTCAATAATTCTTAAGGCGGGTTTCCCTAGAATCCTCATTATATTCACTCTTGCGCTGTTTTGGATCTTCCGATAATTCCCCCAGTGCCATCCAAAAACCTTTCGTCTGTGCTATAAAAGCAATGCAAGCAAATGTGAGCCAAATGACAGAAAATACAAAAGAAGGACTGCCGGACTTTGAAAAATGCAGGTGGGGTATTCCATATACAAGAAGCGCCAACAGACATAAAGCTTTTAACGTACGGTTACTGACCATAATAAAAACCTCCTTATCCCATGCTTATGCATCATGACAAGGAGGCAGACTAAACATACAGCTATCTTTCGATGGATTCACCCGGTTTCAGAACTTTACCTTCCACTTTTAAAGAAGATACAAACTGATCCGCATCCTGCTCTATGAGTGGGAACGTATTATAATGGATCGGCACCGTAAGCTTGGCGTTCACCCATTCAGCAGCCGTGGCAGCGTCTTCTGGCCCCATCGTAAAATTGTCACCGATCGGCAAAAACGCCACATCAACATTATTTCTCTCACCAATCAGCTTCATATCCGAAAATAAAGCTGTATCACCTGCATGATAGATGGTCTTTCCTTCAGCAGTAAATAGGATACCTGCAGGCATCCCGGTGTATACGACCGTGCCGTCTTCTTCCGTAAAGCTGGAGCCGTGGAAAGCCTGGGTCCATTTCACATGGCCCCACTCAAATTGATGGCCGCCTCCGATGTGCATCGGATGGACGTTCAGCCCCTTGGTTCCAAAATATTCAGCCAGTTCAAATGGGGCAACAATTAGACTGTTATTCTTTCTTGCGATTTCTTCCGCATCGCCTGCATGGTCATTGTGTCCATGTGTCAGCAGGATGACATCCGGCTTTACATCCTCAATATCCACCACAGCAGTATCATTGCCTTTAATAAAAGGATCAATCCAGATGGAATGTTTTTCGGTCTGGATCTCTACCGCAGATTGTCCGTGAAAAGTCAGCTTCATGTTCAACATCTCCTTTTACTTTCTCATTTCTACAATTCGAAATAGTACCTTCATTTCCTTCTCATTTCCGTTTTTTCTGCTTCTTAAACGCCGCTTTTCTTGAGGGGCTTCGTTTACATCCCATATCCATAGTGATACATTGAAAGTATAGGATATCTCCACCGTTACCAATATAATCCGTCATACATAAGAAAGGAAGATAAAGATCATGCAAAAAATTGAAGCACTCTCAACTTGGCTGAAAGAACAAAATATTCAAGGGGCTTTTGTTACGTCAACGGCCAATGTTTACTATTTGTCCGGTTTTCGGTGTTTTCCACATGAGCGCCTTTTAGGAGTTTTTGTTTTCCAGGACAAAGAACCAATTCTTGTCTGTCCCGGAATGGAAGAGCTGCAGGCAAGAAACGCCGGATGGAAGCACGAGATTATTGGTTTCTCAGATACTGACAACCCTTGGGAGATGCTTTCTGAACGCATCAATGACCGAGGCATTACTTCAGTGGATTCCATCGCCGTTGAAAAAGAACACCTTTCTTATCATCGCGGCATGCAGCTGTTGAACCTGTTCCCCAATGCATCCCTCGTTTCAGTGGAGCATGAACTGAACGCCATGCGGCTGATCAAAAGCGAGGACGAAATCTCTATTCTTCGTGAAGCAGCCCGTCTTGCTGATTTTGGAGTAGAAACGGGCATTGCTGCTATCGGAAAAGGCGTTACTGAACTTGAACTCGTTGCTACCGTGGAATACGCACTTAAGAAAAAGGGAGCAGCAGAAATGTCGTTTTCAACCACCATTCTGGCAGGGGAAAAATCGGCCATGCCTCACGGAAACCCTGGAATGAAAGAGATCCAGCCCGGAGATTTTGTCTTGTTTGATCTTGGTGTAGTCGTGGACGGATATTGTTCAGATATTACAAGAACAGTCGCTTATCAGTCTGTTTCTGAAAAGCAAAAAGAAATTTATGAAATCGTTAAGAAAGCACAGCAGGCATCTCTTGATCTCAGTAAACCAGGCACCCGTGTCGGAGATCTCGACCTGACCGCAAGAAAAGTGATTGAAGATGCCGGCTATGGCCAATATTTCCCGCATCGCATCGGCCACGGCCTTGGTCTTGATGTTCATGAGCATCCTTCCATGAACGAAAAAAATAACGATAAGCTGACCAAAGGCATGGTCTACACGATCGAACCAGGGATTTACCTCCCAGAAGTTGGCGGCGTCCGAATTGAAGATGATGTGTATATCACTGAAAACGGCCATGAGTGCCTCACTCAGTTTACGAAAGAACTGGTAATCGTTAAATAAGAACAGACATAAAAAAGCGGATCCGCAAAGGATCCGCTTTTCTTTATTTATCAATAAACTCGTGCACAGATTTATATTCCAGTCCATGAGCTTCTGCTACGGCTTCGTATGTGACATACCCTTCCAATGTATTGATTCCTTTTAAAAGAGCTTCATTTTTCCGGCAAGCTTCTTTATATCCCAGATTGGCGATCTGCACGGCATATGGGACGGTTACATTCGTAAGAGCGATCGTTGAAGTTCTAGGCACCGCTCCAGGCATATTGGCTACAGCATAATGAAGAACACCATGCTTTTCATAGGTTGGATTGTCATGCGTCGTGATCTTATCTACCGTTTCAAAAATTCCGCCTTGGTCAATGGCTACGTCAACTATCACTGATCCCGGCTTCATGGATTTGATCATTTCCTCAGTAACCAGCTTTGGTGCCCGAGCTCCCGGAATAAGAACTGCACCGATCACCAGGTCTGATTCACTGACCGCCAGTGCGATATTTAAAGGATTGGAGATCAGGGTATTGATTTCCGCACCAAAAATGTCATCCAGGTGTCTTAGCCTTTCAGGGCTTAAATCAATGATCGTAACATCTGCCCCGAGACCCATTGCAATTTTCGCTGCATTCGTTCCGACGACACCGCCGCCGATAACGGTTACTTTTCCTCGTTTTACTCCCGGTACGCCGCCAAGCAGAATTCCTTTTCCGCCTTTTGGCTTCTCAAGGAATTGAGCACCAATCTGTGCAGACATCCGTCCCGCCACTTCACTCATTGGCGTCAAAAGAGGAAGTGAACGGTTGGGCAATTGTACCGTTTCATAAGCAATGCCCACTACTTTGTTATCAATCAGCGCTTTTGTTAACTCAGGTTCAGGAGCAAGGTGCAGGTAAGTGAAAAGAATGAGTCCTTCCCTAAAATATCCGTATTCCTCAGGAAGAGGCTCTTTCACCTTCATGACCATATCCATGGACCAAGCCTGATCTGCGGTCTGAACAACCGTACCTCCTGCCTTTTCATACTCGCTGTCATGAAAACCCGAACCTTCTCCCGCGCCGGTCTGAATGTATACCTCATGGCCGGAAGCCACTAAGTTCAGGACGCCTGCGGGTGTCATTGCCACACGGTTTTCATTATTTTTCACTTCTGTAGGAACACCGATCTTCATTTTTTCATCCTCCTCATTGTATGCCAATGATTATTTATGTAAAAACGTGTCAATGCATTGTTAACATACCACTAAAAAAATAATATAAAAACCAATTAATTATTTACGATGCCTATTGATCACATCGAGCCCCCCGGTAGCTGAAATGATGCTGCCTGTTACCATGTCTGAGTTCTCTTCGCAGAGAAACGCGATCAGGCGGGCGATATCCTCCCCTGTGCCAGAACGTCCAATCGGAGTGTCTTTATCTTTTAAAACTCTCGCTTCTTCAATTCCGGCTTCCTTCATGTCTCCGATAATATTTCCTGGACAGACCATATTTGCCGTTATGCCATGTTCTGCTTCCTCTAGCGCGATCGTTTTTGTTAAAGATACGAGACCCACTTTCGCTGCGCTGAAGGCTGAACGGTACACCCAGCCAGGAGTATATTCTGCATCCTGGAATCCATAGGTGATAATGCGGCCAAAGCCATTTTTTCTCATCACAGGAATTGTTAATTTGAGGAAATGGTATACGGAGCTCAGATTGCCATCGATCATCTCATACCATTCATGGTCTTCGTAATCGGCAAGTTTTTTCCGTTCAAACACATAAGGACCTGCATTATTGATGAGATAGTCGATGCGTCCAAACCTTTCCATTGCGGATTCACAAATGTGCCGGATATCTTCTTTTTTTGTCACATCACCTTTTATAAACTGTATCCGGTCCTCATCGCTTTTCCATTCCCGCTTTAGCTGACTCACTGCATTTTCGTCACTTCGATAGTTTACAGTGATGGAACACCCCTGCTTGATTAGCTGTTCTGACACTTTTTTGCCCAGTCCTTTAGATCCTGCTGTAACAATGGCATGCCTCACCGTTCCACCTCCCAGAAGCCTCGTGTAATAATAATGTCTGAATGTCTTATCTTACTACTTCATTATCATTGTAACCATTTCCACATAACTAAGTCTATTCAGGACCATAGCGATCCGATATTAAATACAGACAAAAAGGTAAATTAAAAAAAGCAGAATGACAAAGGTCATCCTGCTTTTTCTGTCTTTCTAATTATTGGAGGCTTTCTTCATCTTCAGCTTTTGATTCAGACTTTCCTTGATCGAGGTAGTCCACTACCCCGCTTTGGTAGGATTCGTTGATCTGCTGCTGTACGGTAATTTCATTTTCCTGATCAAAATCCACAAATGATGCTGGTTTTTTTTCTGGCATGCTCATCCTCCTTCATGATTTTAACCATATTGTTCTCTAATGAAGGAGAAAATAGTGTGCCACAATCTGGGTAATCAGATCTTAGTTTTAGCAATCTCAAGCGCAGCTCGAACGGCTTCAAACCCTGTTCCGCCTGCGGAATTTCGTCTAGAAACAACGGTCTTCGCCTGAAGGACATCAAACACATCCTTTTCAAAACAAGATGAAGCCGCTAGGTATTGATCAAACGAAAGATCCAGCAGGTACACGTTCTTCTGGATACAAGTCAGCACCAGTTTACCTACAATTTCATGCGCCTCACGGAATGGGATGCCTTTGTTAACAAGATAATCAGCAAGTTCTGTCGCATTGGAAAAATCGGATGAGACCGCTTTTTGCATGTTTTCCTGGCGGACCGTAATGCTCTCTATCATGCCGGTAAAGATGGACAATGAACCCTTTAATGTTGTAACTGCATCAAATAAAGGCTCTTTATCCTCCTGCATATCTTTGTTGTAAGCAAGTGGAAGTCCCTTCAACACCGTAAGCAATGTGGTAAGGCTTCCATATACACGGCCTGTTTTGCCGCGGATCAGTTCAGCCATATCCGGGTTCTTCTTCTGCGGCATCATGCTGCTTCCTGTTGCAAAGGAATCACTGATCTCAACAAATTGAAATTCCTGAGATGACCAAAGAATCAGCTCTTCGCAGAATCGTGACAAATGCATCATCACAAGGGAAGCATTACTGCAGAACTCGACCAAAAAGTCACGGTCGCTTACTGCATCTAGGCTGTTTTGATAGATATCTTCAAAGCCCAGAAGCTGAGCCGTGAACGCTCTGTCGATCGGAAAAGTCGTTCCCGCAAGTGCACCGGCACCGAGAGGACATAGATCGATACGCTTCATGCTGTCAGAAAGACGTTCCTTGTCACGCTGAAACATCCAGAAATAAGCCATAATATGGTGAGCAAAGGATACAGGCTGAGCTCTTTGAAGATGTGTATAACCTGGCAAGATGGTTTCCACGTGCTCTTCAGCAAGAGACACTAATACTGTTTGAAGCTGATTGATCTGCTCGATGAACGAAGAGACCTGCTTTTTCATGTAGAGGTGGATGTCAGTGGCTACCTGGTCATTCCTGCTTCTTGCGGTATGAAGCTTACCGCCAACAGGGCCCACCTCGTCTGTCAAAAGCTTTTCCAGGTTTAGATGGATGTCTTCATAGTCCACTTTGTACTCCAGTTCACCGTTTTGTGCTTTTTTTAACAGCGTCTGTAGTCCGCCTCTGATTGTCTCTGCTTCTTCCTCTGTAATGATTCCGCATTTGGAAAGCATTGTAACATGGGCAATGCTTCCCGCGAGATCTTCTTCTACTAGTTCTTTATCAAATGAAATGGAAGCACCGAATTCATCGACCCATTGTTCAGCCGCTTCGGTAAATCTTCCTCCCCATAATTTAGTTGTCATACTTTCACCCCGTTATGCTGCACCTTGCTGCTCACTTTTGTGGGAAGCCCCCATAGGGAGATGAAACCAACAGCATCCTGATGGTTAAATGTATCCTGTGTTGAGTAAGTTGCAAGTTTTTCATCATAGAGAGAGAACGGTGACTTACGGCCTTCTACGATGGCATGCCCTTTGAACAGCTTAACACGTACAACACCTGTCACATGTTTTTGTGTTTCCTGTAAAAAGGCTTGCAGTGCCTGGCGGATTGGAGAGAACCAAAGACCTTCATAAATAACTTCTGTAAGCTTCTTCTCAACGACCGGTTTAAAGTGTGCCACTTCTTTCACAAGCGTGATGTCTTCCAGCTCACTGTGTGCTTTCAGCAATGTAACCGCAGCAGGACATTCATATATTTCTCTTGATTTAATTCCCACCAAACGATTTTCCACATGATCGATACGTCCGATGCCATGGGCTCCGGCCACTTTATTCAATTGCTGGATCAGCTGTTCCAAGCTGAAAGGAATGCCATTTAAAGCTACCGGAACACCTTCTTCAAATGTAATTTCGATCATATCCGGTGTGTCAGGTGCTTCCTCCAGAGGAGCCGTTAAATCATACGCATCCTCTGGGGGAGCCACCCATGGGTCTTCCAATATTCCGCATTCGTTGGCTCTGCCCCAAAGGTTTTGATCGACGGAATAAGGACTGTCCAGTGTGGCAGGAATCGGGATGTTATGTTTTTTTGCATATTCAATCTCTTCATCACGCGACCATCCCCACTCACGTACAGGAGCAATGACTTCAAGATCAGGGTTCAACGCAGAAATGGAAACTTCAAATCGAACCTGATCGTTTCCTTTCCCGGTACAGCCATGGGCCACAGCATGAGCTCCGTACTGTTCTGCAACCTCGACCAATTTTTTAGCGATCAGCGGTCGGGAAAGCGCTGAAAGTACAGGGTATTTCCCTTCATACATTGCATGGCCTTGAAGAGCCGGCAGTACATAGTCCTTAGCAAACTCTTTTTTTACATCTAAGCTAATGGATTCGATCGCTCCAACCATCAGAGCCTTCTCTTTAACAAACTCCAGGTCCTTTCCTTCTCCTACATCAAGACCAAGTGCGATCACATCGTATCCTTTTTCTTGAAGCCATTTAATTGCTACTGAAGTATCCAATCCGCCTGAATACGCTAATACCACTTTTTTATTTGCCATCTATAAAACCCCTTTGCATTAAAATACTTAATTATAAATTTTTATACATTCATAAATAAAAATAAAAGAAGCTGCTCACTGCAACTTCAGATTATATCTTCTGAAACCACTATAACAACATTTGAGTATTTTTTCAATAATTATTTATCAAAATGTATAAATATTAGTTTTTATTCATTCGCAGCAACATGCTTTTTCATGTAAAATAAAGAAGAGGTGATACACGTGGCAACCGAATTTGTTTTTAATGAACGGCTTGGCATTGAGCTTCCCTTATTGCAAAAGGCTTGGGAAGACTACGCTCCCGCCAGACAGGAAGGAATATTGGCACAATGGGAATCCATACGGGGTACCATTCCTGACCGTATCCACGACATTGAACAGATCATCAATACAAAACAGGATCAGCTCGGTGTTGAAGAAAACTTCGAACGCTCATGCAAACTCAATTGGGAGATCGCTGAACTAGCATCTGTAATTAATGATTTATGGCTTTGGTACAGAACCCATCAAGATATTAACTTAAAGCTGCATTTATAAAAGAATAGCACAAGTGCCCTGTTAAAATCCTCGCAATGGAGCTATCCATTACATCATTGGATACAAAAACACCCGGATATTGATTCCGGGTGTTTTTGTATGCTGTATGCATACTAATTATGATTGTTTCTCCAAGAGAAAACGCTTTTGATAAAATTTTTGAGCGAATTCTGTTACTTCTCTGGACTTTTGATAGTTCATGGCAGCTCCAAACAAAACACCAAGCAAAGGAATACCCTGTACCATCTTTTTCTTGAGCATGGTAATAATGATTCCCTTCATTCCCTGTTTAAGCGGCATAGAAAGCCAGGATACATCGGCAACGGATTCATCACCAACATAAAAGAACGAATCACGCTCACCATTCGAAATCTCCTCAAGGAGTTCGTTCCAGCTTTCATACTGATACCGTTTTGGAAGCGTGGAAGCATGAAATACCTTCAACGACATCATCATTTCAGACGGTTTCTGTATATCATATCCGTAATTCATTGCGATGTATTGTATGGAACGTACTTGCAAAGCAATCATTGCCGGAATATCCATCCCGAGCAGCAAGAGTCCCCCTGTTCCAGAAAGCCCCCCTTGCGCTAAAGAAAGCATCCGGCTTCTTGCGATTTGCTGCTGCGCAATATATGTAAGCTGATCAATCGTACATGATTGTAAATCTTCAATAATCTCCACTTCGGGATTAAAAATACGTGCTTCTGACAGCAGCCTCTCTCTTACATCCGTTTGGTATCTTGAATTCTGAATCAATGCGTGAACATGAAACAATGCAGAATCAATGAAATTATTCATTTTTTCAATGAGTGCCGGGTTCAGTTGGTTCAGCTGATTTTTAATCCATCGTTCATAGGTCGCTTCAAAATCTGTCGGCTCATAATCAAAATAATTGGACTCCCACTGGGTGATGGATTGCCATACTTTTTCCTCTCTTGAAGTTAAGCTCACAATTCAACCTCCTGCCATTTGCACATTTATAAGATGATATCTGTCGAAGTGCTGTCTAGCTTCAGTGCCTAGGGCAGAAAACATGTTTCTTGTTTTCTGCATTGGTCCTCGGAGGACGAATTGAACAATTCGTCTTTGGTCGCTTCACTCTTACCCCACAACACAAAAAGCGTGTTGCTGTGTAAGAGTTCCAGCGCTTGTCGGACCTAAGCAAGGCACTTACGCTTTTCTTAATAGTATTATACATTCTTTTGATCCATAAAAACAAAAAACCGGCAGAAGAGTTTTACCAACGCCCCGTATCCCAACATGAAAAGTGAAAGTTGGATACCTATAAAAAAAGAGCTGGTACCTGATACCAGCTCTATAAACATTATTATTTAGATAGTCTTACTGTATCTCTTGCGATCATCACTTCTTCATTCGTAGGTATGATAATAACCTTAACCGGTGAATGAGGATAGCTTATGAATGCTTCTTTTCCGCGTACTTTGTTTAATGCAGGGTCCCAGTATACGCCCATAAATTCTAAACCGCGAAGAACACGCGCACGAACGGTATCACTGTTTTCACCAATTCCAGCTGTAAAGATAATCGCATCGATGCCAGCCATACGAGCAGCATAAGAACCGATGTATTTATGGATTCGGGAAGCAAAAACTTCCAGAGCAAGTTCTGCTCTTTCATTTCCTTCATTTGCCTTCTGCTCAATATCACGAAGATCAGAAGAGAAGCCTGATACACCTAGCATTCCGCTCTTATTATTCAAAACGTTTAGTACCTCTTCAGCCGTTTGGCCTGTTTTTTGCATGATATAAGGAATCAATGCTGGGTCAATGTTTCCAGAACGCGTTCCCATCGTAACACCCGCCAATGGCGTGAAGCCCATAGAAGTGTCAATGGATTTTCCGCCTTCAATGGCAGCAATACTCGCACCGTTACCTAAGTGGCAGGATAGAAGGCGAAGCTGTTCGACCGGACGGCCAAGCAGTTCAGCTGCACGTTCTGTAACATACTTATGAGAGGTACCATGGAAACCATATTTACGGATGCCGTACTTTTCATAATATTCGTAGGGTAAACTATACAAAAATGAGAGCTCAGGCATGGATTGGTGAAACGCCGTGTCAAAAACAGCTACAGCCGGTACGTTCGGCAAAATTTCTTTGAACGCTCTGATACCGACAACGTTAGCCGGATTATGAAGAGGTGCCAAGAAAGACAGTTCCTCAATTTCCTCCAAGACCTGGTCAGTGATTACAGCTGAATCATTGAACTTTTCACCGCCATGAACAACACGGTGTCCGATCCCTTCAATCTCATCATAAGAAGAGATGACCTGGTGGGCCGCCGTCAATTTTTCAAGCAGCATTTTAACCGCTACCCCATGATCAGGAATATCTGTTACTTCTTTTATTTTTTCTCCATTTACTTCAATGGTAAAAATGGAGTCATTTAATCCGATACGCTCAACTACACCTTTTGTTAGAACTTTCTCTTCAGGCATTTCAAGCAGCTGAAATTTCAGTGAAGAACTCCCAGCGTTGATTGCGATAATTTTAGCCATTCTTTTTAGCTCCTTAACTGCAATGAAAAAAGAAGTGCACGAATGACATGAACTTCTTTCCCATTATAAATTCATAATATCCTTAACCATTTAAACACCCTTGCACACTTATTTCAAGTTTGTTAAGCGTTTTCCAGGCATATTCATTATATTCAGAAATGAATTCGTTTCCACGGAAGGAGTTTTTCATCATTTTTATTATGAACGTTTTAGTTCAGAGCTAAACCACGCATTCATCTGGCTCATTACGCTCCCCATCGCTTGCTTTTTAGAAAAGGATGGCAAATTAACAAGGAGTGCCTGTTTTGGTTTGATGGTGTGTTCTCCGTTTTTTTGCAGCAGCAGAATGCTTTTTGCATGGCTTTCCTGTTTAAAGAGCGACATTGGCAGCTGGATCATGCCTAAAATTACTGCACGTTCCTTCAGCATGTCTTGAAGCAAATGAGCTTGTTCGCTCGAAAACAACGAATTAGGAACGAGGAAAACGCCAAAGCCGGATTCTTTTAAATAATTGATGCTTTGTTCGATGAGTAAATGATGTGCGTACGTATGGCCCTTCTCTGCAAATACCTTGAATTCTTTCGCAGTTTCATCCCCTGGATAAAAGCCAACAGGCAGATCCGCAACAACGATATCTACAGGATCTACATACAAAGGCTTAATGCTGTCCTGATGATATAATTCTACATTATGTTTCTGCAAATTGGCGACGATCCAAGCTAATCGCAGCAAAGTCTCATCCACTTCAACACCAAAGCTTTGGACTTCTTCGCCAAACTGGTTCAAAACGGTTGTAAGCAGGTTGCCCGATCCGACTGCGGGATCCAAAAGGACAAATTCTTTCTTCTGCTGCATGAGTTTTTGTACAAGGTACCCAACAAAGAGACCTACAGCATCCGGTGTCATGGCATGATGCGGCTGTATGGCTTCTTTCATTCCTTTTAAGACGGCGAGCTGGAATGCTTTCCGAATTTCTTCCGCTCCCATCGTATCGAGATTGATTTTCGCGTATTCTTTTTCTAAAAAAGCTTTTGTCACTTGTGATACGTCTTCCGGTATCTCTTGATGAAATAAGTTTTCACCTGTATCCACAAGCGCCTCAAGATAGGTTAATTCTTTTTCTTGTTTAATTCTCTCAGATGACTGATCAATAACCGTAAAAAGCTTCTCTACATTCGAAAGGCTGCTCATATTACTTCCTCCTATATCCTTACCCCGCATTCAGCATGCGTTTCGTTCTATATTAATCAATGAAGCGTTACATGGGAGATGGAACACCGTTAAAAAACTCCGGAGCATGCCTCCGGAGTTTTTCGTTTAATTAGCAGCTTTTGCAGCTTCGATGGCAGCTTCATAATTTGGATGGTTGGTCACTTCATCCACATATTCCACATAAGTGACTTTGTCTGAACTGTCTACGACGAAAACAGCCCGTGCAAGGAGGCGCAATTCTTCAATCGCCACTCCGTAAGCTTGGCCGAAAGACAAATCACGGTGATCAGAAAGTGTCTGCACGTTCTCTACACCAGCAGCGGCGCACCAGCGTTTTTGAGCGAATGGAAGATCCACTGAGACAGTTAAGATCTTAACATTATCCAATTTCGACGCTTCCTCGTTAAAACGGCGAGTTTGCGCATCACAAACGCCTGTATCAACGGAAGGTACGGCAGAAATCAATCGAACAGATCCTTTAGAATCCGCTAGTGTCACTTCTGACATGTCGTTGGCCAGAACCTTAAAATCTGGAGCCTGGTCACCAGCCTTTACTTGCTTCCCTGCTAACGTAACCGGTTTTTCCTTAAATGTTACTCCCATGAAAAAGCCTCCTTTATTTGATTATGTACATGTTTCATAATATAGCGAAGAAAGCGATTGTGCAAATAATATGTAATGCTGAAACGGCCGTTGAAAAGCGTGAGGCGTTGGAACTCTCAAACTTCAACACGGTCTTTGTGTTGGGGTGAGAGAGTGAAACGACCAAGCTTTTGGCCAGTTGAAGCTGGATCAAGTAATGCAGAAGCGCCTGGTTAGAGACGAAAGGCACTGGAGGTCTCTGCCATAAAACTCTTTTTGTTTTCTGGCAGAGAGCGAAGTGACCTAGTCTCTAGGCGCTGAAGCTGGATCAAGTAATGCTGAAACGGCCGTTGAAAAGCGTGAGGCGTTGGAACTCTCAAACTTCAACACGGTCTTTGTGTTGGGGTGAGAGAGTGAAACGACCAAGCTTTTGGCCAGTTGAAGCTGGATCAAGTAATGCAGAAGCGCCTGGTTAGAGACGAAAAGCGGTAAAGATGAAAAGAAAAAGCTAACTGATGGACAGTTAACTTAAAAAGGGTTTTGCTGTTGATTTTGCTGCTGATTTTGATTTTGCTGCTGATTTTGGTTTTGCTGCTGATTTTGGTTTTGCTGAACGTTTCTTTGTCTGTTTCGGTTGTTCATCATATGCTGAATCTTTTCCACAACACTTGGAGCCAAATCTAGAAGGCGTTCATAAAGATGAGTGCTGTTATCCAAGTGAATGGTTTTGATACCTGTTGAACCAACGATTAAAAAAGCAATCGGAGTGATGGAAACACCGCCGCCGCTTCCTCCCCCAAACGGAAGTTCTTCACCGGAATCCTGCTGGCCCTGCTGGCCTCCACCCTGGCTTTGATGATCACCGCTGCTGAATTCACTTCCTCCTGCTGCAAAGCCAAAACCTACTTTGGAAACAGTTAAGATTACACTTCCATCAGGCGTTTCTACCGGATCGCCGATAATGGTATTCACATCGATCATTTGTTTTAGATTTTCCATCGCCGTTTTCATAAGGCCTTCAATAGGATGCTCAGACATGTGATGTTCCTCCTGCTATATATTTTTTTGATTTTTTACTTTTGCTGGAGCTTATTTTTCTCCAATGTTTCAACATCTGTAACATGACGACAATAGCATGCCCGATTTTAAAAGAAATCATACAGGATAGCCTGGTTTGCGTAAGAGTCCCTCGATAAACAGGTATGACCTGAATGGAAGGCACTCCTTTTAAAGAAACAAAGTGCGACAGCATGCCAAGGGCATTGCCTTTTAAAGCCCAGACCATGCCTGATGCAACAGCTGTTGAAGCCGCATCTCCAAGGCCGAACCGGCTGTCCCACCTTACCTGTGAAATTGTAACTTTCTTTAAGAATCGGCGAAGAATTCTATAAAAGCCCGTCACATGGACAAGGAGCCTGCTGTATTTCCTGTGGCTTTCCTTAATGGTCTGTACGGTGATTTTTGTTTTCTTCTTTTTGACCCCTGCAGCCCCATTTGATTTTTTTTTCGCTTCAATCTTTTTTTCGGAAGTATTGACTTTAACTTCGGGCACCACGACGGAATAGGAGATCACTTTCCACAGGGAAACTTTAATACGCAAAAAATCATCGTCCCCTTTGTGTGTGTATAAAAAGGAAACGTGTACTGTTGAAAAAAGCAGAATGATAAATAAGAGCAGTAAAATAATGAGTACGATAAAAAAAATCATCACAGGCCATACTTCCTTTCATTACCATTATGGTCGGCATAAAGAAAAATAAACCTGTTTCGATTCACAAAAGGATTTACAAAGTGAAAGTAGAACATGATATAGTGACAGAAACATCGACAGGAGGACTTTACATGGCAGACGAACGCAGAAATCTATACTTGTTTTATAAGCAGGAAGATGAAGTATTGAGAAAAGTGGAACCTTTAATTGCCTTTGCTGAAAATTATGGATTTAAGATTGTAGATGATCATAAAAAAGCTAATATTATTGCTTCTATCGGAGGAGATGGAGCATTTTTACAGGCCGTCAGAAAAACGGGTTTCCGTGAAGACTGTCTGTATGTAGGTGTCAGTACGGGAGAACTGGGTTTCTACTGTGACTTTAAAATAGATGACCACCAGGGAATGATATCAGCTATGGATAATGATCAAGTTGAGGTCAGAAAATATCCAACCTTGGCCGTGTCGATGGATCATGACGATTCTACTTTTTATTGCCTGAATGAATGCTCACTCCGTTCTTCCATTATCAAAACGTTCGCTATGGATGTGTTCATTGATGATTTGTATTTTGAAACGTTCAGAGGTGACGGCATGATCGTTTCCACCCCTACCGGAAGCACGGCATACAATAAATCAGTCACTGGTGCAGTCGTTGATCCCAAGCTCCAGTGCTACCAGGTCAGCGAGATGGCGTCATTGAACAACAACCTTTACCGGACGCTCGGATCTTCTTTTATTTTGAGCAATGAGAGAAAGCTGACATTTAAGTTTGAACAGGACAATAACCAGTACCCGATCATCGGCATTGATAATGAAGCACTAAGCATCAGGCATTCAGAAGTGATCCGTTTTGAGCTGTCCGATCGAAAAGTAAAAACGGTTAAACTCAAAGACAACTCGTTTTGGCATAAAGTCAGGAGAAGTTTCTTATAAGCTCAAAAATAGCTTCTAACAAAAAACAACCAGCCCGGTAGTTGCGGGTTGGTTGTTTTTTGTATATGGCTTAGTGGTGAAAGGCGCTGAATTCGATCGAATTATCAATGATCGTATAAAGGACTTTTGCTTCGAGGATTTCATTCGGATCACTGGCAAGGATATCTCTGTCCAGCACAGTAAAATCCGCTTCGAATCCCGCTTCGATCCGTCCTCTTGTATGTTCTTTGCTGATCGCATAAGCACTTCCCGCGGTATACAGTTGAACCGCCTGGTAGGCTGTAAGTTTTTCTTCCTTCTGATACCCTTCATGGTTCTCATCCGGTTTTTTCCTTGTCACCGCAGCGTAAATTCCCTCTAATGGATTCACTGCCTCTATTGGAGCATCGGAACCGCCTGCACAGTGAAGCCCATGATCAATGAGGGTTTTCCATGCTAATGCATACGGTATTCTTTCCAGGCCTAACCTTTCGATCAGCCATGGAAAATCAGACGGAACAAAGCTTGGCTGTATATCGATAACGATCGGCAGCTGTTTTATTTGCTCAATCAGATCAGGCCTGACGAGTCCAGCATGAATGATCCGGTCCCTCTTCTCGGTTACGGCCGGATGTGCCCGGATAGCCTCAAGTGTGTATTCTAATGAAAGATCACCTATCGTATGGACAGCGACAGCCATCATATGATTTCTTGCAAGGTGAACAAGTTCTTTTAACTCTTCCGGCCGATGGATTGCAACACCTGAAGTATCCGGAGCGTCGTTATACGGTTTGCTTAACAGCGCGGTTCGGCCTCCGAACGCTCCGTCACTGAAGATTTTCATTGCCCCAAATTCAATATACGGAGAATCTGTTTCGGAAAGCTTTGATTCTTGATAATCACTGACCACACTATGATGAACAAGAAGATGTGCTTTAAATTTTATAGAATCACCATTCAGCACTCTCCTGAATGCGGACACCGTCTTTTCAAAGCCGCCGTAATACCCTAAGTCTTCGGTATGTCCTCCTGTAAGCCCTAATGAGAGCAAATCATGCACAGAAGAAGTTAGGGCATTCGATATGTATTTTTCTGTCACAGGCGGCACAGCCTTTTTGACAAGGTCTGCAGCGCTGTCCAGGAGATAACCTGTTGCCTCACCGTTTACATCACGGACGATAATGCCTCCCGGAGGATTTTCTGTTTCTTTCGTAATTCCCGCAAGTTCCAAGGCTGCACTGTTGGCCAAAAAAGCATGTCGGCAAACACGTGAAAGGAGCATTGGATGATGAGGTGACAGCTCATCAAGCTCAAGCCTATGGAAGATCTTTCTGTCCAAAAAATTATTTTCATTCCATCCATCACCGATGATCCAATTTCCTGGCTTTTCTTTTTCTGCCTCGCTTTTTAGATAGTCTCCCATCTCTTCTGCTGAAGTAAAATGAGACAGATCTCTTCTGATCAGCTTCTCTCCATGTCCGATGATGTGAAGATGGCTGTCTACAAACCCAGGAAACATCACAGCCCCTCCCAGATCAATAGATGAATCAATTTCATCGCTGTACTTTTTTAATAACGACTGAGCTGTTCCAGTTTCTTTTATTGTTTTGCCTGCTACATATACCGCTTCCACGGTCTCACCTTCTTGAGCAAGCGTGTAAATGATGCCATTCGAATATAACGTTCCCATGCCACACCTCTTTATGTCTAAGCTTTCCCTTATTTAACCACAAATTTAGCACGCCGCGGTATTTTTCCGCACATAAAAGGGCAGGCCTTTTGCCTGCCTTCATTTTCAGCTGCCTTTTACTTCTTTTTGCCGCAGTTCGATGCGCCGTATTTTTCCAGACGTCGTTTTTGGCAAATCTGAAACAAATTCAATGCTGCGCGGATATTTATATGGAGCTGTTAATGACTTCACATGCTCCTGCAAATCCTTTATTAAAGTCTCCTGATTTTGTGGTTTCTCATCTTTCAGCACCACATAGGCTTTCACAATATGGCCTCTGATCTCATCAGGGCTGGCTACAACCGCACATTCTTTAACCGCAGGGTGTTTAACAAGAGCATCTTCTACCTCAAACGGCCCAATCGTATAACCTGAACTGATGATAATATCATCACCCCTTCCTTCAAACCAGAAATATCCGTCAGCGTCTTTCTTCGCCTTGTCTCCCGTTAAGTAATATTCACCGCGGAACGCCCTTTTCGTTCTTTCCGGATCTTTATAATAGGTTTTAAAAAGAGCTGGTGAACTTTGATGCACCGCGATATCTCCTACTTCGTTAATTCCGGCAGGCACCCCATCCTCATTAATGATGTCCACCCGATTCCCAGGCGTCGGTTTCCCCATAGAACCTGGGCGGAGCTCCATTCCGTCCATCATGCCGACAAGAAGTGTATTCTCCGTTTGACCGTATCCATCTCGTACAGTGACATTGAAACAGCGGACAAACGTGTCAATCACTTCTCGGTTCAATGGCTCTCCTGCAGAAACCGCACTGCGGAGATGCGGCAGCGAGTACTGTTCGAGGCCATCGGCTTTCGCCATCAGTCGGTATTCTGTCGGTGTACAGCAGAGAACAGAAATTTCTTGTTCCTGCAATAAGCTGAGATACGTTGAAGGATCAAACTTCCCATTATATACAAACCCTGTCGCTCCGCAGCCCAACACAGACACAAAGGGGCTCCAAATCCACTTCTGCCAGCCTGGTCCGGCTGTCGCCCACACTTTATCTCCTTCTTTGATGCCAAGCCATCCTTTTGCGGCTGTCCTTAAATGAGCAAAAGCCCAACCATGTGTATGTACAGCACCTTTTGGCTGGCCTGTCGTTCCGGATGTATAGGATAAAAAGGCCATATCATCTTTTTCGGTTTTCTCCCCTTCATAGAAACCGTTTTCATTCTGTGATAAATCATCAAGTGAGGCCCAGCCGTTCGCATGTCCGCCAACAGACAATTTGTGTTGAAGAGAAGGCAATTCATCTTCGATGGCGTCGATACTGGAAAGGAAAGCAAGGTCCGAGATGACAGCCTTTGCTTCACTATGGCTGATGCGGTAGCTTAAATCCTTTGGCCGAAGCATTTCTGAAGAAGGAATGACAACAATACCTGCTTTCAGGCATGCCAGATATACAACATACGTTTCAATCTTTCTCGGCATCACAACAAGAGTTCTGTCACCTTTAGACAAACCGAGCTTTTTAAGTGCATTTGCCGTTTTGTTGCATGCTTCAAAGAGAGCTTTATAGGTCAATTCTTTGATGGTTCCTTTATCGTCTTTCCAGATCAGTGCTTTGCGTGAAGCATCCTGTGCGAATTTCTCCATTTCCTCTGTTACATTATAGACAGGCGGTGCTTGTAAATCTAAAAGATTCTCCATTTCCGTAATCCTCCTCTATGTATGCAAACCGTGGTCTTCTTTAGTATACAATATTTTTGGAATATTTTTAACATTTACTGCAGGAGTATGCAGAAACATAAATGGAGCGGGCAGCAGCCCCGCTCCTAAGCCATCTTGTATTCAATTGGTTATTTTTGTTGAGATCCGCTGAATTGCTGCTGAGACATTGCCACTAAGCGTTTTGTGATCTCTCCTCCTACAGACCCATTAGAACGGGAAGAGTTGTCAGCACTAAGGTTTACACCTAATTCAGAAGCGATTTCGAATTTCATTTGATCAATCGCCTGTTGTACACCAGGTACAAGAAGTTGGTTTGAGTTGTTGTTTGCCATGTTGTTTCACCTCCTGTACCTATAGATTGTGAAGGAAACAAGGATTGCAACCGTGGTAAATATTAAATGAAGTACCAAAAAAAAACCTGCAGAGAGATTCTGCAGGCTAAAATAAATCTTCAAATTCCTTAGCTTCTTTTTGTTCTTCAAACGAGATGGTTTCGATCGTAGAAAGCGCTTCTTCAATCAGCTCTTCCATGTTTTCGATATTCTGCTCAAAACGATTGGCTTTTTCGCGTTTCGGCTTTGTTTTAGGAGCAGCTGGAACAAAAATAGTGCAGCAGTCTTCATAAGGACGGATGGAGATATCATAAGTCCCGATTTTCTGAGAAATGTCAATGATCTCGAGCTTATCCATCGTAACGACCGGCCGTATGATGGGAAGGTTGGTCACTTCGTTGATCGTATGCATGCTGTACATCGTCTGGCTAGCCACCTGTCCAAGATTTTCTCCGTTTGTGATCGCCATCGCATTTCGTTCCTCAGCCAGCCGCTCAGTAATGCGAAGCATCATGCGCCTCATAATGGTCATGCTGTAGCTTGCTGGAATTTTGTCTTTTATGATTTGCTGTATTTTTGTAAAGTGAACCACATGCAGTTTCATCTTACCGCCAAAGCGTGTTAATTCCTGCATCAAATCTTCTGCTTTCTGTTTGGCGCGGTCGCTTGTGAACGGGGGGCTGTGAAAATGGACAGCTTCTATACGCACTCCGCGTTTCATGGTCAAATACCCGGCAACAGGGCTGTCAATTCCACCAGACAGCATCAGCATCGCTTTCCCGCCAACTCCGATTGGCAATCCTCCGGCACCAGGATAGGTTTTGCAGCTGATGAACGTACCGTTATCTTTAACTTCTACTTTAACTTCAACATCAGGATGATGGACATTGACAGAAACATTTTCTGTGTGGGTTAAAATATAACCGCCGACTTGACGGTTGAGCTCCATCGAACCGACCGGGAAATGCTTATCACTTCTGCGTGCAGACACCTTAAATGTCTTTGGGGCAGCCCCGTTTTCAAGGAAAGCGGCTAATGCAGCTTCCTTGATTGCTTCAATTTCACTTTCCGTTCTGATCGCCAGGCTGATGGCATGAATCCCAAAAACCTCCTGCAATTTAGCGATCATCTTTTCGTGATCTTCTCCATTGATCTCTACAAGAATCCGGTCATATGATTTTAGAACCACTGCATTTGGAAATACAGATAACTTTCTGCGTACCGTTTCCCTCAGCTGGCTCTCAAAATGTCTTCGGTTTTTCCCTTTTAATGATAACTCACCAAAACGGATAACAATGTGATTATATTGCATTCTATTTACCCCATTACTGTTTGCAGCTGAACCACTGCGTTTTTTAATTCTTTAAGCACAACTTCTGCTTCGTCTAACGTATTATCGAACGACAGGCTCATCCGTATAGCTGTACCTGCCTTCTTCTCCCCAAGCCCCATTGCGAGCAGAATCCGGCTCGCTCCTGCCTGTTTAGATGAACAAGCAGAACGTGTGGAAACATAAATTTCCTTTTGATCAAGGGTATGGATCATTACCTCTGGCTTTACTCCATGAATCGAAAAATTGATGATATGGGGAGCAGAGTTTGATGGTGTATTGATCGTTATACCTTCCATAACAGACAGTTCATCCATCATTCTTTGTTTAACCGTCTCCATAGACCGTATTCCGTATTCCATGCGATCAAACGTCATGCGCAGCGCTTTCGCGATGGAAACAATACCCGCGACATTTTCAGTTCCCGCACGCACGCTGGCTTCTTGCTCTCCACCAGTCAGAAGGGGTGAAAGGGTAACACCTTCTCTTTTGTAAAGGATACCCGTTCCTTTTAAACCGTGGAATTTATGCCCAGACATCGTGCAAAGATCGATTGCTGCTTCCTTAAATGGCAATGGTACTTTTCCAATTCCCTGAACATGGTCGACATGAAAAAATACCTTAGGAAAATTCTTCAGGATTTTCCCTGCATCCACGATTGGCTGTATCGTGCCGACTTCATTATTTACATGGATCAGTGAGACTAGAATTGTATCTTTTCTGATGCTCTTCTCCAGTTCTTCCAAGGAAATTTCTCCAGAAGAGTTTACCGGCAGATACGTCACTTCAAAGCCAAGCGACTCCAGATAATGAAATGTTTCGTAAGAGGAAGCATGTTCTACCTCACTTGTAATCAAATGTTTGCCGCGCTCCTGATGCTTTAATGCAATTCCTTTAATGGCTGTATTATTGCCTTCCGTCCCTCCGGAAGTAAATATAATTTCGGCTGGTTTTACTTTCAGCAGTCCTGCTACAGTTTTTCGAGCCTGGAATATAAGCCGTTCTGTTTCTCCGCCCTTGGAATGAATGGAGGATGGATTGGCGAAATAATTCTGAGAAACAGTAACAAATGCATCCAGTACTTCTTTATATGGTTTCGTTGTTGCACTATTGTCAAAATAAATCATGGTTGACTCCTCCGCCTAGCTCACTTATTCTACACATCAATCTATAATACCACAACCGAATAAAAGAAAAAATTGTATTTTAAACAGAAAACTGTTTTTGCATATCTCTCTTTATCCTTCCATAAATCCCTCTAAATTAATGGATGGCATCAATGAAATCAAAAAGATATTTTGATTTTCAGAATCCGATTTCCTCAAGCTGCTGTACTCATACTATTACGCACAGAAAAAGCTGGAACTTTGAGGTCCCAGCTTTTACATCAAATCTTTTGCTTTAAATTGATTTCCATTTCTTTTAGGATTCCCGGCTGTACGCTTTCGATGGCAGTTCCTGCAATGGTAAGTGCTTCTTCATATTGGTAATTACGGAAAGCAATTTCCGCTTCGATGAGACGTACTGAAACAGATGAATAAGAGCTTCTGTACCGGTTTCCATATTGGATAAGCTTTTCTGCCAGCAGCGCTGTTTCGATAATCTCAGCAGTTTCCCTGTAGCCTTCTTCAACGGCTTCCAGTGCTTTTTCGAGAACTTCTGTTACATCTGCAATTTCCAAAGGCTTATCATCAAGCCGTTTAGAAACTTCTATAATATAGCTTTCAGCTTTTTCAATCGTGACCAGATAGTGATCAGGAAGTCCTGGCAGGTTGCTTTTTTGTACCATTCTTCTTGCCTCAAGCAGCTTCCTGCGGAGTTCTTTCAGCCTTTCTTTTGTCTGTAGCTCATCTTTTCTCAGGCTGATAAGTTTTTCTTGATACTCATGGTTTGATTTTTTCACATCTTCCAGCTGAACCGCCATCTCTTCCATCATTTCACGGATGACCGAATACGAGTCCTTCTTTTCTTCGATAGACTGTTCAATGATGGAGAACCTCGTTTGGAGCTTAGTGAACAATTTTTCTAATCGCTTATGAACTTCTACATCGGAGTGATCAAGCTGGTAGCTGAGCGCTACCATATCAGCTTCGGCACGGATCTTTTCCATATCCAGCTGAAGATCAGAAAGTGATTGAAGGATGACTTCCTTCTCTTTAATCACAAACTGCTTTGAGACCACTTCATTTTCAAGAAGATCGTACAATTGATCGATTTCGGCGTTTAATTGTTCAATGCCTTTTTGCGTTTCATCGATTTCCAGTGCGTATACCTTCTCGAGCAATTTGGTGATCGTCTCATTCATCGCTGTGATTTCTTTATCGATCCCAATGTGATTGAGAACATAGCCTTGCTGTTCCATATCAAAGAATCCATCCTGAAGATCCTTAAGGCTTGAAGGCAAATCAGATAAAAGCATGACTAGCAGTTCAGGAACTGATTCCATTTTCGATCTGGCTTCTTTTAATTTTTCAATACTTTCAACGAGAATTTTTCGGGCTTCGAGGTGGTTGCCCTGTGAGGTCAATTCATCAAACCGAACAAATTTTGCATTGACTTCAGTAAACTCCTCTTCAAACAGTACGGCTGTTTTCCCTAAAGACCGGGAATGTGTCAGAAAGTACTTCTTAGCCTCACTGAATTGTTCCTTGGCCTCAATAATGTCTTCCCTGTTTAATTCTTCGCTTGTGATCAGTTCGTCAATCTCAGCTGATATTGCTTTGATCCGCTCTTCCATGGCTTGCATCCGGGATTCAATATGATGCAGAATCCCTTTTGCCTTTCCAAACCGGTATTTGTCCGCACTTTCCTCGGCATCAAACAGAGCCTCTTCCATATTTGGAAGTTCAACTGTGACCATCTCATCCCAGTCGCTGCGCCATGACTCAAATTTCTCTTCTGTTTCACCAACCATTGTAAGCCCTTTGACCTTTGAAATCTCTTCTGTTAGCGGACGGTTCATGATATCCATTTTCCAGGATTCCAGACGGTCAATCTGCTTATAAATCCGTTTGCGTGAAAAGGAGCCAAAAACAACGACAGCTATTAAAACAACTACTGCGGCAATTATGTATGTCATAGGAAGCACCCTTTCTTCCTTTCTGCAAAACTGCAAAATCTATGTAATAATGATGTTACAATTGTTTAATTTTAATTGTAATAATAATTAATGAGTGCAATTTTTTTATTAAAGGCCAGTGTTTTACAGTGCTTTTCACTTGTCCAAAGCTAACTCAATGTTCTTATGATAACATGTAAAACTGAATTTTGACTAAAAAAAAATGAAAAAAACCATAATTTTTTTCCATAAATATCAAAGCTTTCTTATCCTTTAACAAAACTCAGGAGGTTAACGATGTCTACTTTTTATGATGGCCATGTCCATACCCCGTATTGTCCGCATGGCACCGCCGACCCGATTTCTCTATATATTGAACGGGCAATTGAATTAGGATTATCCGGAATGACCTTTACCGAACACGCCCCCTTGCCTTCAGGGTTCATTGATCCGGTACCAGAAAAAGATTCAGGCATGGAATTAAGCAGGCTATCTTCCTACTTGGACGAACTGGGAGCTGCAAAACAATATTACAGCAAGACGATCTCCATAAATATCGGATTAGAGGTAGACTTTATTGATGGATTTGAAAAGGAAACAAAAGATTTTTTAAATGAAGTCGGTCCCCGGCTTGATGATGCCATTCTTTCCGTCCATTTCATTAAGCAGGAAAGCTCCTATTTCTGCATTGATTACAGCGAGGACATGTTCGGTGAAATGGTTCGTTCATTCGGCAGCACAGACAAGGTGTACAGTGCCTATTATAAGACACTATCAAAGTCCATCACATCAGACTTGGGAAATTACAAGCCAAAACGGATCGGCCATATGACCCTTGCCCAGAAATTTAAGAAGCAGTATCCAACGGATCAATCTTATCAGGAAGAAATCCGAAAGATTTTGGAACTGATTAAGCTGCACGGCTATGAACTTGACTACAATGGAGCGGGATTATTCAAGCCATTGTGTGGAGAGTCCTATCCTCCCCATTGGGTGATTGAGGAGGCCATAAAACAGAAAATCCCTTTTGTCTATGGTTCAGATGCCCATAGTGCAAAGGAATTGGGACAAGGCTATGATATACTCATCCACCAAGATCTTTTATCCGTTCCACTTTCCCTGCAAAGAAAATAGCGGATTCTGCACAGCAGACAGAAGCGGATTCTTTTTAGGCGGGATACAAACCGACTGCTCCAGCCATTTATTGATGAAATTCACATAAGACGTAACGAATAAGGGATCATGTGGAGCCGTATAGAAGACTTCAGATATATATAACGGATGAAGGAAAGGCATGATGAGCAGATTTCTCAGCTGCATGGTCAGGAGCAAGACAGGCTGTTTATGAAACTCCCTTTGTTTCATGCCTTTTTCAAATAGGGTGTCATAAAAATATTTTTCTTTAGAGAGGTAAGTGGTCATCACTTCCCTTACTAATGTAGAATCAAGCGTCATTTCCCGATGGACAAAACGTGACAGATCAGGCTGCTTCAGCTGGTAATGCAGGACACTTTCAATCATGGTCAAAAGCTGATCTTTAACTGTATAGTCCATCGATGTATGGTACACCACTTCAATCTTGCGAATATACCCTTCATAAAATGATGAAATCAGCTCTTCAAGCAAGCCTTGCTTCCCGCCAAAATGATAGGAAACGAGAGCAAGGTTAACACCGGCCCTCTTGGCAATCTGCCTGACCGAGGTGCCCTGATACCCCTGGTTTGTAAACAATTCAATCGCAGCTTCGGCAATTTTAATTTTGGTAGCCATCTGATCTTTTGACATTTAGTATCCACCACCCTTCTTATTACTTATTTTTCGTTGGAAAACCTGATATTCCCTTTAATAATCGCTCGACAAATACACCTGTTCGGATGTAATCTTCTACAATTTTTGATAAGATAGGGAAAGACGGCTAGCATAAAAAGGGGGATGTTCATGTTTACAGTCGAAAAATACAGTCAAAATCGCGAAGAGGGATACGATCTGCTCCTCAAGCAGCTCCGTGCTCTTTTAGAAGGCGAGACAAGCATTACCGCTAACCTGGCGAACGCCTCAGCGCTTTTAAACCAGTTCCTCCCCGCTATTAATTGGGTTGGATTTTATGAATATGAAGAACTGTCAGACCAGCTCGTCCTCGGACCGTTTCAAGGACTGCCGGCCTGTGTAAGAATTCCTTTGGGAAAAGGTGTCTGCGGTACGGCTGCAAAAGACCAGCAATCACTGGTTGTGGAAGATGTTCACCAGTTTCCCGGGCATATCGCATGCGATGCTGCATCCCAATCTGAGATTGTTGTGCCCATTGTAAAAAATGGCCAGCTGTTTGGCGTGCTTGATATTGACAGCCCTGAAAAAAACAGGTTTGATGAGATCGACAAAGTTTGGCTCGAACGGTTTGTTGATGAACTGAACAAGCATATATAGAAAAGAGTAAGCGACCTAAGACGAATTGTGAGTTATTAGATCGTCCTCCGAGGACTAGGGATGATTTCATCATTATGCTGAAAACAAGAAACACGTTTTCAGCCCTGGGCACTGAAGCTAGACATTACTTCTATGTGAAAGAACGGCTCCGGAAAACTTCCGGGCCGTTCTTTTTTTTATCTTACGACCTGATTTTCTTTTTGATAAACACTCTGAAGAGCCTGCTCGAGATCTGCCCATATATCCTGCCAGGCTTCAAGCCCCACGGATAAGCGCAGCAGATTCTGTTTGATCCCCATCTTCTCCCGTTCCTGTTCAGGCACTAAGGCATGTGTCATCGTCGCCGGATGCTGGATAAGCGTCTCAGCGTCCCCAAGACTAACAGCAATTTTGACAAGCTTTAATGCATTCATCATCTGCTGAGCTTCCGGCTTGCCTCCTTTTATCAAAAAGCTGATCATTCCGCCTGCCTTTTTCATCTGCCTCTTCCCTGCCTCATACTGAGCAAAGTCCGGATCTCCCGGAAAAAAGATAGACTCAATAGAGGGATGGCGTTTTAAAAGAACAGCGATCCTTTCGGCATTATCACAGTGGCGGTCCATTCTGACAGGCAGCGTTTTAATGCCCCTTAAAAGCAGCCATGCTTCAAAAGGGGACATGATCCCACCGATATCCTTCTGGGCGGTCATTGCAATCTGCTGCATCACGTCCTGCCTTCCAACTGCAACGCCTCCGATGACATCTCCATGGCCGCAAAGATACTTCGTCGCACTGTGCACGACAATGTCACAGCCCATTTTCAGAGGCTGCTGCAAATACGGAGAACAAAACGTGTTGTCCACAATGACTGGAATGTTCTTTTCTCTGGCAACTCTAGACACCATTTCTAAATCTACAAGTTTCATTGTCGGGTTGATCGGCGACTCGATGTAAATAAGTGAGGTGTTAGGCAAAATCGCAGCTTCTAAAGCGGCTTCATTCTCCATTGGAATAAGGGAGTGCCCGATCTGAAGATGATCTTCCATATATTGCAGAAGCCCGAAGGTACATCCATAGACCCCTTCCGAACAAAGGATATGGTCCCCTGTTTTCAACAGGCCGAGCAATACTGCTGATACTGCGGCCATACCGGATGCAAAAGCCAGACCCTTCTCCCCGCCTTCCAGTTCTGCCATTCGCTCCTCAAACATAACCACTGTCGGATTTTTCAGCCGGGAATAAACATATCCTGCTTCATTTCCGGCAAATCTCCGCTCGCCCGTTTCTGCATCCGGAAAAACAAAAGTCGAGGTCTGGTAGATCGGCGGAGACAGACTTCCTCCATGCTTGCTGTCCTCATACCCAGCGTGTATGGCATTGGTTTCAAAATACTTGGACTTCATAGATATGCACCCCTTTTTTATTTGTAAGCGCTTTCTATAAACTTTCTCCCACAGAAACGCAATTCCTTCCACTTTGCCATTATTGTATTCAGCCATCACTGCCATGGCGCCTTTATATTAAGACTAGCCCTTGACTTGTTTCCCGAAAAAACATATACTAATCTTTGTGTAAAATAAAGCGGCACTGTGTTCGTCATTTGTTTTATTTTGTTACATGTTTGAAGAAGCATGGTATATCTCGTAGCTTCAAAGGCTGCTGAAGTGAAGGTATAGGCAAATAAAATATGCAGATGAAAAGAAAACAGTCACTGTTGTGTTTTACTAAAACAAAACAAGTGAAGGAGGAGTCATTCATGGCTCGATATACTGGCTCTACATGGAAGATTTCCCGTCGTTTAGGTATTTCCCTAAGCGGAACTGGAAAAGAATTAGCAAAGCGTCCTTACGCTCCAGGACAACATGGTCCTAACCAACGTAAAAAACTTTCTGAATACGGTTTACAATTACAAGAGAAGCAAAAGCTTCGTCATATGTATGGTGTAAACGAGCGTCAATTCCGCCGTATCTTCAACGATGCAGGCAAAATGACAGGAATTCATGGTGAAAACTTCATGATCCTTCTTGAGTCTCGTTTAGACAGCATCGTTTACCGTCTTGGTCTTGCTCGCACTCGCCGTGCAGCTCGTCAATTGGTAAACCATGGCCATGTTACTGTAAACGGAAAGCGCGTTGATATTCCATCTTTCCGCGTAGCACCTGGTTCAGTTATCGGTGTTCGTGAAAAGTCACAAAACCTTAGCGCTATTAAAGAAGCAATCGAAGTGAACAACTTTGTTCCTGACTTCTTGACTTTTGACGAAAACAAACTAGAAGGTACATTCACTCGCTTACCAGAGCGTTCTGAATTACCGGCTGAAATTTCAGAACAGCTTATCGTTGAGTACTACTCTCGTTAAGTTTAAGAAAACGCTCCGTTTTTACGGAGCGTTTTTTTTATTGCAAATATCAGGACAGCGAAGAACTGCAGCAGTTCGACTTTTTAGGATCATTTTTTAAAAAAATCGAACCCTTTCATGAGAAGTTTTAAGGATTGCTAAAAATCCGCCCTTTTGAAGCGAATTTAGTGACAAATCCAGTCCAAAATATAGCTCTCACCCTTCAATAGTGGCATCTCTTTGCATTTATTATCGAAAACCAAAATTTATTATTGAAAATCGAATTTTATTATCGATACAATTTTTTTATTATCGAAAACGCACTTTTTATTATCGAACACAAAAAAACCGGCCCATTCACAAGGGCCGGTTCTCCTTATTCAGCATAATTAGTATCGGATCAAGAAATATTTCTTCTTCCCTCTTCTGATGACGACGAATCGATCATCAATACGAGAGCTTCTTCCCACCACTTTTTCAAGGTCCTGGCAACGTTCGCCATTGATTGAGATCGCTCCATTGGTTATATCCTCACGAGCTTGGCGCTTTGATGGAGAGATTTTGCTTGCTACAAGCAGGTCGATCAGACCGATATCCTCTTTAGACTCCATTTCAAAGGAAGGCACGTCTTTAAAGCCTTGCTCAATTTCAGCTCCAGTCAATTCAGAAAGCTGTCCGCTGAACAGTGCCTGAGAGATTTTGATGGCTTGTTCCAATGACTGTTCTCCATGCACAAGAGCAGTCAGTTCTTCTGCAAGCGCCTTTTGCGCAGCACGTTTTTCAGGTGCGCTCTGCACTTGTTCAATAAGTTCGTTGATCTCTTCATGGCTCTTGAATGAGAAGTACTTCAAGAATTTAATCACATCACGGTCATCCGTGTTGATCCAGAATTGATAGAACTCGTAAGGAGTGGTTTTCTCCGGATCAAGCCAGATCGCTCCGCCTTCTGTTTTCCCGAATTTCGTTCCATCACTCTTCGTTACGAGCGGGATGGTTAATCCGAATGCTCTCTCTTCTTCTCCGGCTTTGCGGATCAATTCCAGACCAGCTGTGATATTGCCCCATTGGTCGCTTCCGCCAAGCTGCATACGGCACCCTTCCTGGCGGTACAATTGAAGGAAGTCATAAGACTGAAGGATCATGTACGTAAACTCTGTAAAAGAAATCCCAGCTTCCAAACGGGATTCTACGGAATCTTTTGCAAGCATATAGTTCAGCGGAAAGTATTTACCTACATCACGCAAGAATGAAATAACGTCCATGCTGCCGATCCACTCATAGTTGTTGGCGATTTTCGCAGGATTTTCCTGAGCGTTAAAGTCCAAAAACTTAGAAAGCTGCTGTTTAATTCGTTCGCTCCATTGTTGAACCACACCGGCCTCATTTAACGTCCGCTCTGCCTTCTTCCCGCTTGGGTCCCCAATCATTCCTGTCGCTCCTCCCACAAGAGGGATCGGCTGATGGCCTGCCTGCTGAAGGCGCCGCATCGTCATGATCACAAGCAGATGGCCCACATGCAGGCTGTCTGCTGTCGGGTCAAAACCGCAATAAAAAGGGGTTTTTCCGCTCTGCAGCTTTTCTTCCAAACCTTCCCGGTCAGTCACTTGATTGATGAGACCTCGAAATTCCAAGTCTTGTAAAATTGTCATTATAGTTGCTCCTTTCAGTTTCTGGATGAAGACAAATAAAAAACGCCCCTGTAATAAGGGACGTGATTACCGCGGTACCACCCTCGTTGAAGGAAACGTATTTCCTCCCACTCATATCCATTAACGGCTTTTCAACCGGTCTTTGCTACTTTCATTTCACAAAGAAAGCTCCAGGGTGTAATTCATAAACAGTCTATGTACTGGTTTGCAGCGGCCACCAGCTTTCTGTAACAGGGAGACGGTTACTACTAAATCCTATCTTCGCTTCTGCTTTATCCAATTGACATATATTCTTCATTTTTACCACAGGTTATACGCATTGTCAATTCCTCATCCACTGACAAAATTGTCTTAAGTCCCCCTTCAAACGACATGGGATATGATATAATTAGTCAGATAGGGGGGAATTTACAAATGTCTCATCTAGAGGAAATTAAGGAAAAATGGAGGCGCTTTATTGCGTATCTAAATGAGAAAAAAATTATACAGGCCGCAGATAAAACATACACATTCACCTGGAACTTATTCTTAATTATCGTGGTATTGTTCTTGCTTGGCGGCTGTTTGGCTGCTGGAGCAGGGGCTGGCTTTCTGGCCTCGCTTGTAAAAAACGAGCCAGTCAGAGCTTACAGCACCATGAAGGATGACATTTACAATTACGAAGAAACGAGTACGATGTATTTTGACAAAGATCAACTGATCGGCAAGCTGCGTGCTGACCTTGACCGCCAGGAGGTTCCTTTAAAGGAAATCTCACCATACGTAAAAGATGCCGTTATTTCAACAGAGGATCAATATTTCTATGAGCATGACGGCATTGTTCCAAAGGCTATCCTCCGGGCAACGCTTCAGGAAGTAACAGGCTCCGATAACCGATCGGGCGGGAGTACTCTTACTCAGCAGCTCATTAAAAACCAGATCTTAACGAACGAGGTTTCCTTCGACAGAAAAGCGAAAGAAATCCTGCTCGCACTCAGACTCGAGCACTTGTTTACAAAAGAGCAAATCCTTGAAGCATATTTAAACATCGTTCCATTCGGACGTAACTCATCCGGCAGAAACGTAGCCGGCATCCAGGCGGCCGCTCAGGGAGTTTTCGGTGTTGACGCTGACAAACTGAACTTGCCGCAGGCAGCTTTCCTTGCAGGCATGCCGCAAAACCCGTTTGTATATTCTCCATTTACACAACAAGGAGCAGTTAAAAAAGATATTACATATGGTACCAACCGCATGAAAACGGTTTTGAACCGCATGCTGACAAATGGAGCCATCACACCTGAACAATACGATAAAGCACTGAAATATAATGTGAGAAAACACTTTGTAACGAAGAAGGAATCTTCTTACGAAAAATATCCTTACTTAAGCATTGAAGTCGAGCGCCGTTCAGCAGATATCCTTGCGAGGCTCGCCGCGAAAAAAGACGGCAAGAACTTTGACAAGCTTAAGCAGAACACAAAAGATGAATACCGTCAGAATGCTTTTGTACAGCTGCGCCAAAAAGGCCTGAAAATTCATACGACAATCAATAAAAAGATCTATGAGGAAATGGAGAAAACAGCGAAGAACAAATATCTCTTCGGCTCTACCCACCTCGTCCGCGTGAAGAACGCCAAAGGAAAATGGATCTATGAAAAGCAGCCGCAGGAAGTAGGCTCCATACTGATCGAAAATAAAACAGGATCTATCATCAGCTTTGTCGGAGGGCGTGATTACAACCGTGAACAGCTGAACCATGCAACTCAGGCATTAAGACAGAATGGTTCAACGATGAAGCCGCTGCTCGCATATGCTCCGGCCATTGAGGAAGGTAAAGTGCAGCCGGGTTACATCATTCCTGATACACCGCTGACCATTGGCAATTACGCACCAAACAACTATGATAACCGTTTTCATGGACTCCTTTCCGCAAGGACCGCACTTGCCAAGTCTTATAATATTCCTGCACTGCGCAGCTTCATGAGAGCGAATCGGTCCGATGCTTTCAATCGATTGGAGAAAATGGGATTCACAACAATTACTGATACAGACAGATCGGCTACATCTGTTGCCATCGGCGGGTTGACCCACGGGGTAACCGTAGAAGAGAATACGAACGCTTTCGCAACCTTTGCTAACCAAGGCAAGTTTGTGGATGCCTACCTTATTGAAAAAATTGAAGACAAACATGGAAAAGTTCTATATAAACATAAATCTAAGCCGGTACCAGTATATTCTCCGCAAACCTCTTATCTTATCCTTGATATGATGAGGGATGTACTGAAGCCAGGCGGAACCGCAGCAAGCATTCCAGGCAGACTGAACTTTTATGCAGATTGGGCCGGAAAAACCGGTACCACATCCTCTGCCAAGGATTCTTGGTTTGTAGCGACAAATCCTAACGTAACGCTTGGTGTATGGCACGGATATGATAAACCTGAAGCACTTCCAACAGGACAACAGCATATTAGCCAGACCCTGTGGGCAGCTTTCGCCAATGATGCCTATAAATACGCGCCATCACTCATGGCCCCGAAGCATCGTTTCTCCATGCCTTCGGGAATTGTCAGGAAAGAAATTTGCGGGATCTCCGGAAAACTTCCGTCTGATCTCTGCCGGTCAGCAGGTCTTGTAACAACAGATCTATTCAATGTAAAATATGCTCCAGATTCAACAGATAACAGCTTGGATACCGGGCTTTATGTTATTGCAAACGGAAAGAAATACAAAGCGTCCGAATCGACACCAAAAGAATTTACTCAAAAAGGCGTCCTCATTGACGATGCGCTGTTTGACGGAGTCGACTTGAAGAAAGTGACCGGAGAAGAAAATTCTGACCATCTTCTTCCTAAGACAAACCTTCCAGAGAACGGAAAAAACCCTGATACAGTCAGCGGACTGTCATCCAAAGGCGGGAAGCTATCCTGGTCTGCGTCAGGAGAAAGTGATGTAGTCGGCTACCGTGTCTATTATTCTGCTACCGGAAACGGTCCGTTTAAGAAAATCGGCAGTCTAACATCAGATAAAACCTCTCTATCTGCCCCATCAGGCGTGCTGTATGTTACAGCAGTAGACGTCTCGGGCAAGGAATCGGCGCCATCTGAGAAGATTAAAAGCGGCAAAGAAAAAGCAGATCCAAAGAAACCAGACAAACCGGGAACGGATGACAAAAAAACGGAAGATCCAACGGCAGGCAAAAAGCCGAAGAATCCTCCTCCCCAAAATGATGATAAAAAGAAACCAAAAAAGCCCGCGAATTAATTCGCGGGCTTTTTGCTTTAAATGATTAGTCTTCCATCGTGGATAAGTCGCCTGTCGGCAGATCCAATTCCCACGCCTTGAGTACACGGCGCATGATCTTGCCGCTTCTTGTCTTAGGCAGCTTGTCTCTGAACTCGATTTCTCTTGGCGCAGAGTGAGCGGCCAAACCAGATTTCACAAACGATCTGATTTCCTGAATCAATTCTTCGCTCGGAGAATAACCCTCACGCAGTGCGATGAATGCTTTAATGACTTCACCGCGAACCGGGTCTGGCTTCCCGATTACCCCCGCCTCGGCAACTGCAGGGTGTTCGACAAGCTTGCTTTCTACCTCAAAAGGCCCTACCCTTTCACCCGATGTCATAATGACATCATCAATACGGCCTTGGAACCAGAAGTAGCCGTCTTCATCCATATAGGCTGAGTCTCCAGACACATACCAGCCGCCAGGGGTAAAGTAAGATTCATATTTTTGAGGATTGTTCCAGATTGCTCTCATCATGGAAGGCCATCCTTTTTTAATCGCCAGGTTCCCCATTCGGTTAGGCGGCAGGATATTATCCTGATCATCGATGATAGCCGCTTCAATGCCCGGGAATGGTTTGCCCATTGAGCCCGGCTTAACTTCAACTGCCGGGAAATTGCTGATGAGCTGAGCTCCTGTTTCCGTCATCCACCAGTTATCATGGATGCGCAGGTTAAAGACCTTCATGCCCCAGCGGACTACTTCAGGATTCAGCGGCTCGCCAACACTCAGGATGTGTCGGAGCGAAGAAAGATCAAAGCGTTTTACGACCTCATCCCCGGCTCCCATAAGCATACGGAATGCGGTTGGTGCACTGTACCAAACCGTTACGCCATACTTTGCGATCGTACCGTACCAATCTTCCGGGCTAAACCTGCCGCCCCGGACCACATTGGAGGCACCGTTCAGCCAAGGCCCGAAAATACCATAGGAGGTTCCTGTCACCCAGCCGGGATCGGCCGTGCACCAGTAAACATCCGATTCTTTAAGATCAAGTACCCATTTAGCGGTCTGATAATGCTGAATCATCGCATTATGAACATGGAGGACGCCTTTTGGTTTACCGGTTGAGCCTGATGTATAGTGAAGGATCAGCCCGTCTTCACGGTCTACCCATTCCAAATCGAGCTCCTTGTCCGCTTTTTCCATTCGGCTGAAATAATCGACATACGGCCCTTCTTCCTTCACGTCCTCACCAACGAGCACAACGTGTTTTAAATAAGGAAGTTCGCTGACTGGCACGCGCTCCAAAAGCTGAGGAGTTGTGATCAGTACTTTAGCTTCGCTGTCTTCCAGACGGTCTCTGACTGCTCCTTCCATAAATGCTTCAAACAGCGGGCCGACGATGGCTCCCAGTTTGATTGCCCCGAGCAGTGAAAAATACAGCTCAGGAGAACGCGGCATAAAAATAAACACCCTGTCCCCTTTTTCAACATCAAGCTGGCGGAGCATATTGCCGGCCCGATTAGATTGTTCCTTCATCTCTTTAAATGTATACTTCTCGTCTCTTTTCTGATCTGAGAAATAAAGTGCTACTTTATTTTTTCTATCGCCTTCTGCATGTCTGTCAACCGCTTCATAGGCTAGATTGACTCGCCCCGTTTCATACCAGGAAAATTCTTTTTCTATGCTTTTCCAGTCAAATGCGTCATATGCTGCTTGATAGTCTTCAAGGTTAAAGTTACCCTTTACACTCGGAAGCGTTTCCACTTTCATTAGCCAATCTCCTCCTATGCCAAGATATTCAAAGCCATTATATCATAATCGTTCTAAATTTTTAAATTTATTAGAATTGTCACACCAAATAAGTTGAAAGCCCTTACAAACAGCCTTGTTTATGTATAATAGAATAGGATAACTTTCAAATTGGGTGGTGTATAAATGAACCATAAGAAAACATACAACTGCCTTGCCATTGATACACCTTTGGGCAAGGTCATTATCGAAGGGCCGATTTCGCCTGAACATCTGGCGAGCTACGAGTTTCATGCCGGCTTAAAGGCGTTCAGGCCCCCGCACCAGCAGCGTGAAGCTCTCATTGAGATTGCAGGACTTGATGAAGGAAGAATCATAATCGCCAGAAATAAAGAGACAATTATCGGCTATGTGACCTATGTCTATCCCGATCCGATGGAAAGATGGTCACAAGGAAACATGGAGAACCTGCTTGAACTCGGTGCCATTGAAGTCATTGCGGATTACCGCAATTGTAAAATAGGGAAAAGCCTATTAAAAGTATCGATGATGGATGATGCGATGGAAGATTATATCATTATCACAACGGAATATTATTGGCATTGGGATCTGAAAGGAACCGGCTTGTCGGTTTGGGATTACAGGAAAGTGATGGAGAAAATGATGAATGCCGGAGGCCTGGAATATATGGCAACAGACGATCCGGAGATCAGCTCACACCCCGCAAACTGTTTAATGGTCAGGATCGGAAAGAGAATAACGATGAATTCTGTACAGCAATTCGATAAAATCCGTTTCCAGAACCGCTTTATGTATTGACCGGAGAAAGGAGAAATAAAGATGATTGTTCAGGACATGATGAATAAACAGGCTGTTACAGCACTGCCACAAACGACGATTAAGGAAGCTCTGCTTCTTTTAAAAACTCACCGCATCCGCCATTTGCCGATTGTTGATGAAGAAGGATTGCTTGTCGGCATTATTTCTGATCGTGATTTAAGAGACGCCAGCCCATCCATCTTTGATGCTGCCGATCATCCTGAAGAATTTCAGCGGCCCGTTTCTGAGATAATGAAACGTGATGTGATCACTGCACATTCACTTGATTTTGCCGAAGACCTTCTTGGTGTTTTTTACGAGCATCAGATCGGCTGCATCCCCGTCCTTGAGAAGAAAAAACTGGTAGGGGTCATCACTGAACGGGACATGCTGTACACTCTCATACAGCTTACAGGTGCCCATCAGCCCAGCTCACACCTTGAGGTTAAGGTTGAAAATATCGCTGGCAAACTGGCTGATGTTGCTTCTCTGATCAAGAATTTTAAAATTAACATCAACAGTGTTCTCGTCTATCCGGACAAACAAGAAGAACACCAAAAGATTCTGGTGTTCCGGATCGGGACAATGAATCCATACCGCATCGCTTCTGAACTAAGGCAGAATGGTTATGACGTCATTTGGCCGCAGGAACCGGAAGTGGAAAGATGAAGAAACCGGTTTTTATCTATTCCGAGGACATGCTTCGCTATAAATTCAATGAAGATCATCCCTTTAACCAGCTGCGTGTCCAATTAACATATGAACTTCTGCGTTCTTCCGGTGCCTTGGAGGACAGCCAGATCGTAAAACCCAGGATGGCTACAGACGAAGAAATCGGCCTCATACATGACGAAGCATATATTGAGGCAGTAAAAAAAGCAGGCGAAGGAACATTGAACGCTGTTTCCGCTGAAAATTACGGCCTTGGAACAGAGGACACGCCCATTTTTCCCGGCATGCATGAAGCCAGTGCACTTATTGTCGGAGCTACCTTAACTGCTGCAGATATGGTCATGGAGGGCAAAGCTTCTTATGGTTTCAACGCCAGCGGAGGCCTTCATCACGGATTCAGAGGGAAGGCATCCGGTTTTTGCGTCTATAATGACTGCGCGGTGGCTATTGCATATTTAAAAAAGAAGTATGGCGTGAAAGTGCTGTATGTGGATACTGATGCCCATCACGGTGACGGAGTCCAATGGGCGTTTTATGAGGATCCGGATGCCTGTACGCTATCCATTCATGAAACAGGCAGATACCTGTTTCCCGGAACCGGAAATGTGACAGAAAAAGGCCAGAGTGACGGATACGGCTACTCTTTCAATTTACCGGTAGACGCCTTTACGGAAGATGAGTCCTGGCTCAGCCTCTATGAAACCGCCCTGAATGAAGTAACCGCCTTCTTTAAGCCCGATGTGATCCTCACCCAGAACGGTGCTGACGCCCACTACCTTGACCCGCTGACACACCTGTCAGTTACGATGAACTCGTTCCACGCCATACCGAGAATCGCAAAAAAAGCAGCAGACCGGTACTGCGGTGGAAAATGGATTGCTACAGGAGGCGGCGGATATGACATCTGGCGTGTCGTGCCGCGGGCATGGTCGGAAATCTGGCTTGCCATGAACGATATCGACTTAAAAGGATCTTTGCCGATGGAATGGGTGGAAAAGTGGCAAAAACAAGCACCTGTCACGCTTCCTCTTACTTGGGAGGATCCTGACAAGCTGTATAAACCGATTCCCCGCAAACAGGAGATCAAAGAAAAAAATGCGCTGACCCTTTCAAAGGCACTTCACCATATTCGGGATTATACAAAAAACACCTGATGGAATCTCTCTATCAGGTGTTTCATTTTTTCTATTAAATCGTCTTTAGCATTTCTTCAACAATGGAGGATGATCGTTCGGCAGCAAGCTTAGTGAATTCTGTGAAATTTACCGTTGCTTCCCCGTTGGCTTTGTCTGAAATCGAACGAATGACCACAAACGGAACATCATTTAAAAAGGCAGTCTGCGCTACAGCTGAGCCTTCCATCTCAATACATGCGCCATCAAACTGCTGAAAATACTTTTCAACGGTCTCCCGGCTGGCAATGAATTGATCCCCGCTTAAAATTCTTCCTTTGCGGACATGAATATCCCGTATCTTTGCAGCTGCCTGTTCAGCAAGCTCAACAAGGCTCGGACAAGCTGTAAAATCAGATTCATAATCGAACATCGGTATTGTTCCCTGTGGAAAATGCGGCCCAAGAGCCGAAGCATCCATATCATGCTGCAGTGCGCTGGTGGAGATGACAATATCCCCAATCTCAAGCTCAGGATGAAGAGCTCCTGCAACTCCTGTAAATAAAATATGAGTCACTTTAAAACGGTCGATCAAAACCTGTGTGGTAATCGCAGCATTCACTTTTCCCACACCTGATTTACAAAGGACAACTTCTTTAGTTCCATAGGTGCCTTCATAATATTTACCTTTGGCATGAACGCTTTCCCCATAAATATCAAGGGCTTGTCTCATGTAATGAATTTCTTCATCCATGGCCCCAATTATGCCAATTCTCAATTCTTCTCCCACCTTTATCTTCTTGGCTTTGTTAAAACGGCTGATTTGTGAAACAAATGAAGCGCCAGAAAAGCAGATGGGTAGAAGCTTGCTTGTTCCCTTCTGTTTTTCAGAGGCGCTTCAATCACACCAATTTTATTAATCGTTGTTCTTTGTTGTGTTGCGGAACTGAATACGGTGAGGAAGAACGACTGTGTTCTCTTCCACCTTTTCTTTGTTCATCAATTTTGTCAATAGGCGCATCGCAACTGCACCGATATCATACATCGGCTGTACGACGGTTGAAAGGGTTGGTCTGACCATGGTTGCAAGCCTTGTATTGTCAAAACCGATTACTTCAAGGTCCCCCGGTACAGTCAATCCTTTATCCTGTGCGCCGTGGATAACACCAAGTGCCATTTCATCTGTGCCGACAAAAATCGCTGTAGGCATGTTTCCACTCTCAAGGAATGTTTCAACTGCTTCAATACCGGAATCATACGTGTAATCACCGACAAAAATCTGCTTTTCGTCAACTGTTTTTCCTGCGTCCTCCATCGCTTTACGGAAACCCGTAAACTTATGGTAGCCATTGATTGGGTCTTCAAGTGGACCAGTGACCATAGCTACTGATTCATGGCCAGATTTCAGAAGATGCTCCACTGCATCATACACGGCTTGCTGATAGTCAATGTTAACGGATGGTATTTCCTTTTCCATATCAACCGTTGCAGCCATTACAACCGGCACAGGGGATTTTTTAAATTCTTCTACAAGCTCTTCTGTGATTTTACCGCCCATAAAAACGATTCCATCCACTTGCTTGCCAAGCAATGTATTGAGAAGGTGTATTTCTTTTTCTTTGTTTTGATCCGAATTACACAAAATAATATTGTATTTATACATCGTAGCAATGTCTTCAATTCCACGGGCAAGTTCAGCGAAAAAGATGCTTGCAATATCAGGGATGATCACACCTACTGTTGTTGTCTTCTTGCTCGCAAGTCCTCTTGCAACAGCGTTAGGACGGTATCCTAGGCGTTCGATTGCTTCAAGCACCTTTTTTCTTGTAGATGGTTTTACATTCGGGTTTCCATTTACGACACGTGAAACAGTTGCCATAGAGACTCCTGCTTCACGGGCCACATCATAAATTGTTGTATTCAATTTGATAATCCTCCTTTAATTCCACAATCCAGACAGGTTATGTAATGTTATTGATATCATACAGTAAAGGACTGCAGTTAGGCAACGAAAAGCAGTGACAGCGCTGTAATCCAGCGGGGAAAAGTGAATATTTTACAAATTCTTTTGTATAGTTTTCTCCATTCCCCGTAAGTACATACAAAACAGCAAAAACCGGCTGAAATCAGCCGGTTAATTTTACTGTTATTTTGTTTCTTGGTTTGGGACAATTTTTCCGTCTTTAAAGAATCGGAGTAAGTCTCCATAAACCACTTTATCTGACAGATTCAGGTCTTTTTCAGCCTTTTCTTTTGCAGGCTTACATAGCTTATTAGCCACTTCTTTTCCATCTGTCTGATTGTAGCATTTTTCTTTTTCTCCGGAATAAACATAATCTTTCGTAATCGCACTTCCGTCCCTTTGAACGGTGAAATCATCACGTTCAGGAGAGAAAAGGTCAGAGCCGAACTGAATGTCACCTTTTGTTTTTATACCGAGCAGATGCAGAATGGTCGGTTTCAAATCAACCTCTCCGCCGATCGTATGCATCGTTTTTCCTTTTTGGCCCGGAACATGAATGAACAATGGTGTTTTTTGAAGCTTAAGATGCTCATAAGGTGTAACTTCTTTTCCTAAAATCTTGCTCATCGCTTTATTATGGTTTTCTGAAATACCATAATGGTCTCCGTACAAGATGACAACTGAGTTATCATAAAGCCCTGAAGCTTTCAGCTGCTGGAAGAACTGTTTTAATGCCTCATCCTGGTATCGAGCGGTAACAAAGTAATTATCCACTGTAGGATCTCCTGTGTTAGCCGGCTGGATCGACTTTTCCTGATCATTGTTCAAAATGAAAGGATGATGATTTGTCAATGTGATGAATTTACTGTAGAACGGCTGTTTGAGATTTTCAAGCATCGGCATGGATTGCTTGAAGAACTCCTTATCTTTTAAGCCATAGTTTACTGAGTTCTGGTCCGTAACATGGAAATAAGGCTTTGAATAAAACTTGTTGTAGCCTAACGTATCATACATAATATCGCGGTTCCAGAAGCTTTTATTGTTTGCATGGAAAACGACCGGATTGTAGCCCCTCTGTTTTACAATTTCAGGTGTTGCATGAAATTTGTTTTGAGCTTTTGTCGTATAAACGGCACCGCCTGGCAGCCCATATAACGAGTTATCAATCAAAAACTCTGCATCGGACGTTTTACCCTGTCCGGTATTATGATAAAAATTATCAAAGTAATAACTGCTTTTCGTTAAATCGTTCAAAAATGGCGTTACTTCCTGCCCATTTATTTTCTTGTTGATCAGGAAGTTCTGTGTTGATTCCATCGACACGAGGATTACGTTCTTTCCTTTCGCCGCACCAAACATTTTATCATCTGGTTTTTTATAATCGGAATCCACATAGTTCTTAACGTCTGAAAGGTCGTTGCTGTCAGCTAACGCCCGCTGTGTTGACGATTTCGTGCTCATTACTGCGTCATATACATGATAATTGTATATCCCCATTAGCTTTACAAGAATGGCACGGTCAAACGTCCTTGTTAACAACTCTGGACGCTGAATTTCTGCCATGCCGATGTTGGCAATAAAGATACTTAAAGCAGATGCAAATACAAGGCCAATGGTTTTCTTTTTAATCTTTTCTGCAGGCTTAACTTTTTTAAGCAATACGATGGTCAATAACAGTAGAAAGTCCAAGAAATATAGAACATCAAGCGGGTGCATTAAGCTTTGTGCGCTGCCGCCGAGATCCCCAAAGTTCTTAAATTGAAACAGTACTGGAATGGTAATAAAATCATCAAAAAACCGATGGTATACAACATTCGCATATAAAATAAATGACATGATAAAGTGAATGGTTAATAATGCTTTATTTCTGCTCTTTGCCGGTGCAAACAAACTCAAGCCCAGAAAGAAAATCGCAGAACTTAGCGGTGTAATCACCAAAATAATCTGCTGCATAACATTTTCAAGATCAAGATTTAATCCAAATTGAAAAGCTAAGTAGGATTTAATCCAAAGCATTGTTACGGCAAGCAGGAAAAAATGCAATGATTGTTTCGTTGTTGTTTTTGTGTTTGATTCAAGGTTTCTCATCAAGTTTTCCCTCCTCTAAAAGGTAAGGACATTGCTACAAATTGACCAATTTGCAGTCGTTTTCTGGTTCACCCTACTCATTATACGCAGTTCAAACAAGAAGTAAAAATACCTTTATCTTGATTATCAGGCAAATAAACATTCATATGAAGATAGCACATGTCTGACTGGAGCGATTCTTTAAATTCCTTACATATGCTCTTTTATGCTCAGGTATTGCTGTTTTTCTTTTCCTTTATATTCATGGCCAGCCATATTAATGAAAAAACCCTCCACTAGGGAGAGTTTTTTGGTTAGGCTGTTTTCGTAACCTTTGTTGCTCTTAGGAGTAGTTGATTTCCGTTTCAGGATGCTCGCTTTCCGCGGGGCGGGCGCTAAGCCTTACAAAGACTCTTTTCAAAAAAGTTCCCAAAGCAACAATCTTTTAGAAAAAAGCCTTTGGTTAAGCGTAGATTCCCGTTCTTTTATATAAACCGCTGCTGCTTAGCTCATCGACAAACAGTTGAAATTCTTGAGGATTCATTTGCTGTGCCGAATCGGATAAGGCAAGCTCAGGATGAGGATGAACTTCTGCCATAATGCCGTCTGCACCGATTGCCAGCGCTGCCTTTGCAGCAGGAACGAGCAGATCCTTCCTTCCGGTCGAATGGGTAACATCCACAAAGACTGGGAGGTGCGTCTCTTGCTTAAGAATCGGAACAGCAGTAATGTCCAATGTATTTCTCGTCGCTTTCTCATAGGTCCTTATTCCGCGCTCACATAAAATGATCTGATCATTTCCGCTTGCCATAACATATTCAGCACTATAAATAAATTCCTCAATGGTAGCCGCAAGTCCACGCTTTAACAGGACTGGCTTGCTCATTTTGCCGGCTTCTTTCAGCAGTTCAAAGTTTTGCATATTCCTTGCACCAATTTGAATGATATCCAAATACTCTTCGGCCGCCTCAAGGTCTCTGGGGTCAACGATCTCGCTTATAACAGCCAAGCCATGTTTGTTACCGGCTTGCCTCAATAACTTAAGACCCTCAATTCCCAGACCTTGAAAATCATAAGGTGACGTTCTTGGCTTGAAAGCTCCGCCTCGCATAAACGTAAGTCCCTGTGCTTTTACAGCTTTAGCCGCTTCATCCAGCTGCTGTTCACTTTCCACTGCACATGGACCGGCGATCAGATAGGGAATACCATTCCCAATCTTTTCTCCTTTGATCGAAACTACCGTGTTTTCAGGATGTCTTTTTCTTGAAACAAGAAGATGGCGGGCTTGCATTTGATCAAGATTCTGTCCAGCATCTTCGAGTACTTTAATAATGTTCAATAGCACGTCTTTGCACAAAGGCCCTTCCTTTTGCCTTTTGGCCTTATCACGCAGTGCAATCGTACTTTCCAGCCTTAGGGCTTCATTCTCTTGCAGCATCGCTTCCCGTCTATTCAACAGGTCCAGCAGCTGCAGGTCCAGACCTTTCACCAGGTCTCTCAGCTCGTCTAACTTACCTATGCTCATGTTAACCTCTCCTATGCTCTGTTTTTAAAACACATACATTATAGTCGAAACCAAGAGGAACTGTCACCTGTAAAAATATAAAAAAACCTGTTTTGCTCGGCTGAATCCGGGCAAAACAGGGATATATTATTGATTAACCTTATCCTGCAGCGCAGAATAGGTGATGGACCAATGGGAATCGTTCCATTTTACCTCACCATTCTCAAAAAGCAAGACCTGAGGAGATTCATGTTTGATTCCATAAGCCTCGGCAATTTCATTGGAAAGCGGCCGCGCTTCCTGAACGTTCAAGTAGTATAAGTTCCCACTTTGATCTTCAGCAAATTTTTTGTACTCTTCAAAAGCCGCATGACTGATCGGGCAAGTTGTGCTGTTCTTCAGTACAAACACTCTCCCATTTTCGCTTATCGCCTTTTTAAAAGCTTCTGAATCTGAAATTTTCGTTAATGGCATATCGTTTCCTCCTTTATATAAAAAAAACGGAGAAGATCATCTTCTCCGCTTATCATTTCACATTTATTCAGATGGTATCAATATTTGTGCTCAACAAGTTCTTCTTCAGTTACCGTATTCGGCTGACGGTTAACTTCAGTTTCTGCTTGGCTTGTAATTTCACCATATGCATCAGCACTCTCATCCATCACATCTTTGCCTTTATTTCTCCAATTATCAAGGTCTCGGCGGATGCTGGTCGTTAACTCCTTCACCTTGCCAGCCACTTGATTGGACTGCTCGGAAACGGTACGAGCAATATTGGATGATTTATCTTTCGCCATCGCAGACCATTCAGTGCTCTTATCCTTAATTGTGCCTGCCTGCTCATTGATGTCATTCCTTAATTCCTTACCGCTTTTAGGAGCCATCAATAGTGCAGAAGCAGCACCTACAATTCCACCCACAAGAGCACCAATAATAAAATCTTTACTGTTAATGTTTTGGTTGTTGTTTTCGTTACTCATGATTCTCCTCCTTATTGGTATTGTTTTCTTCGGGAAGATTCCAATTTGGATTTTTTAATCTTCCATTTTTCCCAAAGGTTGATTGCAACGTTACCCCATTGAACCGCCTGGGAAATATTCTCAGACTGCCGCTCAGCACCAGTAGAAATTTTCTCTGTTACTTTGCGGACAGATTGATTCACATTATGAATAGAGCTTCCTAAATCCTGTACGGCAGAAAACACAGTGTTCAAGGAATCTGCCTTGGTTTGGACATCTTCAGCAAGTTTGTTTGTTTTGTGAAGCAGCTGAGCTGTCTCTGAAGTCACTCCGTTTAATTGGGTTTCTAGCCCATCTAATGTTTTCGCTACGTTATCAAGTGTTCCCTGCAAGGATTTTAAAGTACGGGCTAAGAAAAACACGAGGACAACAAATGCGAGGGCAATGATTGCGACACTTATTGGAATCAGTACGTTCATATTTCCGCGACACCTCCTGATATGATTGGTTTTAAAATTACCCTATGCCCATAAAACTAAACATGTATCCTACTATTCTACAATATTTACCGATTTCCTTCTAGAATTGGGGTTTGAACATTACAAATTGTTTAAATTGAGTTAAAATAGATACGTTAGGCCTATCAACATAATTCGAGGGGGAAATTTCTTTGAGAGATCCACGCATTCAACAATTAGCCAAAAATCTAATTACATACTCTGTTAATCTCCAAAAAGGGGAAAAGGTTCTTATTGAAAACTTCGGCTTTCAAAAAGAGCTTGTCAATGCACTTGTACAAGAAGCATACGCAGCAGGCGGATATCCTTTCGTATTGCTGAAAGACCATTCCGTGATGCGCCAGCAATACATGGAAGCGTCTGAGGATCAGATGAAACTTATCGCTAAGCATGAAGGCGATCTTATGTCGCAAATGGACGCGTACATCGGTCTGCGTTCAGGAGACAATATCAACGAATTATCTGATGTGCCTGCTGAAAAAATGGCGCTCTATGAAAGAACAGTCTTCGCAATGCACCGCGATATTCGTATTAAGAAAACGAAATGGGTCGTTCTTCGTTACCCTAACGCATCCATGGCTCAGCTTGCCAGCATGAGCACCGATGCTTTTGAAGACTTCTACTTCCAAGTATGCAACCTGGATTACGGCAATATGAACGAAGCGATGAAATCTCTGGAAGATCTTATGAACAGAACGGATAAAGTCCATCTTAAAGGACCTGGAACCGATCTTACTTTCTCTATTAAAGACATTCCGGCAATCCGCTGTGCGGGAGCCAACAATATTCCAGACGGAGAAGTATTCACTGCGCCAGTGCGCGACTCTGTAAATGGAACGATCACGTATAATACTCCTTCTCCATATCAAGGCTATACGTTTGAAAACGTATCTCTTACTTTCGAAAACGGTAAAATCGTAAATGCGACTGCCAATGATTCAGAGCGCATCAACAAAATCTTTGATACAGATGAAGGATCCCGCTATATCGGAGAATTTGCCATCGGTGTAAATCCTTTCATCCAGCATCCGATGAAAGACATCCTGTTTGATGAGAAGATTGACGGAAGCTTCCACTTCACACCTGGACAAGCATATGAAGAAGCATATAACGGCAATGACTCTAACATCCACTGGGATATGGTTATGATCCAGCGCCCTGACTATGGCGGCGGAGAAATCTATTTTGATGATGTATTGATCCGTAAGGACGGACGTTTTGTTCTTCCTGAGCTTGACAAGCTTAACCCTGAGAACCTTAAATAAGTGATATTAAAAGCGCCGGAGGATAAACCTTCCGGCGCTTTTTTTACTGGAGTTCATTTTCATTCATATAAAAAAAGGGGGACTCTTCCCGAGTCCCCTTTTTCATCGTTATCCAATTCGTGTACTTTTCCCTTTGTTTTCTTCAACTTCCTGTTCATAGGACTTTTGAAACTTTTGAATATCTCCAGCACCCATAAACAATAGAATACCGTCTTTGTGCTGTTCCAGAATGCCTACTTCATTCTCTGTGAGAAGCTGTGCATTCGGAATTAGGTCCTGCAGGTCTTTTATCGTGAGTGTACCTGCATTTTCACGTGCGGAACCGAAGATATCACACAGATAAACATAATCGGCTTTGCTTAAGCTATCACCGAATTCTTGCAGAAACGTTTTCGTTCTCGTGAAAGTATGGGGCTGAAAAATCGCCACAACATCACGGTCTTTGTACTTATATTTAGTGGCTTCAATTGTAGCACTGATTTCTGTTGGATGATGAGCATAGTCATCGACCAATACTTGATTGCCAAACGGCTTTTCAGAATAACGGCGCTTTACACCACTAAACGTTTTTAGACGGTCAGAAATAATATCAACGGGTACATCCTCATAGTGGCACAACGCAATAACCGCTAACGCATTGAGAATGTTGTGGGTTCCATACCCCGTAATCGTAAATGTGTTATAAAAAGTGTTGCGCACAAAAACATCAAATGTAGTGCCGATCTCATCACGCTTAATATTGGCTGCCTGAAAATCGTTGTGTTCTCCAAGGCCATAAAATACGACGGGTACGTTTGCATGGATCTTCTGCAGATGCTGATCATCACCGCAAGCGATGATTCCTTTTGTTACCTGCATGGCCATCGCCTGAAACGCGCTGATCACATCATCGATATCCTTAAAATAATCAGGATGGTCGAAGTCAATGTTCGTCATGATTCCGTATGCGGGCTCATAGGAAAGAAAATGGCGGCGGTATTCACAAGCCTCGAATACGAAATATTCGCTGTCTTCTACCCCTCTGCCCGTTCCGTCACCGATAAGAAACGAAGTCGGCTTCGCTCCTCCAAGAACATGAGCAAGCAGGCCTGTCGTTGATGTTTTACCGTGCGAGCCTGTTACGGCAACGCCTGTATACTTCTTAACAAAGTCGCCAAGGAAGTGATGATAACGGTAGATCGGCAAGCCAAGCTCCCTTGCTGCTATCAGTTCTTCATTGTCATCCGGGAACGCATTTCCAGCAATAATCGTCTGGCCTTCTTTAATATTGTTTTTATCAAAAGGAAGTATTGTAATCCCGCGCTCGTCAAGAGCCTGCTGGGTAAAGAAATACTTTTCAACGTCAGACCCCTGAACCTCATTTTGCATATCATGAAGTATTTGAGCCAAAGCACTCATTCCGGTACCTTTAATTCCTACAAAGTGATAATGTGTCATGTTAAGACCTCCACAATCAAAAACCTTCTCAGAACCGCCTGTTCAGGCAGTCCATTTTTCAAGGCCTATTTTCTGTCAGTATATGCCTGCTTATAAAGTAATGATAATCATCAAAAAGCAAAGCGGTAACCGACTCATTTTCTCATTATAGCAAAAAACAATGTCTATCTCCATTACTTCTGGAGGATTGGCCAAAAGAGGCATTTAGTTACAGATTCTTTCCTATTTTGCTCTCGTTTTCCAAATTTATATAGTCCTAAATGAGGGAAAAACTCTTAGACATAAATCTAAGAGTTTCTACTCTACTTTTTCAAGACGGGCATTTGGGCGATAGATCCGGCCCGCTTTAGCTTGAGGCTTTCCATGCATCAAGACGTTATCCCCGGTAAACCCAATATTAATTTTAAGGAGATTGCTCCCTACTCCATATATATCGACTGGTACACCATGTTTTTCAAAAGAAGTGATCCGTTCTTCAGTAAAGCCGCCGCTGACCACGATTTTAACATGCTGAAATCCTTCCTGATCAAGCGCTTTTCTCAATGCAAAAATCAGTTCGGGGTTTACTCCCCGCGGATCGAAGCTGCCTAAAACCTCAGGATTGCGGAAGAAATGCTGATCGACCATCGTTCGGGATGTGTCGATACGCACCCCTTTTAAAACACTGCCAAATTCTCTCGCTACTTTCAGAGCGTCTGTGATCGCATCATTGTTGTAATCAACCAGCGCCATCAGTTCATCTTCCGGATAGGTTTCGTGATAAGCTTTTGTCGCTTCAACAATGTCCCCGCCAAACAGTTGAATAAGAGCATGAGGCATCGTCCCCATTCCCTGCTTCCCCCACCATTCATTCATCGCATGGGTGGCCTGAGCTGTTGAACCGCCGATGTATGCAGCGTATCCGTCACCCGCCTGCTGAGCGAAGTGGTCGTCGCGGTCACCCATAAAGATAACGGGCTTTTGAACACCCGATATACTGGCCGCTTTAACTACGTTATATACATTTGTCGCCACAGACGTCCTTCTCGCTAAGATCCCATCAAGCATCCCTTCAAGGAATCCAAAATGCTGATAAGGTCCGGTAATGGTAAAGACCGTCTCAAAAGGAGAAATCTTATCGCCATCCTTGAGTGAATAAATTTCCAGGTCATCCGCGTTTTTTGCAAATGTCTTGATTAAGGCAATTGCTTCATCTGTTCCGCAAAGAACAGACTCGTTTTTTTGAAAAAATTGCATCGTTACTATATTGTCGGGCTTGAATTTTTTTACGATTTCACATGTTTTCAGGAAGTACACAGCCGAGAACCAGCCGTCACCCGCCCGTTCATCAAATTTGAACGTCTGATTGGTCAAGCGTTTGATTTTTCCCTGTAACTTCAATTCAATCTCTTTCATATAAACTCCTCATCACCTGGTCAAGAAATTTGCAATTTGCTGTTTTCTTTATCTTAATAAAACCTGCAAGACTCATACTTTCTTATAATATAGAACTACTCTTCAGAAAACAAGAGAAACTGATTAGTATCCTTGCTGGCAATGAAGCCGAAAAAAAGAGGCGTCCTTTGGAAAGCCGCTTGGCTGTCCCAGGACACCTTTTTTAACAATCACAATTAAACTTCTGCTTCGCTGTACATTTTGCTTTGGAATTCTTCTTGTGACATGAGGACGTTTCTCGGCTTGCTTCCCATCGCTTCCGATACAAGACCGAACGCTTCCATCATTTCTACGAGGCGGGCGGCACGGTTATAGCCCACCCTGAACCTCCTCTGGATGCTTGATGACGAGGCTGCGCCAACATCCAGTACATAATAACATGCTTCTTCAAAAAGATCGTCTTCCTGTTCAACCGTCTGATTGGACTGGATCAATTCTTCTCTGCTGAACAAATAATGCGTCGGATACTGTTCTTTGACGAAAGCCGTAACTCGTTCGATCTCTTCATCAGAAACAAAGTTTCCTTGAATCCGGACCGCTTTGCTCGAACCATTTTCCATGAACAGCATATCTCCGCGGCCGAGCAGACGTTCTGCCCCGCTGATATCAATGATAGTTCTGGAATCAATCGCTGAAGACACAGCGAACGCTGCGCGAGTCGGGATATTCGCTTTAATCAAGCCAGTAATGACGTCAACTGAAGGCCTCTGGGTTGCCAGCAGGAGATGAATGCCGCAGGCTCTGGCTTTTTGGGCAATCCTGCAGATCGCTTCTTCTACGTCCTGCGGTGAGACCATCATAAGATCTGCCAGTTCGTCTATCACCACCACGATGTAAGGCATCTTGTTGGCATAGAGCTGTTCACTCTTCATTTTGTCATTATATCGTTTAATATCGCGAACGCCATTTCTGGCAAAGGCTTCATACCGGCGCTCCATCTCCTCTACTGTCCATTTCAGGGCCGTTGTCGCTTCCTTTGGATCTGTAATAACAGGAGTTACGAGGTGCGGTATGGCATTATAAGGAGCCAGCTCCACCATTTTAGGATCAACCAGAAGAAGGCGAACATCCTCTGGTGATGCCTTATACATTAAAGAAACCAAAATGGAGTTGATGCATACACTTTTACCCGATCCGGTTGCTCCTGCTATAAGTCCATGGGGCATCTTCTGCAGATCGGTCACGATAGGTGAACCTGAGAGATCCAGCCCCAGTGCGACGGTAAGTGGAGAAGAGCTTTCCCTGAATTCCTCACTCTGCAGAATTTCACGCAAATACACGGCCTGGCTGTGACGGTTTGGAACTTCAATTCCTATCGTGTTTTTTCCGGGAATCGGCGCTTCAATCCGGATATCCTTGGCGGACAAGCTTAATTTAATGTCATCGCTAAGATTCGTAATTTTGTTAACCTTTACGCCGGGTGCGGGCTGAACTTCCAGTCTTGTAACGGAAGGGCCCTTGGTCATATTTACTACTCTAGCGTTCACATTAAAGTTATCAAGCGTCAGCTGAAGGAGGTCTCTCTGTTCTTCCATCCAAAGGCTGTCATCCTCTTCCTGTACGGGCGGATGATGCAGCAGGTCCAGCTGAGGAAATGAAGAAGCAGAAACAGGTTCCGGCGAATGTCTTACAGCTTGTTCTTTCTTCACAAGCGAATTTTTCACCTCTGGCTGCCGATCTGCCGGTTTGCGGTCTTTTTTCAACATCAGAACATTAAAGGGAACATAGGAGCCCCCAGGCTTTTTCACCGGCTCTTTTTGGTGCTCAGCAACTTCCCGTTGTCTCTCATCAACAGCGGGTGATAGTATTTCTTCTGGCTGTTCATGATACTCTTCCATTGGTTCTGATTCTGGTTCTGCAGATGCAGATTCCATTACTATAGGTTCTGAATTCAAAGATTCATAAACCGTTTCCGTTTCTAGTGCTGGAAGGCTTTCTTCCATTCTCTGTTCAACTGCTGTTCGTTCTGTCTTAAGTTCCGGGGAGCTCTCCAGCTGAATTACTGGTTCAGATGGTTCAGTCAGCTCGATCGTATCTTTTTTAAATTCATCAAGCAGGAGAATCGGTTCATCTTTGGAACGGACGAGTCCAAGCGGTTGTTCCTCCTTCTCTTCATGCAATACAGGCGGCTCAACTTCCTCATCTCTCTGAAGTACGACAGGTTCTTTAATGGTAATCGGTTCTTTTAACAGCTCTTCCATCAATTCATTATCCGGAATTTTTTTCTTTTGAATTTCTGATAGCTTCCATAGCCCCGGATTTAAAATTGTGTCAGGTCTTCTTTCACCATAACCATATATTGGAGATGGTACCTGTGACGGCTTAAAATTGCTTTTTGGCCGTTCCTCATATGCAGTGGGAATGCTTTCTTCCTTATTGTCCTTGCTGCTCTTATCCCTGCTGCCAAACCCATAAATGGGTGAAGGAATCTCGGTCGGCCTAAACTGGCTTTTTGAAGAAGGATTGCTGTATCGATTATCAGCCGTATTCGAGTTTTCCTTTCCAATTCGCCCTTCCCTGCTGCCAAATCCGTAGATGGGCGAAGGGATCTCAGAAGGCTTGAATACTCTTGCCTTTTCTTCTTTGGATGCTGATGCCTGTTTTTCCTTTATAGGGATTTCTTTTTTTTGTTCTAACGCAGGTTGATAGGTCTCTTTCACATTCTTATAAGCTGGTGCCTTTGAATAGCTGGGTTTATTCGCTCTGGCTGACCTGTATGTACCTAGTTCTTCTTCATCTGATACGAGCGGAAAACGAAATTTCCCTTCTGATGGATAGCGGCTCACCATCCGAGGTGCAGAATTGTATTGGCCGTTCTGAAAACGTCCAACCGTGCGTTGATTTCCAGATTCTGTTTTCTCTTGCTTATGTATTTCTTGATTTATTGATTCTTCTGTTTCAGAAGGTTCATCATCAAACATAAAATTCATCATCTTTTTAAACCACGACATTGCCATCACCTTCTTTTTTTCTAGGTCTATCTTTTTATTGTAGCGGAATTTGTCACATTCTTTAAGAAAAAATTGCCAACAAATTCAAAAAATATAAAAACCACTAGATTTCTCTAGCGGTTATGGATAAAGGCGAGCTTACCGGCCATTGAACAGCCACCTAAACTGGAGGAAAAAAGCCGCCTAAAACTTCCTGTCATTCAGCAAGATTCGGGTGATTCTGCTTTTCTTCAACATACCTTATAATAAATTTCGGTCTAAGATAAGCTTTTATGACTTTTTTACAGCCATTTTTACCAAGAATTTCTTTGGTTCCCTACTCTCCTTCTGTTTCATCGACAGGCTTGTTTTTTGCCAAGATGAAAACAGGTTCAAGTTCACCGTTCTCATAAAGGAAAGGCAGGGCGGTTACTGGCACACGGCCGTTCATAAAGAACTGCATCGCCATCTGAGCCAAGATATCATAACCCTGGTTATTCCGAATATCTGCCAAGATGAGGACGTCCTGATGCGGAACGGCAGCAGCAAGAGTACCTGACACTTCCTTTTCCATTCGGTCAAGCAAAGCCGAGTTGAGAATTCTGCTCGCATCATATCCATCATTATGGTTGATAAAGTAGAAGGTGTTGCCCGCAACCTCATCTCTCTTCATCTCTGTATCCAGGGAACGAACATTAAAACGGGCGATCTCCATTAACTGTTCTCTGCTGATGTTTAAATCCTGAAGCATTTTTTCACTAATAAGCCGGTATGTGTTCCCAAGATCCAGAGCATAAAAGACGGATGTTTCAGCTGTATGCTCCTCATGGATTAAAGCGTCTCCTTCAGGCGATTCTGTCGGAAAAGAAGTTGACCGGATGACAGGAAAGATATTCTTTTCCTTTTTGGTTTCAGGAGATGCCTCGATGGCATTGAGAGCTTCTTCCACATGGTAAACAAGCTCATCCAAAAAGGCGTCCTTTTTCTTTTGCCATTCCACAGTCAGCCCAGGAAGAGAAAGGGTAATTCCCTTCTGATGCTCTTTATGTTCTATTCTAAGCTGTTCGTTTTCACGGTCATACGACAATTGCCATTCAGGCCGGTTCAGTCTTTCTTCAAGCACCTTTTTCAGTTTAAGGCTTGTACTCATGCTATCCCTCCAGTTATGAAAGCATAAAAAACCTCCTGAACGGAGGTTTTTTGAAGTAAATTCGTTGATGTGATGTCCCGCGCAAGTTCTTAATCAGGAAACTGCGCTTTTCTCACTAGTCTTGTTTATATTCTACAACAACTTCAGTGCCTAATCCTCCGCGTGCATTCCATGTCGCGACAATTTTAAGGTACTTTGGTTTAAGAAGGTCAACAAGGTCTTCCTTCATTTTGTTTGTTGCATGCTCCTGATAGATCCCTACGTTTCTGTAAGAAGTCAGATAGTATTTTAATGATTTCATCTCTACTAAATCTCCGTTCGGGATATAGCTGATGATGATGTCCGCAAAGTCAGGAAGGCCAGACCATGGACAAACAGAGGTAAACTCTGTTGTTGGAATGGTAACCAGTGTATCCTTGCCAGCATACTCGTAAGGAATGGTTTCTAAAATATCGACCAAAATGACGCTTTCATCTTCTATATCAAAACGAATGCCTTCGTATTTCTTATGATTTACTTCTACCTTTGCCATTATTAAACGCCCTCTCTAAATGTAATTCCCGACGTATAAACGTACTGTTACGATTTTAACATATTTCTCTTATTCGTTGGCGTTTACAGGCAAATTATTTATAAATGCGGTGATTTGCTCTTTTGTTTTGCGCTCCTTGTCTACATACCTGCCGATTTCTTTTCCTTCATGGAAAGCGACAAAGCTTGGGATACCGAAAATATCAAGTTCCTGGCAAAGCTCGATATGCTGGTCACGGTCAACAAAGACAAATGTATATTGGCTGAATTCCTGTTCGAGTTCAGGAAGAAATGGTTTAATAAACACGCAATCCGGGCACCAGCCTGCCGAGAAAACAGCAATAACGGTTCCCTGCATCGTCAATTCTTTAAATTCTCCGATTGATTCAAGCGTTCTCATGAAAAATCTCTCCTCTTACTGGTTTATTTTCATATCTCCTGGCTTAATGTATCCTTTTTTCCTCATCCATTCTGAAATTACCAGACTAATCAGTATTGGTCCAGCAAAATGCAACAGAAAAATATATAGGATCACATGCCAGCTGAATCCCATGGACCGAAGCGTCATGATCTGTCCAACGAGCCCGCTGGTCCCCATCCCCGCTCCTGCTGGAATGTTGACCATATGAAATACCAGCGTACCGATTGGGGCCAGTATGATTCCTGCCAGGGTTGGGGGAATTAATATTTTCGGATTGCGGACTACATTCGGAAACTGCAGCTTCGAAGTTCCAATTCCTTGAGTGATCCATCCTCCAAACCCATTGTCTCTGTAACTGATGGTGGCGAACCCGATCATCTGTGCCGCACATCCGATGGTAGCCGCTCCCGCAGCCAAGCCTTCTAATCCAAGCATGATAGCAATTGCCGCACTCGAGACCGGGCCAGTAAGAGCTAAACCGAGCAGTACCGCCACAAGGATGCTCATGATCAGCGGCCGCTGTTCGGTGGCCCACATGACAAGGTGTCCGAACGCTTTCATGAAATGTTCGATGCCTGGCCCTGCAAAATAGGCCACTGAATAACCGGCCAGAATGGTCACTGCCGGAGTAATAAGGATATCCACTTTTGTTTCCTTGGACACCAGTTTCCCGGCTTCAACCGCGACTAATGTTGCAGCAAAACAGCCGGCTACACTTCCAAGCTCGGCTCCTGCAGAACCTGCCACGACTGAAGCAAACAGGACGAGGGGCGGAGCTTCAAGCCCATATGCGACAGCTGCGCCAATTGCTGAACCAAGCAACGTCATGGCAAGACTGCCCATTTTTATAAAGAAAGGCAAGTGTGCCTGCTCTCCGATTGTTTTTAAGATCAAACCGATCACCAGTGACGACATCAAACCAAGGGCAAAGTAACTGAAGCTGGTTATAAAGTAAACTTTTGGTGAAAGGGAAACTCCTTTTCTTTTCATGAAATGACCCACATTTATTCTCCTCTTTTTTCTTAAATGGTTGATGAATAAGTTCAAACACAACTCATTTATTATACAAGAGTAATAACATCTGTAAAGACAGATGGGATTTTGTCGAAAAATTCACATTACAGACCAATACCTTAATAAACAAAATTAAAAAGATTCCGATAGTAAGGATATAAAGGGGGAACACAATGAACATGTCTATACGCAACAGGGTAAGAACCATGCTATTTATGAGCTTGATCGGATTGCTGATTATGATCGGATTTACGGCATGTTATGTCTGGTTAAGCGGGAAAATGGATCATGAAAAGGAACAATTGCAGCAAAACAGCAATCATAGCAAAGAAATATACAATGATCTAACAACCATCCGCAAAAAGGAACAGGATTATTTACGGCTTCCTTCCACAGAAAAAGCAAACGAAATCAACTCTTCTGTTCTTACATTGCAAAAGAAAGTAGAAAATTATTCAAAGAAAGCAAATAATGCTTCCATAAAGAAAGAATATAAAAACATCTCAAAAAAAATTGAACAATATGGTACATCCTTTGACTCTACTTCTTCTATGGCTGCTCAGATCAGCGGGCTGAAAGATTTGATGGCAGAAACGTCTTCAACCTTTGAGAAGAAAGTTTCCGGTATGAAGGACCTTAAACTATTTAATGAGTTTCTCATCATGAACAAATACGAAAAAGAATTTTATTTGTCCTTAAACGAAGAGAATGTAGCAAAATTCCAGGAATCTGCCGGCAAGTTTGAAAAACAGCTTGATAAATCCTCTCTTCCGGAAGATGAATTATCCGATTTCAAAACAAAACTGTTAAAATACACGTCCTCGGCTAGTAATATCCAAACGACATCTAAGCAGATCAAAGAAATGACAAGTGAATTTGAATCGATTGCAGCCAATGTTGAGACTTCCATCATGAAAATCGAGAAATCCAATGATCAGAAACGAGCAGAGCTGACAGACAAACAATCCGGATTAAAATCATTGCTCACCTGGCTCTTGATCGGTATCTCTGCAATCGTTATTACAGGCATGACTGTAGCTGGAATCTGGCTGACCCGTTCTATCGCCCGCTCCATTTCATTATTAAAAGAAGGAGCCACAGTCATCGGCAACGGAAATCTAGATTACCGGGTACAAACAGCCTCCAATGATGAGATGGGTGAGCTTGCTGAGACCTTTAACGCCATGGCAGAAAAAATGCAGCGGTCCATGAGTGAAGTGCAGCATGCTTCTGAACAGCTGGCTGCATCCTCCCAGCACCTTGCCGCGATATCTGAAGAAACGACCGCACAGACAGAGGAAGTTTCAGACGCAGTACAGCAAGTATCCATTGGTGCACAAAGCCAGGCGGATCATTTGCATGAAAGCACTCTGCTATTGACGGAAGTTACAGATGCCATCCAAGAAACTGCTTCCATCAGTGAACAGATCGCAATAGATACCCTTCAGGCGGAAGAAGACGGTAAGTCTGGAATGGAGACTGTTCAGCAGCTCAATACACATTCTGAAAAATTCATTTCGCTCGCGAATGATCTTATTTCTGAAATACAAGATGCCAATGCACAGTCCAAACAGATCCATTCTATCGTACATACCATACAAGAAATCGCGAGAAGCACTGATCTGCTTGCTTTAAATGCTGCCATCGAATCCGCGAGAGCCGGCGAGGCTGGCAGAGGCTTTTCCGTTGTAGCGGCTGAAGTCCGAAAGCTGGCTGAACGCTCCAAAAATGAAGCACAGCAGATTCAGCAGCTTGTTAAACTGATGGGAAGCCAGATGGATAATCTTACTCAGGAAACCGCAAGATTTGAGGACTACCGTAATGAGCAGCTTCAGTCTGTTTCCATGACCAAGCAGGCCTTTGAGTCCATCGTTACCAATGTTGCTGCAATTCACGGAAAGATCAGCCAGATCCAGACGTCGATCCGGCATGTTGGTGAAGCGAATATCGGCCTTTCTGAAAAACTTCATGAAGTCAGTGCCATCTCACAAGAATCAGTGGCTACAAGTGAACAAGTCAGTGAATCAAGTATCCACCAGAAACAGGCGATCAATGAAGTGAACTATGCGGCAAACGAACTACAGGAAATTGCGCTTAATTTGCAGAATGAAGTTCAGCAATTCCATCTTGGAGAATCAGTTAATCATGATATCGAAGAGCAAACTGTCCATGAAGCTGTAGAAGAAGCGTTCCTTGAAGCGGCTCCTGCTCAGCATGAGGAGGAAGTTTCCTATAATGAGAGTGAAGAAGAGTTGAATCACGGTGATGAGATATCTCTGAATCCTCCCCTTAACACTGAGGACGATGAAGAAGTAAAATAGAAAAGAAAAAAGCTCCCGAAATAGGGAGCTTTTTTTCTGCTATCTTTTTTGATAATACTCGTATTGCCCGTAGAGCATCTTGACAATATGTTCAAACATCTCGTCTCTCGAAAGCCGGCCATTCGTAAAAATTCCGATGGCACCCGCTTTTTTTCGAATGTCTTTATCTGATGTGAAGCTGGCCATCACATCGCCTAGTTCATGGCCTTTTCTGATTGGTTCAGCGATTTCCTCCGGCAGCGGAATCTTTGCACCGCTTGCCACGAGAACGTTCCCTTCCCTGTCAGACAAAGCCCCCCAGTTGCATAAATACAGTGTTCCCTCAGTCTCTGAAACACCGCCTTCTAAGCCGAATCCCAGCTCTGCACCGTTTTTAACACAAGCCTTTGCCCGGTTAACGGCTCCCAGCCTAGTCTCCTCGTCGGAGAAAGGCTGGGGAGAAACGCCAGAAGGCACATCCATCGATTGAACAGGCTCGTTCACTACATGTTCAACCGCCTTTATTTTTGCGGGATTTGCTGAACCTACTGCAAACTTCATAACATCACCCTTGTTTGCTGTTAATCGTTCAATATACTGTTCAATGTTGTTTGATCTGTGCTCTTTACGAGCTTGATCAGCAGTTCTTTTGCTGCCGCATAATCATCAATATGGACGATGGATCCGTGCGTATGAATATAACGGGAACAAATACCTACTACGGCTGAAGGAACTCCTTTTCCTGAAAGGTGGACACTTCCTGCGTCCGTTCCACCTGGCGAAACAAAGTATTGATAAGGAATTTTGTTGGTTTCAGCCGTATCTAAAATAAAGTCTCGAAGCCCTTTATGCGTGATCATCGTACGATCTAGGATACGAAGCAAAGTTCCTTTTCCCAAATGGCCAAACTCATTTTCATTGCCTGTCATGTCGTTGGCCGGACTTGCATCCAGTGCATAGAAAATATCAGGCTCAATCAGGTTGGCGGCTGTTTTCGAGCCCCTGAGACCAGCTTCTTCCTGGACTGTAGCTCCTGAATAGAGCTGATTCGGCAGTTTCGTATCCTTTACTTCTTTTAGAAGTTCGATCGCCAGGCCTACGCCATAACGGTTATCCCACGCTTTAGCAAGAATCTTTTTGGGATTGGCCATCGGTGTGAAAGGACAGATCGGCACAACCTGCTGTCCTGGACGGATGCCGATTTTCTCAGCATCTTGCTTGTTGTCTGCACCGATATCAATATACATGTGCTTGATATCCATTGGCTTCTTCCGCTGCTCCTCAAGAAGCAGATGAGGCGGTACCGAACCAATCACACCAACGACAGGACCCTGATCCGTGATGATCTGAACTCTTTGTGCGAGCAGGACCTGGCTCCACCAGCCGCCAAGCGTTTCAAAATGGATCATACCAGTTTTCGTAATTCTTGTTACCATAAAGCCGACTTCATCCATATGGCCGGCGACCATTACTCTTGGCCCTTCGCCATGCTTCACACCAAAGATGCTGCCAAGTCCGTCTTGAATAATCTCATCGGACAGCGGTTCAATTTCTCTTCTGACAAACTTCCGGACTTCATGCTCAAATCCCGGAGCGCCAGGAAGCTCTGTTAATGTTCTAAACAACTCCAGCGTTTCAGTATTCATTGTTTCTCCTTTCGGAAAGCTAGTATATGTATATCCCTATTGTAACGCTGGAAACAATAATTTTCCAATGCAGCAATAGGGGTGGTTGTTCAAACAATTATTTATAAGGAATCGGATCAGCGGCGCCTGCTTCTTCAAATCCTTTTAAACGCAGCTGGCAGCTGTCACATTCTCCGCACGCTTCTTCTTCTCCGTTATAACAAGAGGTCGTCAGACGGTACGGGACTTCCAGTTCAAGACCCTTTTCGATAGTCTCTTTTTTCGTTAAATGCATAAGAGGTGCACAGATTGAAATCTTTTCACCAGTTGTTCCTGCTTTTGTTGCCAGGTTGATGGTTTCATTCATGCTTTTAATGAATTCAGGACGGCAATCTGGATATCCGCTGTAATCAACTGCTGACACACCGATATAAACAGCTTCAGCACCAATCACTTCCGCATAAGCACTCGCCAGTGAAAGAAAAATCATATTTCGGGCCGGTACATACGTTGATGGAATTTCTTCCTTGTCATCCTTTTCAGTCGGCACATCAATCGAGGAATCTGTCAATGCACTGCCGCCGATCTGATTCAGAAACGCGATGTCCACAATACGGTGTTCATTCACGTTATAATGTTGGGCTACCTTTTTTGCCTGAAGCACCTCACGGCTATGCCTCTGACCATAATGGAAGGTTAGCGGATACAGCTCATACCCTTCATTTGCCGCAATCCCCATACAAGTTGTACTGTCCAATCCACCGCTTAAAACAATAACCGCTTTTTTCATCTTATACCCCTCTCTTATCCGGATGCCAAATGATTTTATGGAGCTGCATACTGACTTTGATATCTGACATGCGCTCTTCAAGGACTTTGTTTACAAGCTTTTCAGGCGGCATTGTTTCCCAGACCGGACTGAACAATACCTGTCCTTGTTTGTGATGTTGATTGACTACAGATGCAGCAAGTTCAAAATCTTCATCACTGCCGATTACAAATTTAATTTCGTCCTGCGGTTCCAAATGATCGAAATTCTCATGAACCATGCGATCCATCTCTCCAGAAGCCGGCAGTTTATAATCCATTACAAACCTTGCTTTGTTTTTAATTAATGGGTCGCTCTCCCTTAATAACTGAAACGCTTCAAGAGCAATAGCACCATTGGTCTCTATATGAATATCTTCAATTCTTTCAATTTCCGCCATCGCTTTTAAGAGCGCAGCCGATTTTTCTCTGTGGATCAGCGGCTCCCCGCCCGTAAAGCAGATCCGTTTTGATGCAAAAGAATTGATTCTCTGAATGATTTCTTCAATCGTTGCCTCAAATTCCGGCTTGGCTGGCGCATAGCTATAAGGAGTATCACACCATGTGCAGCGTAAGTTACAATGAAATACACGTACAAAAATGGTTGGAAAGCCTGCGGCCATTCCTTCGCCTTCAATAGTCTCGAAGATCTCTACCATCGGGACTTTCCACTGGGAGTAGACATCTGAGGATGGTAAGTTAAAGTGATTCGGCATGTTCCATCCACTCCCTTTTTAAGGTCGCATAGCTCGTGGGGGTTTCATATAAAACGATTTCTTCCAATCGGAATCCTTTATCTTTCCAACGATATTCCGTTAATTTTTTATCAAACTCTTCCCAGATCCAAACGATCATATTTTCAGCCGTTGTGTTCATCGGCGGCAGCACTTCATTTAAATAACGATGATCAAGCCTGCTCTCGATCGCCTCTTTATAAATTTTCTTAATGTCCCCAAAATCCATTGAGATTCCTACAGGGTCAACGAATCCGCTAATAGTTAGCACCAGCTTATACGTATGCCCATGCAGATTCTTGCATTTCCCTTCATAACAGTGAAGGTGGTGGGCGGCGTCAAATGTGAATTCTTTCGTTACAGCTACCCGTTTATGATGATACTTCAGCTTGCTTCGCTCAATATCCTCATCTATTTTTTGAACCTTTTTTGGAATTTCAAACTCCATATATTTTCATCCTTCCAAGAACATGGATAACCAATAAAAAAATCCCCATACAAACAGACGTATCGGGAGAGAGTGAAAGATTTTATAAGTTTCCACGCTCCCTAGTTTTTTTTAGCGAGGGGTGGGAATTTCGAACCCTCATTCATTGACTGCCTTTTAAGAATAGCAAAAAAGTCAGAAAAACTAAAGCTTTCTGTTATACTGAATGGGGAAAAGCTTACATAAGAAAAGGAGATGCTGAAAATGAAAGCAAGCAAATGGATTCTTGCCGGAGTCGCAGGCTTCGCAGCAGGATATGTAGCAGCAAAGCGAGCACCTCAGAACCTGACTCCTGAAAAAGCATTAAAACTGGTAAAGAGCCAGACCAAGGACGAATTTATGGTTACCGGTTCATGGATCAGCGTACATCCTGAGGAAGTAAAGCGCTTCGGGCTGCCGTTTACAGTATACAAAGGAGGCCTTTCCAGCACACTCAACTCCACCCTCACTCAATTTGATTTCATTATTGATGCCAAAACCGGAACGCTCCTTGATATCTCTAAACACGGTGAAAAAGCTAAAGTAATGGTATAGACACAAAAAAGCGCCGCAAACACTGCGGCGCCTTTTTTAGTTAAAGTTTTTCATATGATTGTACAAGTTGTTTTTAATTTTAAATTTAGTTGTTAGGTACTGGCCTTTCTCCCAAATGGTAAGGAGGTATAGCGGTACAAGCAAGACAAGGGAAAGAAGCAGTATGATCACAACAAAATCCATCTTCGTGCCTACTTGATCCTCATGTGTTTTTTTGTACTGCTGAAGTTCTGGACCGGCTTTTGCCACTTCCTGCTCTGTCAGCATCTTATTGTCTTTCGCATTGTAAAAGACAATATCTTTGTGTTTGAAGTAAAAAATGTTATCTCTAAGTGTCTTGTAGGAACCCATGCCTACGACGATCTCAGAAGTATCAAGCTTTGGATCATTGTTCGGAACAGTCTTAAGATCTGTAATCTCAATACTGCCCTTCTTGTAATCGTAGTGCTTTTCTTTCAGGCCTTTTTCAATGGCTGCTTTCATTTCATTGTCTGCTGTCGCTCCAGCTGCAGAAGCGATAGAGGCAAAGGAAAAAACAAGAGTAAAAACGGATAATAGTGCAATAATCTTCCTTTTCATTATAATCCTCCTTGCTTTCAGTACAATTCCAATTCTAATTCTAATCTCTTCCATCATATCATATTTTTCCTTTTTATTTACCCGCTTGAATTTGGAAATAATGTGACGGATTTTTGACAACCTAATCCTTTGGGCGAGCAATTCCCTCGATCATCTTTCCTTGGTCATCCCACTTGACTGCTCTGTATACCGCATCATGGTAAAAAAAGTACCACGTATCTGGCTTGATCCATTTTTGTTTTTCATAAATCGAAGTCATCGGATAATCATCATAAGCAAGCACCCAAAGCGGATTTTTATGCGCATGGGTCGGCATGATATCACCCAGATGATAGAGCACGGTTCCTTCTGTCTGTATTTCAATAATGCTGTGGCCGTCACTATGGCCTCCGGTATGAATCATCCTGATTCCAGGCAGAGGCTCAAAGGATTCATTAAACGTTGTCACCTGATGCTCGATGGGCCTCCAATTTTCTTCCCAATATGTATTTCTTGAACGGATATTCGGATCCTTCAGTTCCTTCCATTCGGTTTCAGAGGTATAGATGACAGCGTTTTCGAAAACGGGCTTTAGTTCGCCGTCTGCCATTTTCGTTAATCCGGAGGCATGATCAAAGTGCATGTGTGTCATCAAAACAATATTAATATCCCCCGCTGACATGCCCAAGGCTTCAAGACTTTCTTCAATCACTGATTCTTCATGAACGCCATAGTTCCGCTTTTGTTTGTCACTTAACTTCCCGCTGCCTATTCCTGATTCAATGAGAATATTCTTTCCGAATCCCTGCAGCAAAATCGGTTCTGTTCGTAATTCAATCTGATTCAGCTCATTCACAGCATACTTTTTACTCCATAGCGGTTTTGGAACCACTCCAAACATGGCTCCCCCATCCATATGGGTTACTCCGCCATCCAGCCAAGTTAACGTTAACTTGCCTACCTTCCACTGATCCATTGTGAGACTCTCCTTTGCAACATTAAAAATAATCTGAATTCAGTGTACCATACTTTTTTTAATGCAAGCTACCTGCTGAATGTCTGAAACATAAAAAAACCCGGGAGTTATCCCGGGTTACTTTTTTGAACGGAATTGCGCTTCAGTCCGATAGATCCTGAAGCCTTTGGAAGAAAATTTCTCTTCGTATTCCGTCATGATATTGCCTTCATAATCACTTTTATGCAAATCAAGCCAGACTTGTTTTAGAATCATGCCATATTTTGAGAAACTGTGGAGAGAATACTCAAATAATCCCTGGTTATCGGTTTTAAAATGAATTTCTCCCTCGTCTTTAAGGATGGTTTCGAAAATGGAAAGGAACGATTCGTACGTTAGACGGCGCTTTTCATGCTTGTTTTTCGGCCAGGGATCCGAAAAGTTAAGATATACTCTGTCCACTTCACCCGGCTCAAAAAAATCAGTCAGCTTTTGGGCATTTTCTCTTATCAGTTTAACGTTGTCGATCTCTCCCGTAACAATTTTTTCCAATCCAGAGACAATAATGCTATCGTAAATTTCCATGCCGATATAGTTGATATCCGGATGAGCCTTTCCCATTCCTGTAACAAAACTTCCTTTACCCGTTCCTACTTCAATATGAATCGGATGATCGTTCCCAAAATATTCGTGCCATTTTCCTTTTAAATCAGCAGGATTCGGGGCAACAACCTCTGGATACTCATTTAGCTTTTCTTTTGCCCATGGTTTAAAACGCTGACGCATACTGATCTCCCTTTCTAACATCAAATACCATTTAACACCTTCGACATTTTAACATGAAACGCTGTTCAGAAAAAGGCTTCAATAAAGCCTACGTTCAAAAAAAAGAACCCGCAGCTTTACGTCGCGGATAAATTCTTCCGTATTCCATACCCTATGATTACTGAATTTCATCAACAGTTTAAAAGAAGGACGTGAAGATATATGCCGCTTGATTATACCCATCAACTGACACTGTTAAGAGACATTCTTCAAGATCATCACACCGATTGCAAGGGCACGCCTCAGGAATGCGCCCAACTGGAACGCCTGGCTACCCGGCTGATGCAGCATGGAAGTTTAAATAATGAAATCAAGGATGTCTTGGGTCTCATTAACACGTACAGTCACGATGGTTCAACTCATGAGAACCTTGAAGAACATATAACAAATCATAAGCCCCATATCGAAAATTGGCTGAATACCATTCAACCCTTTCAAACTTCATAGCAAATTAACAGGGATTACCCGGGCAATAAATGGAAATTGTCGAATTTTTCAATTTATATAATAGCTTTCCTGCAAGACTTGCTTTAAAAAATTGTACCAGTATTCTTTTTCAGCTTCCTGTTTTCTCTCACTGTGCCAAAATACCGACAAAATGGTTTGTGCGATAATATACCAATGCATTCTCCGCTGAAGGTCCACGGTTAGTTCGACTCCATAGGTGGACAGCCATTTAGACCAATTTTCACGAGGAATATACCAGTATAGAAGCATACCAAGATCAAGAGCGGGATCAGCAATCATCGCACCATCCCAGTCTATAAGATATAACTCGTTGGTTTCGCTCAGCAGCCAGTTATTATGATTAACGTCACAATGGCAGACGACTTTATCGTCATGCTGGATGACGTTTTTTTGCAATTTTAAATAACGGACAGCCTCCTTTATTTTTGGAGGACATACCTGTTCAGCCTGGATTTTCGTTTCAATATCATCAATAATCAGATCAGGAGTGAGCGGCTGTTTACCCAAGCGTTTTAACATATCAAGAAGTTCAGAAGACTTATGTATTCTGCCTAAAAGTCTCCCCACGCCATCATTCAGCATTTCAGATGCTTTTAATTCCCTTCCGTTCAGCCACTTTTGTGCCGTAATTACATCTCCGTTGCCCAATCTTTTTGTCCATAATAATTTCGGAACAATTCCTTCCGCAGAAAGTACCGCGAGAAAAGGTGACGAATTGCGCTTTAGAAAAAGAGTCTGATCTTCATATTTAGCTTGATATGCTTCTCCTGTTGCCCCACCAGCCGGCATAATCTGCCAGCCCTTGCCTAGTATGTGTTCCAAAACGTTCACCTTCAATCTCATGCGGAAAATTATTATGTCCTCTTTTATATCGGTTAACATACACTTTGTTTAAAATTTAAAACCTCTACGAATACATTATTTTAACACAGCCTGAAGAAAAATCGTACATATTTATGTTTCGTTAAAATTTTTCGCTATACTGAACGGCCATTGTAAATCCAAGTGGCGGAATGATGAGCGTATCGGCATCTGTTTTATACAGCCCATCCTCTTTCACTTCCATTGCCTCTGCCGTAACTGTCCATTGGCCTGGAAACGGCAGCTGGTAAACCTTCTCGCTCTGATGGCCGTTGTATAAAAGGATAATATGCTTCCATGAATCCAGCTCGCCTATGTTTTTGATCATGTACCCGAACAATCCATCAGGCAGGTATTGAAGAAGAGATAAGCAGTCGGCAATTACCTCAGGTTGATCGATTCGGAAGGCGGGATGCTTCTTTCTAATTTGAATGAGTTCAGCCACATATTGTACGTCTGCTTCATATTTTGCTTTCCGTTCCCAATCAAGCCTGTTGATAATATCACCCGATTTATAGCTGTTGCCGTCTCCTTGCTTTGTTCTGAAAAACTCTTGGCCTGCATGAATGAATGGAACTCCCTGTGAAAAGATAGCAAGTGCTGTACCGAGCAAATGCCGTTTTCGCAGGACTGTCTCTTCTTCATAGGGATGCAGCGCACGAAGCCGGTCCCATAACGTGTGGTTATCATGGCATTCAATATAATTAATGCTTTGGCCTGGTGTTATGAACAACCCTTGCTCTCCCGAATTTCCGGATGCATTTTCATACATCCCTGCAATTTGGGAGGCGTCCCCATTAATGAATCCTTCATGTGCGTCATGAAAGATATTCCCTTTAACATGGTCACGGAAACGATCATTAAAGAATGAGATTCCCGGCATCTTAACTGCAGAATCAATACATGCCTTTTGGTCTTCATCCAGCCACGTATTCATCTTCCAGCCTTCTCCTAAAATAAAAACAGCAGGATTTACTTCCGCAAGTTCCCTGTAAATTTCGTTCATCGTTTTGATATCATGAATACCCATTAAATCAAACCGGAAACCATCTACTTTATATTCTTTCGTCCAAAACATCACTGAATCCATCATGAATTTCCTCATCATATATCGTTCTGAGGCTGTATCATTTCCTACGCCTGTTCCATTGACAGGATTCCCTCCATAATCAAACCTAAAGTAATAGCCAGGCACAATCTTTTCAAAATCAGATGTCTCCCTGATAAAAACATGGTTATAAACAACATCCATAATGACACGTAGACCATTTACGTGCATAGATGAAATCAGTGCTTTAAATTCCTTGATTCTTGAAATCGGATCTGCGGGATCGGTCGCATAAGAGCCTTCAGGCACATTGAAATGCAGCGGATCATAACCCCAGTTGTACTCCGTATCTGCCTTTGTTTCATCAATACTTCCGTAATCATTGACGGGCAAAAGCTGGACATGCGTAACACCCAGCTTTTTCAAGTGATCGATTCCTGTAACAGAATGGCCAGGACCTGCAGTGCCTGTTTCTGTAAACGCAAGGAATTTACCTTTATGCTGCATGCCGCTTAACGGATGAATAGAAAAATCCCTGACATGGACTTCATATATAATACTGTCTGTCTTTTTGATGGGAGGAGGGGAAAGAGCAGTATCCCAGCCCACAGGATCGGTCTTGCTTAAGTCGATCACAACTCCCCTTTTTCCATTGATCGTCACGGCTTTCGCATAGGGGTCCACAGCTTCATTGACCGCATGATTTACTCTGACAAGGTAACAATATTCATTTAAATGGTGATCACCTGCTATCTCCGTTTCCCATACCCCTCTATCTCCCAATCTCATCGGGTGTTCAAAGGCTGTACTCACACTCGTAAACAGCTTCAGCCGTACAGAAGAAGCGGTCGGCGCCCAGACTTTAAAACTGGTTTTTTCAGAGGTATACAAAGTGCCAAGATCACTTTTTTCATACGCGAAGACTTCATCAAACTCTTTTGTTCTTACAACCGCCCCCGTCTTTAACGGGATTCTTCCTCCGTTAGGGCACACAACCCAATAATCCCGTTGGATAGGAATTTTCTGATCAAGCACCATATGAAAAAGCAGCCGGTCCTCCAACCGCTGTTCAGAAATCTTTTTTAATGGGTAAACCCTTTCAAGGTCTGTTACGTAAAAATAGGCCTCCCTCGGCACTTCGGTAAAAATGACGAGTGTGACCATTGTAAATGTATCAAGATAGGCTTCGATCTGTTCTGCTTCCGCAACACGTTTATGATTGTTCAAAATGCCGATCCACCCCCTAAATAACCAATGCTTTCCGAGAATCATGCAGTATTCACCGTTCATTACAGTCTATGTATAACAGGCTCGTCGGGTTTTTTTGTCCAAAAAAACCCGACGAGCCTATCAGACGATACACTATTCTTATTTTATCCAAATGATAGAAAAACAGAATTCACTTTGCTCAACTTTCCCGCGAAATTAAACTTTTATAGACAGTGCAGAGGGAATGACGGAACATTCAACAGGTGTTGTGCCGAGCAATTCTCCATCCGCCTGAACCGTTAACGGCTCTTTACTTGCTATGGAGATCCTTCTTCCTTCGAGAATGGCTACACCATCCAGCTCCTTATGGTTACCCGAGAATACGGTAACAAAGAGAAATAGCAGCTTTAATGGGTGCAGGCCATGGACAATACACAGCTCAAGCAGGCCATCATCCGGTCTTGCAGAAGGGCATATTTTCATTCCGCCCCCGTAATAGGGCATATTGCCGGCAGCGATCAGCCAAACCGATGAAAACTGGTGCTCGCAGCCATCCACAGTAACGGCAGCATCCACCGGTGTATAGGAAAAAAGAAGACGGAACATGCTTACGGTATAGGCAAAGTTTCCTGCACCGAAGCGCTGGAACCATTTCTTGTACCATGATCGATTGGTCAGCTTGGTCACTTCCCCGTCAAACCCGATTCCGGCTGTACTCACGAATAATTCATTTCGTCTTTTATTGCCTGGAAAGCTGAGTACCCCAGCGTCAATGACTTTTTTAGGGTTCCGTTTATTTAAAAGGCGTCTTTTTAAAATATAGGCCAGACTCTTTTTCTTATTGAACCCCAACCCCCGAATAATGTCATTGCCAGATCCGCCTGGGAGAAAGCCGACCGGTACTTCAGGCATATCCTTCAGTCCGTTGATTACTTCATGGATGGTCCCATCCCCGCCTACCGTAATGATAGCTTCGATCTGATCCCGATTAATGTAGGAGATCTTTTTGGCAATTTCAAGCGCATGACCCTCACTCTCCGTATAGTAGGAGCGGTAAGGAACATCCTCGGCTGAAAGAATCTTTTTTACGGCCTTCCAGGTTTTTTGAGCCTTTTTATTGTTTGCATGAATAATAAATAAATAGAGTTTCATTTGCAGTCCTTATCCTTTAAATATGAATAAGATAGAATTCGACATAGACCGTCATTACTCCTCTAATCTGCTGTTTCCTTCCCATTCCGGCTGCGGAAGGGAGTTGGTGACAGAAGCCTTTAGCAGGGCATCGATGAATTTTAATTGGTGGCTCTTCGGCGGGCTTGGATCACCAGCCACTCTGGTATACCAGGATCCAAAGGTACGCTTATCGACCACCTGGACATCACTCCACTTCGGCGGGATATCGACATAACCGTTCTGGCATAAAACTGCTTTTTTCAACTGCAGCCTGTCTTTGAAGGGCTCCAGATAAGGCTTAAGCACAAAATCCATTCTTTCCAGTGCGATAAAAGGATTGACTACCTTTTTACTCTTCTGTCCATCATCAGTACGCTTCCAAAAGTGTTTTGTGTCCTCCTGATAAATGGCATCTTTCCCCTCCAGCAGCACGATACACCAGATCGCCCCCGGCCCAGCCAGAATGACTTCCAATTCTACCGGTGCCGCTTTATGCAGGATAGCTGGTTTGTAAAATAAAAAATAGCTATCCGGAATTTTAGTAGTTAAAAATTGCAGCTGTTCGTCGTTCAAATAGCATGGGTCCAAATTTGAGAAATCTTTAACCGTCGAGCTTGCCCACTTAAGCTGGGAGGTAAAAATCTTTCTTGAAATGGAAGTCCTTTGATTCTTCCCTTCTTCAGCCCGCCTTTTTTTTAGCGCAACAAATCGGCTCTGGTAGTGATAAAGATTTAATTCATACCGAGACACATAGTCTTCAAGTTTTACGAGCTGAGCCAAATGCCATCTCCCTCTCCTTTTTATATTAAGGTGATTCTATAAAAACCATGCCGCAAAAAGCGGCACGAGAACGGAAGCAATAATGCAGCTCAATCCCATTGCCACTGAGCTATATGCCGCTGTTTCTTCACCGAACTCCATCGCTTTGGATGTGCCGATCGCATGGGATGACGTTCCAATTCCTAATCCCCTGGCCAGGGGAGTCTTCAGCCTCAGCCAGTTGAACCACCTTGGCGCAAAAACGGCACCGGAAATTCCGGCAATTATCACAAAAACAGAAGCAAGCGCAGGTGAGCCATGGGTTAATCGGGCAATTTCCATCGCGACTGGTGTGGTTACAGACTTCGGAAGCATGGAGAGGATCGTCTTTTTACTCGTTCCAATGGCGCTTGCAAAAAGAAAAACGGTCGTTACACCAACCAGCGTGCCTGTAAACACACCGACAATAATAGATACTTGGTGCCTTTTTAAGCTGTCTCTGTATAAATACAATGGATAAGCCAGAGCTACCACACCCGGACCGAGCAGTTCTTCAATCCATTTTCCGCCTTCCATGTATTTCTCGTATGGAATATGTGTGAGCAGGAGAATCATGATGATCACAAACGTTGTGGTCAGAACAGGAATCAGAAAAGGCGAGTTCCACCTTTCATAGACCTTTTTCATGGCGATAAAAAGGAACACCGTGATCAGGATAAAAATAAGACTAGTCCAGAACATTGACCGAAGCCTCCTTCTTCGACATGAGGCGTTCACTTGACCATCCTGTCGCGGCGACAACTAAAAACGTGGATACTGCTGTTGCGGCAATGAGCATCAGCCCTTTTAAAGAAAAAAGTGCAGGATATTTCATGATTCCTACGGTGACAGGAATAAAGAATAGCGGGAGATACGCTAACATAAACCGCGCTCCCGAACTTACCCATCTGCTTTTAAATTTCCCTGTACATAGGGCTATAAACAATAAAATCATTCCGACGACACTGCCCGGAATGAATAAGTGCAAGCTCTCTGAAATCCATACGCCCAGCATATGAAACAAATACAAAACACCAATCTGAAATACAATCACAAAGGCTTTCAATGTTCGTCCTCTCCTTTAAGATTAAACTCTTCGATGACATTATACTTAGGCACTTTATCCAGGTGAGTTTCGTAAAGCACAATGGAGCGAACTTCAAACGTCAGCCCGGCAACCGGATTGATCATGTTTTCATCAAAAACGCTATTAATGGAGGCTTCAGCGTCCCCCCACCTCTTAGCAATAGTAATATGGGGAGAATACGGCCTGGTTTCTACCGGAAAGCCCGCTTTCTGGCAAAGGCCGTGTACCGTTCTCTGCAAAGTAAAAAGGCCCGCCTCTTTTTCTACTCCGAGCCAGAATATACGGGGCTGGCCCAGCTTGCCGAAAAATCCTGCTCTTGATACCGTGAGAGAAAAAGATGGAAGATCATGAATATTCATATGAAACGATTCTTTTAGATTGATAAGCTGATTTTGACTGGTTTGTCCAAGAAAAGCCAGCGTCAGATGCAGATCCTCTTGATGAACCCATTGTTTAAAAGGAAGCTTTTCTTTGAGCACTTCGGATAATTCACCAATCGTGCGTTTTACATGAGAAGGAATTGGAACGGCAGCAAAAATATGTCTATTCATACATTCTTTCATCTCCATTAAAAAGGAATTATTCCTATCTTACCAAAAAGCATCACCGTACAACCATCCAAAAGCTTTCATGTTTTATTTTAAAAGTTGGATTTGTTATACTTTTTGTAATTAGTTAAAGACAGGGATGTGCAAATCATCATGAAAGTTGTTCAAAACATAGCCGAATTAATTGGAGATACTCCTCTTGTCCGATTGAATCATATACCTGACCCAGACGGGGCCTCCATCTACGTGAAACTCGAATATTATAATCCAAGCCGGAGCCTAAAGGACAGGGCTGCCTATAACATGGTCATTGAAGCGGAAAAATCAGGTCAATTAAAACCTGGGGATACGATTATTGAACCGACATCCGGAAACACGGGAATCGGTCTGGCGATGAACGCTGCAGCCCGAGGGTACAAGTCAGTGATCGTTATGCCAGATACAATGACGGCCGAGAGAATCAATCTTCTCAAAGCTTATGGTGCAGAAGTCGTGCTCACACCAGGAGACGAAAAGATGCCTGGGGCCATCAATAAGGCAAGAGAACTGCTGGCCGAAAACCCTGAAAACAGTTTTATGCCAATGCAGTTCGAAAACGCTGCGAATCCAGATGCCCACCGCACAACCACTGCCGTTGAAATCATTGAAGCGATGCAAGAGCTGAAAAAGCCGTTGAGCGCCTTCGTTGCTCCTGCCGGCACGGGAGGTACCATTACCGGGACTGGCGAAACACTAAAAGCGGCTTTCCCCGACATGACAGTGCATGTGGTAGAGCCGGCGGGTTCTCCTGTTTTATCAGGAGGCAAACCAGGCAAACATAAGCTGGTAGGAACCAGCCCTGGTTTTATACCGTCAATCTTAAATCAGAACGTCTATGACGAAATCATAAATGTAGAGGATGAACCGGCTTATACGACCGTCAGAAGACTCGCTGCAGAAGAAGGTATCCTCGTTGGCCCATCGTCCGGGGCAGCAGTCTATGGTGCCGTTCAAACCGCCAAAAAGCTTTCCAAGGATGACGTGGTTGTCTGTATCACCTGTGATTCTGGAGAGCGTTATCTATCCACTGATCTGTTCCAATTCGAATAAAAAGAAAAAAGACGGCTCAAGGTCCACATGTGGGATCATGAGCCGTCTTTTTATACACCAGAACTGAGTCCAAGCTTATCTTTGGACTGCAGCCGCATTAATATTCCAATCATAAAGAGGCCTGCAAAAGAAAGAATACCGAAGAAAAGATAGGTGTTAAAGATTGAATACTTATCAAAGATAATGCCTCCCAAAAACGTACAGAACCATGAACCGAGTCCATTACCTACGGCAGTATATAAGGAAACCGCTGTAGCCCGCACATCAGAGGGAGTATTCTCCCGGATGTATTCCATTGCCGCCGGAATAAACAAACCGACGGAAAAGCCCTGGACAACAGTCGTTAAGAGCACAACAGTGATTGACGGCTGAAAGAAATAAAAGGTCCATCTTAAACCAGAAACCGCTGCCGCAAACATCATGATTTGGATAACACCATACTTTCTCAGTGCGATGCCCGACAGTTTCATGAATGGCGCTTCACTGCCGGCCGCAAGCAGGAATGCGATACCTACTCCAGTCAGGGTTCCGCCAATTCCCTGGATATAAAAGCTGAAGTAAAAATTGTTCGCAAAGATAGGACCAAAAATAAGAAATGTGGTTATTAAAAACACCATATACTTCGGCATTCTAATCAACGCAGAAAGGCCGGAAAGCAAATCCACTTTCAGCAACTCACCTTCTCTCGGCATGCTTCTAATCAGCAGCAAACAAAGAAGCAAGCTTAGAGCGAACGAATAAAAGATGATGGAAATGCCCGACATCTCCGATAACTTTCCCATAATGAATACAGCTACTGCAAAACCAATCGCCCCAAACAGCCGGTAATTCCCGTACTCCTGGTTAGTCTGGTTTACGTAATTCAAAAGAATACTGTCTGATATCGGTACGATCGCACTTTGAAATAACGCCAGCAGGATCAGTATGATGAACAGCCAACCGTACGTGCCAATAAACAGCACGGCATAGCCGATTAATCCCGTAAGAAGAAGCGATACAGCGAGTACATGCTTCGGCTTTTTCGTATAATCTGTAATGATTCCCCACATCGGCTGCGCAAAAATCATCACTATAGGGCTCAATGACATTAACGTACCGATCTCAGTTCCCGAAAGCCCGGCCTCTTCCTTAAAGTAAACACCGAGCAAAGGAAACAAGCTGCCAAAGGCAAAGAAAGTAAATAAATAAAAACCTTTCAGGCTTAAAGAAGTTCTTTTCTGACTAACCACTTTTGTCCCTTCTCCCCAATCCCTTTTCTCTCAATCAAACGTATGGACACAGATTATCTGGCCAATTCATAAATAGCCTGTGCATAAATGGCTGCAGCACTGAATAAATCGTCCAGGAACATGTATTCATCTTTTTGGTGAGCAACATCTTCCCTCCCAGGAAATAATGCGCCAAACGCCACACCCGCTTCTAATGATCGTGCGTATGTCCCGCCTCCGATAGCGATAGGATTACCAGGCTGGCCCGTTTGTTCTTCATACACCTTTTTTAATGTCTGAACCAACTCATGATTTTCATCTACAAAATGAGGCTTCGTATGCTTTGTCACCTCTAGGGAAAAACCTTTTACATCCACCAGTTTTTGAAGTGTATTCAATACCGTTTCTCCTGAATGCTTGACAGGATACCTGATATTCAGACCGATGGTCCCTCCGGCTTCCCGGCTGTAATCAAACATCCCTGGATTTAACGTTAAAATTCCGCTAACATCATCCTCTGCCTTAATTCCAAGCTCTTCACCTGAAATGCTTCCAAGATGATCCTTAACAAAACCAATGTAGGCTTTTCCCTGTTCATCAAGATCTGCTCCAGATAAAAATGAAGCAAGCAAGACTCCCGCATTCACACCGAATTCAGGCGTACTTCCGTGCGCAGACTTCCCGATTAGAGTTAGAGTTAGGCCAACATCATTTTTGGAGGAGGAACCGGTTAAATTGCGGCTTTTTAAAAATTGTTGAAAGCTTTCTTCAAGCTCTTCACTTCCTGATATCACCGCTTCCGCCTGATCTGGCACCATATTGAGCCTGCGTCCAGAAGAAAAGGATTCAAGCACATTAGGATGCTGGCGATTATCGGCGGCAGCTCCCTGCTTTAAATCAATGTTAAGCATCCCTTTCTCGGCATGGATAATTGGAAAATCGGCATCCGGCGCAAACCCGGATGAAGGCATTTCTTCATGCTTAAAGTAATGATCCACACAGCGCCATAGGCTTTCCTCATCCGTTCCAAGAATCAGCCTGACTCGCTTGGATAAAGGCAGGCCAAGTTCCTTTATCATCTTCATCCCGTAAAAAGCAGCCATCGTTGGACCTTTATCATCAATGGCACCCCTGGCAAAGATCTTACCATCCTTAATCTCTCCTCCGAACGGATCCACCGTCCATCCATCACCGTCGGGAACAACATCAAGATGGCCGAGAATTCCTATTAATTCTTGTCCTTCTCCTATTTCAATATGTCCGGCAAAGCCGTCAACATTTTTAGTCTGCATACCCTGTGCATTGCCCAGTTCAAGCATGTAATCCAAGGCCATTTCAATCCCAGGCCCAAATGGAGCTTTATCAGTGGCTTTATCTTCATCCAGCACACTCCTGATCTGCAGCAGGCCTTGTGTATCCTTAAGCAGATTTTCCTTCCTTTTTTCGATTTCTTCTTTCCAATTTACATTTTTCATACTGCTCACCTTTCTCCATTCAATTCTTATGTATCATCTCATGTTTCAGTACTACTAGGTACTCGTTCAAACGAAAAACCACTCTTTATTTTAGCTTATATTACCAAAAAGGTAAAAAAACACAGAATAATGACGATATAAAGACTGCTCATTTGCTTTTTTTTCTGAAATAAAGTATAATATCGCGTAAATAGGAGGTGTGGTTGTTAAAACGTAAACGATGAATGCTTTGTTTTATTTATTAAACAAGCGGTCATTACATGCTGCGAAGCCGCCAATCACCTGAGAAATAGAGAGAGAAATCATGATATGAAATCATGGCCAAGCAGCGAAGAACCGGATTGTGGAGTCTTCGCTTTTTATTTTAATCTCATATTTAATGAAAATTTAAACATTTTATCATAATAAATTAATGATCTTTTACTATAATTTATTATGAACGACAATACTGTATAGGGAGTGGTTTTTTGAGTCCTTCAACTAACCGTATGTTGAACCGTGTAAAATCCATGTATCTTTTTATAAAAAGGAAAGGGACTGTTACAACACGAGAATTGGTTGAAGAATTTGGGACTACGCAGCGCACTATCCAGAGGGATCTAAATGTATTGGCTTATAACAACCTGGTCACCAGCCCGAGCAGAGGCTTGTGGCAAACAACTTCTAAAAAAGTAAAAGTATCTTAACTAGGAAGAGCAAAAAGCGCCCCGTTTAAGTCCTCGAGGGCGCTGCAGCTAGACATCACCTCTTGTGAAGTGCTTTTCTAATGAGATAACCCCCATCCACATGGAAAGGGGGTTTTTGCTTGCTTTTTTTTAAAAAAGCGGCTTAATGTCATCCTTATCATTCACCAAGTGGTCTTTGAGCTCCGGCTCAACGACCCACTTCTCTTCCACCCAGTTTGGTTCGCCTGCGATCGGCATGTATTTGTTGCCTTCACCTAAAAGTTTTGACCAAAACCCCTCAGCGATCTCAATGGCAACTGCTTTTTTTGAAATGGTATCCAGGATGACATCTTTAATCTTGCCGATTTTTTCTCCGTCAATGGTTTCAACCGTCCACCCATCAAATATGGAGGAGGCCATGCACTCTTCAGGCTCTTCGATTTGACGTTCGTTACCTTGGTAGACAATGTCGTCATCAAGTGAAATGATATCGTGCCATGGAATATAATACGTTTCTTTATAATAAGACCTTGCAGCGACCGGATAGCCTGTACCGCTCAGCGGCGTGCTTTGTGAACCGATGCCGCTCGTTGCTGCTTGCATGTTCAGCACATTTTTATCAATAGGATCAAAAGATTCTTCATTTCCGGGATCGGCAGGAACTGTTTCCTCAAACGACAGGTAACAGAGCGAAAAATCATATTTATTCAGAAGAATGCCATTTAAGTCAATGTTATCTTCCTTTGTTTCTGCGTGCTTTACTTTTTTTCCGAGTAAATCGTTAGCTTTTAATAGCATAAAACATTCCTCCTTTTTTTAGCTATTACCCGAAATTACCTTTTAAAAAACCTCTCTCTCCGATAAACGTTCCAGTTCTTCTGCTGTCAGTTCTCTGTATTCTCCGAGCTTCAGCTTCTCATCGAGCTTTAGTCCTCCCATTTGAATGCGCTTTAAATAGGTGACTTTTTTCCCGACCGCTTCAAACATTCTTTTCACCTGATGAAATTTCCCTTCTGTAATGATAAGCTCAATTTCTGACACCTCTCCTGAATGGAGAATGGAAAGAGCTCCAGGGTTGGTCTTGTATCCATCTTCAAGAGTAACTCCATCATTGAACGCATCCACATCTTCCTGTGTTACAACTCCTTCAATTTTCGCATAATAGGTTTTAGGTGCATGCTTTTTAGGGGATAAAAGCGAATGGGACAATTGTCCGTCATTCGTTAGTATGAGGAGACCTTCTGTATCTTTATCCAGGCGGCCGACAGGAAAAGGTGAAAGAATCTGATCCTGCTCTTCCAGAAGATCGATGACCGTCTCCTGTACATGATCCTCCGTTGCCGATATTACCCCAGGCGGTTTATTCATCATGAGGTAAATGGTATCTTTAAAGACCACTTCTTCTCCGTGTACAGTTACCTTCTGCATTTCAGGATTCACTTTTGTCTTGCTGTCTTTCACAGGTACTCCGTCCACGAAGACAGCACCTTTCTTCAGAAGCTGTTTCACTTCTTTTCTGGTTCCGAATCCCATATTGGCTAATAATTTATCAATTCGCATTTTTTTATTGACCTCATTTCTTTTTATAAGTATATTTTCCTATAAATTTACAAAATTTTGCTTTATAATTAGTAAACGCGGGTATTTTAGTACTATAGGAGGAGATTGTTAGATGAAACGGAAAATCGGCCTGCTGGCAACTGCCAGAAAGAAACTGAACCATCCCGCAGCAGCTATAGATTTATACATAAGTCCTTTGTTCTTAAAATCTGTTCATTTTGCAAAGCAGAATTATGACGCATTTTATTTTTACAGCGCAAAAGAAGGGTTTCTTACTCAGGATCAGTGGATCGAGCCCTATAATGTTTCGATTAAGAATTTTTCCCCCAAGGAAAAGCACGATTGGGCGAGGAAAGTCGTAAAAGAGCTGCTAAATCATGAAAAACCGGAAGAATGCACCGTTTATTTGCATGGAGGCTGGGTTTACAGAGAACATCTTCAGCCAGAGCTGGCTAAGGCCGGTTTCCAGTTTGAAGTGCCACTCGAAGGCTATAGTATCGGCAATCAGCTGAAATGGTACGATGAACAAAATGATTAATGCCAGAAAAGAAGGCCCATAAAGGACCTTCTTTTTACGTTGCTTTCTGTTTTTTTCTTTTCAGGAAACTGAACCGCTGTCCCAATACAATCTGTATCAAACCAGATTTGTAGGATAGGGCGAAATAAACGAGCCCTCCTAAGAGAATGCCAGCTGCCAGAACGGCAATGCCTCTGGTCTTCGTATAAACCCCATGAAATGAACTTTCAATCGGAGCTTTGATGACATAAACAGCGGCTGCCATAGCCAAACCGAAAGCAATGATCAGGATGGCGCGGCGGAATACCCACTTGAACGAGAATTCTCCATATTTCTTAATCACATACAGATTGATTAAAATGGAAACCGTGTACCCGATGTTGGTTGCAATTATTGAGCCGACGCCTTTCCATAAATAAATGAGAGGAATGTTTAGGGTCAGCTTAAACAAGATGCCGACTAAAAGACTGAACAGCGCGTATTTTTGCCGGTTTAAACCCTGCATGATCGCCGCGGTAACCGTAAACATCGCAAACCATATTCCCGATAGAGAATACCAGCGCAGAAGCTCGCCGCCCAGCTTGATGTCGTTGAGTGTAAAGAGGGTTCCATAGGCTGGATAAGCAAGGACCGATAAACCGACTGCTGCTGGCACTGTTAAAAACAAAGTGATCTGAAAAGATTGTGTGATCTGCTTGTTTAACGCGTCATAATCCCCTTCTGTATAAGACTTTGTGATGATGGGGATAAGGGTTAGAGCAAATGCCGTCGCAAGGGACACCGGAATCATAACAAGCTGATGTGATGTCTGTGTGACCATCGCAAATACATCTTCTGCCTTTGGCTGGCTGTAGCCCGTCCGCTGCAGTGTGTTAACAATCGTAAACTGATCAATAATTTTATAGAGCGGGATTGCAAGTCCAACGGCTACAAAAGGCACCGCATACGAAACAATCTCGCGATAGATTGCTGGCAGGGAAACCCCCGAATCCACAGTGGACTGTTCGTACATTTTTTTCAAATAAGGACGCCGTCTGTTCCAGTACCAAAGGAGAACAAGCAGTCCTCCCACTGCCCCTACCGTCGCTGCAAAAGTCGCAAGGCCTACCGCAGTGGTCAAGGTGCCGTTCAGCACATGGATGACAACGTAGCTCGCAATAAGAATAAATAATATTCGTATAACCTGTTCAACCACTTGGGAAACTGCTGTTGGACCCATGGATTGAAATCCTTGAAAGTAACCTCTGATCAGGCTCATGGAAGGAACAAAGATCAGAGCAGTACTTACCATCCGAATAACAAAGGTAATATCATCTACAGTATTTCCGTTTCCGCCATGTTTTCCAAGGATGTTTGACGATAACACGGGAGCGATGAAATAAAGCACAAGGAATGCGGCAAAGCCGGTCAACGTCATGATGAACAATCCAGATTTCAGCAGCTTCCGGCCTGTGGCGTAATCGCCGAGAGCGTTATATTTTGATACGAACTTTGAAACGGCCAGCGGTACGCCCATCGTTGCGATACTTAGAAGAATCGTGTAAGGATTATAAGCGTATCCGTATAGTGCAAGACCTTTTGTTCCAACAAGAGCATTAAACGGAACAATATAAATCAATCCGATAAATTTTGAAAAGAATGTTGCTGCAGTTAAAATTAACGTTCCTCGCAATAACCGAGACATGAATCCATCTCCTACTATTTAGTGCTGCAAATAAGCATACTTTAATTTAATCTTCTTGAACAACATTAGTATTGTAACATAAGCACTCTGCCGAGACAGAGTTTTTCATTTCACAAAATTTATGGTATCTTTTTGGTTGTAATAAAAGGAAGCAGGTGCATACATGAAATATGATGTAGTGGTTATTGGAGGAGGCCCTTCCGGTTTGATGGCCTCGGTCGCTGCAGCATCAAAGGGCAGCCGTGTGCTGCTCATTGATAAAGGAGACAAGCTTGGCAGAAAGCTTGCTATTTCAGGAGGAGGCCGGTGCAATGTAACGAATCGGCTCCCGATTGATGAAATTATTAAACATATCCCCGGCAATGGGCGTTTTTTATACAGTGCGTTTTCAATCTTTAACAATGAAGACATCATCTCTTTTTTTGAAGGGCTTGGTATCGCTCTGAAAGAAGAAGACAACGGGAGGATGTTCCCTGTCAGCAACAAGGCCGGCGATGTTGTGGCTGCCCTTTTAAAGAAAATTGAATCACTGAACGTAAAAATCTGGACAAACACCCCAGTAGAAACCGTCAATTACACAGACGATCATGTAAAAGAAGTTGTTCTAAAAAACGGTACCGTCATTCCTGCGAAAGCTGTCATTATTGCGGTCGGAGGAAAATCGGTCCCTCATACCGGGTCAACAGGAGACGGCTATGCCTGGGCAAAAAAAGCAGGGCACACCATTACAGAACTGTATCCTACAGAAGTTCCGATCACCTCTTCCGAACCTTTTGTTAAATCCAAAACACTGCAGGGTATTTCTCTCCGCCAGGCAGAGCTTTCCGTTTGGAATCCGAAGGGAAAGCTGATCAAATCTCATAGAGGGGACATGATCTTCACACATTTCGGAATATCCGGACCTGCTGCCCTGCGATCAAGCCAGTATGTTGTAAAAGCACTGAAGAAGTTTGAAACCAAATCGATAACGATGTCCATTGATTCTTTTCCGGATCAAAAAGAAGAAGAACTGTTTCAATCCGTAAATAACCTCTTAAAAGAAGATTCGAAAAAAGCGATAAAAAATGTTCTGAAAGGCTTTCTGCCAGAACGATATTTGCTGTTCTTATTGGAGAAAGCGAACATATCGCTTGATGTGACGAGTGAACACCTTAACAAACAAAGCCTGCGCCAGTTCGTCTCAATGCTTAAACGGTTTTCATTTGAAGTGAACGGCACACTTTCCATCGAGAAAGCGTTCGTAACAGGCGGCGGTGTTTCCATCAAGGAAATTGAACCAAAGAGCATGGCCTCAAAGAAGAAAGAAGGACTTTATTTCTGCGGAGAAGTTTTAGATCTGCATGGCTATACCGGCGGCTATAACATAACGGTTGCCTTCGTTACCGGACATTTGGCAGGTACCAATGCTGCAACACATTAAGAAAAGGAAACTCCTCAGCTCATGCCGAGGGAGTTCCCTTTTTTTATTCAATATAAATAACCATTATAGAGTAGGAGTATATGGTAGGTTCCTCTTCCTCCCTTAAACTGTCACTGATCGAAACCTGATACTTGATATCTTTGATGTTCGATTCATGGAGGTTCTCCAAAAAGCCGTTAACCGCTTCTTCCAGATCAGCTTCATGTTCTTCATCAAACAACTTTATTTTCAGCATACTCCAGCACCTCCTGGGTATGTTTTCCCTATCACTTAAGTCGAATCCTTTGTAAAAACTCCACTAGTTTTGAAGAGTGAACCCCGTTTTGTCGACAAGGAAAAATGAAATTTATCTTATTTTCACCTTGGTAATAAATGTTTCTGGAAGAATTCTTCGCATTCTGTCGGAGATAACGGCTCGCTGAAAAAATACCCTTGCCCGATCAAACAGCCTTGAGAAAGCAGAAATTCCACCTGCATCCGATCTTCTATACCTTCTGCGATCACATTAAACTGTAAGTTGATTCCCATATCAATAATCGTTTTGACAAGTGCTTGCCCCCGAAAGCTTTCGAGGCTATCATCCAAAAATGATTTATCGATTTTCAAAGTGTCGATCGGAAGCACCTTTAAGTAGCTTAATGAGGAATAACCGGTTCCAAAATCATCAATGGATATTTTTAAACCTAGATCTTTCAGTCTTTTGATATTAGGAATGGAAGAATCAAAGTCTTGCATCATCCCTTCTGTGATCTCCAGTTCAAGAAAAGAAGGGTCCATGTCAAAAGAAGCAAGAATCTTTTTTATCCTGTCAGGAAACCCCGGATCCTCCAGCTGTTTCACCGAAATATTCACAGCGATGCCCAGTTTTTCATGCCCTTCGTTCTGCCAAACTTTATTTTGCCGGCATGCTTCTTCTATCACCCAATCACCAATGGGAATGATCAGCCCTGTATCTTCAGCCACCGGGATAAAATCAGATGGCGGGATGTTGCCGAATTCCGGATGTTCCCAGCGGATTAACGCCTCTGTACCAATGATTCGCCCCGTCGGCAGGTAAATTAAGGGCTGGTAACAAAGGGTAAACTCTTGGCGATGAACGGCTTTGCGAAGGCCATTCTCCAGATGCATCTTCACCCTCATTGATTCGTTAAGAGCAGCATTGAAAAATTGATAATTATCCCTGCCTTTTTCTTTTGCATCGTACATGGCAGTGTCAGCATTTTTGATGAGTTCGTCCACATCAAGTCCATGTCCCGGGTAAAAGGAGATACCAAGGCTAAGCGTACTGAAAATCTCATGACCTCTGATCAGGATGGGCATTTTAAACTGATTCAAAATACGCAAAGAAAGCTGTTTCACTTCCGCTTCGTCCGTATTTTCAATCAATAGAATAAATTCATCTCCGCCTCGGCGAAACACGTGGTCCGTAGGGCGGACAAGATTTTTTAGCTGAAAGGAAACCTGCTGAAGCAATAAGTCACCAAAGCGGTGGCCGAGCGTATCATTTATTATTTTGAAACGGTCTAAATCAACAAACATCACAGCGATCCTGCTTTTGCTGATATCTGCTTCAAACATTTTCTGTTCCAGCACTTCCTGAAACCTGTGCCTGTTCGGCAATCCAGTCAAATCATCATGATAAGCCATGTGGTCAATCGTGCTCTCTGCCTGTTTTCGATTGGTGATATCATAAAGGATTGAACTGAAGTCAACCAGTTCACCAGATTCGTCAAGGATTGGAATCCCACGGTCCTGAATCCATCGTATTTCTCCGTTTGGCCGCGTAATACGGTACTCGCTGGTCACCGTTTCTCCGCGCGCTATCTTCTTCGCTCTCTTTTCAATGATTGGATAATCTTCGGGATGAATGACTTTCTTCCAAAGTTCAACATCTTGAATGAACGTATCCAAGCTGTATCCATAAAGTTTTTCAATTCCCGGGGTGATCATCAGTTTGTTTTGTTTAAGATTATGTGACCAGATGGCAACATCAATCGTATCAAAAATATCCTGAAGCCTTTCCCGGCTTTTTCTAAGCTCATCCATCGTGGACTTATGCTCTTCAATTTCTTTTTCAAGAAAAGCGCTGTTCTGCTTATGTTTTTTAGAAACCCGGAAATACATAAATATGAGAATAAGAGCAAACACTGCATCAAATAAAAAGTCAGCCAGATCGTTTTGCAAATAGCCAGTTTGTTTAATAAACATGCGGGCTGCGAATAGAAGTATGAAAAAATAGAGTAGGTTTTGTTTATGCATTCTATCCCCCAGAGTCGTTATATTCTTATATCGGTTCATTCGTTAAGTTTATTGAAGAAAAAATAGAGGTAATTTATGTAAAAAAAAAAAACGAAACCGCATGAAAAGAACCGGCTGCTCAATAGCAGCCGGTTCTTTTATGTCTTAACTATAGTTATTCTGAATCCTTGCCATAGGCCATCATGCCGCCGACCATGTTCTTCACTTTATAACCGTTTTCCTGTAAAAAGTGAGCTACATTCTCGCTTCTTTTTCCTGAGCGGCAGATGAGGATATGCTCCTCGTCTTTGTTGATCTCGTCTAAACGATTTGGAACTTCCATCATTTTGATGTGCTTCGCCTCGGCAATTTTTCCTTCAGCGACTTCTTCATCCTCACGAACATCGATGAGAGAAATTGTTTCACCCTTTTTTAGCTTGCTTTTCACTTCTTCGGGAGTGATCGTATTGATTTGATCTTCCATTCCATTCACCTCTGTCAATTGGCTACGATGTTTACGAGCTTGCCAGGAACCGCAATCACTTTACGGACCGTTTTGCCTTCGATGCTGCTTTGAACCGCATCGCTATCCATCGCTGCCTGCTCCATGTCTTCTCTCGTTATATCAGCCGGTACGCTAAGCTTAGCTTTTACTTTACCGTTGATCTGTACAACGATTTCCACTTCTTTTTCCACTAGTTTCGCTTCGTCCCACACCGGCCATGATTCGTATGCGATAGACCCGCTGTGCCCTAGTTTTTCCCATAACTCCTCAGCAATATGCGGAGCGATCGGGGAAAGCAGCTTCACAAACCCTTCAGCAGCATACTTTGGAAGAACGTTTTGCTTATTCGCTTCGTTAACGAATACCATCAATTGAGAGATTCCTGTGTTAAAGCGAAGCCCCTCAAAATCTTCGGTGATCTTTTTCACCGTTTGATGATATACACGTTCAAAGGAATCTGTACCATGCTGATCTTGAATGGACGTGTTAAGCTCTCCATTATCCGCAACAAGCAGACGCCATACACGGTCAAGGAATCTGCGGGATCCGTCCAAGCCGGTCGTACTCCATGCGATGGATGCATCTAGCGGTCCCATGAACATTTCATACATACGCAGAGTATCTGCTCCGTGGGAAGCTACGATTTCATCCGGGTTAACCACATTTCCTTTGGATTTACTCATTTTTTCATTGTTCTCACCAAGAATCATTCCCTGGTTGAACAACCGCTGAAACGGCTCTTTTGTGGAAACTACGCCTAGATCGTAAAGAACCTTATGCCAGAATCGCGCGTACAGCAAGTGAAGTACCGCATGCTCTGCACCGCCGATATAGATGTCCACCGGCAGCCAGTGCTTGATTTTCTCTGGATCTGCTAAAGCTTCACTGTTTTTAGGATCGATGTACCTTAGATAGTACCAGCAGCTTCCTGCCCATTGCGGCATGGTATTCGTTTCACGGCGTCCTTTCTTGCCGGTTTCCGGATCAACGACATTCACCCAGTCTTCTACGTTAGCTAAAGGAGATTCACCTGTGCCGGACGGCTTGATCTCTTTGACGATTGGCAAGCGTAGCGGAAGCTCTTCTTCTGGGACGTGTGTCATTGTTCCATCTTCCCAAAGGATGATTGGGATTGGTTCTCCCCAATAACGCTGGCGGGAGAACAGCCAGTCACGCAAACGGTACGTGATTTTCTTTTCACCCTTGTTATTCTCTACAAGCCAGCTGTTCATTTTCTCAATGGCTTCTTCTTTTTCAAGACCGTTCAAGAAATCTGAATTAACATGTTTGCCGTCGCCTGCGTAGGCAGCTGTCTGTACGTCTCCGCCTTCTACGACTTCGATAATCGGAAGGTCAAATTTCACAGCAAATTCATGGTCACGCTCATCATGCCCAGGAACGGCCATGATCGCACCTGTACCATAGGTTGCAAGTACATAATCAGCGATCCAGATTGGCACCTTCTTGCCGTTTACCGGATTAAAGGCATATGCGCCTGTGAACACACCGGTTTTTTCTTTGGCAAGCTCTGTACGCTCAAGATCAGATTTGGTTGCGACATCATTTTTATATTGTTCTACTGCTTCACTCTGCTCTTCTGTTGTAATCTCATTCACATAAGAGTGCTCAGGAGCAAGGACAAGGTATGTCGCCCCAAATAGCGTATCCGGACGAGTCGTAAACACCGTTACCTGTTTGTCATGTCCGTCAATTCCAAAATGAACTTCCGCACCTTCTGAACGGCCGATCCAGTTTCTTTGCATCTCTTTCAAGCTTTCAGGCCAATCAAGCTCTTCCAAATCTTCAAGCAAACGGTCCGCATAAGCCGTAATTTTCAGCATCCACTGTCTCATCGGCTTACGGACGACGGGATGGCCGCCCCGCTCGCTCTTGCCGTCGATGACTTCTTCATTGGCAAGTACTGTGCCAAGCGCCTCACACCAGTTAACAGGCACTTCATCAACATAGGCCAATCCTTTTTTATACAGCTGGATGAAAATCCACTGTGTCCATTTGTAGTATTCCGGATCAGTTGTGTTTACTTCACGGTCCCAGTCATATGAAAAGCCTAACTCTTTGATCTGGCGACGGAATGTATTGATGTTCTTTTCAGTAAACTCGGCAGGGTCATTACCGGTATCAAGTGCATATTGCTCAGCCGGAAGACCGAACGCATCCCATCCCATTGGGTGAAGCACGTTATAATCCTGCATGCGTTTCATTCGGGAGAGGATGTCCGTTGCTGTGTAACCTTCCGGATGTCCTACGTGAAGACCGGCTCCAGACGGGTAAGGAAACATATCCAGTGCATAAAATTTCTTCTTGGAGTATTCCTCTTCCGTTTTGAACGTTTTATTCTTTTCCCAGTACTGCTGCCATTTCGGCTCAATCTTTTTGTGATCGTAATGCATATTTTCTCTTCCTCCCTGTCACTCACATTCATCCTTTAGCAAAATAAAGGCAAAATAAAAAACCTTCCGCCCCTAAATCATTCAGGGACGAAAGGTTGTGTTTATGTCATCATAACCTGCCGCGGTACCACCCACATTAGCGCAAAAGAACACGCTCGCTCATTGGTCCCTTAACGCGGGTGTACGGCAAAAGCTAAAGCTTTCTTTTCACTTTTGCAACTACAAGGTGAGTTCAAAAAGGTTCAGGGTTGACTTGCACCGTCCGTCAACTCTCTAGATCCCTCTGCTTTTTTACTGATCCTTATCATCGTAATTTACCATATTTAACTTGTATTGTATGAATTCAAACGTAAAATGTCAAGTCTGTTTGCTACTCAGCTTAGCCCTTTTTTCCTAGTTATATACCAGATTCAAAGAATGGCCGGATCAAGCTGTCCACCAAGTTCGCCACATAAGGAACGATCGTATTAAAAATCGGATAGATGGTATATCTGTCCAGCGGCGTAATGATGAGGATCAAAAAAATGATCACACCAATATGTTCATATTGAATCATCTTGGCCCTGATTCGGTTAGGTGCCAAATCTTCCAGTACACGGTAGCCATCCAAAGGCGGGATCGGCAATAAATTAAACACAAACAGCAGAACATTCAAATAAACGAGCATATTGATCATCTTGTCGATAAAGTCGACTCCCTTTTCCGGCACACTGTCCACTACACCGGTTGAAAAGAGGGCATAAAAGATGATAACTCCTATTATTGCAATTAAAATATTGCTCAGAGGTCCGGCGATCGATACGAGAATGCTATATAAATGAGGACGTTTAAAATTCCTGCGGTCCACAGGCACTGGCCGGGCCCAGCCGAAACCGGCGATCAATAAAAGGATCGTACCGATCGGATCAAGGTGGGCAACAGGTGAGAGCGTCAAGCGCCCCTGGTCTTTAGCCGTAGAATCACCGCACAGATACGCTGCATAAGCATGAGCAAATTCATGAACCGTAAACGCAATAACCAATGAAATAATGACAAAAGGCATCTCTTGTAAGTTAAAAGCCAAGAAATTTTCCATTCAGCTCTCCTATCTAACCTGTCTTTTTCTGTGAAAGACCTCCAACAGCAATCTTCCGGTCATAGATTTGAGTAAGCACAATACTGATCATAAACAAAACAAAAATCACCCCGAAAACAGTCTTCATTCCCCAAACATCAGCAAGAATGCCGCCAAAAGACGGGCCGATCATCCGCCCCGCCGTCGCCGTACTGTTGACGATTCCTTGATAAAAACCTACCCTTCCTGCCGGAGCCAGATCATTGGCGATGGACGGCACACCCGGCCAGACGAACATTTCACCTATCGTCAAAATAACCATGGCTCCCATAAAACCTGAGAATGCTTCGGCACGGCTGACCGTTACAAATGAAACGATAAAAATAAGATAGCCTACGAGAATTTGAGTTTTCGTTGAAGTAATCCAGTGTTTTAATATGTAGGCCAGCACGGGCTGCAGCAATACGATCAATGCTCCGTTGACCGTCCAAAGCAAGCTGTACAGCTTCAGGCTGATACCTGCTTCCTGCGTGAAAACGGCGATGGTCGATTGCCATTGCACATAGCTGATCCAGGCCAGCAAGTAACCGCCGCACAAAATCAGGAGCCCGGTAAAGATGGTTTTGTTCTTAATCTTAGAATCCTGCGTTAAAATCGTTTCTGGTGAAATTTCGGAAGCTTTATTGCTGATTCCTTTATACCCAAACAGAACGAGCAGGAAAAACAGCGCACAAAGCAATGCGTTACCAATAAAAGACCATTGAAAGGAATAGGAAGCAACAAACCCACCACATGCCGCACCGGCAGCAACACCGACGTTCTGAGCGACATAGATGGCGTTAAACGCTTTTCTTCCTCCTTCTTTCCAAACGGTTCCCGCCATCGCGTACATCGATGGAAAAGTAATACCCATGCCAAAACCGATAACAGCCAGCAGAGAAGCGTAGAACATAAAACCATGATAAAAAACAAGCATAATAAGGGCTGCCAATGTGACAGATACACCAGTGAGTATGGCTCTGTATCCCCCAAGGCGGTCAAACACCAGACCCCCGGCAAGATTCCCAAGAACCCCCGCTCCTGAGTTACACATGAGCACGATGCCGGCGACAGTCAATGACCTGTCTAGATGCTCATGGATATAAATGGTATTCACCGGCCACAAAAACGATGCTCCCGTTACATTCAGGACCATTCCAATCACCAGCAGCCAAAGCGGTCTAGGCAATCAAAGCCCCCCTAACAAGAAAGAAATACCCCTAAGTATTGTAGAGCTTTTTATGCCCGGTGACAATCCGCAGACACGCCTTTTCCCATAAACAGCTCTTTTTCTTCCTGTTGGAGATTTGCTCCCCCCGTGCTAAAATGGCTTGTAGTATGTAAGAAGGGGCTTGGGTATAGCTCAGGCGCCCGAATGCGGGATTTCAGCTCAAAACGGCCCTTTCAGCTTTTCTGATCCAGCTTCAGCGCCCAGCTCCTCGAGCACTTCACTCTCTCACCTCACCGCTTTTCGGAGCTAAACGGGCGCTTCAGCTTTTCTAACTAAGGAGTGACACAATGTCTCAATCGATTATTCCCGCCCATTATGGCGATAAACGTTTTTATACATGGAATCAGCATCTGCGGAACCATTTTAATGAGAAGATTATTAAGATTCCGCTGGATGGCGGGTTTGACTGCCCTAACCGTGACGGGAAAGCTGCTTATGGCGGCTGTACATTCTGTTCTCAGAGCGGGTCCGGTGATTTTGCCGGAGACCGGCGGGATGACTTGATCACCCAGTTCAACACCGTCAAAGAACGCATGCACCGTAAATGGAAAAAGGGGAAATATCTTGGGTATTTTCAAGCCTTCTCCAACACGTACGCACCAGTTGAAAAACTTCGCGAAATGTTTGAGACGGTCTTGGAACAGGAAGGTGTAGTTGGCCTTGCGATCGCGACCCGCCCGGATTGTCTCCCTGATGATGTAGTCGAATATCTCGCCGAGCTGAACGAACGGACCTATCTATGGGTGGAGCTTGGTCTGCAAACGGTCCATGAACGGACTGCTCTGCTTATTAACCGTGCACACGATTATCAAACGTATGTTGATGGCGTTAATAAGCTCCGTAAGCATAATATTCGTGTATGCTCCCACATTATTAACGGGCTTCCCCTGGAAATACCTGAAATGATGATGGAAACCGCGAAAGAAGTCGCCAAGCTCGATGTGCAGGGCATAAAGATCCATCTGCTGCACTTGTTGAAAAAAACGCCAATGGTAAAGCAATATGACCAGGGAATGCTGGAATTTTTAGATTTTGATACGTATGTAAGGCTCGTTTGCGACCAGCTCGAAATCCTTCCCCCTGACATGATGATCCACCGTCTCACTGGTGACGGACCGCCTGATCTGCTGATCGGGCCGATGTGGAGCATGAACAAGTGGAAAGTACTGAATGCCATTGAATCCGAAATGAAACGCAGGGACAGCTTTCAAGGGAAATTTTATAAAAAGGAAACGGTACAACCACTATGAAGATCCAGGGTATACTTCCGTTTGCACGGACATTGCTGGAAAGTGCGGCTGTAAAAGGCAGTGCTGTCATTGACGCCACATGCGGGAATGGCCATGACACATTATTCCTTTCTCGCCTCGTCGGTATCGAGGGCAATGTTTTTGGTTTTGATATACAAGAAGAGGCGATTGAAAACACTAGAAAACGTCTGCTGGAGCATGAGGCCGAAGATAATGTAACGCTTTTTAACACCGGACATCATCATATGAAATCATATATCCCAGATTCGTTTCACGGGAAAATTGCCTGTGCTGTTTTTAATCTCGGCTATTTGCCTGGCGGAGATAAAGAAATTGTAACTCAGAGTGAATCCACCATCGAAGCCATAAATCAGCTTTTTGACCTGCTGGCGCCGGGAGGCCTTGCTGTATTGGTGATCTACCACGGACACCCGGAAGGAAAAGTGGAAAAAGACGCAGTCATGGAATATGCTCAAGGCCTCGATCAGCAAATGGCTCATGTCCTACAGTACGGATTCATCAACCAAAAGAACGATCCTCCCTATATTGTCGCCATTGAGAAAAGATAAAAAGGAGTGGAAGCTGCCGCAGCAGTTTCCGCTCCTTTTTTAGATGGAAGGTCTTAATCTTTGCATTAGTCTTCGGTTCATATAGAAAAAGAGAGTATAGCTTCCGCCCATTCTCATGATTTTCCCTGCTGTCTTTTTAATTCCCGGATGGCGGTCGACTTTTTGGTCAGCCAGATAGATGCCTAATAGACCACGGTTGATCAATTTATGAAACTTGCGGTCTGGCAGGCGGTCAATGCTGTTATCCGCTTGCTGGACGAAATGACCAAACCGCTCAAGAAGCTGATTGCCATTTTCATAATATGAGCAAAAATTAAGGTCGCCGCCCTCTTTATCTTCTTCCTGATCCACAAAATAGTCGAGCAGTATATGAAGGCCTTGCACCCACGGAAAGTAGCCGTTCTTAATGACTTTCACTTGTTCCTTCGTAAGGTTTTGCTGTGATGCATACGAAACGAGGCAAAAAATACCGAGCGTTGAACCTGTACAAGCTGAAAACTCATACCAGCTCATCGCTGGGATAGAATCTTTATGGCTGCTGAACCAAGCCTGCAGCCGCGGAACTCTTTCTTCAATGATCACGTGCTTATGTATTTGCAGATCACAATAATAGTGAGCCAAATCAAGCAATGAATCCGAGATTGAATCGTAATGCGGTATTTCACTAAGAATGTTCTGACAGGTTTGAACAAGGCTCCATAAATAATCCCCGTCATTCTGATCATCCCTCATGCGATAATAATTTTTGCGGTCTGCACCCGGTGTAAGCGCATGGATCATGGATTCGTGAAGAGCCTCAAAATCCAGCGGGTCCAGCGATGTGCTTCTGTCACAAAGATTATCCAGATAGTCGCTGATCGTCTGATAAGCCACTACAAATTCGATCACTCTTTTTCTTTGATCTCCGGCCAGGAGGGCCAGAATCGCTCCTCCCTGGCAATGAAATTCCTTCGTATCAATGCTCATCAACGCTTGTTTTCTAAGTTCATCGTTCGGAATCAATTCTGCTTTTTCACGCCATTGTTCAAGAAAGAGAGAAACATCGGGCAGAACATTGCGATAGATGCGATACATTAATGCCCATGGTTGATTCGGTACACTCATTCAATTCCCACCCCTAGCAATTATCAAAAATCAAAAATGCAGATTCAAATAGGATTTAATAAATTTAAACACGTCATCCCTTTCCGGTTCATTCAGTACTTCATGATACAGTCCGGGATATTCTTTGTACATTTTGTCATGCAGTTCTATCCGGTTAAACCAGTCACGGACAGCCAGTTTGTCGACGATCCGGTCATCTCCTGCCTGAATGACGAGCAGCGGAATGTTTGGAAACCGGCCGGTATGTGTATGGGCCATCTTCATTGCATTCACAAGCTCCCGGTACCATCTGACAGATACACGGTCTACAAGAAGGGTGTCCGTTGAATCCCTGAGCAATACCTGCTCATTCCTTGTTTTATTTACGGGCTCAATGTTTGCAGCAAATTTAACAGATGGCGCCACTTTATTCAATACTCTTGATAAGGTGTCAATTCCCTTTGACGGCTGGCTCGCGAGTCCAAGACATGGAGAAGAAAGAATGATGCCCTTGATATTAAAGGATCTTTCCGTAACCGCACGAATCGAAGCAAGCCCACCCATGCTGTGTCCGAAGAGAAATACGGGCAGGTAGTAGTGAGCAGCTTCACCAATCCACGTCTCGATGGCCGTGATGTATTCATCAAACGAGTCGATGTGCCCCCTGCGGCGAGTCGTCGTTCCCTGCCCCGGAAGATCTCCCATAAGGACGTGAAAACCAGCCAGATTAAATTGCTGAATGACCCATTCATAGCGCCCATGGTATTCTCCAGCGCCATGAACCATAATGACGACACCCTTAGCTTCCTCCTTAGTTTCCCACTTCCACATAACCCCATCCCCTTCTCGAAATAATTTTCAATTAATCTTTCATTTGATAGAATAAGTTGAAAAGCTGAGGCGGCTTGGTCAAAAGCGAAGGCTGTTGGAGCTCTTGAACACAAATACGCTTTTTGTATTTTGTGAAAGAGCGAAACGACCAAGCTTTTAGCCGCTGAAGCTGGATCAAGAAAAGCTGAAACGCCTGTTTAGAGACGAAAAACACTGGAGGGCTTTGGCATAAAACGCTTTTTGTTTTCTGACAAAGACTGAAGTGATCGAGTCTCTAGGTGTTGAAGCTGGATCAAGAAAAGATGAAACGCCTTGTTTTTATTATTTTATACGAAATAGGATGTGATATTTTGATCTACCCTTACAATGGCAAACACCCGGTTATCGCAGAGACTGCCTATATTGCAGATTATGTAACCATTACCGGCGATGTTACGATCGGTGAATACAGCTCTATTTGGTTTAACACGTCGATACGCGGAGATGTTTCTCCTACCATTATCGGCAATAGCGTCAATGTTCAGGATAATTCTGTTCTTCACCAGAGCCCTAATCGGCCTCTTATTCTGGAAGACGGAGTAACCGTTGGGCACAGCGTGATCTTACATAGCAGCATCATTCGAAAAAACGCACTGATCGGCATGGGATCTCTTGTACTTGATGGCGCTGAAATCGGTGAAGGAGCGTTTATCGGAGCCGGCAGCCTCGTACCTCCGGGCAAAAAGATTCCGCCGAACACCCTTACATTCGGCCGTCCTGCCAAAGTGATACGGGAACTGAACGCAGAAGATATTGCCGACATGGACAGGATCCGCCGCGAATACCAAGAAAAAGGGCAATATTATAAATCACTTTCAGAAACAGACTGACGCTCTCCGTTAAATTCTATTAAATTTCCATCTGGATCACTGACATAAACCTGATGCCACGGTGTTTTATTATCCGGCTTATTTAAATAAGGTATTTGATGGTGGTCCAGCTTTTTTAACAGTCTCGGAATATCTGTAACACGGATGGCAAAATGGCCATCCCTGCTATCCAATTCATCAGTTCCTCTCAAAGCCTTGCCTTTTGCGTTTGCGATCAAATGAAGCTGTGTTGCCCCAAAATCGTACCAAACACCTGGAAAGCCGAACTGAGGCCGCTCTTTGCTCGCCGAAAAACCCAAGATTCCCTCATAAAAATAAAGTGCTTTTTTCAAATCAGTAACTACTAGTGATACATGATGGACTCCTTCGTACATGGCTTCCCCTTTCTTTCCTCTTTATTTTCCGTTCTTCACTTTTCTGTTCTTGATAAATCATACCATAAGATGTTTTCTTATTTAAATTGTAGGCTCTATCCTGATAAAATCCACATAATTGCCACCGTTAGAAAATAATTTAGTAAGAGTACGATTGTCGGAGGTGAAATCCTTTGAAACATGTAAAATCCTATGTTCCTTTCCATAGCAATTTCGATCCATGCCAGCCGATCGGAAGAAAGTATTATTCTACTCCTCCTCACTTATATATGACATTCCAGCCCTATAACCTGCCGCAGTTCTCACCACAGGAAGCATTAAAAAAAGGAACGCTTTGGCCGGTATTTTATGATTACTATGAAAATCCTTATGAAAGAAGGAGTTGATCAGGAATGGAAACAGGCCTTCCAGCTGAGTATTATCAGCTCCTCGAGGAATTACAGGCGGTTGATTTTGTACTTGTTGAATTAACCCTGTATTTAGATACCCATCCAAATGACACAGCCAGCATCCATCAGTTCAATCATTTCGCCCAGGAACGAAAAAAATTGAAGAAAGCCATTGAGTCAAAATATGGGCCGATGCAGCAATACGGAAACAGTTATTCAGGTGCTCCCTGGGATTGGAACAAAGGACCTTGGCCGTGGCAGGTATAAAAGTAATAGCATGGGAGGGCAACTATGTGGATTTATGAAAAAAAGCTGCAATATCCTGTTAAAGTCAGCACATGCAATCCGAAGCTGGCTAAGTTTTTGGTTGAACAATATGGCGGGGCAGACGGTGAGCTTGCTGCTGCATTACGGTATTTGAATCAGCGGTATACGATCCCTGACAAGGTCATCGGCTTGCTCACCGACATAGGAACAGAGGAGTTTGCCCATCTTGAGATGATTGCCACGATGATCTATAAATTGACAAAGGATGCCACTCCCCAGCAGATGAAGGATGCCGGGCTCGATACCCACTATGCCAATCATGACAGCGCGCTCTTTTATCATAATGCAGACGGTGTGCCATTTACTACAGCTTATATTCAAGCCAAAGGAGATCCGATCGCTGACCTGTACGAAGACATTGCAGCAGAGGAAAAAGCACGTGCTACGTATCAATGGCTGATCGACATGTCGGATGATCCTGATCTCAATGACGGGCTGAGATTTTTAAGGGAAAGGGAGATCATCCACTCCATGCGGTTCCGTGAAGCTGTTGAAATTCTAAAAGAAGAGCGTGATCAGAAGGTTTTCTTTTAACCTCATTTATACCGGAAGCTGCAAACCGCTTGAATTCATCCAGGCGGTTTTTTCATTTATTTACAATTTCTTCACACTGCCTTTAAACAGCGGCAATAAACCTCTTGTAATCTGAAAAGGAAATCGTTATAAAGCAAGGAGGACTTCCATGGCAAGAGTAACCGGCTGGATCTATGAAAAGGAATGTGATGTATTTAAATGGGTGAACGGCAGACTGCAGCACCGTTTGCTGGATAAGTATTTCAATGGGATCACACACATTGGCGGAGCAACGTGCACCATTCTAACTACACTGCTTCTCCTGCTTACCATTCCTGCCGATCTGAAGAAATTTGCTGCTGCAGGAATCCTGTCTCTTATTCTCAGCCATATTCCTGTTGCAATCTCAAAGAAATGCTATCCACGGAAACGCCCTTATCTGATGATCGCGGGTACCAAGACCTTCAGTAATCCGCTGAAAGACCATTCTTTCCCTTCAGGACATACGACCGCGATCTTTTCGGTCATCATCCCGCTCGCTTTCATCCATCCAGGATTGCTTACCTTACTGCTTCCGCTCGGGTTGTCTGTTGGCATCTCGCGTATGTATCTAGGCCTTCATTACCCAACCGACGTGCTCGCCGGTATGATCCTCGGGATCAGCTCAGGAATCTTTTCCGTGTTTTTACTCAACGTTTATCTCGTTCCTTACTTTTTATAAAATTTAGGAGGGGTTACATGAAAAAAGCACCACAGGAAAACCGTTTGATGATTGTGCAAGAAATCAGTCCGAATCTCAATCCAAGAATCGCTCCAGCAGCAATCTTCAAGCTTCCTGTATTCATGAAAACCTTTGAGCATAAACCTCCGGATTTAATTGTAAAGGTGCCAGGCACCGGCTTTTGACATATGTCAAAAAGCGGTGCCTGGCACCTTTTCAAAAATAAACACTTAAATCGATTCGTAAAATAACAAATCGATAATAAACTAGTCGATTTCAATAATAAATTTAGTTTTTCGATAATATATTCTGTTTATCGATAATAAAAAAGATTTATCGATAATAAGTTCTTCTCAAAACTCTACTTACATAAAGAAATTCACTTTGTTACTTGCAAAACCCTCGTTATTTCCATATCAAGGGTCGGCTCACCATCATTTCACTCAATAAGTAGTCTCTTTACTAGTAAAACTGGTCAATCATTGCCTATTTTGATCAAAATAACTTTATTTCAAAAGAAAAACCGGCCCAAAGGCCGGTTTTTTCAATGTATTATGCGTTTGCTTGATCTTTAAGTGCTTCTGCTTTATCTGTTTTTTCCCAAGGAAGCTCAACGTCTGTACGGCCAAAGTGTCCGTATGCCGCTGTCTGTTTGTAGATTGGACGGCGAAGGTCAAGCATTTTAATGATTCCCGCAGGACGAAGGTCGAAGTTTTGGCGCACAAGATCAACCAATACTTCTTCAGAAACTTTTCCTGTTTCGAATGTGTTGACAGCGATCGATACAGGCTGTGCTACACCGATTGCATATGCAAGCTGAACTTCTACTTTGTCAGCAAGTCCGGAAGCAACGATGTTTTTCGCTACGTAACGAGCGGCGTACGCTGCAGAACGGTCAACTTTAGTTGCATCTTTACCGGAGAATGCTCCACCACCGTGGCGAGCATATCCGCCATACGTATCAACAATGATCTTACGGCCAGTTAATCCAGCATCACCTTGTGGTCCGCCGATAACGAAACGGCCAGTCGGATTAATGAAGTATTTTGTGTTTTCGTCGATCAATTCTGCAGGAACAACAGGCTTGATGACTTGTTCTTTAATGTCGGCTTGAATTTGCTCAATTGTAATTTCTGGATGGTGCTGAGTGGAGATAACAATCGTATCGATACGAACCGGTTTGTCATCCTCATCATATTCCACCGTTACTTGAGTTTTACCATCCGGACGAAGGTAAGGAACTTCTTCGGTTTTACGCACTTCAGCCAATCGGCGGGACAGGCGGTGTGCCAAAGAGATCGGAAGCGGCATAAGTTCAGGTGTTTCATTGTTGGCATAACCAAACATAAGACCTTGGTCACCAGCACCGATCGCTTCGATTTCTTCATCAGTCATTGAGCCTTCACGAGCTTCAAGCGCTTGGTCAACACCCATCGCGATATCCGCAGACTGCTCATCAATGGATGTAAGAACTGCGCATGTTTCAGAATCGAAACCGTATTTTGCACGGTCATAGCCGATTTCTTTGATCGTTTCGCGAACGACTTTTGGAATATCAACATAAGTAGATGTGGTGATTTCACCAGCAACAAGCACAAGGCCTGTCGTTACGGATGTTTCACAAGCGACACGTGCGTTCGGGTCGTTTGCAAGGATTTCATCCAGGATCGCATCGGAAATTTGGTCACAAATTTTATCCGGATGCCCTTCCGTAACTGATTCAGATGTAAAAAGACGACGACTTTTAGACAATTGAGATCCTCCTTCTCTATTGAAAGCATAGAGCAATTTTTTTATAAGATACGGTACTCATTCCTATATGGATACTTTGTTTTGTAAAATATTCAGGTTCAAACTGTTTTAAGACATAAAAAAAGCCTTTCCCTGGACCTAAAATACACGAGGGAAAAGGTCTTATGTCTACGCCTTCACCTCTTATTTTCAAGGTTTTTTCACCTTGCAGGTTAGCACCTTTTCACTTCACTGCACAAGATGCATATGTGATGATGAAGTGTCGGTTGCTGGGTTTCATAGGGCCTGTCCCTCCACCTACTCGGAATAAGAGTAGCCGTTCCCGAAATATAATAGCGCAGTTCGACAAACCTGTCAACTTGAAAAGCTATACTCTCCCTCTCCAGCGGGAGTCTGGGCGATCCTTCAAACGGAATTAAGTACCTATTATAAATGAAAGATTATGCTTTTAAAAACAAAGAGCCTGATTTATGAACCAATTTACAATTTGCTAAATAAAATAGTATACATTATTTGTTTCAATGTGTTATACTAATTTCGAATTTACTTACGATATTAATGATAAATATATTTCTTAAAAGGATGGTTTTGCGAACATGAATACGGTTGATTTAACGACGACTTTAGATGACATTCTATCCAGCGCTGCTACTCATGAAAATCTACCTGTACCTATGCTTGTTGAAAAGGCGCTGCTCCGAAATGAAGGCATTTTATCTTCAACCGGTGCTCTCAGGGCCACTACTGGAAAATATACTGGACGTTCTCCCGAAGACAAATTCATCGTGGATGAAGCTAGCACACAAGATAAAATAAACTGGGGCAAAATCAATAAGCCCTTTAACGAAGAGAAATTTGAGCAGCTCTATAAAAAAGTACTTCATTACTTAGGACAAAAAGAGGAATTGTTTGTATTCAAAGGATTCGCTGGTGCCGACCACGCGTACAGGCTGCCTATTCAGGTGATTAATGAATTCGCTTGGCATAACCTGTTTGCCCACCAAATGTTCATCCGTCCGACAGCTGAAGAACTAAAAGGAATCGAAGCGGGATTCACCGTGGTATCTGCACCAGGATTTCAAGCAGATCCTGCTGTAGACGGGACCAATTCTGAAACCTTCATTATTATATCATTTGAGAAGCGTATCGTATTGATCGGAGGAACTGAATATGCAGGAGAAATTAAAAAGTCCATCTTCTCAGTAATGAACTACATTCTTCCTGAAAAAGGGATCCTTTCTATGCATTGCTCCGCAAATGTCGGGCAGGAAGGCGATGTAGCTCTGTTCTTCGGATTATCCGGTACCGGGAAAACTACGCTCTCTGCTGATCCGCATCGTTCATTGATCGGTGACGACGAACATGGCTGGGCTAATACTGGTGTTTTTAACATTGAAGGCGGCTGCTATGCAAAATGCATCAACCTCTCTGAAGAAAAAGAACCGCAGATCTGGAATGCGATCCGTTTTGGAAGCGTTCTCGAAAATGTCGTTCTTGACCATGAAACTCGCGTAGGTGATTATAGTGACGGTACGTTGACTGAAAATACTAGGGCTGCCTATCCAATTCAGGCGATCCCGAATATTATCCAGCCAAGTGTTGCTGGTCATCCGAACACGATCATCTTCCTGACAGCTGATGCATTCGGCGTATTGCCTCCGATCAGCAAACTGACAAAAGAACAGGCCATGTATCATTTCCTTTCCGGCTACACGAGCAAACTTGCCGGAACAGAACGAGGAATCACATCTCCTCAAGCGACCTTCTCAACATGCTTCGGTGCGCCGTTCCTTCCATTGGAAGCAACTGTATATGCCGAAATGCTCGGAGAAAAAATCGATCATCATGAAGTAGAAGTATACCTGGTGAATACCGGATGGTCAGGCGGAGAATATGGTGCCGGCAAGCGCATGAACCTTTCCTACACAAGAGCCATGGTTCAGGCTGCCCTTCAAGGGGAATTAAAATCTGTAGAGACGATAACCGACCCTATTTTTGGACTGCATACACCAGTACATTGCCCAGGTGTTCCTGATCAAGTACTTCAGCCGAAAAAGACTTGGGAGAACCCGGAAGATTACGACCGCAAAGCAAAAGAGCTTGCAGGTAAGTTCAAGGAAAACTTCGAAAAATTCAACAATGTGCCAGCAGAAATTAAAAGTGCAGGACCGCTTTGCTAAGCTACATCCAAAACTCCTACAAACCGCTTCCCAGCCGAAGCGGTTTTTTATTTTCCATAAAAAGGTTGAAGTCGACACTTGTGTCATTTATAATAACGACATAAGTGTCATTTTAATTCCGAGGAGTGATCTCATGGAAAAGAAAGCAGGTAATACATTAAGGCAGAATAAATCTTTTAAGTTTTTAATGTCGGCACAGGTCATTTCCAATCTTGGTGACTGGCTTAGCATCATGGCTATTTTTTCATTGATGGCTTTTAAATGGAACGCCTCACCGCTGGAGATGTCATTTGTCATTATTTCACTTGGACTCCCCATGACGGTTCTTGGACCGGTTGCTGGCGTGATCGCCGATCGCATGAACCGTAGAACCATCATGGTCTGTTCTGATTTTTTCCGCTGTATCATTATTCTTGGTTTGATCGTTGCATCTGTGCCTTGGCATGTGTACATTCTGCTCATTCTTCTGGGAATCTTCTCCTCTCTTTTTACTCCCGCCAAAAGCGGCATGCTGAAAGAAATCGTGTCCGATGACGATATGCAGCAGGCTGCTTCGATCAGCTCTGTCATCCAGGACGCGACGAAGATTATCGGTCCTGCCATCAGCGGATTTTTAGTAACCACGGCTGGAATCAGCAGCGTTTTTATTCTTGATTCAGCCAGCTTTCTCTTGTCCGCTTTGCTGCTGTTCGTGCTTCCAGGTGTTAAACCGCTTCACGTAAAAGAAAAACGCACAAAAGGATCTGTTATATCAGATTTAAAAGAAGGCTTTCAATATATGAAAACCGTACGCTTTATTTTGTTTGGCACTGGTCTCATGTTTGTTTCCATGTTGATCTTGCAGATGGCGGATGCCCAGTTTTCCGTTCTGATCCGATTACTCGAGACGGGCAGCCCGGCATTGGTAGGTTTAGTGGTCACCTGCTCAGGAGTTGGCTTTCTCGTGACCGGCCTATGTTTGACAAAATGGCAGATCAGATCTCCATGGCTGGCGATGACGATCGGTATCTTCTCGCTTGGAGGCGGTTTTATGATCATGGGATATCTGGCTTCTCTCCAGCTTCCCCACCCATTTATCTGGGCTCCTGCGCTAACCTTCTTAGCTGCCTCAGGCGCAGGTTTAATCTTCATCCCTTTCAATACAGCCGTTCAGAGACTAACACCCGTTCATATGACAGGAAGAGTATTTGGCCTGACGGGAAGCATTATAATGCTAGCGACACTTATAGGCCCGGTGACTGGCGGATTTGCTGGAAATCAATTCGGAGTGATCTCCGTATTTATTGTTTCTGGCGCTGGACTTGTTACAATAAGCATAGCGGCATTGTTTTTACGAAAATCGATTGAACGGAGCGATCAGTATGTCACCGAAAGTGCCTCACGAGCACAAGGAACAACGACAGCGTGAAATTTTAATGGCATCTAAAAAAGTGTTTGCCCAAAAAGGCTATGAAGCTGCCTCTATTAAAGACATCATGGATGCCACATCCATCAGCAGGGGCGGGATCTATGCCTACTTCTCAAACAAAGAGCACATCTTTCTTTCTCTATTGGAACAAATGATGGAGGATAACCGCAAGGAGCTGGATGAGCTCCTTCAAAAGAATAATGGATCCGTTTGGAAAACTCTCCTTACCTTATTGGATGACTACAGAAGGGCTGAATACGAAGACACGGAAAATCTTTTTAGTGCGGCAATCGTTGAATATGGAATTACGCATTGGCGAAAACCGGAAAACAGAGATTACATCGAAAAACGATACGAAGGTGCAGCCAGTATTTTTAGCGTTCTAATCCAAAGGGGTGTGGACGCCAGTGAGTTTAAACCGATTGCCCCGGTTGATGATATTAGCCGGTTCATGATTAGCTTTCTTGATGGGCTAGCCATTTCAGCGATTAGTCTGACTCATGACCTCATGCGTACCGGAAAACAGATGGATCTTTTTGAATCCACATTAAAAATGATGCTCAACGTACAAAAGCCGGACTTGTCACAAAGGTGACAGCTCCGGCTTTTCTTTGTTTTGCGTTTTCATCCACTCACAAAAAGCATAGGTTATTTTCCGGTTTTCCTGCGGCGGAAAATGATGAGTATATTGCGGGTAGAACCAGGATTCTACGTTTTTCTTTGGCTCCAGGCATTCTTTCAGCATTAAAGAATGCTTGATTCCAACATTTTCATCACGGCTTCCATGGATTAATAAGAGCGGAACGTTAAGTTCGTCGCAGAAATATACAGGTGAACGTGTCCTATACCCCTCCGGATTTTTAGCAGGTGTTCCGCCGATGACCCTTTTCATCATTTTGCGGAGGTCTACTCGTTCTTCATAGGTAAGGACCATGTCAGAAACGCCTCCCCATATGACGAGTGAGCGGGCTTCAGGAAACTTTAACGCTGTAAAAAACGCCATCGGTCCGCCTCTGGAAAACCCAAAGATATGGAGCTGATCCTGATCAACAGAAGGCAGTGATCGGAGCACCTCAAACGCATGAAATGCATCGCACCGGTCTTCCCCGCAAAAATCTTCACGCCCCTCTCCCCCTTCATTTCCCCGATAAAACGGGGCCATCACAACAAACCCCTGTGAAGCAAGCTGGATGATTCTCGGAATCCGTACCATCCCTACTTTTTTAATTCCTCCCCGTAAATATAAAAATCCAGGAAGAGGCTGTGTCTGATGTTCAGGGATAGCTAACAGCCCTTTTACAGTTAATCCTTCACTCTTATATGTAATCTTGAATAACGTAATCTGTGGATGCGGAGATGGAAATCGTTGTGCATGAGTGATCAGGCTGCTTCCTAACAACGCGCATTCCTCCTTTTTTTCATTAGGCCAACACACAATTTTTCAACTCACATAAAGTATTACATGAAAAGCAAAACTTCATTCGAACATAAAGGAGGCACACCGCTTGAAACGGATAAAAGCTCATATCATGCTCTGCTTAACACTGCTTCTCACTGCCTGTCTGCTATTGTCGGCATGCTCATCTGATAACTCCGAAAAGCAAAAACGCGATAAAGTAAGAATTGCCGAAGTGACCCGCTCCATTTTCTATGCTCCCCAATATGTTGCCATAGAAAAAGGGTTCTTTAAAGATGAGGGAATTGATATCGATTTAAAAACCACTTGGGGCGGCGATAAAACGATGACGACCCTGCTGTCTAACGGAGCTGATATTGCCCTCGTAGGCTCTGAAACTTCCATTTACGTTGATGCCCAAGGCTCCAGTGATCCGGTCATCAACTTTGCACAGCTGACTCAAACGGACGGAACCTTTTTGGTCGCAAGGAAAAAACCAAACTATTTTTCATGGAATCAGTTAAAAGGCAGTACGTTTCTCGGACAGAGGAAAGGCGGAATGCCGCAGATGGCCGGCGAGTTCAGTTTGAAGAAGCACGGCATTGACCCTCATAAAGATGTGAAGCTGATCCAGAACATCGACTTTGCGAATATCGCTAACGCCTTCGCCTCAGGAACCGGCGACTATGTACAGCTGTTCGAACCCCAAGCCAGTCTTTTTGAACAGAAGGGCATCGGCCATGTTGTTGCGTCATTTGGTGAAGAATCCGGCAAACTTCCCTACACTTCTTACATGTCAAAACAAAGCTATATAAAAAAACACGGAGATGTGCTGAACCGCTTTACGAAGGCCCTCTATAAAGCCCAGCTGTATGTTGAAACACATTCTGCAAAAGAAACCGCCACTCTCATTGCTCCGTATTTTGAAGATACATCGGTTGATCTCATCGAAAAGGTAGTCGACCGCTATAAAGGACAGCACAGCTATGCGGTCAATCCGATCCTTGAAGAAGGAGCATGGAGCAACCTGCAAGCCGTTATGAAAGAAGCGGGAGAACTTCCAAAGAAAGCTGATTACAACAAACTGGTTAACACCACTTTTTCCCGTGATGCAACGAAATAAACCATAAATAGTAATGGAGGGATCACAGTGGCCTTCTTACAATTAAAATCGGTTGGTCAAACCTACTTTTCCAAGCATACGGCCACGACTGCACTGGAGGACATCACTCTCTCTGTTTCCGAGGGAGAGTTTGTTTCTTTTCTTGGACCGAGCGGATGCGGAAAATCAACACTGCTATCCATCATCTCGGGACTTCTTAACCCCACAGCGGGAACCGTTACACTAAGAAATCAGATCATTAAAGAACCTCATCCCAAGATCGGTTATATGCTGCAGCAAGATTACTTGTTTCCTTGGAAAACCATCAAGGATAATATCGTGCTGGGGCTGAAGCTTCAGCATTGCCTTACTGAAGAACGACTACACTATACATTTTCTCTTATGAAGGAAATTGGACTGTACGATACACTCGACAAGTATCCGAGCGAATTATCCGGCGGGATGAGGCAGCGCGTCGCTTTAGTGAGGACACTGGCGACCAATCCCCAGATCCTATTGCTGGATGAACCTTTCTCCGCACTAGACTTCCAGACTAAGCTTAAACTGGAGGACCTGGTATCCTCTACGCTCAATGAACATGGCAAAACCGCCATTCTTGTCACTCACGATATCGGTGAAGCGATCGCCATGAGCGACCGTATTATCTTGTTTTCCACGAAACCCGGCCGTATCTTCCGGACGTTTCCTGTATCCGGCCATCTGCGTAAACGCCTGCCGTTCGAAGCCCGCCAGCATCCGGAATACGCGGTCATGTTTCAACAAATTTGGGAGGAGTTGGAGCAAATTGAGCAAAACGATACTGAATAAAGCCCACTCCGACTACTTACTGAATTTGCGCAGAAGAACGATTAAAGTCAGACTTACACAGCTTCTCATCTTTGTTGTATTTTTTGGCTTATGGCAATACAGCTCGGATCATAAATGGATTGATCCTCTCCTCTTTAGCTCCCCTGCAAAAATAGCAGCCTTGCTGGCGGAAAAAATTTCTGACGGAAGCGTATTTGTGCATATTGGCATGACGCTGACAGAGACAGTCATCGGATTCTTGCTCGGAACGTTGATCGGAACATCACTGGCTGCACTGATCTGGTGGTTCCCTTTTCTGTCAAGAGTACTTGATCCGTACCTGGTTATTTTAAATGCCATGCCTAAGGTTGCTATCGGTCCCATCCTGATTGTTGCTCTGGGGCCGAACCTTTCGTCTATCGTTGCCATGGGTGTGTTGATCTCAGTCATTATTACCACAATCGTCATCTACACGTCGTTTACGAATGTTGAACCGAATTATGTAAAGGTCATTCGATCATTCGGCGGCTCTAAATTTCAGTGTTTTAAAGAAGTCATCCTTCCCGCCTGCTTCCCTGCCATCATCTCTACCTTAAAAGTAAACGTTGGCTTGTCCTGGGTCGGAGTCATTGTCGGAGAATTTCTTGTATCAAAGGAAGGACTGGGGTACCTCATCATATATGGGTTTCAGGTCTTCAACTTCACGCTTGTACTGATGAGCCTTCTGATTATTGCAATTCTAGCGACGGTCATGTATCAGCTGGTTGAGGCACTTGAAAAGAAATTAATCAAGAACCGTGAATCATAACCAATAGACAAAAAAACAGCAGACTGCTAATACAGCTGCTGTTTTATTTTATAAAAATTTTTCTTTTGTATGCTGAAGACTCTGGATCAGCACTTGATCCTTCATCATGAAACTGAATTTCCTGCTGCCATCAAAGGTTTCCGGAATCGTTTCAAAGAATACCGGACCATTTGTTTCATAATAGCGCTCTTTCAGCAATATTTTATCTACGGTAGCGTAATAGATATTTTTTATTATAAGGCCGCCCTTTCCGTCTACCTTGTATTGTCCTAGATAGTGAAGGGAAGATACGTGGCCTCCGGTCTCCTCAAAAACCTCCCGGACTGCAGCTTCATCCGCTGTTTCTCCAGGTTCAACCTTGCCGCCGGGAAACTCAATTCCGCGCCGCGGATGTTCAGTCAAAAGCCATTGGCCTCTGAAACGGCACAGCACCCAGACGTGCTTCGGATCTTTTGAGAACGGGTGATCTTCAAAGGAAAGCTTTACCGTATTATCGTAGTAATCTTTAAAAATTATCGGTTCCATTGTTTAGTTACTCCAAATCCCTAGGTTATGTTCATTGTAAAGAAGGAAGCATGCATTTGTCCAATCTCATAAAAGACTTCATGACTATTATTTTATTTTCGTTTCATTTTTATGAAATGATCTTTAGTAACTCAATGGCGAATGCAGGGGATGGGATTGAAGAGCCAATTGAAAAGCAGATGCGGATAAGCGAACTTTTCCATGTCTGCTTTTCAAGCTCTTTATTTTTTTCCACAAAATCCGCTGAATCCAACTGTCGTCAGCTATCCCATCCATTCTCCTGAAAAAAACTTGAGGGTCTCTTTCAAGCATCAGAATGCGATGCTTGATAGGAAAGAAATTCAACAATATGCTTAACATGGAAAAAGACGCATGAGAGATCTCATGCGTCTTTTGGCATCAGGTCACGGAAGCAAAAGTAATGACCCAATGGCTATTAACTTTTTCAAATCCAAGTGTTATACTATACTCCCCATATAAATCACTCTTATTTTTTTGAATGAGGTGATAAGATGTATCAGATAATTTCTTCAGCTCATAAGGTTTGTCTTTCTCCACCCACGGAGGAAGATCTGTAGGTATGATATACAGTTTACCGTTTTTTTCTTCGAACATTCCATTCACATAATCGCTTGCTACTTTTTTAGAAGCGATGTGGCTCAAATTACGAATAAGTTCCTCTTTACTGGAATAACCTTTCACTTTATATTGATCATCAACTTCAGGAGTAAGCTTATGAATAAATTCTTGGGATAAAAATTTGGCATCCGGTTTAGAAGCTGTTGTTTCCTCGGCCAGAGCACGCTGTTCCATAAATGATACCGGCTTACCTTTAGAACCAGGTGAATCTGTCAAATAGTTTGGAGAAGCAAAAACAGCCAACATTGCTATTAAAAAACTGGTTGCATAATACTTCACATCGGTTCACCACCCTGTATTTTTTAATAAAATGTGTACTTAAAGTAAAACATTCCTTAAATGGGTCAAAGGAAAACCTCTTTTTCAAACGATTTCATTTTTGGTTGTTAAAGTATTCTTCAATTCTTTATCTAATCCTTGTATTCTTGCTGAAATCACATCTATCTTCCCACACAAAAAAATACGACTATGGCTATAGTCGTATCATGCAAGACGATCTATCCTGCTTTCCGGTTTACTTTTCCTGAGCTTCTTTTACCCAGTTCATACAATCCAGTAGCGGCAAGTCCAGCGATTCCTCCGGACCATACTCTAAGAACAACCGTCATTTCGGTAAATGGATAAGCAAGGATTCCGACAAATATTCCAATGAAAAAGCTGATTAATGGAATGAATCTTTTCTTTATAGGTAAAGTACGTTTTAGCAGCTGTACCAAGCCCGTCACTAGAGGCGTTAAAAGTGAGGCAAACGTCACAATATGTCCCATTCCTCATCCTCCTTTGCTTTTTCATCTTCTTATGTTGATTCACAAACGATAGTTAATAAGTTCAACCCCAAGATTAAAATACCTTCTATATTAAAAAATCCGTATTGTCCTGTACCGCTTCAATACCCTTGCATAAACTAAATTTGTTGCAAACGATTTACGATCCAAGGATTTGTGCATACTAAGCGAGAGATATAGAAACAAAGCATAACAGGAGTGAATTGCATGAGAAGAGAAGATGATTTGTATTTAATAATGCTAGAATCCAATGAACTGACGTGGTGGGAATATGCAAGAAAAGTATCTCCCAACATGCGGCCCAAACAGTACAAAACCTATTGGTCATTTCTAAAAAACAAAGGCAGGCTTCCTAAAAGATTAGTAAAAGAAGCGGAATGGAGAATGGAAGCCCGGCGAAAAGGATTGCTCGATTCATAAAAAATAACCCCTCTCTTATAAAAAGGGGTTATTTTCGTTTCAATATCCTGTTTTATGTAATACCATAAGCAAGTCGTTCAATTTCTTTACCCGGTCATTTTCCGCTTCTCTTAAACCGAGTTCGATTTCCATCAATTCAGATTGAACCAGTTCTTTCGCATACTTTTGAGTTAACGCAAGATCTGCCAATAACAGCTTGTCAGCTTCGCACAGTTGATTCATAGAAATCCCTCCCTCCATCTATTATATAGAGATAAAGGGAAAAACGGCGTGTTCAAAATATGGTAATTCCAAAGCCCTTACATGCTAACATTGTCTTTGCCCTGAACGGAACTCCATTCTCTTTCCAATTCGGACAATGTAAATTCTTGCAAAAGCCGGTGTTCCTGCAGAATAAAGCCATGGTGAAGCAACTTCTGGATAAGAAACTGTTTTCGTTTTTCAACCGCCCGACGCAATTGTCCTTGAGGAACATTCATCATTGAACAGGTATCCTTTCGTTTTTATATACAGTTCTCTCCAGCTTTTGCATTTTGCATTCCTTTCAAGATTCAAAAAAATCTCTTCAATAGAACGGAACTCATTATTTAGCCTGCGAATTGCTCCATTCTTCCACTACGGATTGAGGAGCACTCCAGCACAGCCAAGATACCATTGTCTTCAATCCAGACTTGCTAACATACCAATATTCATAGCGTCGTTTCGAAAGGTTTTCATAGATGCCCGTTTTCTTTACTTTTCCATCCATCATTAACGCCTCCCGTCTTTACACTATAGAATTCTACCTTGCTCTCTAACTTCCTTCTTAAAACATACCCAAAATTCTGACAATTGCAAACCTGCAGATACGACAGGGTTCCATTCAAAATAAGGGTATAAAAAGGATAAGCATATGTTTTTCGTACTGGAGGATTACTTATGAATGAGAAACTATTTGAACTCCCTACACTAAAGCTCGCTAAAACATTGTTAGGAATGGAACTGGTTCATCAAACAGATGAAGGGCTGGCCTCTGGCATCATCGCAGAAACAGAAGCCTACATGGGGCCCGAAGATATGGCCGCCCATTCATTTGGAGGCAAAAGAACGCCGCGAACCGAGATCATGTATGCAGAGCCAGGCCATGTTTATGTTTACTTCATTTACGGCATGCATACATGCTTTAATATTGTTTCCGGTCCTCTCCATAAGCCTGAAGCCATCTTGATCCGTGCCCTTGAGCCGAAAGAAGGGATTCCCTTAATGATGCACCGCAGATCCATGAAAATCCCTGTCTTGGAAAACGGAGCCTGGAAACCTGGACAATTAAAAAAACTGACAAACGGTCCAGGAAAACTGTGCAAAGCGATGGGAATATCGTTAAACGACTACGGGCTGAAACTCAATGCGGAACATCTTTACCTGAAAGAATACAAGACCTTATCTGAAGAAGACATTGTCTCCGGTCCGCGGATTAACGTGGATTATGCAGGAGAGGCGGTTCACTATCCTTATCGTTTTTGGATCAAAGACAACATCTATGTATCAAAATAAAAGAGCATTCCGCTCAGGAATGCTCTTTTATCATTTTTTCTTCAAAATAAGGATCATCAGACGGTTCTTCATCCGGTTCAAACGGATCGTGAAGCTTTTCATTTAAACAGGCCAGCACAACGCCGTCGAGCTGAGCAAATGTACGGATTCTTTTATTCATCCACAAATGCGCAATCACAAACCAAACGAGCAGAAGCAGAACGGTTTTTACTGTACTCTCCTGAGAAAACGAAAGACCTTCCAGGTGAAGGATATCCATCGCGAAGCTGGTAAACAATCCGATCAGGATCCCAATGGCATAGCCGACCGCCTTTCCGTTCTTCATCGTTCTCATGTTGGTCTTTAAGTACGTATGAAACAGCCGAAGCTCAGTCGGCCTCATCTGTATTAACCGGCTGCGCAAATAGTTTAAGTTCGGCAGCAGTCCCCGTGAAATCTCACGTTTCATCGAAGTTTGCAGAAAAAGATCTAAATCCGCCGGCGAACCAAGGCTGTTTTTTAATTTACGATGCACAAAGTTATGGTAATAATAATAACGGATGAAAAGCTCAATGATTTTCACGGTTAACATCCCGATGATAATCGCAGCTGAAAATTGCACCCAGAAATTTTGAAACAAAACTTCAATCAGCACGCCCAGCGCAAAAAATCCAGCTGCGGCTTTTGCCCATAACAGCTTACTCACTAATACGATCAGTTGCCAAAGTTGATCCACTCTATTTCCCCCTGACAGAAGAATTCCTATTTATCATGATACCATCTTTTTTATGCAGAAAGGTAAAATTTTACGTTGATTCAGAAAAAAAGACAGCATAAGAAAAAGACAAATCGAATGAGGATTTTATTCACAAGCTAAAAATATTTTACCAATCTCTTTTTATCTTTTTATCTTTTTATCTTTGGGGGAAGAATAGAGTCATGCTCCTAAATTAAATCATAGATTTACCCCGACAGCTTTTTTAATTAGGGCGAAATATATAAGGAATAGACAGAAATTCCTAAATAGGAGGCAGAACGATGAGAATTGTTTTTTTTGAAAAAGGAGATTTAAGTATTATTGTAGGATCTTCCCGACTAAAAGGTGAGTTGACTATAGAGCAGATCAAGAATGAAAGTGAAAAGAAGGCAAAAGAATTAAGCCAGCTCCTTGGCCGTGAAATTGGCTTTATGATTGATATGAATGGCAAGCTTGAAAACGATATCAAGCGTTAATACTTAAAGAACGATAAGTACTTCTAGTCAATGATGCTAATATTATTGAGGAATGGGATTTGCATGATCTTCGCCTAACACTTGAGGGTCTCTTTTACCAACAGTATGTGATGCATAATAGAAAGTCCCTCAATACTAAGCGCTTTACTAGCGAGAAACCCCCGGATAGGCCAAGCCTGTCCGGGGGTTTGCATGATAAGAATATTATCTGAGTTTCAGTTCACCGAGCACCCGCTGTGCGATCCGGTAATACCCTTTCGGATTCGGGTGGATGGAATCTGAGAAATAATTCTGTTTTTGAATGCCTACGAACAGTTCATAGGTGGAAATGTAAGTTGAGTTCGGTGTCTCTGCGCTGACTTGCTGAATGGATCCGTTCCACCGCTTGATGACACGGGAGGATACCTCATCATAAAAGTTTTCCGTGTAAGGATTATACAAACCGAGAATATAAATATGTGCCCTCTTATTCTGATTTCTAAGCTCGGCAGTTATCTTCTCCAGATTGCTATACAGAACCTTCTGACCGATCGCCATTTCCTTCTGATTAATATTCCTGAAGTTCCACCCCGCCGTTTTTCTGTAATCGTTCGTTCCGATAAACAAGAAGATGTAGTTCGCCTGGCGCACGGATCGTGACACCATTCCATTGCTTAATTGCTTGTACAGCTGGTCAGACCGCTGTCCGCTGATCCCATAGTTGTTAAGCACGACCGGGCGCTTCAATTCCTTTTGCATGCCCTGTCTGACTAAGCCGATATACCCTTTACGCTGAGGATCTCCTCTCCCATAAGTCAGAGAGTCACCAAGCGCGACAATTCTTATTTGTTTTGGTCTAGGTTGTTTAATGTGTGTGTTTGGTGATTTTTTTTGTTCATTCCCCTGATTCTTTTCATGACTTTTTACAGAATAAAAGATAAAAAGAACGGCTGCTGCGATAACAACAGCACTAAGGGTATAAATCACCTTTTTTCGGTTCCCCAAAAAAATCCTCCTCTATCTGATAACCATAAAGCTGTAAAAAACATACGTTCAGCTATGTTATTGAGTTCCCTTTTGCTAATCCATTAAAACAGCAATTCGGCATCTTTTCAAGTTTCATGGCATATTTCGAATAACCAATTCATCATTTCCCATTACGCGCCTGTTGGCTACATGGTTTTGTAAGTTTATAGAAAAAAAACTCCTCTTATCAAGGAGTTCTCTCTACTTCAAATTATAGTCATCTGATGTATACTCCCGGTCTTCCCACAAATTATCGATATCATAGCGGCTGGTATCAGATTTTACGAGAGAACTGATCAGCAGGGCGGCGCCTCCGCACACTAAAAAAACAGGCACGAGCACAAGAACAAAGGAACCCATATTCTCACTCCTCTTCTTTTTCTCATTTATATGAATGAAAGGATGAAGATATGAGACATGGCAAAAAGTAAAAGAGAAGAGAAATCTAGTTCTCTTCTCTCCAGATGATCCAATCGTTCATTTCAAGCATTTCAATAAATTTAGCAAGCCTAGGAACAACAGGAGCTGCTTCTTCCCCAAAAGCTCTCTCCAGACCGGCAGCGATATCCTCGATCTTTTTTGTTCCATCGATTTGCGCAGCAACGAACGTACCGAGCGCATCGAGCTTGACCGGAAAGAACGAAGGCTGTTTTAAAAAACGGATAGACAGCCTTTCTATAGGATTGGTCCGGGGAATCATCAGGTATACCTTATCGTCCTTCCGTGTCTCTGTATGAATGCCCTGCTTGAACTGAGGGATCATCTTTAAAAGGTTTTTCTTTGTCTTTTTACGTGATATGAAAAGACCCATTATTTTGTTTTATCCACTTTCGCTCTGGCAGAGAACCAATAGAGCAGCCAGCAAACGAACAAGAAGATCACAAATGGAATTAATCGATTATCCGTCATTGGTGTCGTTGGAATTTTGACCTTAAAGAAGATAAGCACTGCGATTAAGACGCCGAGCAGAGATTCTCCTGCGATCAGCCCTGAGGCAAACAAAACACCTCTATCAGATCTTTCCTGGCGTTCTTCTTTTGATTTTGCCTTCACATCAACGAGCCAGCGTACCGCTCCACCAAACATGACCGGTGCCGATACATGAATTGGAAGATATAAACCGACAGCAACAACTAATGAGTTGAGGCCAAGGAACTCAATAACAATGGCTACAGCTGCACCGATAAAGATCAAACTCCATGGCAGATCTCCGCCAAATATTCCTTGAACAAGTACTTTCATGATCGCAGCTTTTGGAGCCGGAAGCTGCTGTGAACCCATTCCATAGGATTTATCAAGAACAACAAGGATAACTCCAATCACAAGTCCTGATGCGATAACACCGATCATCATGGCCACCTGCTGCTTCCAAGGTGTTCCGCCGACAAGATGTCCAGTTTTTAAATCCTGAGAGATGTCGCCCGCAACAGCAAGAGCTGTACAAACGATAGCCGCAACCGTTAAGGCAGCCTTCATCCCTTCCATACCATGCAAGCCTGTTACTTTATAAACAAGCGTTACAATTAATAATGTAGCAATCGTCATTCCTGAAACAGGAGACGAGGAGCTACCGACAATTCCAACGATTCTTGAAGCTACGGCAACAAACAAGAAGCCAAATATCGCAATAGCGATTGCCCCGATAAATCCAACGTTTGTAATCGGTGCTGCACCAATAATGATCACTAGCGCAACAATTCCTAAGATGACATAACGGAACGGCATATCTTTATCTGTACGCTCAATGCCTCCCCCTGTTGCACCATCTGATAAACCTTTCACGGTTTTGGATGCTGTGGAGATTAGAGTCGGCAACGTTTTAAGCAGTGTAATCAGTCCGGCTACAGCTACCGCACCAGCACCAATGTACTTAATATAGTTGTCCCAGATACCCCAAGCATCAAGTTTCCCGATTGGATCTTCCGCAGGGAAGATCGCCGCAGTGCTGTCCGCACCAAAAAAGGCGATCGCCGGAATTAACACGATCCAGGCAAGGAGTCCGCCTGCCAGCATCTGTCCGGCAATCCGTGGACCGATAATATAGCCCACACCGAGCAATGCCGGGAAGATATCCATACCAACTACCGTATTTTTTAGCTTTCCGACCTGAGTTTCGATTTCTGTTTTAAAAAGCATGAAACCGTCACCTAAAACCTTTACAAGTCCGCCGAACAAAAACCCGATGGCGACCGTTTTGGCATTGGCTCCCCCCTTTTCTCCTGATTTTAGAACCTCGGCACAAGCCGTTCCTTCAGGATAAGGAAGATTTCCATGCTCCTTGACAATGAGCATCTGCCGTAAAGGAACCATCATAAAAACCCCAAGAAGGCCCCCTGTCAGTACGATAAAAATAATAACGGTCTGAGAAAGATTAATATCCAGCAGGAAGAATGCCGGCAGGGTAAACACAGCGCCTGCTCCAATCGCTTCCCCTGCGGTTGTCATAGTCTGTACAATGTTGTTTTCCAAGATGGAATCTCTTCGGAAAATCCCTCTAAGTACACCCATGGATATAACCGCTGCAGGAATAGAAGCAGAAACAGTCAATCCAACTTTAAGTCCCAAATACGCATTGGCTGCACCGAAAACAATGGCTAAAATAATACCAAAAATGATAGCAACCATGGTAAGTTCCGGCAATGAACGTGATGAGGGAACATAGGGAATAAAGGATGAGGACTTCTCTTGGTTGTTGTTCATCATAAACACCGCCTAATCATCAGAAATTTTCAACAGTTACTATTATAGCACAATTCGACAAAAACTGAGTTTTTCAATTATTACTCCAACAGGGGAGTAGCACTAACTCTTACAAGCTTCCCTTTCTTGAAAGATTGTTATCCACTTTTTAGAAAAAAATTCAAGATAAGTGATTGTCCTTCTTTAAGCAGCCCGAATGTTTATAAAACGAAACACAGGGTACGTTAATAAATGAACTTAGGAGGGATGACAAGTGGAAAACAATGAGAAGAAATCAAATGAAAATGGAAAGAAAGAAACTAAGAAAGATATAAAAGATATGTTTGAACAAGGCGCAATCGAACAGCGGGAATCCGTTGATACAGATACGCAAAAAGAAAAAGACAAAAAGCAGAAGTAAAGGAGAACTGAAGAAGTGATACGCACTATCTTATTAATTATCGGAATTATTGTCGTTGTAGGATTCATAATTAACAACCTATAGGGAGGACAAACAGCAATGATCCGCACCATTCTTATCATTATAGGAGCCATCGCCGTTATCGCTTTTTTGGCTAATTCCTTATAAAAATAAATGAAAGAAGGACCAGCATTTTCTGCTGGTCCTTCTTTTCCTATTTCATATAAAAACCTGCAACTTTCTCCTGCAGGTTAACAAACATCTTTTATGTAAGTTGGCACAAATTTTAAAAGTATGGAGATGATACTGTTATATTGATCCGGTGATACATGGATGCCGTCTTTCGCGATTAATTCTTCCTTTAATTTAACGATACAGTCTAACTCCTCAACTGTGGCTTCACTCGCCATATAGTCAATGGTATTAATAAGCTCTAAAAGTTGGTTGTTTTTGTTCGTTATATAATATGTGGATTCCAACTTTATCACCCCCTCCACTTTATTATTAAAGATATGAGGTCATTTTCCTACAAAAACATTTCGTCAAATGACGACATATCTTACTTTTTCTGGATTACCGGACCCTTTTTCCTATTGGTCATGTCGTATCTTGTCGTTTTTATCAACTTATTGTCCTATTAAGAGAGAAAATGTTGATGACCAAAGTTTTATAAATATAGTTCCCGAAAACGTTTTGTTTTATCCAAATAATTTAGAAAGCGAGGCAAATGGAGATTGTACTCCATCCTCCTCCTCATCCTTGGACTGATAAACCAGCTTCTCAGGTTCGAAGATTTTCGACTCCAAGAAAGAATTCGGATTCTTCTCAAGCTTGATGTCTTTATGGATGGAAACAAAAATCTTCGCAGTATTCATGGCATCGTCCAATGCCCTGTGCTGAGAACCATCCAGAGAAATTTGAAGCTTGTTCAAAGCACGGGACAGGCCGTAGCGGAAGCCCTTCTCACTGTCATGGAGAATACTGAACAAAAATTGAAGGTCATTGTGATTGATGATCCAATCAATCGGAGTGTTGTGGAACGTGGAATCTGTAATCAGCGCCCATTTATCTTCCGGCCCCCAGGAGCACAGATAATACTCTCCCTCACCGATCCAATCCCTAAACTCTTTAATGACCGCCGTAAACGGCTCGGCATTGATCAAATCTTTCTTCGTAATTCCTGTCAGGTTAGTAATTCTCGTATTTAAAATATCCATCTTAGGCTGAACAAAGGATTGAAAGTGGTCAGTCACTGCTAGTTCCCCATTTGCCATACGCACCCGTACGGCGCCAATCTCAATAATTTCCGATAACCTGTTCGTCATTTCCAGATCATACACAATATAATCCATCATCTTCACTCCATCCCATTCTTCTTGCCTGCAGTGTCTGCTTTTTACTTTCTATTTTAGTTAATTTTTGAAGGTATTGGAATGATGTTGCCATTATTTTTATACGTTCTGCTGGTCATATTTTTTATTGTATGTCGGCAGTGCTGATTATTGCCTATACCATCAAGAAAAAACCTAGGTTGGCAGGCTTCATTTCTTCCGTTATAATATTCAGAAATAAATAATTATTCACATTTGAATAAAAAGGGTGATAAGCATGACATCTCAACCATGGAATGAAAATGAAGCAATCCTCAATTCTCTTCAGGATGATATTCTCGTTACTAATCTTGATGGTACCATTTTAAAAGTGAGCGAGGCGACTGGAAAAGTATACGGAGTATCCTCTGAAAGTCTGCTCGGCAAATCAGTCTATGACCTGGCAGCAAAAGGCATGTTTACCCCGATCGCTACCCCTATGGTCCTGAAGGAAAAGAAAAAAATCACGTTCGTTCAGACGACAAATACCGGAAAGAAATTGCTTGTGACCGGCATCCCTGTGCTTGATGAGAACGGAAAAATATATAGAGTGGTCAGCTACTCGCATGATGTGACAGAGCTGCTGGAGCTGAAGAAGTTCCTTCAGACGATGGAGGGAGAAATGGAACGGGTAAAAAGCGAGCTGGATCTATTGCGCAGCCGCCAGCTTTACGACAGCGGCATTATTGCCAACAGCACAGAGATGAAGAACGTCATCACCACTTCCCTCCAAGTAGCAGAAGTAGATGTGAACGTCCTGCTGCTAGGGGAATCAGGCGTCGGCAAATCGCTGATCGCAAAATTTATTCATAACAAAGGCAGCCGGAATAAGGGAGCGTTTATTGAAGTGAACTGCGGAGCAATTCCTGAGAACTTATTTGAGGCTGAGTTTTTCGGATATGAAGCAGGGGCTTTTACAGGAGCGAATCGGAAGGGAAAGCTGGGACTGGCTGAACTGGCTGATGGAGGCACTTTATTTCTGGATGAAATCGGCGAACTGCCTCTTGCCCACCAGGTGAAGGTATTGAAGTGTATACAAGAAAAACAGTTTTACAGAGTAGGAGGAACAAAGCCGATCTCCGTCGATTTCCGACTGATCTCGGCGACCAATAAGGATCTTCTCAAGGCCATTCAAGAAAGAACGTTCCGTGAAGATTTGTATTTCCGGCTCAACGTTGTTCCATTAACCATTCCACCGATCAGAAAAAGACCTGAAGATATCATCCCTTTAATCCACTATGTACTCGATGTTTTTCAAGAAAAATATAAACGGGAAAAACGGCTCGATGAAGCGGTTCTCCACCATTTTCTTCAATATGACTGGAAAGGAAATGTCCGTGAACTTATTAATCTCATAGAACGCCTTGTTGTCATTTCCCCCGCCACGCTTATTACAACCGAACATCTTCCCGATTACATAAAAGCCTCTCATTCTATCCCTGCTCCCCCCTCCAATCTGTCAAAGCCTCTGAAAGAAGTGTTAGAGGATGTGGAAAAACAGATGCTGCAAAGAGCGCGCAGAGACTATAAAACTACCGTACAGATTGCAGAGGCGCTAGGGATCAGCCAGCCTTCCGTCGTACGAAAAATGCAGAAATATGACATTGATTAAACAGATTGGCACAATACTTGCAAGATAAAAAAGTAAGACTGCAAATGTCCCCTTAGAATCAAACACATAAGGAGGTACGTGATTGTGCCACAAGAACTAAACACATTGATGAACGAGCTTTCCGATTTGCTGGCTCCGACCATGGCCAAGGACCACCCAAATCTGCCTGTCGTTAAAGAAGAAGGCTGCTATTACTACGGACTGGATGGCAAAACATACCTGGATTTCACCTCTGGAATTGCTACCGCTAACACCGGCCACCGTCATCCGAAAGTGGTCAAGGCCATTAAAAAAGCAGCAGATGAACTGATGCACGGTCCTTCAGGTGTCATCATGTACGAATCCATCCTCAAGCTGGCAAAGGAACTGCGTACGGTCCTGCCTGCAGGATTGGATTGCTTTTTCTTCGCCAACAGCGGAACCGAGGCCATTGAAGGGGCGATCAAGCTTGCCAAGCATGTGACCCGCCGGCCGTATGTCGTTTCTTTCACCGGCTGTTTCCACGGCCGAAGCCTCGGAGCTTTAAGCGTCACCACATCAAAGGCCAAGTACCGAAAGTATTTGCAGCCAAGCGGTCTGACATATCAAGTTCCTTACGCTTCAACAGAAGGATGTCCAAAAGGTATGGACCCCGGCAAATTTGCAGCTGACAAGCTGGAGAAAGACTTAACTTCTCTTTTCAAGCACCAGGTTACACCGGAAGAAGTCGCCTGTATGATTGTCGAACCCGTTCTAGGTGAAGGCGGATATGTTGTGCCCCCTGCTGCATGGCTGAAAAAAATGAGGGAAATCTGCAGCAAGCACGGGATCCTTCTCATTTTTGACGAAGTACAGACAGGTTTTGGCCGTACTGGAGAATGGTTTGCGGCTCAGACTTTCGGTGTAACACCGGATATCATGGCGATCGCTAAAGGCATCGCGTCCGGGCTGCCCTTAAGCGCTACTGTCGCCTCAAAAGAACTGATGAAACAATGGCCGCTCGGAAGCCACGGGACTACATTCGGCGGCAACCCTATTGCCTGCTCTGCCGGACTGGCTACGCTTGAAGTTCTAAAAGAAGAAAAGCTGGTGGAAAACTCAAAGGCGATGGGAGCCTACGCGCGTGAAAAGCTTTTAGAAGTAAAAGAAAGACATTCGGTTGTAGGCAGCATCCGTTCCATCGGGCTGATGATCGGCATTGAAATCATGGATCCGGCTACCGGTGCTCCAGATGGTGAAGGCGTTATCTCCATCCTTAACAAGTGTCTTGAAAAAGGAGTATTGTTTTATCTTTGCGGCAACGAAGGAGAAGTCATCCGGATGATTCCTCCGCTGACCGTCAGCCAGGATCAGATCAACGAAGGCATTGCCGTGCTGGAAGAGTCGATTGCAGAATACGAAGCAGAACGGCTACCGGGGCGCAAACTGCAAAATGTATAACAGCTGAAAGGAGACAGTATCCATGTATAAACCAAAAGATTCTTCAGCCTCTCCCCGCTTTTGCGGTGTGAAGACATTTATGCGGCTGGAACATGTTCAGACAACCGAAGATGTCGATTTCGCGGTGATTGGTGTGCCATTCGATACGGGTGCTTCCAACCGTACAGGCCAGCGGAATGGCCCGCAGCATATCCGCAACTTTTCCACCCTGCTCCGCCCGTACAACCCTGATCAGGACATTAACATTTTTGATCATTGCGGCGGTGTGGATTATGGGGACATCGACGTAGTGCCCGGCAACATCCATCAAACGTACAGCAACATGGAGAACTTTTTGCAGCCTCTGCTTTCTTCAGGGGTCACTCCTGTCATCATGGGAGGCGACCACTCCATCTCGCTCGGCAACCTGAGAGCATTTGCTAAACAATACGGACCAGTGGCACTTGTGCACTTTGACTCTCACAGTGATACGTGGGATCACTATTTTGGCGAAAAATACACCCATGGCACGCCATTCCGGAGAGCTGTGGAAGAAGGGTTGATCGATGTCGAACATTCCATCCAGGTCGGCATGAGAGGTCCTCTTTACGGACAGGAAGATATTCAGGATGCACGCGATCTCGGATTTGAAGTGTTAACTATGAGAGACGTCCGCAAGCTCGGCTACGATGAGGTAATCCGGAAAATCCATGAGCGCACAGGGGACAAGCCTGTTTTTGTATCCTTTGATATTGATTTCGTTGATCCTGCTTACGCACCGGGAACAGGAACACCTGAAGCTGCCGGTCCGACGAGCCATGAAGCGCTCGACCTCGTCCGCAATCTTGATGGGCTAAATCTGGTCGGCTTTGATCTTGTTGAAGTACTTCCTGCCTATGACAGCGGAGAAATCACAGCCATGCTCGCAAGTACTGTGATGTTTGAAATGATTACATTGATTGCTCTGAAAAAAGCAAGACTGACATCTAGAGTAGAACAAGCAGCACAGCAGTAACTATTCAAAAATGAATAAAGGAGGGCATTGAAATGGGGATCTTGGACACAGTTATCATTTTTCTTTATTTTGCAGTGTTAATTGCGGTAGGTATCATCGGTTCAACGAAGGCTAAAACGACAGAGGAATTCGCTCTCGCCGGCCGCAACCTCGGGCTTTTCATGTATCTTGGCTGTTTGTCTGCTGTTATTTTGGGTGGAGCGTCGACCATTGGTACCGCCAAGCTGGGCTATGAATTCGGAATTTCAGGCATCTGGTTCGTTACGATGATCGGCCTTGGCATCATTCTTTTGGGAACATTTTTTATTAAACGCATCTCCAAGTATAAAGTAACAACGATCAGTGAACTGCTCGGAAAAAAATACAAATCAGAAGCAAGGCTCATCACTGCTATCGTCGCCTCCATTTACACACTCATGGTCGCGGTTACCCAGGTCATCGGGATGGGCACAATCATCAATGTGCTTCTCGGCTGGAATTTGACAACCTCCATGTTTGTCGGCGGCGGAATCGTTCTGTTCTACACCATCCTTGGCGGAATGTGGAGCGTTACCGTAACAGACATCATCCAATTCGTCGTCATGACCATCGGAATCTTTGCCATCATGCTTCCAATGAGTATTGTGAAGGCAGATGGAATCGGCAATCTGCTAACAAAATTACCGGAATCTCATCTCAGCCTGACATCGATCGGCTATCAGCAGATCTTTCAGTACTTTTTACTGTATACGCTTGGCATGGTTGTTTCACAAGACATCTGGCAGCGTGTATTCACAGCCAAAAACCCGTCCATCGCGAAAAAAGGTTCTATGTATGCCGGCCTCTATTCCATCGCCTATGCTTTGGCAGGCAGCATCATCGGGATGTGTGCGTTTATCATCCTGCCAAACATCGACAACACTCAGAATACCTTTGCCATGCTGGCTTTAAAGATCTTGCCAACGGGCATCCTCGGGCTTGTGCTCGCGAGCGTGATCTCAGCGCTCATGTCAACGGCTTCCGGCACCTTGCTCGCTTCGTCCACCCTGATCACTAACGATATTCTGCGCCAATATTTTATTAAAGATATCAGCGACAAGAAGTTTTTGGTGCTCTCTCGTGTGACGACACTTGCTGTCGGCCTGCTCGCCATTACGTTTGCAGTATGGATTCAGGACGTTCTCGTCGCTCTTGATGTTGCCTATGCTATTCTTTCCGGCGCGATTTTCGTACCTGTGCTGCTCATGTTCTTCTGGAAGAAATCAACGGCCAACGCCGGTTTTTATTCTATTCTTGCCAGCACGGTCGTTGTCATCGGCGGATTGCTCATTGAAGGGCTCTCTTCCACCAATCCGATCATGTACGGCATCGTCACTGGCTTCGTGGTTTTGGTAGGAATCTCCCTGATGACCAACTACCGAAACAAAGAATCCCTCGTCGGATCGTTCAGCAACACGAAACAAGGCTAACTTATAGCCGTCGCCGCTAAAAATCCGCTCATGCCTCGGTTTCTCAGTCTGCTTGGTATCATATGATGTATGGAGGAGGAGGGCAACCTCTTAAATAAAATAATCCGGGAGTGAAGATAATGTCTGGTGGTATCTTTAACAACTTTAGTTTAATTGTTGTCCTATTCATCCTGCTGATTATTGTTGGATGCACCTGTTACGGCGGTTACGGCGGCTTCGGCGGCTTCGGCTACGGGTACGGATATTAAAAAGCAGGAAAACCGGTCTTCTATGGAAGGCCGGTTTTTTTGGTTCTTTTGATACATTTTAAGTGCGGTGATAAAGTAAATTGGAGAGACGAAGAATTGTGAATATTTAGATCGGTTTAATTCCATATTTTCCACCACAAAAAAGAACTCTCAGCACAGCTGAGAGCCCTTTTCTTACCCTATGAAACTCGTTCTTCTTTGGAAATGATCTTTCTCATGGCTTCTGCCACTGCTTCAACGTCCGTTCCGACGACCACCTGGACATCGGTGGAGCTCAATTTGAGTACTGCTCTTGCTCCCGCCTTCTTCAAATCGGGCTCATTCACTTTCTCAACATCTATTACTTTTAATCGCAGCCTTGTGACACAGTTATCCAGAACCTCAAGATTATCTGCACCGCCTAAGGCAGCAAGATAACGCGCCGCAATTCTATCGTACTTGTCATCGCCTACTCCTTCACTCGTATCTTCAACGATGCTTTCATCATCTTCATCTTCACGGCCTGGAGTCTTCAAGTTCAACTTAACAATCAAAGCATAGAAGACGACATAATAAACCGCTGCAAAGACAAGTCCGAGCAGGACCAGAAGCCATGGCCGTGTTGCAAGATCCAGGTTTAGGAAGTAATCAATGGCTCCCGCGGAAAACGTAAAACCATGATGAATGTTTAATAGAACCGCAACCGCCATGGAAACTGCCGTGAGAAGTGCATGAATCACGTATAAAAGCGGGGATAAGAACATGAATGAAAACTCAATCGGTTCCGTAATTCCTGTTAAAAAGGAGGTAAATGCCAAACCAAGGAGCATTCCGGCAACAGCTTTACGCTTTTCCTTTTTAGCCGCCATGATCATCGCGAGACAAGCAGCCGGCAAACCGAACATCATGATTGGGAAGAAACCAGCCATATAGAATCCTGCAGAAGGATCTCCCGCAAAGAAACGCCATAGATCACCATGGGCATTCTTGTAATCGCCGAACACGAACCAGATAAAATTATTTAAGACGTGGTGAAGGCCTAGAGGAATCAAAAGACGGTTTAAGAATCCGAAAACAGCAGCACCAAAAGCACCTGCGTTAACAACCCAGTGTCCGATCGCTTCAATGCCATCCTGAATAGGCGGCCAGGCAAATCCAAACACCCCTGCTAGTACGACCATGGCCCCGGCGGTAACTATGGGGACAAACCGCTTTCCTGCAAAGAAGCCGAGATAGTCTGGAAGTTTAATATTATGGAACCGGTTATAAAGAAGTCCTGCCACGATCCCCGAAACAATACCTCCCAGCACTCCAACATTGATGGTCTTATCGATGGCAGTTGCCCCGCTCGTCAAAACAAAATACCCGATAGCACCTGCAAGAGCTGCTGCTCCATTCCCATCCTTTGAAAAACCAATCGCCACACCAATCGCAAACAAGATAGCCAGATTTTCAAAAATGGAATTCCCCGCTTTTTCCATGAACGGAATATGCCATAGTGCACCGAGTCTTAATACAAGTCCCGCTGCCGGCAGTACCGCGATCGGCAGCATGAGCGCGCGGCCGATCCGCTGTAAAAAACCTAACATTGTAGGTCCCCCCTATTTTTAGTTTAGATAATGAGAATTTAACCCTTAAATTCCTTGAGCGCCTGTTTCAGCATGCCGTTTTTCTTTTCCAAAAGTGTTTTCGTTTCACTTGGAGAAAGCTCAGTTAACAGCTGCAGAATCGCTCCTTTCGCATAACCATCATGATCAGAAAGCGCCTGTTCCGCCTCTTCAGGTGAACAGCCCGTCGCTTCGACCACGATATTCTTCGCACGCTGGACGAGTTTTTTATTGGACGGCTGTACATCTACCATCAAATTACTGTACACTTTGCCGATTCCGATCATTGATGCTGTGCTGATCATGTTCAGAACCAGTTTTTGCGCGGTTCCCGCTTTCATGCGGGTAGATCCAGTCACCACTTCCGGACCGACGACCGCAGCGATCGTGTGTTGTGCCACCTTGCTCATTTCGGAATCAGATGAGCAGACTAAAGCAGCACTCACCGCCCCGATCTCATTCGCATACTCCAGAGCACCGATCGCATAAGGCGTCCTTCCGCTGGCAGCGATGGCAACGACGACATCGTCCTTTGTTAGGTCAAGGTTTTTCAGATCATTCATACCAGCTTCTTTGTCATCCTCAGCTCCTTCAACGGCCGTATGGATGGCTTGGCCGCCTCCTGCAATAATGCCGATGACCATCTCAGGCGGTGTTCCATAAGTTGGAGGACATTCCGAAGCATCAAGAATTCCCAGCCTTCCGCTTGTTCCCGCTCCTGTATAGATGAGCCGTCCTCCATTGCGGAACGCTGCAACGACCTGGTCTACGACAGACGCGATCTCAGGCAGCACCTTTTCAATCGCTGCCGGGACCGTTTGATCCTCGTTATTGATTTTTCGTACGACTTCAAGGCTCGAACATTCATCGATGTCCAAAGTATTTGGATTTCTTTTCTCAGTTGTTAGGTGATTAATTTTCATGAAATTTCCTTTCACAGCACTAAAAATTTTTGTCCCGGACCAATATAGGGAAGCAGCATCAGATCTTCTTCACGAACTTGGCCGAGCACGTTCACTCGTTCATCAGCCGGCAAATCGGTCTTCGTAATTTGAAGTTCCCCCGCATATCTCCCGTATTTTTCATTATCGATCGTGATACTTCCTAACGGACGGGGCAACGGCGGATTCTGAGGCGCAGCTTTTTCACCATTGTTCATCGCATACGACCGAGATTCCACGGAACGGATCACATCCCGTGCGGCATCCTGACGATTCGTATGAACCCCCGATACAGACTCTCCCTCCATCCAATCTACTCTCAACGTTAAAATGCCGTCCTTCCATGCTGAAAGTCGCTCCAGCGTCTCGTCACTGGCTTCCACATCACCGATTAAAATGTGATCAGTCTGAAGACTGTCCAGCTCGACAGCGGCGTGAAAAGGATTGGCTTTCCGGTGCTTTTCAAGAGTCGGAAGCCCTTCAAAAACAGGTCCTCTGAGGGTCTTGTCACCGGGTACAAAAGCCGCCGTTTGGAGCCCGAGCGATTTTAAAAAGATATTTTTCTCCCGCAAGAATGACGAGGCGATGCCTGTGTTTTGGCGCGGATAAAAATTATGCCACGCTTCCACATTTTCAGTCAGCAATCCGTTATCTTTCCAGTTGTTCACCGTTTCTTCATCAAGGGTACTCGCGTTGATTCCTACTTTCATTTCCTGTGACAAGGTGATGATCTCTTTATCAGAAAAACCGTAATCAGCACGGATCCCATCAATGTTCCATTCACGCAGGTGCCCGATCGAATCCATGCTGATGCCGATGCTCTTCAGCGATTGCGGCCCTGCATCTGCCATGAGGGCCATACCAGCCTTTCCCGCCGCTTTTCCGAGAAGAATCAGCCTCTCCCGCAAAAGAGAGGCGTCTTCCTCAGGAATATGAAGCGAGGTGAAGATCTTGCGAAAACCGCAGGAGCCGGCTTTTTGGATCCACTTTTTGTTCTGGTCAGGATCATTCCCGAGATAGACTGAAATCCCTAACATGCCTGCCACTCCCTGCTATTTATTGCTTTAGATATTCTTGGCCATTGACTCTTTGTAGCCAAACAGCCATGTGAAGATGAATCCGAAAATATACGCTAGTAAAAGTCCGACGATATAAAGAATGATCTGGTTCGTATTTTTAATCAGGAACGCCAACGGAAGTCCGGAAACACCAATCGCGATCGTGCCAATTTTAAAGAAGGCCTGGAACGCACCACCGACAGCTGCACCCAGACACGCTGTAAGGAACGGACGTCCTAGCGGAAGGGTTACACCGAATATCAGAGGCTCTCCGATTCCGAGGATACCAACTGGCAGGCCGCCTTTGATGACGCGTTTCAGCTTGGCATTTTTTGTTTTGAAGTAGATAGCAAAGGCTGCACCAACTTGGCCTGCTCCACCCATCGCCAGAATCGGAAGCAAAGGATCCACTTTAATCGAGTTCAATAATTCCATATGAACAGGTGTCAAACCTTGATGCAAACCGGTAACAACAAGCGGAAGGAAGGTACCTGCAAGGACGATTCCGGCAAAGATACCGCCAATATCAAGAAGGTTTAATAATCCTTTTGTGATCAAGTCAGAGATGAAGCCACCGACAGGCTGTAGAACGAACAGTGTCGCGATTCCGGTAGCCAGCAAAGCTAATGTAGGAGTTACAATAATATCAACTGCAGCTGGTACGAAACGGCGGATTCGTTTTTCACTCCAGGCAATAAAGACAGCAGCAAGCATGACACCGATCAGACCGCCTCGGCCTGGCAATAGCTTTTCGCCAAACAATGTGATGTTGGCAAGCGCCGGGTTGATGAGCATGATTCCGGCCGCGCCGCCAAGTGCCGGTGTTCCGCCAAATTCTTTTGCGGTGTTGATTCCGACGAAGATCGCAAGGTAACCAAAAAGCCCCCATCCGATCATATCGAGCATCTGCATAATTGGTACTTCTTTTGGAACACCGCTTCGGACCAAAACGTTAGTAATACCGGCAATCAATCCGGAACCGACAATCGCCGGGATTAACGGAATAAAGATGCTGGCGATTTTACGAAGAAACAGCTTAAACGGTGTAGCGTTTTTCCGGTTGATTTCATCTTTCGTAGTCTTGGCGAGATCATCTTCTCCATCTTCATCCAGTGCTGAAACTTGAAGTCCCGTATTTCTGGACATCTCATCGGCTACCCGGTTGACTGTTCCAGGTCCGACAATGATTTGAAGGGTCTCATCCCCTACAACACCCATGACCCCGTCGATGTCTTTGATGCCTGCTCTGTCCACTTTGGATTCATCCTTCGGCGTTACGCGAAGCCGTGTCATACAGTACGTTAAGCTTTGAATGTTTTCGGCGCCGCCCAGTTTTTCAGTTATCTGCTGCGCCATTAATTGTTCTTTTTTCATGATCTTATCCCCCTTTTAAGAAAAGCGTAGCGTCCCGTTAAGGTCCGACAAGCGCTGGAACTCTTACACAGCAACACGCTTTTTGTGTTGAGGGGTAAGAGTGAAGCGACCAAAGACGAATTGTGTTTTTCAATTCGTCCTCCGAGGACCTATGCTGAAAACAAGAAACACGTTTTCTGCTTTGGACGCTGGAGCTAGACATCACTTCTATGCGAGTTCAAATACAAAAAAGCGTTCACATCATCCCCGCTGCATATCGATGATGAATTTATAGCGGTCCCCTCGGTAAATTGACTGCACGAGCTCCAACGGACGCCCGTCTGTCAGGTAGGTGTATCTTCGAATAAATAAAACCGGCGATCCTTTCGCGATTCCAAGAATCTCGCTTTCAGCTTCGCGGGCGACAGAGGCTTCAAGCTCCTGTGTTGCATAATCAATGCTGAGTCCAAGCTCATCCTCTACGTATTGATAGAGTGAACCTTGTACGATCTTTTCGTTCAGTCCCCTGACTAAGTCAGCCGACAGGAACGTGGTTTCAAGCGCCATCGGTATTTGATCCGCGAGCCTGACCCGCTGGATCTCATACACGGCAGCTCCCGTTTGAATTCCTAAACCTGTGGCCGTTTTCCCATGGGCTTCACTCAGTTTAAAATCCAATAGTTTGATAGATGGCGAGAGCCCTCTGGCCTTCATGTCTTCTGTGAAGCTCGTCAGGCCGACCAGCTTTTGCTCAATCTTTTTGTTGGCGACAAAGGTTCCCTTGCCTTTTCGGCGGGTCAGGTAACCATCATTGACGAGGTTGGTTATCGCCTGTCTGACAGTCATCCGGCTGATTCCGTAAGTTTCAGCGTATTCCCGCTCGGAAGGAATCATCTCCCCTTCTTGAAGTTCTCCTTTTTCAATCCGTCCTTTGATCGCTTCTTCAATTTGATAATAGATCGGCAGTGGTGAGTATTTATCAATCATTTCTGTATCACTTCCCTAACGAGTTCACCAGTTTTAATGCCTGTGAATCTGCAATAATGGTTACATTTCCATGCATGTTCAAGGCCGATGCCGGTACGGTTTCTGAAATTTCTCCGCGCAACAGATGGAACAGCGCGTCCTGTTTCTTTTCTCCCGAGGCGAGAAGAAGGATTTCCTTGCTTTGCAAAATAGTGGAGATGCCCATCGTGAGTGCTCGTGTCGGCTGTTTGGAGAGATCTGTAAAATACACCGCGTTTGCCTCAAGCGTCGATGGCGTTAAGTCCACCACATGTGTTTTTGATGAAAAAGGCGTTCCCGGTTCATTAAACCCGATGTGCCCGTTCTGCCCGATACCGAGCAGCTGCAGGTCGACGCCACCGATGCTCTCAATCAGTGAGTCATAGCGCAAGCATTCTTGAAGGAGTTCCTCAGCCGATCCGTTTGGAATGTTCGTTTGATCAAGCGGAATGCTCACCCGGTTAAAAAGGTGCTCACACATGTAGGAATGATAGCTTTCCGGATCGCTTGACGAAAGTCCCACATATTCATCGAGATTGTACGTGTGCACATGGTCATACCGCGTTCCGTTCTCCTCATGATCCCTAACGAGCTCCTTGTACGTGCCAAGCGGTGTGCCGCCTGTCGCAAGTCCAAGTGTGACATGTTCCTGGCTCTTGACTTTTTCCAACATAATTTGGGCACTAACCCTGCTCATTTCCTCGTAATCCGCAACTTCAATGATTTTCATGTTATACGTCCTCCCTCCGCTGATAAGAAAGTTTTCCACGGCAGAAGGTGAAGATAACGTCTTTTTCCTCGTTAAGCACGACAACATCGGCATCCTTGCCTGCTGTCAAACTTCCCTTGCGTTCATAAACACCAAGCTCTTTCGCCTGGTTTACGGCGGTCATCTGAATGATGTCCTCCGTGGAACACCCGGTAAACTCCCTCATGTTTCGGGCCGCGTCCTTCATCTTTAAGATACTGCCGGCAAGCGTACCGTCTGCCAGCGTCGCTTCGTTTCCATCGACCGTTACGTCCTGCCCGCCAAGTGTATATGAACCATTGCCCATACACTTTGCCCGCATGGAATCGGTAATGAGTACGACCCGCTCGCTGCCTTTGTTGCGGTAGGCGAACTTCACCATCTCAGGCCGGGAATGAATGCCGTCGACGATGATTTCTGTTGTGATCTCATCATGCAGCAGAATCGCTCCTGCCACTCCGGGTTCACGGTGGTGAAGGCCCCTCATTCCGTTATACAGATGAGTCGCATGCGTAACACCTGAATCAATGCTCTTCACAACCTCCTCATACACCGCGTCAGAATGGCCGATTGATGCGACAACTCCAGTTTCTTTTAAATAGGAAGACAGCTCGTATCCACCCGGTTCTTCGGGTGCCAAAGTTACGAGTTTAATCGCGTTGCCAGAAAGCTCCTGCCATTTCTGAAACAGCTGGACGTCCGGATTTTTAATATGGTCCAAAGGCTGGGCTCCTGCCCGCTTCGGGGAAATAAACGGCCCTTCTAAATGAAGGCCGATGATCTCCGCCTCCCCGGGAGGATTGTTTTTCCCCATGTACTCTCTGACGTTTTGCAGTGCGCTTTCAATTTCCTTTTCGCCTTGCGTCATCGTCGTTGCAAGAAAGCCCGTCGTTCCTTCTTGTGGAAGGGTAACTGCCATCGTTTTTAGGGCCTCCTCTGTCCCGTCCATCACATCTGCGCCAGCAGCACCATGAATGTGCAGATCAATCATACCGGGAACAACAGATGACTTGCCGGGCAGCTCAAGAACATCATAATCTTCAAGATTTAATGCATCAGCTCCTTTGCCCACCTCTGCTATTTGCTGGTCTCTAATTATGAGGTATCCATTTTCCAGCTCACCATTTTCTGTATAAATGGTACCTCCTGTTAATAGTAATGGTTTCATCTCCACTCACCATCCTTATTATCTCTATGCACAGGGTACCATGCTTATAACTAGTTGTCTATACCAGTCGAACTATTTTGTTAATTCAGAAAATAGGTCTTATCACCTTATTTATAGAGAAGGTAGTGCTTTCTGATCTTTTTGAACTGGTCAAGCTCAGGCATCCACTTCTGTCTGATCTCTTTTAAAGATGTTCCCTTTTCGATTTCTTCCCGTACCCAGCCGTTTCCGATCAGGTTATCAAAATATGAAATCCCCTGGCTGTTTTCTGCTCTGAACTGAAAATCGTTGGGATACAGATCATGTATCGTTTTCACAACCGCAAGCCCTGTATCCACAGAATTATAGGAACCATAATCGGTCACATGAATCTGAACACCGTTCGACAGCACATTTGCAAATTTTGAGAACGTTGGGGTGAAGGAATTTGAACGGAACATCACTCCCGGAAGCTTCAGTTCGTTCAATTTTTGTGCGAGCACATCTCCGTCAATGAACGGAGCTCCGATCGTTTCAAACGGCCTCGTCGTTCCTCTTCCTTCTGACACATTTGTTCCTTCAATCAATCCTGCTCCAGGATAGACGAATGCGGTGTCCACAGTTGGCATGTTAGGCGAAGGCATCACCCACTGAAGCGGTGTTTCGTAATAAGTCTTCCAGCGGTGCCAGCCTTTCATTTTGACAACCTTCAGATCCGCATTGATATTGAACTCCTTGTTAAAAAGCATCGCGAGTTCACCGACCGTCATCCCGTGGCGAAGAGGAATCGGATATAAGCCGACAAACGTTGCATACTTCGGCTCAAGCACCGGCCCTTCCACTGCTTCCCCGCCGAGCGGATTCGGACGGTCGAGCACAACAAACTCGATGTTGTTTTCCTTCGCCGCTTCCATCGCATACGCCATCGTATAAATGTACGTGTAAAAACGGGTACCCACATCCTGGATGTCAAAGACGAGAACATCAATGTCCTTCAGCATTTCAGGGGTTGGTTTTTTCGTTTTCCCGTAAAGGCTGTAAACCGGAAGCTGTGTTTTCTTATCAATGTAAAAATCAACATACGACCCTGCCTGCTCGCTTCCCCGAACTCCATGTTCCGGACCGTATAAGGCTTTCAGTTCAAAGTTCGGGTTGTTGTGCATCGCGTCGACGATACTGTTCAGCTTTCCGTCAACTCCTGTCGGGTTCGTGATGAGCCCGACACGCTTCCCTTTTAAAAGGTCTTGTTGGTCTTGAAGCAGCACTTCTGCACCCGTTTTAAAATTTTGCGGTGAATTTTTATGATGATTGTCATCCTCTGCCATCGCCGATGACAGTAAGGTGATCACCAAAACAAATAACATCCCTGCACTCAACCACTTTTTCATCTTATTTCTCCCCCTTTAATAAGATAGTCCGTGCCCGTATGGATACAATGTTTCTTTGTTGCTGTTATAGATGGTTACTGGCAGCTTTCCCGACGGATTATTCTTGCCGAAAATAGTATCCGCCACTGCTGCAAAGCTTGCTGTTCGGAAGCTGTATTGTGCGAGATATGCATCTACATCAGGAAACGCCATAATGTCATATGGATTTCGGATCCCGACCGCAATGACTGGTTTGTCACTTTCACTGTTCACTTGATTCACCATTTTCATTTGGGCACTGTCAGGGGCTCTTCCTGCTACAGAAGATGTGTACGTTCCAACGATGACAGCTTTTGCTGATTTTACCGTTTGAAGCTGATCATCCGTTAATGAGCCAGCGGCTTTAATCATGACACTGTTTGGATACAGCCGTTTCACTTGAGCAGCCAAATCTTCTACATACGTGTTGCCGATCACGACAACTGGTGCACCCGCATCCGTACTCAATGGAAGAGTATTTTGGTTTTTAACGAGTGTAATCGACTTTTCTGCTGTTTCCTTTTCGATCTGTTTATGTGCAGGGGAACCGACGACTTGTTGAGCATTTTCAATGAGCTTGTTTACATCTGCAGATTTTTCAGCTTTAAAGATGCTGCGTTTCACTTTCAATGTAAGAAGCCGTTCAACAGACTGGTTCAAGCGTTCCTGTGTAATTTCACCTTTATGAACCGCATCATATAAACCATTCGCTACGGCCTCAAGACCAACAGGCATGAGTACGATATCTGTTCCAGCGTTTACCGCTCGGATGGCTGAGTCTACAGGTCCAAAGTTGTCAGAGATCGCCTGCATGTTCATCGCGTCGGTTGTAATGACACCTTTATAGCCCATGTCCTCTCTCATCAGTTCTGTCAGCACTTTATGGGAAAGCGTGGCTGGGATGGCAATCGTGCTGCCGTCTTTCTTGGAAATAGCAGTGGATGGATCGATTTTTGGGAACGTCACATGAGCAGTCATGATTGCGTCCACCCCAGCATCCATCGCTTTTTGGAAAGGAAACAGCTCTACTTTTTTCAAGCGCTCCAAGTCATAGGGTACTTCCGGAAGGCCAATATGGGAATCAACTGCTGTGTCCCCATGGCCCGGGAAATGTTTTGCTGCACCCGCGGTGTTTGTGGACTGCAAGCCTTTGATGTAAGCAGTTCCTAAATCTGTAACAAGCTGAGGATCTTCTCCAAAGGAACGAGTTCCAATAACAGGGTTGTCCTGATTGTTGTTTACATCAAGCGAAGGTGCAAGATTAAAGTTGATCCCAAGCGCGTTTAGTTCTTCACCAATCGCTTTCCCTACCTTTTCAGCTAACTCAGGAGATCTTGTTGCACCTAGTGCCATGTTTCCTGGAAAATCTGTTCCGCTTTGAAGGCGGGTAACAATACCACCCTCTTGGTCAATCGAAATAAGCAATCCGTTCTTTTCTGAAGCTTCCTGATAATTGGCCACAAGTTTGGTTGTCTGTTCTGTCGTTACAACATTTTCACGGAACAAGATGATGCCGCCTAGATGATATTTCTTCACGAGGGCTTTAATCTCTGGTGTGACCTCTGTTACGTTCTTGCCATTAAACGTTCGGAAGTCCGGCATCAGCATCTGACCTACTTTTTCTTCCATACTCATCTGTTTGATGGCTGCCGGAATCACATTGTACTTTTTCCCTTTTTGCTTTTGGATTACAGCTGTCTTTGTTCCTTTATGGTCTTTCACGGAGATTTCTGTATGGTCGATCTTTCGTCCGTCCGTCACAAAAATGCGAGTGTCGCCGCTGTGGCCTTTAAGTGTTACAAGTCCTTTGGGGTCTACTGTGGCAACCCGCGGATTTGCCGACCACCATCTTAAAGCTTCCGTCTCCGTGAAATGGCCGTCCACTTTATACACATGAAGAGCATGAAGCTGGATTTGATCACCATTAACCTCCTTTAACGCCTGTGGAATGTTGCTGGAGATGATCAAATCTCTTTGATCAGGATGGCTTGCTGCAGCTGTCTGTTTTGGAACCGCTCCAAGGAACGAAGCAACGACGAGCATACAGGCCATCGCATATAAAAACGCTAGTCTTTTCTTCATTGCATGTTATCCTCCTTTAGTTTTATGAACGATACTTCTTTCTGGAGGAATTTGTCGTTTCCTTTCGACTCAGGCGAAAACAAAGCAATAGGCCCAGGAAGGTTTTCTGCCATATAGTTCTAGTTGTCTATACCAGTTAACTTTATTCACAAAAGAGTGGTAATAAATCCTTATAAAGGAAAAAAGCTGTGGAAGAAGCTCCACAGCTTTTAATAACTTTGTCTTTATTGCGTGGGTGGGTTATGAGGAAACTGGGACATGTACCCGGTAAACTGCTGGGCAGCCTGCTGCAGCTTCTGCGGCTGTTCCGGCGTCAGTGCGTACCAGCCTTTTTGGAACATAAGCTCATAGAGTTCACGCTGCATGTTTTTCGTCTCATCAAAAATCGAATGAATCTCCTGATAGAGCGCGTCATGGCTCGCTTCATTCATGGCTGTTGAATACGAAGCGGTCATGTACTTTTCATAGGAAAGAATGTCATTCAGGAAATCCCGGTCATTCATCTGAGGCGTTTTCGGCACCTGAGACTCTGGATTTTGAATTTTGTTCTGATTGTTATTCATCTTCCGTTCCCCCTATTGATTCATATTCTGGCTTCCGCCGGATTGAAGTTTCTGCAAGATCTGCTGATAATGCTTTTCGTGCATGTGGCACGCCTTCTCAAGCGCCGTACTCACCTGCTGGTCCTGACACTGGCTCGCTGCAAAATGCGCCTTCTTAAATCCAAGCAAATTCCATGAAAGCATGTCGGTTAAGTAGTTAAAGTCTTTCCCTGTGATCACATTCGGCGGCTGTTGATACATCGGCTGCTGGTTCTGTCCCTGATTCGGTTGCTGCTGTTGCATACGTATGTCCTCCTTCTATTCTTTGATTTACCATGTTAGCTTTCCATCTTTTTGAGAAAGTATGCCAATAAGTTGGTAAATTTATGGAACTGGAAAAGATGAACCCTGATAAGGCTCATCCCTCATTGAAAGAATTTTTAATAAAGAGGCTTGCTTTTCTTTCAGCTTCTGTTATATAATTTTTCTTGTCAGCAACAACCATCGTGGGGGCTTAGCTCAGCTGGGAGAGCGTTTGGCTGGCAGCCAAAAGGTCAGCGGTTCGATCCCGCTAGTCTCCACCATACATAATCATTCAAACCCTTGGTATACAAGGGTTTTTATTTTTGTTTTAGAATCTAGTTTGGAGTAAGTTTCCGAATTGTCGCCGAAATCATATTCTTTTTCTTAGGCTGTGAATAAATTATTTTTATTAATAGAACGAATTTTGTTGAGAGTATCCGAAATACATATCATTACTCCATATTAGCATGGACCTCAAAATCCACTCTCAGTTTGGGATAATATTCATTCCTCCAGTCTTTTAATTCATGGTAAGAAATCAGATGATGAAATTGTTGGCCAAACCCAAAAATATCTGTATGGCTTCTTTGTGTTTGCTTAAGTATATGATAAAACCGCTTTTCAGTAATCTTTTCAAGTTCTTTTTGAATCATGTGATCTGTGATTCCTTCTTTTCTTTCTAAAATGTGTATTTTTAAATTCAAGTCGCTTGACACCAGCGGTTGATTACCTTTCATTGATGTTATATTTTGAATGGAGCTGTTTGTGATCATAGTACTGGCAAAACCTAGACTCTCTATTTTTCCTTTTCCTTTTTTATTTTCGTTTTGGAATACATTAATTAATTGGTTTTCATCCGGGCTGATTCTTTCCACTATTTTTCCTTTCTTCAAAATATCGGAGCCCTCAAAGATTAACACTGTATCTTTTCCGGAACGAACAACCGGAACGGCGATATCTCTAGTATATAAAAACGGGCTTCGATACACTTCCCAAATAGGGGTACTAAAGATCTCAGGTGCCCACCCAGCCCCTTTATTAAAATAATCATAAATAGAGGAAGCATGGACACCTAACTTATCGTTTATGTTTGATAACACATTTTCGACATTTTCATCTGTAATGGCTACCAACGCTCTTGAGGGAATTTCTTCTGAATCCATTAAAAATTTTATAAGGCCCTTAAATTCCTGTTGGTTATGTGCCAAATTGTTTTGAATGACGATTAATCGTATTTGTGAATAATCAACGGCATCTTCGGAGTTTGTCCGCATTTGGCCAAGCACACTTGCTACAGTTTCGCCTTTCCCTGTTACAATTCTCGATATTTTGCTGTCTTTATTCGGTATAGGGATTTGCAATGTTAATTTATACTCTTTACCATCTTCCTTGGAAATGCCCAGGACTAAAGGAATGGTGCGTTTATTTATATCTTTAATATCCCAACACCCGCAGAGTAAGATTATCGACATGAATACGATCAATAGTTTATATCGTTTATTTTTTTTCATGCCCCACGACACCTCTTTTCGACAGAAAACCATAGATAAAAATGGTAAACGGAATAATAATCATTAAATAAGCTTGAGCACCTGTACTATACAGAAACCACTTTTCCATCAAAGTTTTGTTCGGAACAAATAACGCGAAAATAAAAGCGATGACAGAAAAAGCAATAATCCAATATGAGGATTCGCGTTTGCTGCATCTAAACATTTTCTGCATGATCCGTCCGATCATCCAAAGTATAACTGCATTAGCCAATATCACTAATCCAACCAACGATACACCGAAGAACACCGTTTGTCGGTTGAACGAAAACCAGCTAATGTCTATTGAATCCATTGCTTCCATAAAAGGGTGGGTCATGACCACAACCGGTTCTTGTCCGAAAATATATAACGGTATATACACAACCGAAAGAAAAAATAACGTTACACTAACCCATGCAATAAAAAAAGGGCGGAACGTCAATTTTGTTTTGGAAGTCATAAATCCCAAAAATAAAAACGATGAAAATCCTAAAAGATAGCAAAAATTTTTATTTAACAAGAATTTGGGAGGTGAATTCCAACCAAGTGTAACGTTATTTAAATCAAAATTTATAAAAGAGGAAAAAATATTAAATAGCACTAAGGGAAAAACAATCAAGAATATAAAAATCGAGGAACGTAAAATGGTGCCTAAACCTTTTATAGCTGTATATACCGAAATGAAAAATAACAGTGCCATTATTGACCAATAAGGGGTCCGAGGCAAAAATATCGAAATAATGACTTCAGTATGGAGGCGAATATTGAGGGCAACTAGCGCAATCAAGTGGATCACAAATGGGGTAAGAAACATGATTACAGCCCATCTCCCCATTTTAAGAAAAATATCAATGACATCATTTTCGGGAAAATAATTTAACCCTTTCATGTAAATCCAAATTAAAACCAATTCCAGAAAACATTGACACATCACCACTTCCCAATGAGCTGTTTTCGTTAATACATAAACGAGATTAGGATAGACCAAATAGCCAAAACTCAAATGTATAATAATGAAAACTGCTCCAATTTGTATCCTCTGCGTCACTTTGTGTCTCCTTTTTGTTCAATACGAAACGTTAGATAAGGAATATCGTTGGATGTTAAGCTTGCCAAATATATGATGGTGAAAATGAAACCAGTACAAACCCCTAAAATACCGAAAAGTGATGCCAAAATTAATATGGGGTATTTCAGTAAACGAATGTACAAGGAGTTTTGCATTCCGATCACTGCCGAACTGGCAATTACAATAGCGGTGATTACAATGACCAACAAATTACTTACTAATTTCGCTTCAACTACCGCCTGCCCCAATATGACCCCTCCTACCATTGTAATAGCGGGACCCACGCTCTTAGGAAGCCGCACAATCGCTTCAAGTATCAAATCAACTAAAACGACCATTGCAATGGTTTCAAGAAAGGCAGATAAAGGAATACCTTCCCTGCTTTTAGCGACAAACAGAGCAAGATCAGTTTTAAATACTTCAGGGTTAACTGAGACCAAGGCAACATATAAAGCGGGAAGTATAAGAGTGGCCACAACTCCTATTACTCTAAAGATTCGAAGCATAAATGACAGTACAAAAGGGAAATTGCGATCGTTTGCACTACTTAACATATCCCAAAGCAGATGGGGAAAAACAAGCGCGAAAGGACAATTATCTAAAAAAAGCACGATTCTGTTCTTTTTTAAGGAATGAATGGCTTGAGCCGGAAGTTCAGTGGCGAATAGATGACTGACAGGACTCAATCTACGTTGACCAAATTGCTTATTAAGATCATCGATTGTTTCAATATCTGATTTAATTTGATTTAACTGCTGGTTCACTTTTTCAATAAGGTCATTCGGGGTTCTTCCTTTAATATAGAGCATTGACAGCTTTCGCTTTTCCAGCTCTCCAACTTGATAGGAACAATGGCACAGACGTTCAGTATCCAGTCTTTTTCGGATCATCCCAACGTTAATATTAATATCTTCTCCAAAGGCATCCGTAGAGGATTGAATGGGACTTTCATTTTTAGGCTCTTCAATGCTGCTACTCAGATTTTGGGCGATAGGGTCTATCACGGCATTCTCTTCGCCATCTTTTGAAACGATCACTAATTTGCCTTCTAATACGGCTTTAATGATTTGTTCTGTATCAACGCTAATCTGGTCACTAAGATTTGACAAAAGTACTTTTAATGAAGTAGACGGAGCAGCCATTTGTTGAACATATAATTTCGACTTAGGTAAATCAACTAGCGTATTAAATCCAATAAGATAGATTTCTGTTTTATCTACTCGTTCTTCTTCGATGAAAAAATCGTCGTGATTGGAAAACCTGGATTCAATTTCTTTTACTATATTCCTCATTAATTTGCCCCTTAACAACTAGAAATCTAAAGAAATTATTTGCAATAGGGAGCGTTTTTATTCGATGAATGAATAACTAGTGTTATATCCAGATGGTTTAACCGAACTATTATAAAGGAAATTTAAGTCTTAAAGCGAATGGTTAGTTGAGCATGATACAATGAATTTGAAAGGCTTCTTTAAAAATTTGCTAATTTACGGAGGGAATGGAATGTTTACATCAGTAAATGATTTCTTAAACGAATGGAAACAAGAAGCAGCTGTTACCCAGAAAGTGCTGGATGTGCTGACGGATGAATCGTTGAATCAGGATGTTTCTCGAGGATTATACAGCATTGGAAGCCTGGCTTGGCACATTACTGGAGCAGCTTACTACTTTCCTTCACAGGTTGGATTAATATTTGAGATTCCTGATCTTCAAAAAGAGACACCCAAATCAGCTGCAGAAATCAGTGAGACATACAAAACAGTAAGTGAGCGGTTAACACAAGAGTTTTCTGAACAGGTTTCAGATGAAAAAATGAACGAAATGGTGAATTTATTTGGAATGGACATGCCTGTTCAGGCTGTTTTCCGTCTGCTCATTCAGCATCAGGCTCATCATCGCGGACAATTGACTGTCTTAATGAGACAAGCTGACTTGAAAGTTCCTGGCGTATATGGCCCTAGCAAAGAAGAATGGGAAGCAATGAATGCTCAAATGAGCTGAGATCGTCATGGTGAAAAAATGTTTTAAAGGAAGTTTTCTCTGGTTCCCTAAATAGCGGTTCGATCCCGCTGGTCTACACTATACACAAACCATTAAAACTCTTGATAATCAATCAGCAAAACAACTGCAACACTTAATCCTTTAACAAAGTTAAACTTCCTAAAGTATAAAAAAACGAAGCCGCTAATTTGCGGCTTCGCTTTCTTATTAAGAACAGAATTTATCAGTTGATTTCGGAACGGATAACCCGAATAACGGACGGATATACAAAGCAAAAAAGGTTCCAAGCATCGCCATAATCGCCCAAACATAGCCATGCAGGCTAAAGGATGCGATACCACTGAAATACGCTCCAATATTACATCCAAAAGCAAGGCGTGCTCCATACCCCATGAGCAGTCCGCCGATGATTGCCGCGGCGGCTGTACGAATAGGCACTTTCTTTAGAAGGAATACACCTCCGAGCGTAGAAGCAGCCAGTGCCCCAACAATAAGGCCAAAGTCCATTACACTGGTTCCATCCATAAGAACAGATTGATTGAGAGGCGCTGCTTTTTCACCGGCCCAGTAACCCCATTGGGTAACATCGACTCCCATTGCCTGTGCGGCTTTGGATCCCCATAGGGCAAAAGCGGAAGTAATACCCCACGGACTTCCTTTTACAAGTAAAGTTGCGGCATTAAGCACTGCCAGGACGACAGCCGCAGTTAATATTGGCCATGAGCCGCGGATGACACGGGTCCAGCCTTTTGCACCTGGAATCGGAGCCATTTTTGGAGGACGGCGTTTCTTTTCAACTTTAAATGTCATCCAAGTTATACCTCCTAGGATAATCATTTGAATCACCCAGCCTCCAAACCAGCCAAGACCTGTGCTTGTCGCCAAGGAAAAAGGCTTAAATGCAGGGAGATTCATCCAAAAATCGAAGTGGTATGCTCCAAAAACAGAGCCGACAATAAATGCAATTAATGTGAGAAACATTTCAGAACGGCCACCCCCTACAGCATACAATGTGCCAGATGCACAACCGTTGCCAAGCTGCATTCCGATGCCGAAAATAAAAGCACCCACAATTAAGCTTACCCCGATTGGAGAGACGTTTCCAACCGGACTTCCGCCAAATAAGGTAACGTCAGCCGCAAATATAATCGCAAACAACGTACTGGCAACTGCCAGCATCAGCATATGCGCACGAATGGCTTCGCCGTTCCCTACTGCCATAAACCGTCTAAAGGCAGATGTAAAACCAAACCTTGCGTGAAAGAGTGTAAATCCAAGCAAAAGGCCGAGCCACAAGAGCATTCCTTGTTTTAAACCTCCAGCCTGGATGCTTGCATAGCTCAATATAACTGTTAACAAGCCTGCAAACACAACCCAGTAAGCCTGAACCGCCCCCGTGCTTTTCCCTTCACCAGTCGGCTTTCTTTCTTTATTTTGTGACGTATTAGAAGAAGCTAATCCCATCAAATCACCCCTTAATCCAATAAAACTAGTCGGAAATATTCTTTCTCTGTATACTACAACTTATATTGAAAAAGGGGAACCATTTTGCTTGTGTTAATTTTAGAGAATATTAAAAAAGCCAGAGCCCCCTTTAAAAAGAGGACTAGCTGACTAAATTCAGGTTGATTTGAACATTCCTAACGGTAGTAAAAAAAGATTTTGGCAGGCGGAAACAAGCATTTGTTTGACTCGTCCATCAATTGCTATTTTTTTCCTTGCCTAATTACATAATTATTATAAACTACGACAATTACAATGGTTTAGTTTGACAAAGGTATGGCTTGATTCAATACTGTATCCATACATCGCTGTATTTGTTCCTTCTTTTCAGCACTTAATGGACGTGCAGGTGCCAATACATCGGTAGAGATCTCGATTCCCCGCATCCGTATGGCTTCTTTCGCTACATTCACAAAAGGAGAATCGAGTTTGTATAAAAGGGGAAATGGCGCTAACTTTTTGTGTAATTCAATGGCTTTCCCGTAGTTTCCTTCCTTAAAAGATTGATAGAGGCCAACAGTAAGCTCTGGGATAAAATTGGCCGTTAACGGGATGGCACCGTCCCCGCCAACAGATAATGTATTTAATAAGTGATCATCGTATCCAGAGAGAACCGCAAAATCTTCTTTAAAGGACTTCACCGTTAAGATCATTTCCCTGGTATGCCCCACTGATTCAACCGTTTCTTTAATACCCGCGATATTTGGATACGCTTTCACAAGCTTAAGTACAAATTCTGGTGATAAATCTTGTCCTGTTAGTCCAGGGAAATTGTAGAGCAGAATGGGTAGATCAATCGCTTCAGCAATATCGGCATAATGTTGAAAAAGATTCTCCTCTGTAAGTTGCCAATAATAAGGGTTAATGACAACAATACCGTCTGCTCCAGCCTCTTTTGCATGCATACTTAATGAGATGGTTTCTAGTGTGCTTGGAGTACCGGTTCCAATGAGAACGGGGACTCGGCAGTTAACATACTGAATGGCAAATTCAGTTACAGCTTTTCTTAATTCAACCGTCATCTGGCTGAATTCACCACCTGTCCCTAAAAAGAACAGTCCATCTACTTTTGATTCAATTAAGAAATCAATCAGATTTCCCATACCCTTTTCATCTAGTCGTCCATCTTTATGTAATATGGTTGGAATCGGTGGAATAACACCTTGGAATTTTGCTGACATATGATCTCTCCTTTTTTAAAAATGGCTGTTTTCGTAACCTTTGTTGCTCTTAGGAGTGGTTGATTTCCGTTTCAGGCTGCTCGCTTTCCGCGTGGCGTGCGGTGAGCCTTACCGGCGCCAGCGCCTACTTTCTCGGCGCATGTCGCCTGTGGGTCTCACCTGTCCCGCTGCTCCCGCAGGGCAAGGAAGGCTTCGGCAGCGTTATATCGCACGAAGAAAATGTGAAATTTATTTTCGAGGAGTCTCGCACCTTGCACTCCAATCAACTTGTCAATGAAGATTCTTTAAAAAATGTTCCTAAAGCAACAATCTTTTAGAAAAGAGCCTTAAAAATTGATAAATAGTATTAAAGCAGATCTGAGCTATATAAACCTCCTTTCTACCTAAAGGGTTTTATAATATCAAACAAGGTTTCTATTCTCTGGATATATCATAACATCTTTTCTGAAAAATTAGAATTATATGCCAATGGAATTTAAAAAAGATGACCCCTGTTAAATACAGAGATCGTCTTATAAAAACTGCTTAGGCTTTTTTTAATGTCCTTGTTTACTTCATTACAGTTGTGTCTATACTAGTCATCCAGCTTTGCCGCAGTTAAGTTAGCGTCAAAGAGATTAATTTGTGTAGCAGTTGCATTTTTCACTTGGAGAACTTCGTTTTCCTCTAAACAAACGATTTTACCCACTTTAGCCAAAGTGGTGTTAGGGAGAACGGTAACGGAAGCGATCAATCGAGCGTTAGCGAAGATTTCGAAAGTTGCATTTGTACCGCTCTGCAAATTCGCATTAAACGTGATTCCATAGGTTCCAGATTTTTTGATCGCGAGTCCGCCAATTGGAGAAATGTCAGTACACTCTGCAATCACTTCATTGTTTAACGGTATAAATTCATCGGGGTCAAATAATCTTCCGCTAGTAGCACTGAACGAAGCATATCCAAGGACTTCATGACACTTTCTGCATTCCTTTTTACACGTAGAGGAGCTAGAGGAACTCTCGTGTTTGCACTTAAATGAACTGGAGCTGGAGCTTTCATGTTTATGAGAATCCAACCTCGCCGCAGTTAAGTTAGCGTCATAGAGTGTAATCGTGGTAGCTGCTTTCACTTGGAGAACTTCGTTTTTCTCTAAACAAACGATTTTAGCCACTTTAGCCAAAGTAGCGAAAGGGTAAACGGTAACGGAAGCGATTAATCGAGCGTTAGCATAGATTTCAAAAACTGCCGGCGTAGTTTGTCCACTGCCTGCTAAATTCACATTAAACGTGATTCCGTAGGTTCCAGATTTTTTGATCACGAGTCCGCCAAGTGGAGAAATGTCAATACATTCTGCAATTACTTCATTGTTTAACGGGATGAGTTCTCCGGGATTAAAAGTCGTACCCTCAAAAGTAGGAGCACTGAACGAAGCAAATCCAAGGACTCCTTTACACTTTCTGCATTCCTTTTTACACTTCGAGGAGCTAGAGGAACTCTCTTTTTTGCACTTAGAAGAGCTGGAGGAGCTGGAGGAACTGGAGGAACTGGAACTTTCATCTTTATGAATATGGCAACGTTTTTTTATAATTTTAACACCCTTCTTTTTAACTCTTCTTTTCGAGGAGCTAGAGGAACTAGAGGAACTCTCTTTTTTGCACTTAGAGGAGCTAGAGGAACTGGAACTTTCGTCTTTATGAAAATGATGACTTTTTTTCATAATTTTATCACCTTTCTTTTTAAATCTTCTATATTATATTAATTTCATAATCCAATGTATGGTTGAATGATAGAGGACAAACGTACATTTAATAGTAAAGAGTAGCCAATTATGATAGAAACAAGAATAGCGTCCATGTTATCGCTCTTGTGTTACTATCCACGGCCGCATCAGTCGCAATTGCTGCATTATTGCGGCGGCTCTATTTAGCCTAAATAGTAAAGTAACGAAGTACGAGAAAGTCGTTTAGTTGAGAAAAAGCGCATTAATTCCCTACCACTGGGAAAACTTTGATTATGCATAATAGACAAACTAACTATGAAAAGGGGTATGAACCATGAAGAAAGACCACGAACAAAAGCCGTCGGTCGCTCCAGGCATGAATGATGCAGAAGAATTAGACCAAGAGGCTACACAGGAAGAAATTGAAAGAGGCAATTATACAGAAGTAACAACGATGTCTTGGGATGAAGTGGATCCAAGTGATTAAGGCTATATAGCTTTTATGAGCCAGAACAAAGCCTGTACAAACTATAAAAAGGCATTATAATGCCTTTTTATAGTTGTTTTATTTTGCTTTTCTTACTCCTGGTAGCATGAGAGCCCGTATAACTAGACGTTCTGTTCCCTCTGTTCGAAATAATGGATAGGCCGGATCACAATGCCCCAACCAAACTGCTCACCAGCTCTGACTTGCGTGGTCGGATGTAGTAAGGCTATCCGAATCGCATCCTCCATGTCCTTTGCTTCAATGAGGAACGCACTGCCGATCAGCTCTTTGGTCTCTACAAAAGGACCGTCCGTAACCATTACCTTCCCGTTCTCCCGGCGCAAGCATTTGGTTTCTAAGTCGAGCCCAGCATCCATCATCACTTGACCGCTTTTGTAGAATTCCTTGAGGTGGGGCTGACATTCGCTCATGACAGCCTCAATCTCCGCCTTGGGACGGGCATCCATTTTTTCTTGATTGAAGTAACCTAAACATAGATATATCATTTTAACATCTCCTTTATATCATTGATATTGGCTTACATTTTGCTGTTTGTTTTAAGTCGACGATCGGCATACAGTAAAATGGACTCATCACAAATTGTTTTTCTAGACTTTTTCATCGGTTTTACTTGCTATTCCTCCATACATTCAGAGGCCCGCTTCAGAAGCAGTTCCCGCTCGGGTGTATTGCGGGTAAAATCCATGTGGATCTGGCATTCGCATCGCCCATTCTATTGCTTCTTCTCTAGATTTAACCTCTATGAGAGTAAAACCAGCAATCATCTCCTTTGATTCTGTAAATGGTCCATCTATTACTTTTGGTTCCTGCCAGGTTCGGGGTACGAGATTCGAATTCCGTTTGAGCTTGGATGAAGCCCTTCAGCGGCTAACAGAAAACCTGCTTTCACCAATTCCTCGTTATATTTCACATAGCCTCCTTACAACGAACGAGGAATTACAAAATCGACATGAAAAAATATTTTTTATAAAATATTTTAGACATTCATTACTATCGTTAAATTATTCAATAAAAAAGTGGACAACACCTTTTGAGTTAGTGCAGCGATATCTATTTTTATCTCATTGAAAAGAAAGTCATTTAAGTTTCAATTCTTCATAAACCCCTTTAGTTACAAATAAAAGCTTTACTTCTTATTGAAGCTAACAAATGCAATGTCCAACCATTACAAATCGCTCTTGCCTGGACCATCCGTTCGAGCAACGTCATAGCGATTCCAAAAGCGGTTCAAAAAGAACATGTTATAGCAAATGCCGAAGCGGCAATGATTGAGATTACTGAAGAAGATCTCAATAAACTTAATCAAGTATTTTCTAAACCTACAAAGAAAATGCCATTGGATATTATTTAGAAGGACTTTTTTTATTTACATTTGTGATTGAAAATACTGAAGAGAGGAACATAGAGAAGAGAGTATTTACTTATGGGGGCAGATAAAAGATGAGCACGGAAATCAAAGCTTTTGTTTTTGATGTGTATGGAACATTATTTGATGTCCATTCTGTGAAGGAAAAATGCGAGGAATTCTATCCTGGAAAAGGAGAGAAAATCAGTCAAATCTGGAGAACGAAACAAATTGAGTATTCCAATTTGCGCCAGCTTATGGGCAATTATGAGACGTTCTTAACGATTACAAACGATGCCTTAAAATATGCCATTAAAGCCAGTGAAGAAGAATGGGGCGAGGAAAAAGAAAAGGCATTGATTGAAGCTTATTTGCAATTAACTCATTATCCTGAAGTAGAACGTGTACTTGTGCAGCTAAAAGATAAAACATTGGCCGTCTTCTCGAATGGTTCCCATGATATGCTTGATCCCTTAATCCAACAGTCCGGGCTCTCCCCTCTCTTTGACGCCATCATCAGTGTGGATGAAGTGAAACAGTATAAACCCACACCCGCTTCGTATGATCATGCGCTAAAAACATTGAATGTCAAAAGAGAAGAAGTATTATTCATGTCTTCCAACGGCTGGGACATTTCCGGAGCAAAAAACTTTGGATTTCGTACGGCATGGATCAACCGAAACGAGCTGCCCATTGAGGAATTGAACCTTGCTCCTGATACCATATATTCTGATCTTAATGGAATTCTTGAGTGGAAATAATAAAGAGGGAGAAACCGTCATGGCTTCTCCCTGTATTTTTCCCTGTAATGGCATAGAGCAAGAAGTGGCCAGACATGATTATAGCTATGGTAATAGATATAAAAGCTTCCTGGCAACCCAGCGCCTGTTGGGTAGGTCAGGCTTTGAACATTATAATTTCCACGGTTTAATAGATAATCAATGCCTCTTTTTATGGTGCTGTTCGGTGTGGGACAAGCAGTGATCAAGGCATCAAGTGCCCAGGCTGTCTGGGTTATGGTGCTGTAGGAAAGGGAAATATATTTCTTTTCGATATCACTTCTGCATGATTCTCCCCAGCCACCGTCGGAATGCTGAATTTCTGTCAGCCATCCTATTGCCTTTTGAATGGTGCGGTCTTGCTCACAGATGCCCGCTGCCATCAATCCTGTCACACTTGCCCAGGTTCCGTAAATGTAACTAATTCCCCAGCGGCCGTACCAGGAACCGTCATTTTCCTGATTTCTTTTTAACCATTGCACGGCTGCTTTAATCCGAGGAGACGGCAGCAGCAAACCGTCATAGTTACCAAAAAATTCGAGGGTACGTCCTGTGAGATCAGCAGTGGAAGGATCCGTAAGGGCATCTCCCGCGTTTTCAACAGGCAAAATCCGCAGCCATTTTTTATTGGTGTCCTTCTCAAAAGCCCCCCACCCTCCATCCTTATTCTGCATGGATAACAGCCAGTCTCTTCCTCTTTTATAGGCATGATTCAGGTTCTTGTTTATTCTTTGGTATCGGTTTATTGTTCGAAGGGCAGCCTGTGTGTCATCTACATCGGGATGGCGGGTATTGCCTTCACTGAAACCCCATCCGCCTGGAGATGCATCCTGATTATGATACTTCCAATCACCATAGCTTGAATGCTGATTCTTCAGGAGGAACTGAAGGCTTTTTTTCAGACTGGGATGTGTAGAGGCAACCCCGGAAGACAATAAAGCATAGTTTATCAGAGAGGTGTCCCATATAGTGGAGGGAGAATTTTGGATATGAAAGGTCTGACCGTTATAGCACAACAAGGAAATAAGGCCATGAACGGCTTGTTTTATCATAGGTGAATCCTTCTTATAGCCGATTGAGATAAGCCCATACACCATAAGAAAGCTGGTACTTGCATAGTTAAGCAATGTACCGTCAGCTTCAATACGCTTTAAAATATAGTTTTCCAGAAAGGCAGTTTGATAAGAATACGAAGCCTTCCTACGAGTGACCTGTGTCTCATCCCATAAGCCATCTTCCATTTTTGTATACAAATGTTTCAGACACGGCGTGCTGCCGCTTCGTAATTGGAACTTTTGTGACATACCCAACAAAACGGGGGCAAAATGTGCCCTGGCATAGCTGCTGATATCATAAAAGTTTAAGTTAACTTTCTCCATTATTCGAAAAATCCTTGCAGGATCAGCTGTATGTTTCGGCCAGGGGTACAGGCCGTTAAACGCAAAAAAGACTTTTGTCATCAAACTTACTTTTTTTAAACCGCCCTGATTTCTAATAAAACTGACGGCTTGCTTTAGACGGTTTGTCTCATTTGGCACGTGCCCTGAAAAGAGGAGAGCGGTATACGCTTCTGCTGTCGCCGTCAAATTCCCCTTTTCCTCATCAGGATAGGCTTTCCACACTCCATTCGTTTCCTGCTTGGACAACAATCGTTGAACGAGCCGCTGAATCAGTTTTTCGTCTTTCCATCCCAGAGTCCGTAATAAAATAATCATGTAGGCGTCAGTCATTAAAGCATTTTCGAAGCAACACCTCCATGATCCATCCTGTTCCTGCAGCTCAAGAAGGCAGGAACTGCGGCTGTCAATTTCCCTATTTACCTCAGCAAGTCTGTACATGGCATCCATCACTCCGGTTAAGTCCCTTGGCAGTTGCTTTACTGCCTATAATGTATGTGTGTGCAAGGGTACCGGTGACTGATATCTTTAATGCCAAATTTTTTCTAAGATTTAAAGATTGATATACTATTTACAATCTATTATTTTGCATGCATAAAATAGGTGATCAATAAGGGAGTGATTCTAATCAATAACTTACATAGCAAAATTGCACTCGTAACCGGAGGATCAAAAGGCCTTGGCAAACATATCAGCGCAGCCTTGGCACAATCAGGAGCAACCGTCATCGTCAATTATGCACACAGCCGGGAAACTGCCCTCCAAACCATCGACTTCATTCAATCCAGCGGAGGAAAAGCATTTGCTGTTCAAAGCGACGTAACAAATGAAGAATCCGTAAATCGCCTAGTTAAAGAAAGCGAAGAGATAACGTGCGAGACAATCGATATTCTGGTAAACAACGCTACCGGCCCCCAGCCAGAGCTCTCACTTGAAGAAAGCACATGGGATGACTATTTGGATCAGCTGAACTTTTTTGTGAAAGCTCCTCTGTTATTAACGAAGGCGGTCTTGCCGGGGATGAAAGAAAAAGGAGAAGGCAAATCATTAACATTGGAAGTGAAGTCATCCAATTAGGGAACGCAAACTTTGCAAACTATGTAACTGCGAAATCCGCTCAGCTTGGGATGACCCGATCTTGGGCGAATGAACTCGGACGTTTTGGAATCACGGTGAACCTTCTGAACCCCGGCTTTATACCAGTGGAGCGGCATGAAGGGATCGATCCAAGTAATTACCAAAAAGGCGTGCCCCTCGGCCGCATGGGAGAACCCCTTGATATCGGAAACGCGGTTGTATTCTTGGCATCCCATGAAGCCAAGTTCATCACCGGACAATCACTATCCGTGAACGGCGGGAAAACGTTTGGTATATAAAACTTCTTCATTCCCTTTTGATTCATGCACCCAGTTAACGGTTCCTTCATATTTTAATGGAAAAAAGGAAGGTCTCTCATGCCCTCTTTTGGCCAGTTGTGTCAGCAATACGCCCAAATATTGAATGGAACTCCCAAGGTTGAACATGGGGTATGCTCGGTAGAGTTCCAGCGCAATCTGCATGTTACCATTCAAGGACGTCCGAGCCGCGGCGAACTTCATGCTGGTCTGATGTTTGAATCTGTGGATCAACAAGGAAACGCCCTTAACCTGGGGGAAGTGGTTTTATTAGAAGAAGAGATACCTTTGTTCACGAGTATTCTTGTTAAAAATAAAATCATGATAAGCGCACTTCATAATCATTGGATGTATACAAAACCGAGCATCCTTTATCTTCACTTTCAATCTGTTGAATCTCCCTTAACGTTTGCTCATAAAATGTCAGAAGCATTTAGAGCTCTAAAAATTAATGTCTCATGATACTAACTTTACTTATGTCTTTGTCTCTGAAGTAACTATTTCTGGTAATCCGCTCTCTTCCTCTTCCACTGGCAGATTACTTAGCTTTGGAAGCGGTGAAAATACAATCCACACTAGAGCGGTCACGGTGCCTATCGCGCCTACAACGAGGGTGAGGCGCAACCCAATGAATGTTCCGAGGTACCCTCCCAGAAGTGCTCCAATCGGGGTAACTCCTGAAACGACAATTCGATAGCTTGCATTCATTCTGCCAAGGAGATTCTCATGTGTGATGGTTTGGCGGAGGCTGATGACATGAACGTTGGAGATGACGACACCCACTCCTCCCAAGAAGAATGAAATGATAAGAATAGGAGATGTGATGTAAAATGGCCCGCTAGCCATAATAGGAACGAGAAGAGGTGCCAGGCACGCGACAAACATAGCTTCGAAGATGGTGGGACCCGTTTTAAAGCGTGTGCCGATATAATTGGCAAGAAGTGAACCAAAGAATGCGCCGACACTTGCCATTGCCAGGATGACCCCGAGTAAAGTGGGTCCGATCTGCAAATCCCGCGTCAGGCCCACGCGGGAGATGATCTGAATGAATGGGTCGAAATCCATGAGCTTTTTCCATCTACTGCTTTACTTTTTTAAACGCCTCTTCTGTATACTTATTCTTCGGATTCCAGAGCAAGTACTCATCCACACCAAGCTCCTGCCCAGCCCGAATCTGATCCTTCACCTGCTGTGGCCCGTATTCAATATGGCCGTCCACCCAGGTGGCAGTGAAATCCTGGTACCACGGACGGATTTCAGCGACCGGTTTCTTTTGTTTTTCGAGCACCTTGTCCCGGTCGACAGCAAACTGGAGAGCTTTCTTGATCAGTTCATACGGCTTGGCATCCGGGACACTTATGCCGTACACCCCTGGTCCGTAATGGGACGGGTACGTCATTGGGCTGATCACATCGACGGTCGGAGTAACTGACTCCCACTGCTGGCCGATGCCGGAATCGTCTTTTTGGCTTGTGGACACACCGAACACATCGGCTGATACTTTGACGCCGTATGGCTTCAGATCCTTTTTCGCATAAAGAAGGAAGTCGTGAATGTTTTGCTCTTTAGACTTTTTATCCGGGTTATCAAACTTCACTTCACGATCCACCTGCGCCCCGTTGTCGGGGAATCGGACATAGTCGAACTGAATCTCATCAAACCCTTGCTTTGCCGCTTCTTTCGCAATAGAGGTCACATAGGACCAATACTCTTCATTATACGGATCAACCCAGGGAATGCCATCGTTGTAATATAAGCCACCGCTTTTCTTCTTCATGGCATACTCTGGTTTTTTCTTAGCCATATAAGGATCCTTAAAGGTAACGATCCTGGCAATTGTATATATGTCTTTGTTCTTCAGCACTTTCATCCGCTGAGAGATATTGCTGATTTTCGGGTGCTGATCTGAGCCGTATTGATTAACGGCAGGCACCTTTGAATCGTATGTAATCTTCCCGTCATCTTCTTTTACATCTACCACGAGTGCATTGAGTTCTGTATCATCCACCAGCTTGACCAGTTCATTAAACTTTTCATTATTTCCGGCGGATGCTCCTGACATGTAGACTCCCTTTACTTTCACATCTTTCGGTTTTTTAACAGGAACTTTCCTTTCCTTTGCTGCTTCTTCTTTCTTTACCGGCTGGTCTTTTGCTTTCGTTTCATTCGTTGTGCTTCCCGACGTCTTTTCTGCGGTCCCGCATCCAGCCAGTCCGCTAACTACAAGCAGACAGGTTAACGAAATGCTTCCGAACGCTCTCTTCATTTGGTGCTTCCCTCCCCTGATGTAGCATCTAGCTATGTTCTATGGTTCGCAGTGTTAATACCCTCTTTTAGAGAGTTTAAGCGCTTTCTCTGCTTTTTTAACAATCTTTTAATAGAAGGAAGAGAGAACTGATTACCAACTGGTTTTATTTGGTCATACTAAAGGGAAATAAGTAAATAACTCGCAGAAGTTAACTTGCCATATATGTCGCAGGAAAGGTTGGTGCAGGAGTTGAAGAAAGAAGAAGATTTGCAGCGGGGGTTGAAAAATCGGCATATCCAGCTGATCGCCATCGGCGGAGCGATTGGAACCGGTCTTTTTTTAGGCGCGGGAAAATCGATTCACTTGGCGGGGCCGTCCATCATGCTGAATTACGCACTTATTGGAGCTATGCTGTTTTTCATGATGCGTGCCTTGGGTGAAATGCTCATGTACAGCCCGACATCCGGCTCGTTCACTCACTTTGCCGAATCGTTCATCGGGCCGTGGGCAGGTTTTATCACGGGGTGGACGTACTGGTTCTGCTGGATCGTAACAGGAATGGCCGAAATTACAGCGGTCGGATTGTATGTGAAATACTGGTTTCCGAGTATTCCTCAATGGCTGACGGCACTGGCCGCTGTACTTGTTTTGCTGCTCATTAATATGTCGGCGGTTAAAGCGTTCGGGGAGATTGAATTCTGGTTCGCTCTTATTAAAATCATTACCATTATTGCGCTCATTGGTATTGGAATCGTGCTGATCGTCATGGGCTATGAAAGCCATGGCACTCAGGCTTCATTATCCAATCTCGTAAATCATGGCGGATTTTTCCCGAACGGTTCATCGGGCTTTGTTCTTGCCTTTCAAATGGCACTCTTCGCATTCGCAGGAGTGGAGCTTGTCGGCGTAACAGCCGGTGAAGCACAGGATCCAGATAAAACCTTGCCAAGTGCCATCAACAACATCCCTGCACGGATTCTTCTCTTTTATATCGGGTCACTGATCGTCCTCATGTCCATCTATCCATGGGATAAAATAGATCCAGACTCAAGCCCGTTCGTTTCGGTCTTTAAGTTGATCGGTATTCCGGCAGCATCGGGTATCATCAATTTCGTCGTCCTCACTTCCGCAATGTCGTCTTGCAACAGTGGCCTGTTCAGTACGGGACGAATGCTTTACACACTGGCGAATGAAGGAAAAGCACCTAAAAAGCTTGGATTGCTAAACAAAAAGCAAGTGCCGGCACCCGCTCTTATCGTTTCAACATTTTTCCTCTCGTTTGGCGTTTTGCTCAATTATTTATTGCCGGAGGAAGTGTTCACGCTGGTGACAAGCATCGCGACCATCTGCTTCATCTGGGTATGGGGAATCATCCTGGTCGCCCATCTCCGCTTCCGGAAACTAAAGCCTGAGGACGCGAAAAAGAGCGCATTTAAAATGCGGCTTTCGCCGGTGATTAACTGGATCGTACTGGCATTCTTCGCTTTTGTTATCGTTGTGCTTGGTTTTGCGGCAGATACACGTATCGCCCTGTTCATTACACCTGTCTGGTTTGTGATTTTGATCATCGCTTACATGATTACAAAAAGAAACACTGAAAAAAGCATTCGTTAATTTTAAAACCCCCGAGAACTCATACCGTTCCGGGGGTTATTTGTGATTTACAGTAATTTACATAAAGTGTAAAATAATAGGTAATTTGTGTATATTGTGGAGGGATGTATTTGTTTTCTCTATTAAAAAATTCTCTTTACCTGCGATTTTGGCTTGGGCAAGTCATTTCCCAACTTGGAGATGGAATCACAAGAATTGGGATTACCTATCTTGTAGCAACGCTATCCAAAGATCCGCTATTAATCGGACTTGTCATTTTCGCCCAATTACTTCCCACTGCAGTCTTTGGAATTTTTCTGGGTCCCCTCGCTGATCAATGGAACAGAAGGTGGCTGATGGTTAGTGCAGATCTGTACCGGATGGCTATGGTTATAGCCATGATTTTTTTCTATGATTCTGTTCCAGCATTAATCATTTTGACTGCTTTTCACGGAATCGGAACGGCTCTTTTTGATCCTGCACGTACATCTTCCATTCCAGACCTGGCCGGAGAATCCAACCTCTCGGAAGCCATTTCACTGTCTCAATCTACAAAAGCTGCAATGGATATCATCGGCCCGTCGTTAGGGGCTTTGCTGTTAATGAGTAAGCAGTATTCCATCATTTTTTTAATTGATGCAGCTACATTCGCCGGCTCTGCACTTCTTCTCTTTACACTTTTTTCTATTGGAAAAGTACATGCCTATTCGCCTGAGGACAAGAAGACCTATTTATCTTTTATTACCTCTGGCATAAAGGAGATCACCGGCATGCCTTCTCTGCGCTTTCTTCTCTTACAGCTGCTTCCTATCACACTGGTCGTCGGTATACTGAATACAAACCTGGTGGCTGTATTGACCACTACATTCCATGTATCTGCGTTTCACTTTAGCCTGATTGAATCTTCCATGGCGATCGGGGTAATCATCGGTGCTACCTGGTTCGGTCCTTACCTTATGAAACGATTAAAAGCAAATGCTCTTTTAATCTCAGGAACGGCTGTTATCGGCATTTGGATGGCACTCATTCTTCACCTAGACTGGATAAGGGAAGAAACAGGAATTGGAGCGATCTATATTTGGTGCACATTAATAGGAGTCTTTAATGCCCTGATTAATGTTCCGTTAAGTACCCTTTTCCTTCAGGTAACTCCTCCTGCTTTCAGTTAAACTCACAATGTATTTGAAACACTTGCCCAACGTGATATAATAAAAAAAGAAAATGTTCATCGTTCTTCGGTAATATCAAATTGCTGGAAGAGCTTGTCATTTAATGGAATAGCGGGATGGATGGCTGGTATTTAAAATGCTTAGCAATTAACCCACTGTAAAGGAATTTGTGCAGCAAAAGCACAGATTGTTTTATAGTGGGTTTTTTTATGTTTTCTAATAGGAGGAAAGTAAAGTGGCAAACAAGATTAGGATTGAAATAAACGGGAATTTACAGGAGGCTGAGGAAGGGACCAGGGTACTGGATCATCTTCTGGCACAGGGTGTAGAGCACCCGCACATCTGCTATTCGGAAACACTGGGGCCGATCCAGACGTGTGATACGTGCATGTGTGAAATCGATGGAAAGCTGATGAGAGCCTGCTCCACCGAAGTAAAGGAAGGCATGAATATTCTTACCTCCTCTCTTTCTGCAAAAACAGCCCAGAACGAGGCGATGGATCGAATTTTAGAGAATCACCTTCTCTACTGTACGGTTTGTGATAATAACAATGGAAACTGTAAGGTCCACAACACGGCAGAACTATTGGAGGTAGAGCATCAAACTCGCCCGTTCCGTGAGAAAGGCTATGAAGTGGATATGTCCCATCCCTTCTACCGCTATGACCCGAATCAATGCATCCTTTGCGGAAAATGTGTAGAAGTATGCCAGGATCTTCAAGTGAATGAAACACTGACGATTGACTGGGAAAGAAAGATGCCCAGGGTTATATGGGACAACGATAAATTAATCAATGAATCTTCCTGTGTCTCTTGCGGTCAATGTGCAACCGTCTGTCCGTGCAATGCCTTAATGGAAAAATCAATGCTTGGGGAAGCGGGTTTCATGACCGGAATCAAGCAGGACCTGCTCAATCCGATGGTCGACCTCATAAAAGAAGTGGAACCCGGATACAGCGGAATTTTTGCAGTTTCTGAAGTGGAAGCTGCCATGCGTGAAACCCGTACAAAAAAAACAAAGACTGTTTGTACCTTCTGCGGAGTCGGCTGTTCATTTGAGGTATGGACGAAAGGCCGCCAGATTTTAAAAATTGAACCTTCCGAAGATGCACCAGTTAACAGTGTTTCTACCTGTATCAAAGGGAAATTCGGGTGGGATTTTGTGAACAGTGACCAGCGCCTCACTACACCGCTCATCCGCAAAGGCGATGAGTTTGTAACAGCAACCTGGGAGGAGGCTCTTTCCCTTATCGGTGAAAAGATGAGCCATATAAAAAATACGTATGGAAGCAATGCGTTAGGTTTTGTCAGTTCATCCAAAACGACAAATGAAGATTCCTATCTTATGCAGAAACTGGCCAGGCAAGTATTTGAAACGAACAATGTGGATAACTGTTCACGTTATTGCCAATCCCCTGCCACCGACGGTTTGCTTGCAACAGTCGGGTACGGCGGAGATTCCGGTACGATCAAAGATATCGCAAGCGCCGGACTTGTCATCATTATCGGGGCCAATCCTACAGAAGGACATCCTGTATTGGCCACACGTGTCAAACGGGCGAAGAAACTTTATGGACAAAAATTGATTGTTTCTGATCTTCGCAGACATGAAATGGCGGAGCGATCCGATCTTTACCTGCACCCGAAACAAGGTTCTGACCTCGTCTGGCTGGCGGCGGTAACCAAATACATCATCGATCAAGGCTGGCATGATGAGGACTTTATCAGGGAAAGGGTTAACCAGTATGAGGACTACCTTCACCTGCTTAGAAAATATACGCTTGAATATGCAGAGGAAGTCACAGGACTTTCAAAAGAACAGATGATCAAAACGGCGGAAATGATTCATGAAGCAGACGGCACCTGTGTTCTTTGGGGAATGGGTGTTACTCAAAATATCGCCGGATCCCATACGTCTGCTGCGATTGCAAACCTGCTGCTGGCTACTGGCAACTTCGGGCGCCCGGGTGCAGGAGCTTATCCGCTGCGCGGGCATAATAATGTACAAGGCTCCTGTGACATGGGAACTCTTCCTCAATGGCTTCCCGGCAACCAGAGACTGTCCGATGATGCTGCACGTGCAAAATTTGAAGAAGCATATGGAGTATCCATCTCCCCTAAAGCAGGATTTACAAACATTGAAATGCTTCAGGAAGTGGAAAAAGGCAATTTAAAATCCATGTATTTGATGGGAGAAGACATGGCCTGGGTGGATTCCAATTCCAATCATGTCCATGACATGCTAGGCAAACTGGAATTCTTTGTCGTTCAGGATGTTTTCTTTACAAAAACGGCTCAATTTGCCGACGTTGTCCTTCCAGCTTCTCCATCACTGGAAAAGGATGGCACATTCACCAATACAGAACGCCGCGTTCAGCGTTTGTATCAGGCGCTTGAACCTATGGGAGAATCCAAGCCGGACTGGTGGATCATCCAGCAGATCGCTAGGCAGATGGGAATGGACTGGAACTATTCACATCCTCGTGAAATTATGGATGAAATTGCACGCCTTGCCCCTATTTTTGCTGGAGTCAGCTATGACCGTCTAGAGGGATGGAACAGCCTCGTCTGGCCGGTGCAAAAAGATGGCAATGATGAGCCGCTTCTTTACACTGAGCGCTTTAACTTCCCTGACAGCAAAGCACGCTTCTCCCTTGCTGAATACTTGCAGCCAGTGGATTATGAAAAGGAATTTGATCTGATCTTGAACAACGGCCGTCTGCTTGAACATTTTCATGAAGGCAATATGACAAACAAGTCAAAAGGCATCCAGTACAAGCTTCCTGAAGTCTTTGTTGAAGTTTCGCCTGAACTCGCCAGTGAAAGAGGCCTTCAGGACGGCTCTTCTGTCCGCCTGATCTCACCGTACGGTTTTATTAAATTGCGCTGTATCGTCACAGACCGGGTCAAAGGAAATGAATTGTATGTACCGATGCATTCTGTAAGCCACGAAAATGCCATTAATATGCTGACCGGCAGTGTCGGCGACGTCCGGACCCAGACTCCTGCCTATAAGCAGACAAAAGTACGAATGGAACTTATTCATGTTAAAGGCAGAACACCGCTTCCAATGTATAATCCGCGATATGCAGAACGGAACCCTCAGGCTGGTGTTCAGGTCGAACGCAAGTGGGCCCGAGAGGACTACGTGACAATTGCCGATATTAATGTACCAGTGGGAGGCCGACGATAATGGCACAGCCTATTACAAAGATTGTTCATTCAACACGAACCGAAAAAGAAATGCAGGAGCAGCAAATTGAAACGATTGTAGAGGATCTTGCAAAGAGTGCAGATGGAATAAAGGAACTGATCAAGCTTTTTCAGCAGCTTCATGACAGCGGAATTTTAGGATCGGTGAATGGCCTTGTTGAAGCGAAGGAGAAGGTGGCGGGGATTGCGGTTGAACAGCTGCTCCGCCCCCAGATGACCAATGCCATTAATAATATGATGGCGGCGGCCGGTGTCTTGTCCGATACCAACCCTGAAATGACGAAGAAACTGATGAGCAGCCTTGGCAATGGAATTCAAAGAGCGGAAAAGGGACTTATCAGTAATGATAAGGTAGGCATTTTCGATCTCATGAAAGCCCTAAAAGACCCTGACATTAACAGGGCAATCGGATTCGGTATGAACCTGTTAAAAGGTGTCGGGGAAGGATTGAAGGAGTAAGATGGTCCGCATGCTAGAAATAATCTTACCGGAAAAGTGGAAAACCATCAGTAATGGTTTACAAAAATTATTAAATCTCTCCCTTGTTCTGCTTGGCGGTATGCTGGTATTTTTTCTTTTCAGAGAGCTTATCTATATTTTCATGGACGCCTGCACAGGGAATCACAATGTTCATGATATACTTGGTAAAGTACTCGTGTTTTTCTTATATTTCGCCTTTATTTCCATGATTGTGACCTATTTTAGCGAAAGCCACCACTTTCCGCTTAGCTATCTTCTATACATTGGAATTACGGCGGGTGTCCGTTACATTATCGTCAACAACGCCAATCCATTAGGAAACTTTTGGCTTTCAATCGTCATCCTGCTGCTGGTTATCAGCTATATCATGCTGACGCCTAAAGGCAAACGATTAAAGGATACAAGGAGAAGGATACAATGACCAAAAATATAGAGCATCAATTCAGTATGCTTGTCCGTGAAATACGCAAGGAATTTGTCGGCAACGGTCCAAAGGAAATCAGCACACGCTTTGTTGGCTCTTGGGCCGTTAGTGAGATGAAAGGAAACCTTACGAATATCGAAAAATTCATGATGGGTTCAAAAGAAGGCGAGAAAATGGTTCACGAAGCACGTACCGGTCTCGTGAAAAAAATTTATACCGATCTCAGTGTCCGCAGAAAGTTTGAAGATCTTGCTGGTGCAGCCATCCTGCGTATTTTTTCTGATATCGACATTGAGGCTGATATTGCCATGACAATCTTTGTCTTTGACCGCCCCTTATTTTCTAAAGAGAAATAATAAAAACCCGGATCCTTTGTCAGATCCGGGTTTTCTCGATTTAAAAAAGGATTTATCGTACAGAGCTGTTTACGGTTAAAATATCATCAATTCTTTCTAGCTCTTCATCACTGAAATCAAGGTTATCCAGTGCTGCAATATTTTCTTCAATTTGACTCACTCTGCTTGCACCTATTAAAGCAGAAGTTACCTTACCGCCGCGAAGAACCCATGACAGTGCCATTTGAGAAAGGCTCTGTCCTCTGTCTGCAGCGATTTCATTGAGTCTGCGGACTCTTTCAACTACTTCAGGAGTGACTTCATTCTCTCCCAACGCTCCAGTCGATTTTGCCGCACGTGAATCAGACGGCACACCGCTTATATATTTTTTCGTCAACAAGCCTTGGGCAAGCGGGCAAAACGCGATGGACCCTACCCCGTTTTCCTCTAAAACATCCTGAAGTCCGTCTTCGATCCAGCGGTTTAGCATGGAATAGCTCGGCTGGTGGATAACGAGCGGTGTTCCCAGATCATTCAAAATTTTAATAGCTTCCGTCGTTTGTTCCGGGCTGTAGCTGGAAATCCCCACGTAAAGTGCTTTCCCCTGGCGAACGATAGCATCCAGCGCTCCCATCGTTTCTTCAAGAGGAGTATTAGGATCCGGACGGTGGGAGTAAAAAATATCCACATAATCGAGCCCCATACGCTTCAGGCTCTGATCCAGGCTTGCAATCAAATACTTTTTGGATCCCCATTCCCCATATGGTCCCGGCCACATGTAATAACCGGCTTTGCTCGAGATGATCATTTCATCACGGTACGGAGCGAAATCAGTCTTTAACATCTGACCAAACATTTCTTCTGCAGAACCTGCAGGCGGTCCATAATTGTTAGCCAGGTCAAAATGGGTAATACCAAGATCAAACGCTCTTCTCAGCATCGCGCGGCCATTTTCAAAGCTGTCGACTCCGCCGAAATTATGCCAGAGACCAAGAGAAATCGCAGGAAGAAGCAGCCCGGAGCGGCCGCTTCTGTTATATTTCATAGACTCATAACGATTCTTTTCTGCTGTATAGACCATCATTTATCTCCTCCTCAATTCTAGTAAAGCGCTTTCACTTTCAGTCAAAGAAATGAAGTTCAATGCATTCCGCCAATGCCTCCGACCCTTTGCTGCTTGGATGAAGGTGATCCCCCGAATCGAATTCTCGTAAAAGTCTTTCAGGATGATTTGGATCTTGTACAACTGCCTCAAAATCAATGACTTGATCAAATTCTCCAGAGTTCCGGATCCAATGGTTTACCTTCTGCCGCTTGGCTTCCTCGGTATCAGTAACTCCTCTATATCCGCCGAAGGGCAGGAGCGTCCCGCCGAATATCTGTATATTTTTTTCATGAGCCCACTTAATATAAGTTTTTAAGCCTTCAATAATTTCTTCCGCTTCAACTTCTTCTGAGATTGGATTTGATCCACAGGAATGAATGATATCATTCACGCCATGCAGGACAATGACATACTTAACATCTGAAGTTCCAAGTGCATCCTGCTTAAATCGTTTAATGCCCGATACACCAAAATTATAATGTTCTGGGCTGTCAGTTAATACCTTGTTCCCGCTGATTCCCCGCCTCAGCAAATGACACGGTACGGATTCTTTCACCAATCGCTCTTTAAAATAATCCGGCCATTCCATCGCGGTTATCGAGTCTCCGAAAGCAACGATAGAAGGAAGAAACTCCTTCTCCCTCTGACTCTCCTCGATTCCATTTGTCATATCTTTCTTATCCCCTCGCTTTCAAGGTATACTGTAAGATTCAGGATCACAAACCATACAAACATAGAATAGATGCCCAGAGCAAAAAAAACAAAGAATATGATCATTCGATGACGTTATTTCGATGGATTAACGGTTGTCACATCGAATTATCGTACCCAGGTGCCTCGCATCTAAAGTCTGAAACCGGACAGATTCCCCTGAATGGATTTGAAGAATTGATTCATAATCCCTTGAAAAAGACCCATGCAAATTTTTTCTTGCAGGAAAGATGGTATGTACATTGTTCACTCCTATGTCATCTCATTGGTCTGCTATTATTTGGAATAACCCGATACTTTCATTATTCAAGGAGTTTTATTTGCCTGTTTTTGTATTAAAAGCTTAAAGTTTTCATGTATAATTATTCAGTACAAAAAAGTAAAATTTTGTGGAATACTGTCCATTCAGAATAGAAGAAAAACAGGTAGATGAGGGGTTGCGATGACCAACGAAATTATTCAATTTAAAAATGTGACAAAGCAATATGACGATGATCCGGCAGTGCTCGATAACGTCAGCTTTGAAATTGAACGGGGAAAATTTTATACGCTGCTCGGTCCTTCCGGCTGCGGAAAAACAACCATACTTCGCTTGATCGCTGGCTTTACGGAGGCATCTGAAGGAGAGATTTATTTTAACAACAAGAAGATTAATGATGTACCGGCGAATAAACGCCAGGTTAATACCGTTTTTCAGGATTACGCACTATTCCCGCATTTAAATGTATTTGAAAATGTGGCATTCGGACTTCGTATTAAAAAGTTGAAAAACAACGAGATACAAAAGAAAGTGAAAGAAGCGCTCAGCTTCGTTAACTTGGAAGGCTATGAGACGCGTGAGATCCGGGAAATGTCCGGAGGCCAGCGCCAGCGTGTGGCCATTGCAAGGGCTATCGTCAACGAGCCGGAAGTCATCCTGCTTGACGAGCCGTTATCTGCTCTCGACTTAAAACTGAGGACAGAAATGCAGTATGAATTGCGTGAGCTGCAAAGGAGACTGGGAATTACCTTTATTTTTGTTACCCATGACCAGGAAGAAGCTCTTGCCATGTCTGATGAGATTTTTGTATTAAACAAGGGGAAAATTCAGCAAAGCGGTACGCCAATTGATATTTATGATGAACCGATCAACCGGTTTGTCGCTGATTTTATCGGGGAGTCCAATATCGTAGAAGGAAAAATGATCAAAGATTATCTTGTAGAGTTCGTCGGAGGACAGTTTGAGTGTGTGGATAGAGGACTGAACGCTAACGAACCGGTAGAAATTGTGATACGTCCGGAAGATTTGGAGATTACAACGCTTGAACGAGGAAAACTTAAGGTGCGTGTAGATTCACAGCTGTTCCGCGGGGTTCACTATGAGATCAGCTGCTACGATAAAGACGGCAATGAATGGCTTGTCCATTCTACGAAAAAGGCAGATGCAGGAAACGAAATCGGATTATATTTCGATCCGGAAGCCATCCATGTCATGCGGTTTGGGGAGTCAGAAGCAGATTTCGACCGGCGTCTTGAGGCTTATACTGCTGGAGATGCCCATGAACAATAAGATCACCCGAAATCTTTACCTTTTGCCTTATGCAATATGGATTATTCTTTTCGTTATTGCACCGCTTCTTCTTGTTCTTTATTATTCGTTTTTTGATATCGAGGGTCACTTTTCACTGGTGAATTACAAGAACTTTTTTACGCCGGTTTATTTGAAGATGACCTTCAGTTCGTTCTGGTATGCGTTTTTGATCACACTTATTTCCTTTATCATCTCTTACCCGACGGCTTATTTGCTGACGAAAACGAAGCATAAGCAGCTATGGCTGTTATTGATAATCGTTCCTTCCTGGATCAACCTGCTCTTGAAAGCCTATGCTTTCCTGGGCATCTTCGGGACAAAAGGAATCGCGAACAGCTTCTTGGAAGCCATAGGTGTTGGATCGAAACAGATCCTGTTCACTGATTTCAGTTTTATATTTGTATCGGTTTATATTTTCATACCGTTCATGATTTTGCCGATTTTTAACTCATTGAATGAAATGAATCCTACCTTATTGGATGCAGCCAATGATTTGGGGGCATCCAAGTGGACAACATTTCGCCGCGTCATCTTCCCTTTGACGATTGATGGTGTAAAGTCAGGCTGCCAGGTCGTATTTATCCCTGCGCTGTCTCTATTCATGCTCACACGCTTGATCGCAGGAAACCGCGTCATTACGCTTGGTACAGCGATTGAACAGCATTTTCTTGTCACCCGTGACTGGGGCATGGGTTCGACGATTGCGGTTTTCTTAATTATTATCATGTTCCTGATCATGAGTGTGACAGGGAACCGGAAACGAGGTGTATAAGTTGGATAATAAAATAAACTCGATGTCACGAATCTTTCTCGTGTTGATATTCCTTATCCTTTATGCACCGATCTTCTTTCTTGTGTTCTACTCGTTCAACACCGGTGGAACGATGTACGGCTTCAAAAGCTTTACACTCGATTGGTACAAGGAGCTCTTTCAGGATTCACGCTTGCTGATCATCGTGCTGAATACGTTTGTGATTGCTCTTCTTTCCTCTTTATTTGCAACCATTATCGGGATTTTCGGAGCACTAGGCATCCACAGCATGAAGAAACGGCAGACGAAAAACACGCTGCTGTCACTGAACAACGTACTGATCGTCAGTCCGGACGTTATAATTGGTGCCTCCTTCCTCATCCTGTTCACGAAAGCAGGAGTGAAGCTTGGCATGTTTTCCGTCTTGTTCTCACATATCGCGTTCAGTATTCCGATAGTCGTTCTGATGATCCTTCCCAAGCTGTCCGAGATGAGTCCGACGCTGATCGATGCAGCCAGAGATCTTGGAGCAAGCCACTGGAATGTGTTGACCAAAGTTGTTCTGCCCTACATCACGCCTGGAATTTTTGCCGGCTTCTTTATGGCGCTGACGTACTCTCTGGATGATTTTGCGGTTACGTTCTTTGTTACCGGAAATGGTTTTACTACGCTTTCTGTTGAGATTTACTCATTGGCCCGCCGTGGAATTTCGTTGAATGTCAACGCGCTGTCCACCCTCTTGTTCCTTTTTACACTCGTGCTTGTGGTTGTGTATTATTTCATATCTCAGCGCAACAAGCCGAACGGATGGGGGGTTAAAAAATGAGAAAGCTTGTCCGTTTTTTCCTGGCGATCATTCTTGTTTCTGCGGTTCTCTTTTATACTGTTTCTGAGCTGAACAACTCAGAGGGGTATTCAGGGCGGAATACCCTGACGATCTACAACTGGGGCGATTATATTGATCCCCAGCTGATCAAACGGTTTGAAAAAGAACACGGCATTAAAGTCATCTATGAAACGTTTGATTCGAATGAAGCAATGCTGACAAAGATTGAGCAAGGCGGGACTACGTATGATATTGCTATTCCGTCTGAATACATGATCGATAAAATGAGGAAGGAGCATCTGCTCATTCCTCTCGATCATTCCAAGCTTCCGAATTTGCATTATATCGATAAGCGATTCATGGACCTACCGTTTGATGAAGACAATAAATATTCTGTTCCTTATTTCTGGGGTACAGTCGGCATCGTCTATAATCCAAAAATGCTCGGCGGCAAGAAGATTACGAGCTGGAACGATTTATGGGGACCCGGCCTTCGGAACAAGATTCTTCTGATCGACGGAGCCCGCGAAGTGATGGGCATGGGACTCAACAGCATCGGTTATTCCCTGAATGATACGAATCATACCCACCTTCAGAAGGCCAAAAGAAAACTGGATACTCTGACACCGAATATCAAAGGCATCGTTGGAGATGAGAGCAGACTGCTGCTTGAAAATGAAGAAGCTTCAATCGGGCTTGTCTGGTCCGGGGTCGCTTCAGAAATCATGAGCGAAAACAAGGACTTAGAATATGTTGTTCCTAAGGAAGGCTCCAACTTGTGGTTCGACAATATGGTCATCCCGAAAACAGCAAAAAATAAAAAAGCGGCACACAAGTTCATCAACTTTATGCTTGATCCAAAGATAGCAGCTAAAAATGCAGAATACGTCAACTATTCAACGCCAAACAAAAAAGCTCTATCTTACATGCCGAAAGAAACCGTGAACGATGAACGCTTTTACCCGTCGCCTCAGCTGACTGAAAAGCTTGAGGTATACGAGAACCTTGGGAAAAAGAATTTGGCGTACTATAACGAGCTGTTCTTGGAATTTAAAATGCACCGCAAATAAAATAAGAGGAAGAGCTATTGCTTACAGCTCTTCCTCTTTTCTTATGGCTATTTTCGTAAAGGTTGTGATTCATCCTATTGATTAAGTTTATGTACCTCACGAGCAATGGATTCCAGTATATAAACAACAGGCACTTGTGCAGTAATATTAGCTTCTTCAAAAGATTCCTCGGTTACATAATACGGAATGTTTATATCAGAAATTTTCGCAATGGTAGATAGTTTATTGTTTGTAATACTGATTATTTTACTTCCTTCTTGTTTAAGAATGTTAAGATGAGTGACTGTAAAATTATTTTCTCCTGAGACAGATAAAGCAATGGTTACGCTATTATTGCGGAGTTTGGAGTGAATCGGAAAGATATATAACGAAAATTTACCTAAACTTGAGAAATATCTAGCTCCATATTCAGCAAGAATACCTGAGCTTCCTATCCCGATAAAAATAACATTATCTGCTTTGGTGACTAAACTTGCAGCTTTCCTGACTTTTTCTTCTATATCACCTTTTAAAGTCCGTTCAAAAAATTCTACTCCTGATTGTTGGGAACTTTTTATCGTCGTCTTTTTATTCTCTTTTAATTGCATTTTAAGCCTTATTTTAAATTTGGAAAAACCCTCACAATTTAGTTTCCTGCAAAAACGTAAAACCGTAGCTGTTGATACATGCGTTTCATCTGCTAGTTCACGAATTCGCATATAAGCCACTTTATCCATGTTTTGACTAATGTAGTTGTATAAAGAAGTTTCTAATTCATTGAAAGAAGCGATGATTTCGTTCGACCCTCACCCATTACCTGCCCGTCTTTCATGGCAGTGGTGCCGGCAACTTCTACACGTTTACCTATACGGATAGCTCTGCAATATCCTACGATCGGCTCCCACGGTGAACCTGTTAACACCTTTGTTCGATGATCCATTAAAAGCATCCCCGCTCTCTTACTGATTTTTCCTTTTGAGTCTCACGTATCTCCTAAAGACATATTAACCGCTTCAGTTGCATGTATTAAAGCTGTATCAAATAATGGCACTTCTGAATCTTCTGGTTTTACGAGTAATCCGATCTCCGTACAGCCCAAAATAATCCCTTCTGCTCCAGAAGCAACCAATCGATTAATAACCTCTTTATAATATTCCTTTGATGATTGCTTAATCTTCCCTAAACATAACTCTTCATAAATAACTTGATTAATTCTTTCCCTATCCTCTTTGTCTGGCACAAAGACATGAATACCTTGAGACTCTATTCGAGATTTGTAGAAATCCTGTTCCATCGTATATTTAGTGCCAAGCAATCCTACGTTTTTTATTTTTGATTTTTGAATTTGAAAAGCTGTGGCATCAGCAATATGCAGTATGGGTATATTTATTTTTTTCTGTATATCATTGATTACTTTATGCATGGTGTTCGTACAGATCACAATGAAATCGGCGCCTGCTTTTTCTAAGGACCCAGCAACATTCCCCAGGATTTTCCCGGCACTTTCCCAATCGCCTGCTGCCTGACAGCGTTCAATCTCTTCAAAATCAATGCTGTATAACAGGCACTCTGCTGAATGCAAACCACCTAATCTGTTTTTAACTTCTTCATTTATTTTTCGGTAATATTCTGCGGTGGATTCCCAGCTCATACCACCGATTAAACCGATCGTTTTCATAGAATCACCCTGTTTTCCTATTTACTTTTAATTGAAATATTTTTCAATATCCTGGTTGTTCTTTAATATAATCAGTTTGTGATCATATTGGTTTAGTAGTTTTAATATTTTGGGTTTACTTTCTTTTTCAAAGTTGGAGTTCCATATAAACATGTTCCTGAAGATCTTTAACGTTGGCCTGTAATTTGCCTTTTCGATTTTTAATTTTTGATAAACGAATCTCTTTATGATTCTAATAGTCCGTTTAGAATAATCAGTATCTAAGAGGATAATAAAATCTGCATTTTGAAAACTTGGATTCACCCAAGTATGGTGAACTCCCTCTACAATCCATTTGTCAGAGGAAATGATTTCATTCAGATACTGATCCCTCTCTTCATCACTTCTTCTTATATCTTCAGGCTTGTTCCTTTTCCATACGACGTTGTCCAGTTCAATGTACGGAACATTTAAACGAAAAGAAAGTGTCCTTGCTAACGTTGTTTTCCCGCTTCCTACTGAACCAATAATATGTATCTTACTTGGATTTTTAACCATCATTTTTTCCTTAATAACTAACCATCCCTTTTATTATTTTAAAAGCATTGCGGTTTTTCTTCCCTGTTTTGAATCCTTCTTTCGTATCAAGAATAAACACGGTTTTAGCCATCCAGATCCGGAAATAAAGAGAATGAAATTTATTCCCCCTAATGAACACCAAATTAACTTCGATATGAAACCCATTTTTCCTTCTTCAACCACCTAGTGATGGAAGTAACGTTCCGAACCTTGAAATCGGACAGATGAAATTACAGATGATGGCTTTATCTTTCTTGCTTGGGCTAGTCCCTCATGGAGGTGTCTTTTATGCCTTTACTTTGAAAGTCTTCTAGCGAAAAAAAACAAGCACCTCCACTAAGAGGTGCTTGAATGTTCTATTTGCTGTAAACTGCATTGGAAAGCAGGCGGAAAAGATAATCGGTATGATCCCTGAAGCCTGCTTCGATTCCCATAAGCGTGACGTCCTTGGACTGGTCCTTGATGATGACAGCCTGTCCCTGGGCGGCCTGGCGATTTTTCCAATGCCCTGCCATAAAGAATTCACTGCTGTTTTTAAAAGAAGCTGCCGTTTCATAACCATCCGTATTGGAGTACCAAACTGGGCCGTATACAAATCCGTAATCACTCTCATTGTAGCCTTGAGTCAGGGCGCTATGATTATAATCGACGCGAACAATCCCATTGCTGTCAGGGTTTCCTTTGTTGATGGTCACATTGGTCAGCCCAAGCGTTTTTGTGGCACTTGCTGCTCCAGAACCAATAGCGATATACTTCCCGCCTCCATTAACAAAATCAGTAATGTTCTTTTTCAAGGCTTGGAATTGTGCTTCGTTTTCCAGGCCGAACTCCGCGTTTGCTTTGCTGTTTTTATAGGAAATGAGATTGGATGTTCCGTTATAGAAAAATACATCAGTATTGCCAAGTCCTTGAACTGCGAGATCTCTTGGTGCGAGTTCTCTCACGTTAAAGCCCAGCCGTTCAAGGGCAAGCTTTGTTCCGGAGTGGGATTGAGTTTTGCCCATTCCTCCATCTTTTAAAATGGTGACATGCAGCTGTTTTACGTTTTGGACTTGATTAGGTATGGCCGCACTTTTGACGATCAGTCCAGACTTTCTGACGAATTGCATAAGATCATGGTTCACTCTGCTTTTAATGTAAAAAGAACCCTCTGTCCCGCGTTGGACTGCGTAGCCTCTGTTGATCAGCTTATTTGCAAGTTCAACTGATTTTACCGATGTGTTCGGAATTTTGTATGGCCCTTTCCCGATGAGCTTGCCCTCATCGTGCGCACTTTTGACATCATGTAAAGAGAATTTCAGGTTACTGTCAGCCGGTACCTGAATCGCGTCAAATCCCCACAGTTCCGGGAGACTCCATGCTGAAATGTCGTACATCGCTGGAGTATCATCCGTGATGTCTTCCCCATCCCAAAGCATAGTGTTGGCCAGTCCTGCTTTCGCCTGGCTCATGTTTACGATGTACGTTCCGGCAGGATAGGTCTTGCCATTAAAATTGAACGTTTTTTTTGATTTGCTTACTTCAATATCGTTTTTCATGAGATGGCTGACTGCCTTTTCTGTTGCTGAAGAATCTGTTGGATCAGAAGGCAGGATATAAGCCTTCGGGAAGAATCCTTTTTTATGGAACGGATGATCAAAGTTGATGCCTCGTTTGAAGACTTCAATCTGATCTTTCACCATACCGGTTTTATTTTGGCTGGCGTAGTTCAGAGCACCCATTACCGCGTCGTAATGCCACTTTACGCCATCCCAGTCATTAGTCGGCGTTTCAAGAGTATAGCCGTAAGATCCGTGATACATGGCATACATCGGAGTGAAGATCGGCGGATAATCATCCCAGCCTGCCGTGTCATCCCTCTGCGGTATGTAGGCACCCGTCATGTTCTGGTAATCTACTTTTGATGTCAAAGTATTCGTGTTCTTATAGTCTTTACGGTTGCTGACGATTTCAGACTCCATCGCTTTCGCCTGGTTCATCGCCCACTTGGAGAAAAGGTCATACTCATAGTTTGGATTATGAGGCGGCGTACACGGCTCGATCAGCCCCGGTTTATCCGGACCGCCATAATCTTTCACATAACCATGAAGGTCGAGAAACACCATCGGGTTCCACTCTTTAATCAGGGAGACCATCGCTTGAGTTTCCGGCTGGGATTGCGTGATGAAGTCGCGGTTTAAATCAATGCCATTGCCGTTAAAACGAGTAGCGTCGATCCGTCCATCCGGGTTGGCCACTACATTAAAGATAAGGATCTGATTCTTGAGGATCTGCTTTGTGTCTGCGTCGTTGTTTTTCGCAAACCGTTCAATGAGCTGAAGTACGGCATCTGATCCAGCAAACTCTGTTCCGTGGATGGATCCGTTGATCATGACAGGCACCTTGACGTCCGGATGCTTGTCAATAAAGACTTGAGCTTTTTCGGGATTCTTAAACATCTCTTTTCTAAGTTTCTTGTAAAATCCTAATTGCCCTTTTGCTTTTTGGTCAGCGATTGTGACCACATACATATCCCGGCCGTTTGCTGATTTCCCGTACTTGGTGACCGTCATCCGATGGCTTTGCTTCTGAATCTTCAGAAGCTGCAGGCCGATCTTTGAGTATTTCGTAAAGTTATAGTTCTCGCTGTTGAATAAGCTTCCGTCTTTTTCACTTTGAGCTTCAAAAGTATTTACATTGTGCCATTTAACTGGTGCTTTCCCTGGTGATTCTGCCAATGCCGCATATGGTGCTGCCAGGATGCTGAGGCCGATCAGCCCTGCTGCTGCCTGTTTCTTAAATCCCATCTTTCAATCTCCCCTTTTCCAAGAAATGAAAAATATAACTATATTCATAGTATCGTATATTTATTCGACAAAACATCTGTAGAAAGCCCTAATTTGCATAAATGGTGCCAGGCACTCTCATTACACACTTGTGTAATGGGAGTGCCTGGCACCGACAAAGAAGCCTATATTAATTTACTAAAACCTAAAAGGAGAGTTATTGATATGCCTAAAAAAATTCTGATGATCACATCTCTATCTTTTCTTCTTTTATTAACTGCGTGCAATGAGGAAACCCGTGCCGTTGAAAAGTTAAAAGAGGAAAATCCAAGGGATATAAAAAAAGTAGCTGCGGCCTTTCCAAAAGATGTTCAAAAAGAATTGGAAGCTCCAACGAAATTTCCTTTCAAATCTAAAAATGCCGACTTAACTTTTGCAAGTGAGCCTGCGGGAGATCCAAAAGGGAAAATTATTATGACAGAATTTATATTTGGCAATGGAGTCGACTCCGTTTTGCATGCCTCGACCTATCATAATAAAAACACAAGTTTTGATTCAGACGGCAAGAAGCCTAAAACGGTTAAGTTAAAAGACGGAACGAAAGCAACCATAGTAAATAACAGCAAGACTTCAAAAGTAATCCGATGGAAAAAAGACGGCCTTTATCACTCCATCATGCTGATTAAATCACCTAAAAGCAAAAAAGAATATTCCATTAAAGACATCGTAAAAACCGCAGATTCCATGCATCACTGATCCATTCTTTCAGAGCACCGATTTTTTTGGTGCTTTTTCCATTTCTTGCTTTAAACTAAAAGTAAGAATGAATAAATCAAAAGGAGGCCGCTATGGACCGTCTTACCGTTCATTTAATCGTCATATCATTCGATTGTCTTTCGTCACTGGACTTCCCTATGCTGCAGGAGCTTCCCCATTTTGCCGAACTCCTGCAGAACGGATCCTATTGCAATAATGTTGAATCAATCTATCCATCTGTCACCTACCCTTGCCATGCCACGATCGTTACCGGCAATTATCCCAACAGGCATGGCGTTGTGAATAATACCTATCTTCAGCCTGGCCGGCCCTCCCCTGACTGGCATTGGCACCGACGGCATATTAAAGGCACAACCCTGTATGATGAAGCGAAGAAAGCAGGCATGACGACGGGAGCCCTTTTATGGCCGGTGACCGCCAAGGCTGAAATGGATTACAACATGCCAGAGATTTTCGCCAACCGTTCTTGGCACCATCAGATACCTGTCTCTCTTTTTAATGGAAGCGTCAGCTATCAGCTCGAGATGAACCGCCGTTTTGGCCATATCCGAAAAGGGCTTAGTCAGCCTGAGCTTGATGATTTTGTCCTGGAATCAACCGTCCATACCATTCAAACAAGAAAACCGCAGCTCTTGCTCGTTCATTTTACCGATCTGGATACCAATCGTCATTACCATGGCTTTTCTTCAGATGAAGCGATGGATGCACTCCGACGACACGACGCTCGGCTCGGCCGGATCGTAAAGGCGCTCAAGGAGAGCGGTATTTACGATCAATCGACCATTGTGGCACTCGGTGACCACAGTGCCCTCGATGAATCCATTGCCATCCAGCCGAATGTCTACTTCAAGGAACAAGGACTAATTACCGTTAATAACAGAGGAAAAGTAACAAATTGGAAGGCATACTGCCATAGCTGCGACGGCTCGGCATATATATACATAAGTGACAAAAATGATCATGACACAAAACACAAGGTTCAACAATGGCTGCAGGAATTATCACAAGATGAAAGCAGCGGAGTTGAACAGGTATTAACTGGAGAAGAAGCCGGAGCCAGAGGTGCGGATGCGCACTCTGATTTTATGCTGGAGGCACGAAGGGGTTATTATTTTAAAGAAGCGCTGAACGGCGGCTTCCTGCATCACATTACAGCTGAAGATGTGAAGGCAAAGCGATACACCTGGGGTTCCCATGGCTACTCCCCTGAAAAGGAAAACTACTGTACGTTCTTTGCAGCGGCAGGCAAGGGAATTGTCCCTCATCAGGCCATTCCGTCCATGCGCCTCGTGGATGAAGGACCAACATTTGCCCGACTTCTTGGTCTTCACTTAGGGAATACAGACGGAGCGGCTGTTGAAGGATTATTAACGCTATAGGGAGAAATGAGAAGCGGAAAGAATGAAAATGGAAATAAAAAGGGGATAAGAGGATGAAGCGTTTCTCGAAGGAAGAAAGCAGCTGGATGTTTTATGATTGGGCTAACTCTGCGTATTCGATTATCATCACAACCGCTGTGTTTCCGCTTTTTTATAAAGCGTCCGCGATGAAAGCCGGTGTAAGTGGTGCTGATTCTACTGCGTACCTGGGCTATACAATTGCCATTGCGACCTTTATTCTGGCTATGCTTGGACCTATCCTCGGAACGATTGCGGACTATCAGGGAATGAAAAAGAAGTTCTTCACCTTCTTCTTTACACTGGGTGTCGTCTCAACTGCTGTCCTTGTTTTTGTTCCAAGTCAGCACTGGCTCCTGTTATTGATCATCTACACGTTTACAGCCCTGGGATTTAACGGTGCTTTAGTTTTTTACGATGCGTTTCTTATCGACATCACGACGGAAGAACGGATGAACCGTGTTTCCGCCCGTGGATTTGGGTTAGGGTATATCGGAAGTACGATTCCTTTTCTCATCAGCATCGCAATCATTATCCTTGCACAAAAAGAAGTGCTGCCCTTCTCTACTCCCGCTGCAAGCAAGATTGCCTTTTTCATTACCGCATGCTGGTGGGCTCTGTTTACGATCCCCATGTTTAAAAATGTTCATCAAAAATATTATGTTGAGCAGGAACCTTCTCCTGTAAGAAATAGCTTTAAACGCCTTGGCAAAACCCTAAGGGAAATCAAACAATATCGTTCTCTATTTCTTTTCTTACTCGCCTACTTCTTTTATATTGATGGAGTCGGCACCATTATTTCCATGTCGACCGCATACGGAACGGATTTGGGAATCAGTTCAACGAGTCTGCTCATCATTTTGTTTGTCACACAGGTTGTTGCTGCACCATTTGCCATTCTGTACGGCAGACTTGCTGAAAAGTTTACGGGTAAAAAAATGTTGTACGTGGGAATTGCCGTTTATATCATTGTCTGCATTTATGCCTATTTCTTAAAAACAACGCTCGATTTTTGGATCCTGGCAATGCTGGTCGGTACGTCACAAGGAGGGATCCAGGCGTTAAGCCGAGCTTATTTTGCGAAGCTTGTACCGAAAAAGAACGCCAATGAATTTTTCGGATTTTACAACATCTTCGGAAAGTTTGCTTCCATACTTGGGCCATTGCTGGTCGCTGTCACCGCTCAGGTAAGCGGCAATTCAAGCAGCGGCGTGTTCAGCCTGATTCTGCTTTTTATTATCGGCATGATCATCCTCGCTTATGTCCCTGAGACAAGAGCAGATGCAATCGATCAGTTTGATGAAAAAAAGCATACAAAAATAACATAATTTTCCGGGCAACTACACATAATAATCGCGATATTCATTGAATATCACCCTTGTTTCTTAGGGTCTACTCTTAACGGATGAGGTGAAAAGCAATGAGTTACAAAGATCATTTAGATCCCCACTCAGGTAAGTTTCACCACAATTGGACGCGGCCGAAACGTTCAAAATCTCAAGTGAATGGACATACTGAGATGTCTCAGAACAACATTATCTTGAGAAGCAACGCTAAAGCCCACCACTGGTAAGGATTGCGAATAAGAAACAAAAAAAGAAGGCCACAGCGCCTTCTTTTTTATATTTTTCTGCATATTAAAGGATTGAAGCTTTCTTTAGAAAGAGGAGATCTGATGGATCCTAACACCAGAACCGTGAGAGTATTTATCGCCAGTCCCTTCTTTGATAAGGAGCAGCTGGAACGAATTCAAAGGCTTGAGAATGCCTTAACCCGAAATCCATATGTCTCGGAATTCTATTCTGCCCGCTTCCACCAAAATCAGCAATATCCATGGGGATCCAAGGGATGGAGAAAAGTTGTTTTTAACCTTGATCTCTATTATCTGCGAAGAGCGGATGTAGTAGTTGCCATTCACATTACGAAGGATTATGTACTGACAGCGGAACGGCATTCGAACTTGGCTATGCCTTTGCCTTTCAAAAACCGATCATCCTTATTAAAGAAAAAACAAGTGTGCCAAATCTTATGTTGATTGAGAGTCTCCATGCCTATTTGACGAAAGCGGACGATATTGCCACGTATGATTTTCTGCGAATGCCGCCACTTTCATACGAAGGACCATTAATTTAACCTGCTCGTCCAAGCAAATACCAGAATTCCCCATATGATAATAGAGAGAAGAGAGTTATATTCTCTTTTCTCTATTATTCAGTTATTGGGGGATGATTGAATGTCAAGGCGTAGGAAAAAAGTCAAATGCAGAGTGAGAACTAGGCGTACAAGCGGCGGCCGCCGTGTTACCATAATTAAATGCAGAATTAAAAACAGAAGAAGACGCAGATCCAGCTCATTTTAAGCTTACAGGGATGCTACCAATTTTGGTGGCATCCTTTTTTATTTTTTTCTTTACCTTAAGCTTACAAATGCTTCACTCTTTCGTAACTATACCTTCATAATGCACTGTTAGTCTAACACTGCATTACGATAAAGGAGGTTGTTCAATGAAAGTTTTGAAATCACTTATCATGTTTTTTACCATATTTTCTTTCGCTATTCCTGTTACTCAAGCTCATGCCATAAGCGGCGGTGGAAGCCAGGATGGAGGGGTCGGAAATTCAGAGCACTATCTTGATCAGGATTCCAGCATGACAGCAGATCCCAAAATTAAAAACATCATCTATCCGCTGATGTCTACACCAGCCATTAAGAAAAAAGGCAGCAGTTTCACTATACAAGTGGATACACAAGGGAAAACACCTTCAGGATGGGGTGTGAAACTTCAGGAGAACACGGCTTCCCAGGTTGATGGAGAGTATGCCCTTCCAGTGACAAAGGTTGAGAAAGGTACATCTTATTGGAAAGACAGCTCCTCGATTTACAATGTTACAGTCACGATTCCCGATGACATCCCTGAAAAACTTTACGATTTAAATATTTCTTATTCGGCCGACGGCGCTCAAGTGAGTGATGAAGAACCGAATTCAGTAAAAGTTGTGAATGAATTTAAAAAGGATTTTCGTTTTATTCACTTAACGGATATCCATGTCGGTTCTCCCCGTAATCTAGCTAAGCCGGAAGATGTTGCGGAGGCTGGATTTTGGACTCCTGATGAGTCCAAAAGATGGCTGTACCTGCAAAAGACCATTCGGGAGGTCAATCTGCTCAAGCCCGATTTCGTCGTACTAACCGGAGATTTAATGTTTGGGCAGATGAATCCTAAGGAATATATTTATGAGTATAAAGAAACGTACCGCATGCTGAAAAAATTTAATGTACCAGTCTATGTTGTACCAGGCAACCATGACTATTATGCACAGGATGCTACATTAACCGATGGCGCCAAATATTGGGAACAATACTTTGGACCGCAGTATTTCTCTTTTGATTATGGCCCTTATGCCCATATGATCGGATATAACTCGTTTGACTGGGATAAGTTTGACCGGCAAGGACATGGTTCCGTTTCTGTTCCAACATGGGGCGGGCAAGTGAGGCAGCAGCAGATGGACTGGATTAAAAACGACCTTGCAAAAAACGCTGAAACTGCCGATGCGGAACAAATAAAAGGTCTCTTCTCCCACCACAATCCATTATGGCGGGACCGTGATATCTGGCCTTCGAGCGATTCACAGGTTGCAGATTATTGGAAGAATTATGATGCTACGCATGACCCGCAAAATCTTCCTACATTGCTGCAAGGAGAAGTCCTTGGCCAAAAGTATGATCAGCAGTGGCACGGTGAAGGAGCTCAGCAGATGATTGATTTAATGAAACAGTATCATGTGAACTTATCGCTGCATGGACATACACATATTGACAACATTACGAAAAAGGATGGCATTTTATACTCTACAACCTCTTCCATCGAGCTGACCGGGCAGCCATGGGTAGGTTACCGAATCTTCCAAAAGAATCCTGCTAGCCCTGATTTTAGTTCCTATATCTACGAAGGAACAGAGCGTTCTACGCCTGTCTATCAAAATGGGAATACAGCAGCGGGCACGGTTTCTTTTGACGCCAATTACACCCAGCCGAATGACGGAACCCAGAGAAAACAGACCGTTACAGCTGTAAATCGTTTGAACAAAGAAGTAACATTGAACATTCCTTTATATATGAAACCCGGCAGCTACAGCTCCACAGAAGGTGAAATCACTGAAAGTAAAGCATATGGACTGAAGCAATGGATGGAAGTAAAAGTTACCGTCCCTGCGAACTCCAGCAAGGACGTCACCATCCAGCCAAAATAAAAGCTTTGCTTTAAAAGCCCGAATACATTCTTCGGGTCTTTATTGTGGTTTTCTTTTATCTTTCAAGAGCCTTTACTTTCACTTTTTGTCTGCCATTCCTGGCGGAGTCAGCTGTTCTTTTTGTCTTACTATACGGGCTGCTCCACCCTCTGAAGCATCGTACCGTTCTTTTCAAAGTTGATATGCCAGGACAGCGCTTTTTCCAGGATGTGAGGCGTTTGTCCTCCTCGTTTCTTCGCTTCCTCATAATAGGCCGATAACTGCTCGCGGTACATCGGATGGACACAGTTTTGAATAATCTTTTCCACACGCTCTCTAGGTGCAAGTCCACGCAAATCCGCATAGCCCTGCTCTGTGACAATCACATCCACATCATGTTCATTATGATCCACATGTGATACGAACGGAACAATGCTTGAAATGTTGCCGTTCTTGGCAATGGATTTGGTCACAAAAATGCCGAGGCGGGCATTGCGGGCAAAATCACCGGAACCTCCGATGCCATTCATCATTTTCGTTCCCATCACATGAGTAGAGTTCACGTTTCCGTAGATATCCAGCTCCAGTGCTGTATTGATTGAAATAATCCCCATTCGGCGGATCAGTTCAGGATGATTGGAAATCTCCTGCGGCCTGAGCATCAGCCTGTCACGGTATTTTTCAAAGTTAGAAAAAACCTTGTCCATCTTAGACGAGGATAAGGTGATTGAACAACAAGACGCAAAACGTACTTTATCCGCATCCAGCAGATCGAAAACCGCATCCTGAAGCACTTCTGAATAAACCTCCAGATCGGTAAACTCTGAATCCAGTAATCCATGAAACACGGCATTGGCGACCGATCCAATACCGGATTGAAGCGGAGCAAGTTTATCTGTCAGACGGCCAGCCTTGATTTCTTCCCGCAAAAAAGAGATTAAATGCTGGGCCATGATGACTGTTTCATCATCCGGTTCCACAATAGTTGACGGGGAGTCGAGTTGATTCGTAAACACAATCCCTTTAATTTTATCCACATCTACTTTCATACCGGGTAGCCCGATTCGGTCGTCCGGCTTTGTCAATGGGATGGGCGAACGTTCCCCTTGTTTTTCCGGTTCATAAAGATCATGAATACCTTCTAGTAATTCAGTCTGTGCTGTATTGATTTCTACAATTATATTTTTTGCGTGCTGTGAGAAGACCATGGAGTTGCCGATCGATGTCGTTGGAATAATCATTCCGTCTTCGGTGATTGCAACCGCTTCCAGAATAGCGTAGTCAATAGGTTCCAAAACATTGGAGCGAATCCATTCTGACGTATGCGACAAATGCTGATCAACAAAATGAAAGTCTCCCGCGTTAATGCCTTTTCTCATAGTCGCATCGGCCTGGAAAGGAAGACGCTTATTCAGCATGTTCTTCTCCGCAAACAGTTTATCAACATCTGAACCTAACGAAGCGCCTGTATAAACATTCACTTTCAGAGGTTCGTGTTCTGCCCGCTTTGCCAGAGCAAACGGAACGGCTTTCACATCTCCTGCCCGTGTAAAGCCGCTCAAGCCAAGGGTCATCCCATCATGGATCCACGAGGCAGCTTCCTCTGCTGAAACAATCCGATCATGTAAGCGTTGATCTCTAATTCTATTGTAAACGCTTTCCATTCTCTTCACTCCTATCTCGCTCTTTTCATAAGTGTAGCAAAGGATCATTATCGGAAGAAAAGAAGTGAATAAATCACGAAAAATTAGGATAAGACAGAACATTCAGTTCTTGAAACAGAAAAAAATCCGCCTAGAATCCAAGCAGATTTCTGAAATAACTTGCATACGACTGGCTGACCGGAACCTGATCTCCGTTTTTCATTGAAAGTAAAAATGTGGAGTGGGTGTCCGGATAGATCTCCCGGATGTGATGAACATTGACGATGAACGAGCGATGGCATCGGACAAAGTCATCTTTCGGTAAAAGAAAATCAAATTCATTCAGCGTATCCTTATGACTGCCAGTATGTTTTTCACCAACCACATACGTCTTTCGTTCCTTCGCCTCCAAATAAAGAATATCTGCGAACGGAATCGGAATCCAGCCATCCTCGCTTTTTACGGTAACGACCGCCTTGCCGCTCGTTAATGCCGGAAAGATAGCGGTGACACACCCCTTCAGCTCTCCTTCATCCATCAAGGGGACCGCCATTCCGTAATATGGGGTGCCGAAAATATCACGGTTAATAAACTGCGATACTTTTTGTTTGGAAACCAGCGCTTTATGTGTAATGGTGCCTTCTTTAATTCCATCACCCGGCTTGATCTTCAGGTTGATCCTTTTGCTTGGCTGGTAGTAAATATAATGGTCTGTATCTGTTACTGCAATAGAAGCTTCATGTGAAAACAGGTCACTGATTACGTCAAGAAGTGCAGATGTTTTAAAAGGTTCCATGGCTCACACCTTTTCTTTGTTTAGCTTAGCTTCTTCTTATTCTATCATGAAAAAAGAGAACGGATTTCCGCTCTCTCTCTTCACCCTTATTCTTTTTCCGTAAGCTCAAGAGCAAAGTCACCAACAGCGTTCTCTTTGTACAAATCAGTGATAGACGTAGAATACTGGCTGATTTCAGCTCTGAATCGGAGGTCCTTTTCAGGGACTTTTACTTCAAAATCGTTTTTGTAGAGAAGCGTCGTAATGTCGTGATACTCACTATGCTCTACTTTAAACTTGAAACGGATCTTTTTCAGTTGGCTGGCTGTAGTCGTAAGATGCAAATCTGTTACATCAAATTTCCTATCATTGAGAATGACGGTATTCAATATGATAAACAACTCCTAAAATGGATGACTGCCCTCAAATGCTGCAGGAGCCGTCTGAGCATTGATCATCCTTATTTTCTTTCTTCTCACTGCTGCTAATCACTTGGATCGGGCTGTTTTGCTGTTCTTCTTCCTGCACCTTTTCGAGGACTTCGGTAAAGACAGCTTCCGGCTGTGCGCCTGATACACCATACTTTTGATTGAAAACGAAGAAAGGAACACCGGTTATCTTAAGTTGTGATGCTTCCGCCTCGTCTGCACGGACATCGTCTGCGAATTTCCCTTCTCTTAATACAGCAAGTGTTTCTTCCTGATCAAGACCGGCTTCTGCCGCAAGCTTCGCCAGTGTTTCATGCTCACTGATATCAAGGGCTTCGGTAAAATAACCTTTAAGGATACGTTCTGTCACTTCTTTCAGCAGTCCCTTTTGTTTGGCAAAATGAGAAACCCTGTGGGCATCAAAGGTGTTCGTCGGTTTCATATTTTCAAAATCATAGGTTAAGCCAACTTCTGCCGCTCTCTGTGTCATCTGATCATTCATTCCTTTTGCTTGCTCATAAGACATGCCGTACTTTTCAGCCAAAACGGTATGCATGTTTTTATTTGTTTCATTTTTGAAAGAAGGATCGAGTTCAAAACTCCTATAAATGACTTCTACGTTTTCACGGTCTTCAAAGTCGTTCAGCGCGTTCTCAAAACGTCGTTTTCCGATATAACAAAATGGACAAACATAATCTGACCATATTTCAACTTTCATAGTTTTACCCCCTATTTACGTACAACTATTCCCTATTGTATCCATAATCAGCGAATCATGCAGAAATCCTGCTCAAAAAAGCCTATTGAGACGGGAAGATTCCTCCGTCCGGGATGGTTACTTGCGAGTTGACAGGAAATACTTGCGAAACCGGGCCATTTACTTGCGGTTCGACAAAGATTACTTGCGAAAAACAGCCCGTTACTTGCCGTTCGACAAGCTTTACTTGCCAAACACATCATTTTCATAAAAAAGAGAAGCCAAAACGCGCTGCCTTGGCTTCTTTTTCCTCTTCTTACTCCACATTCTCACTATACCTATGTTTTTCGAGTTCAGACCTGATGTCTTCCGGAATCACTTCCGATTTACCCTTTTTAACATCATGATTTACGTAGACGGCCGTCCCTTTTGCACAAAGCCTGTTGTCCTGGCGAATTTCTTCATACAGCTCGAGGCTTGTATTTCCGATCCGTTTTACCCACGTATACACCTCGGCATCTTTTCCGAAATAGATCTGATCCACATAATCAACATTCATGTTCAGTATGATCATTTTCCAGTTTTCGAAGGAACTGTCCGGTGTGAACAGTTTAAACAGTTTGTTCCTGCCCGCCTCAAACCAGATGGGTATCGTCGTATTGTTGATATGTCCAACCCCGTCTGTTTCTGAAACGCGCGGTTCGATGATCGTTTTAAACATATTTTTCTGCCCTTTCGATTGGTTTGGTAGATGGAATAGCAGGTGCCCCTGTAGCAGCCGTAAAAATAATCCAAAGTCAGCTTCCTCCACACTTACGAGAATCGTGCGTATCTTTTTCAATCTTTTCTACTTCGCTCTGTACTTCTTTAATCCTTTTAAAATAAATAAAAACGAAGCAGCCGAAAGCGGCTGCTTCATTTTTTATATCCTTTATACTTGTCGTGCCCAATGGCGATGCTGCGCCACAGCTTGAATAAAGGACTCGCTGTTCCTGCTTTCCAGGATTACCACTCCAGCGGCCCTGGAGTCAACACCCGCTGCTGCCAGCAGTTCCGTTCCTTCTCCGGCTGTACCGATCGCTTTGAAATGTCCAAATGCCTCATTCACAAATGTCGTTGCTTCTTTTACTGCTTTTAAGCTGTTCACACTGTCTTTTCCGCCGGCCACATAAACGGCGTCATAGAGTACCGAATCGCTCGTAAGCAAAGTTTGATCGACTTCCAACTCCTGTCCGCCGCTGCTCGAGATTGGATTAAGTGTTTCACTGACAATTTCAGATGTGATTCCAGCCTTCTTCAACGCATCCTTCAACCCGCTGATTTCTTCAAAGTTAAACCCGTCTTCTGCCAGAATGGCGACTTTTCTTGTTGCCGGAGCTTTGATGGTGTTTTCTTGGCTTAATGCCGGTGATGACGCGGTTTCCTGAGAAGGTTGAGCACTGTTCGAGACTTTTACACCCACTCCTGCTGCAATCTGTTCAGCAAGGTCGGCATCAACATGGCTGAACAGATTTACAACCTGCTGCTGAACACTTTTGCTTTTCACCTTTCCGACTTCAAAACGGAACGCTTTAATAATATGCTGCTTCTCGACTTCTGACATGCTGTTCCAGAAGAGCTTCGCCTGGCTGAAATGGTCCTTGAAGCTGTCGCTGCGCTGCTGAACCTTCCGCCCTTCCACTTTCTCCTGATAATGAGCATAGCCGCCCTCTTCCTCAGTGGCTGGCGCTGGATCGTTATTTTCCAAAGAGTTTTTATGATAAGCAACAGGCCCTTGATTAATCGTCATGCGATGCATACCGGCTCGCTGGTTATTGTGGAACGGGCACACCGGCCGGTTAATCGGCAGCTCATGGAAATTCGGACCGCCAAGACGGGAAAGCTGCGTATCTGTATAGGAGAATAAGCGCCCTTGAAGGAGCGGATCATTCGAAAAGTCAATGCCGGGTACGACATGTCCAGGGTGGAAGGCTACCTGTTCTGTTTCAGAGAAGTAATTATCAGGATTGCGATTAAGTGTCATCTTCCCGATAATTTTCACATGAACAAGCTCTTCTGGCCAGATTTTCGTGGGATCCAGCACATCAAAATTAAATTTAAACTCATCTTCCTCCTCGATCATTTGAACACCAAGCTCCCATTCCGGGTAATCTCCTTTTTCAATGGCTTCATAAAGATCTTGGCGGTGGAAGTCAGGATTTTTACCGGCAAGACGCTGTGCCTCGTCCCAAACGAGGGAATGCACACCGAGCTTCGGCTTCCAGTGGAACTTAACGAAGCGAGCCTGTCCCTGTTCGTTCACAAAGCGGAACGTGTGCACACCAAAACCTTCCATCATACGATAGCTGCGGGGAATGGCACGGTCGGACATCGCCCACATTACCGTATGAGCTGATTCCGTATTGTTGGCAACAAAATCCCAGAACGTATCATGAGCAGTGGATGCCTGAGGGATCTCATTATGCTGCTCCGGTTTAAATGCATGAACAAGATCCGGAAATTTAATCGCATCTTGAATAAAAAAGACAGGGATATTGTTTCCTACGAGGTCATAGTTCCCTTCTTCCGTATAAAACTTGGTGGCAAATCCCCGCACATCACGTACAGTATCCCCGGAACCGCGTGATCCGGCAACTGTGGAGAAACGGACAAATACCGGTGTTTTCACAGATGGATCCTGAAGAAATCCAGCCTTCGTAAATTCTTTCATGGATTCATAGACTTCAAATTCACCGTGCGCCGCATACCCTCTTGCATGCACAATCCGCTCAGGGATTCTTTCATGGTCAAAGTGAGTCATCTTTTCACGGAAATGAAAGTCTTCCATTAATGTCGGTCCCCGCACTCCAGCTTTTAGTGAGTGTTCATCCTCAGAAACGCGAAGCCCCTGATTGGTGGTCAGCTTCTTCCCTTTATTGTTCACTCTGAATGCTTGAAGCTGCTTGTCCTTCTTATTTTCCCCGCTGTTGTTTTTCGGATCATTCGTACTCAAAGTTCAATTCCTCCTTAGGGCCGTATTCAGACTATAAATTATGTATATCCATTAGAACGTTTCCCTTCCTTTCCAAAATTAAACTAGTTTATTAGATTGCAGGTTGCATTTAATAAAACAAAAAAATCAGCCGTAAAAGGGCTGACTATAGTTTTTATCTATTCATTTGATTTTTTTTCACGATGGATTTCACCGCTCCTTCAATTTCCTCATACCCTGTGCAGCGGCATATGTTGGAATTCAGCCACTCAGCGATTGTATCGTCTTTGGCATCTGGAACTTTTTCCAGCATCGCATGGCAGTTCATAATAAATCCCGGAGTGCAGTATCCGCATTGAAAAGCAAAATGCTCAATAAAGGCCTGCTGGATGGGTGTTCCTTTTAAGCCTTCGATCGTTGTAATCTTCTTGCTCAGACTTTCCACTGCGAGCATCAGGCAGGATTTCATCGCGAGCCCATCGACGTTTACCGTGCAGGCGCCACAGTCTCCGTTCAGACATCCTGGCTTTGCTCCGGTTAATCCCATCTTCTCTCTTAACACGAACAGCAAAGTGTCCGTTGGCTTGATGACTACCGCTCTTTCTTCATCATTGACATGTAAGACTGCTGACAGACTCCGTGCTGCATTCATCGGTTATCCCCCTCGAGCTCTTCTAAGATGTCAAAGAGCGTATTTTTCAGCACAAAGAGCCGATATTGCGATGACCCCTCTATATCATCCAGAACCGGTTTGGGCAGGTGCTTGAGAGATGCAAGAATCCGATCCTGTAAAGAAGCACCGTTGGCATTTAGTGCTTTTTCCATCTCTCGAGATCGAAATGGAAAAGGACAGACTCCGCTGAAAGCAACTCTGATTCCCTCTTCCGCTTTGATCGCGGCAATCGTTACCAGTGGGTAGCCGGTGTCCCACTGCTGACGCTTTTTCACACAATGATATGGAAGGTCTAAATAATGTTTATCGGTCTGAAGCTGTACGAGAAACTCTCCTCTTTTCAGACTTAGCGTCTTGTTAAAAACATTCATCAAAGCCACTGTCCTGTTGCCATCCATGCCGGAAGCCACTATTTTACTGTCCGTTAATAGATACGGAAGAACTGCTTCACGGTAAAAGATCTGTCCGCAGATGTTTCCCCCGATCGTAATTTTATTTCTCGCCGTGTGGTCAGCCACACCGCTTGCCGCTTTGCTGAGAAGCGGAAATCCATTATGCTCCTCTATGGCAGTCAGGCTGAGCGCGGCACCAGTGACAAAAGAATCGCCATGGCTTTCCATTACATTGCATTCCGGAATTCCTTTGATGTCAATGACCGCGTTCGTATACACAAGATTCAATCGTCCGAGCGTGATGATTTCCGTTCCGCCTGAGTAATAGAGCGGATATTTCCTTTCCTCGTCCAAAGTGTGAAAGAGCTGCACCGCTTCCTCTATACTTGTCGGATGATAATAATCAAACTCAAAGGAAAGCATGGCTGGCCCCTTCCTTTTCCTTGGTTCTCCAGATCAGCTCAGGGATAAGCGGAAGTTCGTTTAACTTTACACCGGCAGCGATGGAAAGAGCATTTCCAAGAGCTGCAGGCATTCCCAGGATTCCGTGTTCGCCTGCTCCTCTTGCACCATACGCGGCATCGATCTGGGGAGTTACGACAAAATCCACAACGTATTCAGGATGTTCACCATAACGGAGCGGCCGGTACGTTCGGAGCTGAGGATTCAGCACTCTCCCAAACTCATCGAATCTAAAGGTTTCACGGCCGCCAAATGCGAGCCCCATGCTCATCGCTCCCATCACCTGGCCCCTTGCGGCCTTCTCATTCAAAACCGTTCCGATGTCAATAACAGAAACCGCCCGTACGATCCGGTACGTCAATTGCCGTTTATCAAACTCAACCTCAACGGCCTGAGCTCCTACAGACCATTCCGGCCCCGGCTTGCCTGCGCCTGTTTCTTTATTCATATAAGTAAGGTGACGCAGATTGTAATGTCCCCTTCCGATAATCTGGCCGCCGATCGCATTGCCATTAGAGAACTTGTACCCGTAGGCAATATCCTTAACATCGATTCCAATGCTTGGATCGTCCCGTAAAAACACCTTTCCAAACGCTACCATCAGATCTGATGCTTTAGCTCGCAATACACAGGATGCGATGTTTTTCAGCTGGCAAATCACATCGTCTGCCGCTTCAAGGACCGCTCTTCCCGCCAAGAAAGTTCCCCGGCTTGCAACGGTTTTCCAGTGTTCGGGAGTACTTTGAGTATTCACTTTCATCTGAACATGTATCTGGCTTATTTCCATCTGCAGCCGCTCTGCCAGAATTTGTGCAAGCACCGTTTTTGTCCCTGTGCCAATCTCAATGACGCCTGAGATTAAATTGATGCTGCCGTCAGGATTGAAGGTTAAAATAACCCCTGAACCAGCATCCGATTCGATCGTGGAAGTCTTCCAGATGCAGCTCACGCCTTTTACTAGTACTTTGTTGTTCCCTATTTCTTTGGCCACTCCTTCATCCCAATGGATGATTTCTTTCAAACGGCGGATGCAAGCTGGGAGATTCCCTACATTGCTCTTGTTCAGCGGTACTTGTGTCGGTGTTGTATCACCGGGTTTGATCGCATTTTTGTAACGCAGCAAAAGTCGGTCCATTCCGATTTTTTCAGCTAAAGAATCCATTGTCCGCTCGATGGCAAACAAAAGCTCGGAATGGCTGAATCCCCTGAAGGGCGCCGCATATGGGTGGTTCGTATACATGCAGAGCGAATCACACCAGACGTTATCAATATCATAAGGACCAGTGCAATCTGCTGCAGCCGCCTTGCTGAGATCCGCTGCTTTATCCGAATAGGCTCCCCCATCAAACAAAAACTGGAGCTCGGCAGCTTTGATCTTTCCTTCCTTTGTACACCCCAATTTTACCGTGGCATCCAGTCCGATGTGCACCGGTGAAGTCAGTAGATCCTCCTCACGGCTATTAAGCAGTTTAACCTTTCTTCCTCCCACCGCTCTAGATGCTAAATAGGCGAGCAGTTCAAGCTGGATGGACGCCTTCCCGCCATATCCTCCACCGACCAGAGGTGTTTCCACGATCACTTTTCCAATGTCCACATCAAAGTATTCATGAATCAGCCGTTTGATCATAAAAGGAGCCTGGGAAGAAGAGGTAATGATCACATCCCCGTTCGAACGAATCTCACACGATGAACATCTCGTTTCCATGGCGGCATGATCGGAAGGCGAAAATGAAAAGTGCTCTTCCACTGTTACTTCACTTTCTTTCCAACCTTTCTCCATATTTCCTTTCCTGATTTTTGTCTGGTTAGCGATGTTGGTGCCAGGCACCGGGTATACCCGCTCTTCTTTTTTATAGCGGCCCAGATGCTCGTGTACGAGAGGGGCATCCTTTTTTAAAGCTTCTGTTGGATTATGGACAACGGGCAACGGTTCATATTCTATTTCGATCAGATCAGCTGCCTTTTTAGCCTGATGGGGTGTATCAGCTACAACAAGAGCAACAGCCTCACCATGATACCTTACTCTTTCAGTCGCCAATGGCGGACGGTCACGGATTTCTTCGCCCGTGAGAGGGAAATGGTCTCCGGCAAGGATGGCACGGACACCGGATACTTGTAACGCCTTTTCTTTTTTAATGCTCTTTATACGGGCATGTGCATAAGGACTGACAAGGAGTTTGACATGAAGGGTACCAGGGGATGAGTCATCAGCTGTGTATTTTGCTGTGCCCGATACTTTATCCCAGGCTTCTTTTCGGATTACACTTTTTCCAATGTACTCCACTTCCATCCTCCCCTTTTCATCAGCTTTTTGATCTCAATGTAATCTTCTTCTGTATCAACATCTACAAAAAGAGAAGGGTTATTATAGTGAATGATTTTACCGTTTAAATACTTTTTATTTCTATATATATGACGTGCACCATGATCTCCTGTTATTCCTTTCACCTGTGCTGCCAGGTGTTTTGAAAAAATCACCGGTGGCCTAAAACAATTCTTATGGCATGCAGCCACAAACGCTATAGGAGACTCTTTTTTAAAGCAAAGGATTAGTTCATTAATCATTTCTTTTGTAATCAAAGGCTGGTCAGCAAGAAGCACGATTATTCCGTTGGGTAAAAGCTCTTCTGCTTTTTTCACCCCTGCAACAAGAGAAGCAGACTGTCCCTGCACTGAATTTTTGCAGGTCAGCTGACTCCATTTTCGACGATAAGGACTTTTAAAGAATGAAGAGTCCATCCAGTCGAGGCGATCATTCTCTCTCGTCACCACAACGATATGGTCGATCAACGATTGAAGAGCCGCCCGAAATGCCCAGTTTCCAAGACATTCATGACCTAACCGAAGCCACAATTTTTGAAAACCCATCCTCTGGCTGCTGCCGGCCGCAAGAAAAATAGCCACAATCTTTCCCTCTCTCATAAAAAGCTTTCCGTCGGACGCTTTTTTTCCAGCCGATAAACTGCTATCATCTCTGCGAGAATACTGACTGCAATCTCCTGGGGACCTGATGAACCAATCGGGAGCCCTATAGGTGAAGAGAGGTATTCTGGTATTTCCTTCGTTTCCAAAAGCTTCTCTGTCCGATTTCGTGGCCCAAGCACGCCAACATAGCGAAGATTTTGTTTGAGAAGCTGAGTCAGAAATTCTTTGTCTTGTTGAAAGTTATGGGACATGATTACTGCAAAATCTTGAGAGTCAAAAGCAAGCTTATCAAAAAGGTCTGGCGGATAACCAACGATTAAGTGATCCGCAAAGGGAAATTCAGCACGGTTGCAAAATGCTGGACGCCAGTCACAAATGGTTACCGACCACCCTGTCTCGGTTGCCAATTTAGCCACCGGTTTCGCATCTTCACCTGCTCCGAAAATGACTAGCCTTGGCATGGGTTCAAACAAATAAAAAAAAATCATCTCCACGCCATTCGTTGAAATAAGGCCATTTTTGAAAAAGGTTTTCTTATCCGTTTTTTCAAAGTGATTTTTAATGTTTAGCCGAGTTCCATCAATAAACAACTCCTTACTATGCAGAACTGGCCTCCCTTCTTCCAAGGACCGTTTTACATCAAGAAGCTGGTGACGAAGCTCTTCATCCACCCTCTCTACTAAAACATGGAGCACCCCGCTGCAGCCGGTTCCCGTTCCCCACAAAAGGTCTTCATCGCTTCTTTGGTTATAGACGGCATATTGAGGCTGGCCATCCAACAGGACCTGCCGGCTGCGTTCCTCCAGATCGCTCTCTACACATCCTGCACTGATCATACCTGTTTTACCATCCTGATGAAAAAGCAGCATCGCGCCTTCCTTTAAGTAAGAGGAACCTTCCACATGAAGGAGTGTCGCGATCACACACCCTTCCTTCAATTTTTTCAGCCTGTCAGCAATCTCGTAAAAATACATCTCTTCGTTCACCCCCTGTTTGGCTCCCTGCAAAAATACCTTCCAGTGAACGGAAATGACCTCATCAGCATGATTATATTCGTGAAGAGCATGACCTTAGAATAGGGGATTTTCATTCTAATAAACTTCTATTGACACCTAAGTACCATGCGTTTACAATGAGAATCGAATCATTGAGATGTAAAAAAATCAAGGTCATAAAATAGATAGAAAAACTAGACTCCAAAGGAGAGCAGCATACAGTTTTGTTGTTTGCGAGACCTTTACCGAAGGGCATCGGAAAAGGTTTTTAACTTGATATTGTTACTGGAGGTACATTACTTGTTAAAAAAATGCATGAGCTTATTTAAGCTCGGACAGGCTACGATCGATCTTAAACTCGATTCCTATGAATTAAAGCCTGGAGAAAATGTTAACGGCTTTTTCCTTCTTAAAGGAAAGTGGATGAAACAAATCATCAAACGGCTCGAATGTGATCTGATTGTTCAGAACCAAGAAGATAAAACAGAGCGGATGATTGAATCTGTCACTACCATCTATATGTCTAAAGAGCTTTCTCCTGATGGAAGCATTGAAATCCCGATGTCCTACCAATTGCCCGATGATCTTATTTCTTCCTCCCCTACTGTTACGTACCGCCTCCAAACGCGGCTCATCTGCGATAACACCCGCTGTGTAGATCATGATGAGATTACAATCTGCGGATAAACAATAAAAATCCAGCCGTATTCATTCGGCTGGATTTATTTTGTGGTTATTTTCAGATGATGTTTCGTAATGATTCTCATTCCGCATTTGCATCGCATGCTGTGTTTCAAGAATTTAATTTCACTCTGGCACTTGGGGCATTCGATATGTTCGGCAACAGCCATGTTCACGAGCCTCACTTTATCTTTTTATTTATTTCTGCACTCTTTGCATAAACCGTAGAATTCCAATGTGTGATGATGAACGTCATAATCTGTTAATCGGGAAGCTGCATACTCCACTTCAGTCAGCCTTGGATAGTTAAAATCAACGATCTTTTGGCAAGACTCACAGATGACATGGTAATGTTTTGCGTCAACAACTTCATACTTGCTGCTCCCATTTCCAAATGATAACTCTTGGATGATCCCCAAGTTAACAAATGATTTCAGGTTATTATAAACCGTAGCCAGTGTAATGAACGGGGGAAGCTGCCGATGAATCTCCTCTGCCGTCAAATGCCCCCCGGATGAAATGATGGCTTGTAAAATCAAGACTCTTTGAGGGGTAATTCGCAAGCCGCTTTCTTTTAACTTTAATTTGGTCACTTGCTCCGCATCCACGGTCAACATCCTCTTTTCATTCGTTTAGAAACAAGTACCCGCTGTTTGTGCGGGTACTTGTTAATTGAGAATTCACTATACTAATTGAGAAAAAAGTCGAATCATAGCGCTTCTTGCGGAACCGGTAAACCAAGTCCGTCCGCAATCCTTTTTCCATAATCAGGATCTGCTTTATAAAAATGCTGGATCTGGCGTAGTTTAATTTCTTCTTTCTCTACAGGCTTCATAGCTTCCACAATAGTATTTACAAGCCTTATGCGTTCTTCATTACTCAACAGACGGTACAGATCTCCAGCTTGTGTATAATGGTCGTTGTGATCGTATGCCACACTTTCTGCCACTCCGTAAACCGGATAAGCAGCCTGTTTATTTTCAGGTGATTCCTTCGGGCCTCCAAAGCTGTTCGGCTCATAATACACAGAACTTCCTCCGTTGCTGTCAAAACGCATCTGCCCGTCACGCTGATAATTCTTCACTTCGTTTTTGGGACGGTTGATCGGCAATGCCTGATGGTTTGCTCCTACACGGTAACGGTGGGCATCTGAGTAAGCGAACAAGCGGCCCTGAAGCATCTTGTCAGGAGAAACATCAATTCCGGGTACTAGTGTCCCTGGTGAGAAGGTTGCTTGCTCCACTTCTGCAAAATAGTTTTCCGGATTTTTATCCAGCACCATTCTGCCCACTTCAATCAACGGATAATCCTTTTGGGACCACACTTTAGTAACGTCAAACGGATCAAAGCGATACGTATTGGCATCTTCCATCGGCATGATCTGAACATACAGTTTCCATGCCGGAAAATCTCCTTTTTCAATCGCATTAAACAAATCTTCTGTATGGTAATCAGGGTTATCACCTGCAATTTTTGCAGCAACATCCGGAGCAAGATTCGCTACACCCTGCTCTGTTTTAAAGTGATATTTAATCCAGACACCGTCACCATCAGCGTTAACCCATTTAAACGTATGGCTGCCGAATCCATGCATGTGGCGGAAAGTTGCCGGGATGCCGCGGTCGGACATCAGAATTGAAACCTGATGCAGTGATTCAGGGGAAAGTGACCAGAAATCCCAAACTGCGGTCGGGTTTTTCAGATGTGTTTTCGGATCTCTTTTTTGTGTATGGATGAAATCAGGAAACTTAATGGCGTCTCTTATAAAAAAGACCGGTGTATTGTTCCCGACGAGATCATAGTTACCTTCTTCAGTATAGAATTTAACGGCAAAACCGCGAGGATCACGGACGGTATCTGCAGAACCATTTTCGCCGGCTACAGTGGAGAAACGAACAAACAGCGGCGTGCGTTTTCCGACTTCAGATAAAAAGCCGGCCTTCGTATACTTTGAAACGTCGTTCGTTACTTCAAAATATCCGTGGGCTCCGGCACCTTTCGCATGAACAACGCGTTCAGGAACTCTTTCTCTGTTGAAATGTGCCAGCTTCTCCAATAAATGAACATCCTGGATCAATGTTGGTCCGCGTGAACCAGCAGTGATTGAATTTTGATTATCTCCTACCGGTGCTCCCCAGCTGGTCGTCAAATGATTCTTATTCGTCAATGTTATCACCTCATAAGTTATTTAGAATGATTATAATTTAATGATAACACTTATCACTATGAAATCAACACTTTTTTATAATTATTATTAATAAATAACAAAAATTATTTATAGCCTGTCAAAATTGAAAAGCTTTAATGTTTTTCTCCTTTCACTCATAGACTAATTACAGCATACCGATTTCAGCAGATGGAGGATTAATGTATGAGTAAAAAAGTGAATTTCGACTGGGCTTCCATACAGGAAAAAGTAGATGGTGTTCTCGGAAATGATTTTTGGCAGGACTTAAACCGTGTTGTTCCGAAACGGACGGCTTGTACCGATTTTTATGAAAACGAAACGGAAGGATACCTTGTCGTTGAACTGCCGGGTCTGCGGTCTCAAGAAGACCTGAACATTGTACTTGAAGCCAATCAGCTTGTATTGGAAGGAAACATCCCGTATACGTATCCGATTGAAAAAGAAGCACTGAAGATGAATGAAAGATTGTCCGGACCTTTCAAAAAAGTCATTCATATTCCCTTTCAATATTCACCTGACGAAGTGAAAGCCGAATACAGACATGGTCTGCTCGAAATCAGACTTGTAAAAATGAAAAAAACGAAACCCATTACGATTTCGTTTACGGAAGAAAATCATAAGGATCCGTCGTAATATGAATCTCCCGGAAAGCATCACTCTAGAAAAGCTTATTCCTATTCTATAATTTTGTGCATTTAAAAAAAGGAGTTTACGAACATTTGTTCTTATGTTAGTCTATAAAAGAAGGCGCGGATGGTAGCCGCACCTCCCCCGAATAACTCTCTTTGGCCAGCTTGTTAACCTTGCTGGCTGCTTTTTTGCTTAATTATTCAAAATTTCAACATATAAACATTCCATTTCCCCGGACAAACCCACACTCTTTCCTTTTTCTTTCATAGAAATAATTATCAGAGTATGTGGAGGTATATGTGTGCCCATTGATCTATACATCCAGGGAATAAAAAGAGGGGTAATTTTACGAACAAATCTCCCTCACTATTTGCAATTTTTCAAGCAGTTGGGCTGTACTACTATAACCTGGAATCAAAAACAACAAAGACTTGATATTACTCTTCCTTCTATCGATTCACCGATAAGGATTCAAACACTTTTTCAAAATAATGAAACACCAAGCAGTTTTCATCAAAAAGCAATGCAGCTTTTTAAGGAACAATTAATCTCCTATGGAGTATCTTGTCCTGTAAAAAGAAGCCAAAAGGATTCAGAAGTTCTCATCCTTAACATCTCCTTTCAAGAAAGCAATAAGTTCGATCGTACAAATCTTACACTTTACAACTATGGACAAACCGGCCATAGCCTGTCTAAAAAATGGGCGAGCTCCTTATGCTCACCAACCTTCCAAGTTAAAGCAAAAAAGCGATGGAGTCTCTTATCCTATCCCATATTGGAAATCCATTGTATCTTTCCAGAGAACTACGATCCTGACTGCCTCAAGAGACAAATTGATTTACTCGCTCTTACCCTGGCCGTCATTCACCTTGATTTTTATAACTAAAATTAATAATTAAAAGGGGCTGTCCAGAAAGTCGAAAATTGACCTTCAGACAGCCCTTTTTTGGCTTGAAAAATCTTCAATGAAAAGTTAATTGAAGTGGAAGATGCGAGACTCCTGCGGGACTAGCGTGACAGGTGAGACTCCCGCCGGTGCTTGCACCAAGAGGCTCACCGCACGCCCCGCGGAAAGCGAGCAGCCTGGAACGGAAATCAACAGCTTACAGATTTCTTGGACAGCCCCTTTGCTGATTTATCTATCTTTTGAAAACTTCTGAGACAATTTCATAGGAACGCAATCTTTCTTGATGATCAAAAATCTGAGCGTTGACAATCATTTCATCCGCTTGAGTTTCATCAAGGAAAGCCTGAAGTTTTGTTTTAACTGTTTCCGGTGTGCCGATGATGGTTGTTCGAAGTGACTGTTCGACAGAAGCTTTCTCATAATTGGACCAGATTCCTTCCATCGTTTCAACAGGTGGCTTAAGTTTGGAAGGAATGCCTCTGACAAGATTTAAAAACTGCTGCTGCATGGAAGTTGCCAAATAAGCGGCCTTCTCTTCTGTTTCAGCAGCAATCACGTTAACTCCCACCATGGCATACGGCTTGTCCAATACCTGTGATGGTTTAAAGTTTCTGCGGTACACATTAAGAGCAGGCAAAGTATTGTCTGGAGAAAAATGGCTCGCGAATGAAAAAGGCAAACCGAGCTCAGCAGCCAGCCGCGCACTGAATCCGCTTGAACCAAGCAGCCAAATCGGAATGTCCAGCCCCTCACCTGGAATGGCCCTCACCGGATTGCCTGATCCGTCTGGTTTTAAATACGCACGGAGTTCATCCACTTGTTCTGGAAAGTCTTCCCCGTTGCTCATATTTTCGCGCCTAAGAGCTTTAGCTGTCACCTGGTCTGTGCCAGGAGCTCTACCTAATCCAAGGTCTATTCTGCCTGGGAACAATGACTCGAGAGTTCCGAACTGCTCAGCGATGACCAAAGGAGCATGGTTAGGCAGCATAATCCCCCCGGACCCTACACGGATTTTCTCCGTTCCTCTTGCTACATGGCCAATAACAACGGCGGTTGCAGAGCTGGCAATGCCAGGCATACTATGGTGTTCAGCCAGCCAGAAGCGGTTATAGCCCCACTTTTCGGCGTGCTGTGCTAAATCAAGGGTGTTTTGAAGCGATTCTGAAGCGTTTCCTCCTATTACGATCGGAGATAGATCCAATACAGAAATCGGGATATCTTGGAGCTGCTTTTTAGCAGATGATTGATTTTGCTGGGACATTGTAATTGTCCTCCTTTCTAACGTCTTGCTATAAAAAATGATTTTAGAAAATGATTTATTAAAACCTTACTTTTTATTGTAACAACTAAATTTAAAGTATCTAAATTTTTTGCTCAAGTTGAGCAAGCTAAACATTCATTGGCGATCAGCTCATAGGAACGAACACGATCCTTTATATCATGTGTAATCGTAACAATCATCATTTCGTCGGCTTGATAGTGTTCTCTCAGCTCCTCAAGACGCCGCTTAACATAAGAAGGGCTTCCGATAATGGACCGTTTTTTCATCGAGTTCAGCATCTCTTTTTCCTCTGGAGTCAATGAATAATGCTTCGCTTCTGCAAGGGATGGGATTCCTTTTCTCCCCTCTCCTTTTGCCAGCTGGATCTTCCAAATTTGATTAGGCAGTGCTAAATCTTCAGCTTCTTCTTTTGTCTCCGCACAAAGAACGGATACGGCTGCAATCGTGTTTGGTACCGGCGACCAATTATTCGCTCTAAACTCAGATTTGTACTGATCAATAATATCGGTAACGTCCTGTTCGCTCATAAATTGGCCGAAAGCATAAGACAATCCGTGTTTGGCAGCAAGAATGGCACTCTTTTTGCTCGTTCCGAGAATCCAAGGCTCTGGAAGGATGTCAGGAACCGGTGATGGAGTGATCTTAGAAAACATGTCATCTGAAGGAAAATCATTTTTGAAAAAATGCAGCAACGTGTCTACTGACTCAGGCATCTTTCGGACTTGTTCCAAATAGTTATCCGAGAGTGCCATCGTGGCTTCTGCCGATCCGCCGGGTGCTCTTCCGATGCCTACATCTATTCTCCCAGGAAATAAAGCAGCGAGGAGATTATACGTTTCTGCCACTTTATACGGCTTGTAATGAGGCAAAAGAACCGCTCCGGATCCTAAGCGGATCGTTTCGGTCTGCCCGCCAATATACCCGAGCATCACTTCCGGAGCCGGACAGGTCAGTCCAGGAAAATCGTGATGCTCGGCAATCCAGTATCGCGTGTAGCCTAGTTTCTCTCCTGCCTGCGCCAGGCTCAGCGAGTCATGAAGAGCCTGCTGAGCGGTTTTTCCGCTTGAGGCGGGAGATTGATCAAGAATGCTTAATTTCAATTACGGTTCCTTCTTTCTGCAAAGAACGTTCTTTGCTTATCCTTGCCCCTATTTTATCCAATTCATGTGATTCATCAAAATAAAATGATCTGACAAAAGAAAAGCATGCCCCATGAGTCAGGCATGCTTTTTCGCAGAATGTATGGTTGTTGTTTTGTTTTTCGAAAAAATCTACTTATCCCCAGTAAATTTAATGCCTTTGACAAAATAGCGGTTGAAGAAGGCGTAAAGAACCACAATAGGCAGGGTAAAGACCATGGATGCAGCCATGATATAAGTTCCAGAAGCTGATGAACTGCCCCATTGCCGATATCCGTCAAAAGAACTCTTAAATCCAGGATCCCGCGCTCGACCAATCTCTGGAGTGCTGGGTAGTCACTTTCAATTTTGGTTATTCCTGCTTCCCAGTCTTTATATGATGACTCTAATTTTCCAAGTGCTGCTTCAGGCGCGATAGCTGTTCCAGATTTTCCATCAATCTCAGGAATAACGGTAAAGGTTACAGATTGAACCTCGCCGTGGTTTAATGAGAAACGGAAGGTGATTCCTTCTTCCTTTGATACAGCCTCAGCATCAAGGTTCCAGCTCACCTTGGTCGCGCGTTTTACATGATCAGCTTCATCATAATAGTAATGGATCCCATGAGAGGTAGGTTTGTTCTTCGCCTGAGCACTTCCCAATTTCTCCATATTGAAAGCCTCGGATAATAAACATGTCAGTAAAGTCCACATCCAGCAATAAACTGATGTCAAATTCAACTGGTTTTGAAAAATAGCTTTTTACTTGAATGGTTTCGTAAAGAACCCCGTCATAGATTAAGCGCTTACGTTCAAGCTCTATGGATTCTCTCCAAAGTATGAGTTCTCCGTCTTTCTCCATATGGGGATTTGTCAGCAAAATTCTCGCACTGTAATTTTCATCCGCAGAAGAAGAAAGAAGGATTGGATCTTCTCCATTAATTTTCAGATCAAACTTGCTTAAAAAGCGTGTATCTTTCGTATAAAGACCCAAGCCATATGTATTGTCAACAAGAATATTGCCCTTGTCATCCGTTAATAAAAATAAGTCGTTTTCTTTAATCACCCGATAGTCCATATTGGCTTTTAATCATACACACAAACTAAAATTGAAGGTTATTGTGACAATAGCATTCAGGCCATCCAAATCAGGTGGCATGTTTATTTTTTTTATATAAAAAGGTTTGATTACAAAGGAGAAGGGGAATATTTTTATAGTTAATATAAAAACTCTTCAAAAATAAAGGAAATTTAAAATAGGAAAAGAGATAGTTTTTTAACACTGGAAGGAGAACAGCAAATGGACAGAGTACAGCAAAGAGAAATTATTGAGTTTATCATCAGTCGGAGAGAAGAGTTTCAAAATAAGCTGCTATCCGAGGCTGTAGAAGTCGCGCCTAAAATAAATGATATTTTACAATCAGGGAATATTGATCTTTTGAAAAACGCTGAGAAGCTGGTAACGTATGTGGTGGAAAGGAAAGAGAACGAACTCATTTCCTTTGCCAAGCAAGAAGGGGTAGCCTGGGCAGAGCATTCTTTAACTCTTACTCTTAAGCTGGAGTGGGTACATGCGATTAGAAGGACGGTCTGGCACTTCCTGTTAAAATACGATCAACTGAATACCCCTGTAGTCAGTATTTCAGACTACAGAGCAATGATTTATGAGATGGAGATGCAGATCAATGACAGCATCGATAAATTTCTTAATAGTTTTTTCATTAGGTATTCATCTTATAAAGATGAATTAATCAGCTCTCAGCGAAAAATAGTTGAGCATTTATCTGCGCCTATTATACCGATCAGTCATAATATAGCCGTCCTTCCTTTAATCGGTTTAATTGATGTGTACCGTATGGATACCATTGAGGAAAAAATATTGATGGATATTTCAAATTTAAAAATCCGAACGTTAATCATGGATCTATCAGGCATTACAGATATGGATATTGAGGTAATACACCAGTTTCAAAGAGTGATGAGCGGGGTTTCCTTGATGGGATGTGAAGCGGTCATTACCGGTCTGCGTCCAGAACTTGTCAGGAAAATGATTCATTTGGATATTTCGTTTAATGAGTATGCATCAACTAAAGGTACGCTTCAGCAAACATTAGCCGATTATTTAAATGCAAATCTGATTTAATACAGGAACGATCAACATTCAGTTTTTACTTTCTTTTTTGAGGGAAAGGAATACTCCTCAAAACTTATTGAACTAATAAATGGGTTTAAGAAAAAGCGATTTTTTCCGTCAAGTCAGGTAAAAAAAAATTTACTTTAATTTCAAATAAATTTTAGGTTGAATTTTGATAATCAACAAAGGCGGAGCATCCAAATTGGGTGCTCTTTTGTGATAAAGGAACATCCTGGCTTCTTGTCGAATTATTAAAGCGGAAGGAGGTTATTAAATGGATTACAGTACTTTGTTGAATAGATTAAAAAATGCCAGTCAAAACGGTGAAACATTTACAATTTTTATAAATACAATTAGTGATCAAGAAGATGATCAAGTAATGAGGACAGCGAAGAATCTCCAAAATGAATTGTTTATACGTTTAAGAGTTTGTGAAAAACAAAAAGATGGCGTGTTGCTCTCAGGAATGATTGAGCAGCTATAAATTTTTTAGGCAACCTTTAGAGGGTGTTTTTTTGTTGCTGCCTATAGAGAAGACTTTGAGGCCATACCAGGCACTTAATGATCGGGGGGTAGTCGAATCAATTTGTATCCATTAATAAAAATCTCGAATTTTTGGTGTTTATGCCAAATCATTCCGGGTAAACACTATAAAAACAATAGAGCGGGGATTGATATGATAAGAAAACCAGAGGAATATAGACATGAACTCATTGCAGGTAATAAGAAGATTTTTTCAGGAACTGGTGAACAACTTTTGTTATTGCTTTCTAATAATAAACCCATTATATCAATCGGTGACACAATTAAACTGCACGGAAATAAATTTTTTGTAAGGCGAGGTAAGTTTATAAATAAAAAAAATCAAAAAAATCTTATTAGGTATTATTTAGAAAAAGCCTTATAAAAATTGTTTCCTTTTGCCGAAATATGAAAGTATCGTGGGATATGGTTTGAAGGAGAGGTACAAATTGCTTCGGGCAAAAATGAAATGATTGTGCCGCTCAATCCGTCTGAGCGATATGGGTCCAGCTCCCAAATCCGGAGATGGAACTGACGAAATGGTAGTTTCCTGCGGGATCGATCCGGGCAGTCGCACCCTCACCAGTATAGGCATTGTAGAAGAGCACGCTACCGCTAGAGGTGCCGGTGATGTGCGTCCAGCGTCCAAATCCAGAGATGGAACCGACATAACGGTAGTTTCCACCGGGGTCAAGTGTTGCAGTCGCTGCCTCCCCTATATTGGCATTGTAGAAAAAGAGTGTACCGTTGGCGGATCCGACTACGTGGGTCCATGTTCCAAGTCCAGAAATTTGACTGACGTAATTATAGATTCCGTCGGCGTCAATCGTGGCGGTTGTTGCAACCCCATTAATGGCATTGTAAAAAAAGAGAGGTGTGTCAAGTGCACGTTTAATCATTTGTCTCAAGTCGGGGCGGCTTCCTATCCGAGGCAAGCGCGGAGTTATCCTTACCTGGGGTGAACCTGTTCATCGGAGCAATCTTCTCGCTCTCGCTGGACTCAACGGGTTTCTCCCACGAGACCGCAGGACACCTTGCAGGCAAGCCAAAGCGCCTACCACCATGGCAGCAGCGCTAGAAGTGCCGGCAAAAACATTGGTGTACCATTCGAGCTCATTCGTGCCGTCCTGGAGATCCCCATAACCTGTCGTTGTCACCTCACGGCCCCACCCTTGAGCATCAAATAATTTCCCATAATTCGAGAAAGACAGGCGCGTCCTATCCCGGCCATGATTCATGCCGTGGGTTCCTGGGGGTGGTGCACCAGCTCCCACATAGTCCCCATTTTCAATAGATGATGTTAACGTTTCTAAAAATGCAAACATTTATTGTTTAGTAATCTTTTTTCATTAATTAATGATACCTCACCTGATTCCTCCTCAACAATAACAGAACAATAGCGCGTATATCCTTGGTTGTAGTTATTTTGAAAACTAAGACGTTAAATTGATAAATCTGAAATTTTGATAACAAAACAGTAGTAGCCCCTGTTAACTTATTCTTAAAATAAAATTCAGAGCAAGAGACCATCCTTTTTACTACGTCTTTCAATATTGGCTGGTTGTGCTCATTCTGGAGGGTCAGTGGCAGCTACTGTAAAAGTATGTGCTGGAAAAGAACCTGCCAGAAAATATTCAGTGGATAAGAAGATTGGAAAAATTAAAAAGACGGTCAAGCATTATTCCTTTTTGAACGGATTGACTTCTAAGAGAAGTTGTTACCCTAATAAAGACGATGAAGGCAACTATTTTATTCGCCTTCATCGTCTTTTTACTATAGTTTCCTTCTCTGGCCCAAAAGCTCCGCAGCTTTCTTCGCCTTTTCGTGCTCCGGATTGGAATATAGAGCAGATGTTGTAGTTGAACTATGACCAAGCTGCGTCATTAGCAAATGGATATCTCCCTCTTGAGCCATTAAATGAGTACCATATGTATGCCTCAACTTATGTGGAGACATCGCTTTATTTGAGGTAAACGCTTTTGTATATTTCTTAACGAGTGCTTCAATGGCTCGATTGGATAGGGGAGTGGCCACTCCATGGATTTTAGTTAGAAAAACGTAATCAAATCCATCATTTTTTCCATTATAACGGGTATGACGAACGAGTAAATAGGTTTTTAGATCATTCATTGAAGGAGGGGCAACGGCTACAATGTCTTTTTTTCCACCTTTTCTGACAACATGAATCCGGTTATCCTCAAAATCCAAGTCACGAAGTCTTAAATTTGATAATTCATTTACTCGGATTCCACTACCGAGAAAAAGCGAAAGTATAGCAAGGTCACGCTCTTTGTCTCTCTGGAAATATGCTAATCGTCGAGGACTTAAATTTTTCTCATACAAATTTTTTACAAACTCCAGAAAGATAGTATCATCATCGTTGTGGAATATTTGTGTTGTGATTCTTGCAGCCCGTGATCCTAGGGTTTCCTTCACCTTATTCACTTCAATTTTTAACATAACATTGCGGTAAAAATAAGGTTCACCTTCTTCATTTTCCGTTTGAGTAGTCAAATATTTGAAGAGTGAGCGAAGGGCAGAGATCTTTCGATTTATTGAAACCTTTTCCGCTTTTTTTGTTTCATGTTTATTTACGGAAATGTTTCTACGCTCTAAAAATTTTATGAAGGAACGAGCATTCTCTAACTTGAGATTTTCCAAATCAGATAAGGGTATATCCTTAATATCTTTACTTTTAGAAATACCGTCCGCGATAAGCCACTCAAAGAATAATTTATAGTCAAGTACATAGTTTAATAGAGTGGAGGGGGATCGGTTACTCAGCTTATCATCGACATATTCTGCAACGTAAAAGGGCATTCGCTTGACCAGCTGTTCTAATTTTTGTTCATGAACTTGATGTTGTCTTGTATTAGCCAAAGTCAAAACCCTTTCTTTTATAATAAAATTATTTAGCACTAATTGATTGTACGGGTACTTTTACATATTCGAATTGGGAAGGGTAGAGCGCTTCTAGATCTAGGATTGCTGTTTCAGCAGCTTTCTCGCCCTTAAAAATGGTTTCAATAGTAAAGGCTTCCATATTCGTATTTACGTGGAACACACGAATTTTATAGTCCATATAAAAACCTCCAATATCATTAGGATTGAAGTATTTGTTTTGTAAACTCTTTAAAATCACCAAGGTGTTTTTCAATAATTTGTTTTAAGATCTCAATATTAATGGATTGATAGTCATGGACAGCGATATTTCTAAAACCAACCATTGCTTTTAGCCTTTTGGCCAGAATTTCATTTATGATGGCATTCTCCTGTAGCAAATCAAAAGCGTCTCTACTTGATTGTGGGAGTCCAAGGCGTTTATCCGCAATGATATGCATCGCCAGGTCTATGGAAGCTTCGCATGCACGTTGAACATTTAATATCATGGAATCTTGTTTTGTGTAATCCTTAAGATTCTCGGGATTGTTGTCATATACTTGGTTGATCCTATTTATACAACGTTCAATCACATTTATTTTATTTAGAATCACGTCGTTTTTCATAAATGGACCCTCTTTCATCAATTTTGTTTAAAATACTTTTCCGTTCTTCATTTAACTTGGCATACATGCTTAAAGCGGTCATTTGTAAGTTCTTATATAAGTTGTCGTCGACACAATAAATTAACCGACCAGTTGAGTAGATCTGAGCTTTGAAAACGGTTGATGCTGCACTAATGTCCACTAAATCAACATCTACTTTGATTAAGGCCGCTAGTTCTTGAGCGAAAAGAAAAAGATCATAGGTATTAAATGATATTTGTGAAGAATAGAAAGCAATATCAATATCGCTTTCTTTATGTACGGAATCTTTCGCATGGGATCCAAACACAATGATAAATGTTGGATCAATTTTATTTATTAGGAAATCCTGGATGATTTGAAACATATCTGGTTTCATTTACACACACTCCCTAATATTTATGTCTACATTATACCAAACGTTTATTAATAAGTATTTTACGAAAAGTTAATAAAACTCACCATTAATATAAAACCGACTGCTGTCAGACGCTTTTCAGGCGGAAACATCTCTGCCGCATAAACGAAAGAGATCGGAGCAAAAGCTGCTGCAATCAATCCTTCAAGTGCCCGGAGCATCACTAATCCTGAAAAATGATCAATAAATCCAATGATAAAAGAAACAATCGCTAACGCACTAATGCTGCTGGCAAGAAAAATTTTACGGCCATACATATCAGAAAATGGTCCATAAAGCAGGCATCCGATCGCGTAGCATAACGAAAACGCACTGCCAATCCAGGCCGCCTGATTGGCCGTTTTATGAAAAGTGCCTGTAAATACTGTGGTCAGCGGGATGGTTACATACATGCTCGAAACAATGACCAACCCACTCCACAGTAAAATAAGAGTCATGATTGAATATTTCTTTTCCACTAAAAATCTCCTTTACTTTCCACTGAACGCTGGCAAAATACCGGCAATGACATGGTCCACCAGCTCGGAAATAAAGAGCTCATCCGGTGTTTGTTTATAAATGAGGATACGAAAATAGATCGGATCGATAAGCATATCGAGCAGAATATCGATGTTTACTTCGGCTTCAATCCCGTGGCTGAATAATGGCCTCGTTCAGTCTCTCCCTGTCAATTAACGTTTGTATGTAAACAAGCGAAAAAGAAGCACCGTTGTTTGTTTGCCTCTGTACGATTTTCAGCATCATCCATTTTCGCTGTTACATTATTTAATAATTCAAGCGTCACAGCTTCATGGCGTAATCCTGTTCTTCTCTTCATTTTTATTTTTTTGATTGGCTGCTTTCCTTTTCTTTTTACGGAACATCAATACAAATGTTCAGGTGAATAGATTTTAACCAAAGAAAAAAGCAAGTGCTCCGCCCATGTGCTTTGCCATGCACAAGAAAAACTGCCGGTCATATATAGGTATATCGGTTCAAATCGGATGAGGGAGATGATGAAATTTATGCTGCCTATGGAAAAATATTTCGGTAAGTTTGAACTCGTTCATTCATTTTATGGGGCTATGCCTACAGGAGTTACCGTGTCAGAAACCGGGCGTATTTTCGTTTGCTTTCCGAAATGGGGAGATGACGTGAAATTTACGGTGGCGGAAATTGCCGGGGATCAATTGCAGCCTTATCCAAATTTAGAAACAAATTTGGCCAACCCGGCAAACGTTGCGATGTCATTTATCAGTGTCCAAAGTGTAGTGGCTGATGGAAGGGGAACACTTTGGGTATTGGATACAGCAGCACCCAATTTTTCTGAACCAATTAAAGGGGGAGCAAAACTGGTCGCTGTTGATTTAAAAACAAATACAATCAGAAATGTGTATACCTTTACAGAAGAAGTAATCCTGCCAACCACATATTTGAATGATGTTCGCTTTGATTTTCGCGTAGGAAAAGCCGGTTATGCCTATATTACAGATTCATCCTCCAAAGGTCCAGGAGCGATCATTGTTGTGGATTTAGAAACTGGAAAGGCATTCAGACGGTTAAGTGGAACCCCTCCTACATCACCCGATTCCTATTTCTTGCCAAAAGTAGAAGGTAAAATACTGATGAACCGCAATAAAGATGGCTCTATTTCTCCCTTTCGACTGGCGTCTGATGGTATCGCGATTTCTGCGGATGGAAAGACATTATTTTTTTGTCCATTAACAAGCCGTCATCTGTTCTCCATTTCAACAGAAGCCCTGAGAGACAGAACGATACCGGAGAAGGACTTACTTTCCCGCGTAGAGTATTGGGGAGAAAAAGGGGCTTCTGACGGAATGATCACCGGGGCAAAAGGAAACGTCTATGCAGGGGATTATGAAAACAACAGCATACGAAAGATCATGCCGAACGGAAACATGGAAACCATTGCACATGACCCGAGGATTTTATGGCCGGATACGTTTTCGATTGGCCCGGATCAATACTTATATATCATTGTAAACCAATTACACCGGCAGTCCAGGTTTCATTATGGAAGGGACCTGCGAGAAAAGCCGTATAGTTTGCTTCGCATGAACATAGATGAATTGCCTGCTCCTGCATTCTGACAATAAATAAGGGGCTGTCCTGAATTGACCTTCAGGCATCCCCTTTTTGCGTAAAAAATCTTCAATGAATGAAAAGTTGATTGTAGTGGAAGGTGCGAGATCCTCGAAAATGAAAATCACATTTTCTTCGTGCGATGCACCGCTGCCGCAGCGTTCCTTGTCCTGCGGGACTAGCGTGACAGGTGAGACTCCCGCAGGCGCTCGCGCCGATAAAAGCGAGCGGCCTGGAACGAAAATCAACGGCTTCCAGACTTCTTGGACAGCCCGTTTACATGATCTATAGTGTTGGCAAATCCAAAGCGGTCTTCATATTTGTCAAGTTCAAATCGATTTGCTCGTTCGTATCCCAAGCGTGATACCATCCTTTTTCCACTATATAACCGGAAACTTGTTCATGCATCTCAATGGCTTCCTCCAAATGCCTAGTTAACATTTCTTTGATTTCAGGTGTTCCGGCTTCCGTAACAGCCATTGCGTAATTTCTAACTCCACTTTTTGCCGCAATCAATAAATCCATCGCAACAATCTGGTCGGAAAGGGCATCCATTCCTGTTAAGTTTTCAATGAATGAATTCAATTTTACTCAGCTCCTAACGATTGCTTTGCATTAGATAAAACAGAGGTATATTCGTTTAACTGGCTGGTGGAAAGATCAATGTCTTGCTGCATAATTTCTTTTAGCCTTGGGTCACTAACCAGTGCTTTCATTGTTTTAGACTTGGTTAAACAATTTGTTTTAAAAGCGGCCATTTCTTGAACCTCAAGAACTTCGTGTAGGGCATAGTTCATTTTTCAATCCTCCTTCCTCAAGGCTTCAAGACGACTTTTATACAATCATCCGTTTTGGTGTCAAAAATCTCATAGCCACGCTTGGCTTCACTGAGCGGAAGGACATGGCTGACCACATCTCCCGGATCAATCTTTCCTGTAGAAACCAGTTCAAACATATAAGGCATATAGTGAATAACAGGTGCTTGTCCGGAGCGGATATTGACATTGCGGTTCATAATATCTCCAAATGGGAAACCGTTATATTTTCCCCCATAAACGCCGGTCACCTGGATATTGCCACCTTTTCGGACGGCCTGGGTCGCCATGATAAATGCACCAAATGCACCACTCTGAAGTTTTAATCCGCTGGCAAGAAACTCCATATCGGTCATTTTTCCGTCCATACCAACAGCATCAATGACTACATCCGCACCGCCCTTGGTGATTTCCTTCAGGTATTCTCCACAATTTTTATGATCCTCAAAGTTCACAATTTCAACTTTGTTTGTCCGTTTCGCATGCTGCAAGCGATAATTCACATAATCGACTGCAATCACCCGCTTCGCCCCTTTTAGCCAGCAAAACTTTTGTGCAAAAAGTCCCACGGGACCACATCCCAAAACGATAACGGTGTCCCCGTCTTTTACGCCCGCATTATCAACACTCCAAAACCCAGTGGTCATCGCATCCGCAATAACACTTAACTTTTCATCAGGTTCCTCGCAGGTCTCCGGGATTTTAAAATGAGTAAAGTTGGCAAAAGGGACTCTCAAATATTCCGCTTGCCCGCCTGGATAACCGCCAGTTGTTCCGGAATATCCGAAATAGGCTCCCATATCTCCATTATCATTTGAATTGTCGCATTGACTTTCCAAATGGTCTTTACAGTAACGGCATTCACCGCATGCGATGTTAAATGGAATGATTACGCGGTCTCCCTTTTTTAGTTTTGTCACTTCAGGACCAACCTCTTCAACGATTCCCATCGGTTCATGTCCAATGACATAGTTCTCTTGCAGGTTAGGGATCATGCCATGAATTAAATGCAAATCAGAACCACATATCGCTGTACTGGTCACTTTGATAATCATGTCATCTGGTTTTTCAATCTTAGGGTCTGGCACTTCTTTCACAACAACATTTTTTATCCCTTGGTACGTTACCGCCTTCATACTATATAACCTCCAGTGTTAATGTTCATCAGGTGTCCGATCAAACATGCCCTTTCGATTGGTCTCAATGGGAAACAGGTTCATTTTGCCAATCTTAATCGTATTGTTGGCCGAAAGCTGATCCAATTGATACTGTTCCGTTAGTTCGTAAGGATGGAACCATTTTTTCTTGATCATCAACTCAGATATTTCCTGATGCATCGCAATGCCCTGCATCAATTGTTTTCTTAATGTGGCACGAACATCAGGTGATGCGGATTCGGTTAATGCTACAGCTATGTTGCGAACGCCTTCTTTGGCACGAAGGAGAAAGTCCATTGCAAAGGTGGTGTCTGCTAGTTCAGGCATATGCAGCGAGTTTATCGGGTCCAAATAATCATTATTCAATGAATGGTTCCTTCCTTTCCATTAATGATGGGGGTTGGGCGATTTTGAGGAACAGGAGCTTGAAAAGGTGCTCGTTCATAGAGGGATTGCAATTCAGTAAGATCCTGTATCGATTGTTCAACATCTTTTTTCATTAAATTCCTAAGATCATCATCAAAAACCAATCCTTGCATTAATTTAGACTTGGCGATACAAAGCGTTTTAAAGTTAATGGCCTCATGTAAGTCCAAAGACTCGTGGGCAGCTAATAATTTCTGTTGATCCATTTTGATTCCCCTCCTTTTATCCTAAATACAATGGTATTGTTCCAAACATAGAATGAAGTATGCTTTACAATATTTCTTACAAAGACCAATTACTTACAAGGATAGAACCACGAAAGGCAAGCAGAATAAATCATCAGCAAATTCAAAGCTCTGTTATCCTTAATAATTTAAAGGACGGTATAAAGTTGTAGCTTATAAATGGCTACCTTAATGGAATTCTAATTTTTTATTCTATATTCCAAAATCCCATTAAAAAGGAATGGACTGATGTACTTTTTTTAGCATTTTTTTAATCAATTTCAAAAAAGAAAAATCCCGGGAAACTTAAAAATTAAAAAGTACTTCTAACGTACTTAGAACTAGAAAACCGATGCCCCCCATCAAAAATAACGCTTTTGGATAAATAAATGCCACAATTAATCCTATAAGTAAGAGCCATATTATCGACTTGAGAGTTACTTTGAGAAATTTCCAGATAATATAACCAAAGCTCTCCCCCCTTCAGTACATTCTCACCCGAAAAAAAACTTCACTACATAACGGAAGGATAATGCGGAAGCCTCGTACGAACAAACCACGTATTTGTTATACATAACGTTTTATTTACATTTTATAAGATTAAACGGTGTTATCCCCCACGATATTAACCACAGGGGCTTTAATTCTATTGTTTTATAGAAGTTTAATGTCAGGCTTAAGTTTTACACACCAACGAAAAAACTTCTGTTATTAGGTAACTTTTCCATGTTAATTTGAGAGTGAACATCTAAAGTTTTATACTAAAACCATCCCATCTTCAACGAGCTGTTTTTGAAGCTCTTTAATATCAATGTTTGATGGAGTTGTTCCGTTAGTATGGGTCATTGCAGCTGCTGTTCCAGCCGCCTGCCCAACAGCCATTGCACTTGGAGTTAACCGGGTTGTGGCAAGTGCTTCATGAGAAGTTGACATACAGCGTCCAGCTACAAGTAAATTTTGGATCTTCTTAGGAACAAGGCATCCATAAGGAATGTCGAACGAACCGTCCCCTTCTATCCATGAGATCTCCATTCCATTTCCGCTTGGAGCATGGATATCAATTGGATAGCCGCTTTTTGCAATAACTTCGTCAAACTTTCGTCCGGCTACCACATCCTCTTTTGTTAATACATAGTTACCCTCAATTCTGCGAGATTCACGAATTCCAATTTGGGCACCAGTGCTCGATATCGAAGCGTTTTCAAAACCAGGAATTGAATTTTTGAGAAAATCAGCCACCATTAACACTTGCTTGCGGCCTTCAAATTCGGCCTTTGTTAAATCCTCAATTTTTGTGCTATCCAGATCCTGAACCCTTGTCATATTCACAAGCACTTCATCTTCTGCTGGACCTGCAAAGAAAAGAACCTGATCACGGTTAATTGGCAGATCCGCTTCCTTCCATTCTTTATAGAAACCCTGCACAGCAGTCAAAGGCAGATTTGGAAGGTCATCAAACGGTGTTTTTTTAAAAAAGTTTTCCGGATGGTTGATCATTTGCTCTTTGACTTTTTTCAAATCCACTCCCCGCATCCTAAACTTCATCGTTAACGGCTGAGTTTTTTGGTCTTGATCACGACCCTTTAGAGTGGGCGCTCCTGACAAGTATGCAATGTCTGCATCTCCTGAAGTATCGATAAACATATCAGCGTAAACTTTTTGTCGCCCTGATTTTGAGGTGATCTGTATATATTGAATCCGATTATTTTCAACTTTAACGGTATCGACAAAGCTATGAACGAGTAAGTCGGCCCCCGCTTCTTCCAGCATTTCAACAGCTAGAACTTTGTACACCTCCGGATCATAAGGTGTGACGCTATAAACAAACCCACACGTGTCGCGAAGATGTCCTGGAGAAGCACCGCGATTCTTTAAGCGCTGGACAATTTCATCAGCTATACCTTTGATTACTTGGGTTCCATTTTCAGTGTGGTATGTCATCCATGGGTAAACGCTTGCAATGGTGGACATGCCTCCAAGAAAACCATGCCTTTCAACTAATAGTACCTTTTTATGTTTTCGGCCAGCAGCAATAGCGGCATTAATTCCAGCCGGTCCACCACCCACGACAACAATATCGTAATGTTTTATCATATTTTCTCCTCCTATTAAGAAGCTTAATGGATCTACTACTATACTAGACGAATAAGGGGTGCTGTATCTATAAATGCAGGAAGGTTAAAACATGTTTCAATTAGAGGAAAATACAAAAAACATGTTTTAAGAACAGACATTAACAAAAAATTCTGTGATATAGTTTCGTTGTTGAAAGCGCACACAATTAAACATGGAGGTTTTAAAGGGGGTTATATTTTGAGGAAGAAATTACAAAGTTATTTTTCCATGCTGGGAAGATCGTTTCTTTTAGCCGTAGCGGCTATGTCATTCTTTGTCCTGCTGCTATCCTTAGGAGCTGTTTTGAAAAACCCGTTTTTTATTGAAGCAGTTCCCTTCTTAGGTAACACATGGGTTCAATTTATTGCAAACGCTCTCAGTGAATCCGGACTTGTTATCATACGGTTTATGCCGCTTGTATTTGCTGTATCCATTGCAATCGGAATGTCGGAAAAAGGTTCCAAGGAAATTGCAGCCTTTTCAGCGGTAGTGGGTTACTTATTTATGATTACCTTCTCGAGCTTGGCGATGTCTACATTCGGGTTGGCACTCAAACCCGATGTAGTAGTCGGTGAAAACAATATGCTTGCCATTTCTCAAACGCTTGAGATGAGAAAAGCAATGCAGACGATGGTGCTCGGTGTTCAAACGATTGATACTGGAGTACTTGGCGGGGTTATTGTTGGTACTGTCTCAGCTTGGGCAACCAAACGCTTTAAGACTCAATCGCTGCCGATGATTTTTAGCTTTTATCGAGGCAAACATTTTCCCCCGATCGCCACCGGTTTTATCTTTATGGTTGTTGGGATTGTGATTCCGTTCATCTGGCCGGTCATCGGAGGAGGAATTTACAGCGCTGCCAAGCTTGTCACCGGAGCAGGCGTATTTGGATCGTTCTTATTCGGATTTATTGAAAGAATGTTGATTCCAACCGGGCTTCACCATGTGTGGTACTCGTTGGCACACTTTACACCGGTTGGGGGAACAAAGGAAATATGTGGACAATTTTATACAGGTACCAAGGCCATTACAACTGCTGCGTTAGGGTGTGGCAAGTTCAGCGGGGACCTTTCCGATATTACCCGTGTTTGGCTCGGCCAGGGTGCGACTCCAATAAAAGTATTTGGTGTACCTGGTGCCTTGCTGGGGATCTATCTTGCGGCGAAGAATAAGAATCGAGCAAAAGTTATCGCCATCTCGGCGGCAAGTGCTTCTTTCTTTGCTGGAGTAACAGAACCCTTCGAATTCCTATTCATGTTCCTAGCTCCAGGATTATTCGTGATTCATGCTGCTCTAACTGGATTGTCGTTTGCTATTTTAGATTTAGTGAACGCTTCTTACCTAGGAGGTAACAACATCATCGAACTTATTTTTAATGGTGTTTTCCAAGGTCATAAGTCAACATGGATTCCTGTCACATTAGTCGGTGTCGCGATGTTCTTCATCTATATGTTTACGTTTAAGTGGTATATCGAAAAATTCAACATTATGACACCCGGACGGGAACCAGAAGAAGATACGGAAGAGATTTTACACGCAGAAGTGGCAGCGTCCAAGCTTATTATTTCAAAAGCTGATAAGAATGAAGTAGCAAAAATCTTAATTGAACACCTGGGTGGAAAAGACAACATTAAAGATTACACCAACTGTATTTCCCGCCTTCGAATTTTCGTTCATGACCCATCACTGTTGAATGAAGGAGCTCTCAAAAAGGTACCGGATTCTCTCGGTATGTCAAAACCATCAGAAGAAGAAGTTCATATTGTTTTTGGTATGAAGGTATCTGAATACCGTGAAGCATTAGACGTTCAGCTAGATCAATAACCAAACAGAGATTGAGGTGCTAATATGAAAACTTATAAAATTGCCGTAGCGGGTGGAGGTTCCACTTATACACCAGGAATTGCGAAAGCACTAATGCTTAAGAAGGAAGAATTCCGGGTTAGCGAAATTCGTTTATATGATATCAATGAAGAACGCCAGAGGAAAGTGGCAATGATTACAGAAAAAGTAGTCGCTGAATTTGATTCAAACGTAAAAATCACAGCCACAACCGAACCAAAAACCGCATTTGAAGATGTTGACTTTATCTTTGCGCAGCTTCGTGTAGGCGGTAATGTTATGCGTGAAAAGGATGAAAAAATTCCGTTCAGCCACGGGATTGTTGGTCAAGAAACATGTGGGCCGGGCGGTATGGCATACGGGTTGAGAACTATTGGTCCAATGATAGAACTCTGCGATTATGCAGCGCAGTTTGCTCCTGACGCGTGGATCATTAACTATTCAAATCCTGCGGCGATTGTAGCCGAAGCCATTCGAAGAGAACGTCCAAATGCACGTATTTTGAACATTTGTGATATGCCAATAGGTATGATGCTTCGCATGGCCGAAATTCTAGGCGCAAAAAAAGATGAAATTGAAGTTGATTACTTTGGATTAAACCATTTTGGCTGGTTTACCGACGTGTATGTTAAAGGTGAAAGCCGTATGAACGAATTGCGTGAGTATATGAGCGTAAACGGGCTAGTAACTCCGGAACAGTCAAAAGATCTGCAGCACTCCGATGTAGATTGGATTAAAGCGCATAAAAACGTGGCAAAAATGCTTCAGCTTTTCCCTGAGTATCTGCCTAGCTCCTACTTGCAATATTATTTGATTCCGCAAACCGTGGTCGAACAAACAAATCCAGAGTACACGAGGGCAAACCGGGTGATGGATCATCGTGAAAAGAACTTGTTTGACTCTATTGAGCATCTGGAAGAGACGGGTGAATTCCAAGAAGGGTTCAATGTCGGTGTCCATGGTACTTTTATCGTTGATGTAGCCATGTCAATCGCCTTTGATCGTCGCGAGCGCTTCCTCCTAATTGTTGAAAACAACGGAGCGATTCCCAACCTGCCTTCCGATGCAATGGTCGAAATTCCAGCGTATGTAACGAGCAGAGGACCTGAACCTATTCGATTAGAACCCATTGGTTTATTTTACAAAGGTTTAATCGAGCAGCAACTAGCCTCTGAAAAATTGCTTGTTGAAGGGGCATTGGAAAGTTCATACCAAAAAGCACTGCAGGCATTTGCACTCAATAAAACATTCCCTTCTGCAGAAGTGGCAAAGATTGTCTTGGATGATCTGATCGAAGCAAATAAAGATTTCTGGCCAGTATTAGCATAATATTTAACCAAACAGACCTGACCTATCGTCAGGTCTGTTTGATTTCCCTGTCCCCTATTTTATAATAGGTATCATGGAGGGAAAACGATGAAACGTTTGTTGCTTAATAAAATCCTCGCTACCATCGGCGACACCATTAATGAGACTGAATACATGGTTCTTCTCGATTTAATAGAACATATGGATCAATTGCAAACCTACAGCATTCGCGAAGCGGCAAAAAATAATTTCGTATCCACATCAAGCATTTCCCGGCTTTGTATAAAGATGGGGTTAAGCGGCTACAGTGAACTAAAGTTTTTTTTGAAACAACAATATGATTATCTTGAGGACAATCAGAATGACACTGATTCTTCGATAAACAAAATGGCCTCAGTTTTGCTGAATTCGTTTCAGCAAAACTATAAAAACACGATTACCCAACTAAATGAAGAGGACTTAGAACACTTTATTAAACTGTTATCTCATTCTTCCTACATAGGTGTGTGTGGCTCAGGAATTTCCGAGATTGTCGCCACATATTTCACTCAGCGGTTCCAAATCATTGGAAAGGATACATGGCTGGTTAACGTAAGCGCTCCCGGCGGGATCTATATGAACCAACTAGCAAAAAGCCAGCTAATGGTGGTGTTCTCAAGATCAGGTGAATCATCGTATACCCTATCGAAGGCACAGATCGCGAAACGAGAGGGAATTAAAATCGCAGCTATAACAAGCAGCAGGAACAGTACTCTGGCGGAAATAGCTGATTTGATTCTCCCGATATATGGTTCAGGGGAACCTCTTGATGTGTCCTATAACATAACGTCATATAACTCGATTGTGGTGCTTTTCATTGACCTTTTGCTTCAGTTGTACATGGATAGTGTACCGAGTGACGGTCTAGAGGAAAAAAAATAAGTGGTGGCTTATTCTGAGTTACCTGCTCCTCCGTGCTCACCCTTGCATAGATCGCGATCATTGACACTTTCCCTTCTGTAATTATCTTTAAGTTAAGAGTAGTAAGAATACCTGATTTTATCAGTAGAAGTTCCTTCAATGATTTTTTTATGCACATCGCATCCACCTCTTTAGAAGGTATGAAATACGTCTTGGTTACTTGCTGTAAGTAATAAATCGCGCCATTTTGGTTGATTACACTATATTCTGGTTCAAACCGATATTCATTTCGTTCCACAGCACCCATTTGCCCAATGACCCTCCTTATATAAACATAACAATTAATATTTCACAAATCTGCTGTTAACAATCTTATAATTCATATTTTCTTTTCAATCTAGCAAAAAAAAATGCAAGTACGTGCAGGATATTATAGAGCTTGCACTCTGGGATTTGTTCAGGAAGTACAAAACATGAGGAAGAACTGAACACTCTGAATAATGAATATGGATAAACCTACCTGTAGTAACACCCTTAATTTGTTTAAATTAGTGTGATAAGGTGAATATAGATGGTTTTCCAACGAATCCCCATCAACCGTTGTGTCCCTCGTTTAGTCGGATTTCACTAAAAGAGGGATCTTTTTTTATTATTTTTTGATTTCAACCGATTTTAAATATTTGAGTCATTCATAGTAGCCTACTTTTATGTACTTTCATCAGTTCATTGCAAAAATAAACGGCCGTGAAATCGCGTGGTTATGAGGTTTTTGACAAATAAAAAATGGGTGCCCTCTTTTCTCCGCATCAACTCGCTTATCGGTACGCTTTTAATCCACGCAAGGCATTCTCGGTTCTTTTTGATTTGGCGGTTAAGCTTATTGCTCTTGCTATAAATCTGACTCTACTCTCATCTTCAAACATAATATTCAGCTCATAAAACCCCATTTTTGGTTTTGTAGAAATATTAATCTTAATCATCTCATCCTGTTTATCAACATGCCCTAAAATTGGGTGGGATTGATGTTTTGATGATAATCCTCTTTAAAACCGATGATTTACATATGCGGATGACGAAGTGTTCCTCCAGAATACGGACCGTGATTTTTAAAGAAAATCACAAATTGATAATGGCCGCTTTGTATGCTCTGAAGGAAAACCCCTTCTTTAATGAAGAGGCTTTTCTTTCATATATGTTTTAAAGGTCTTTTTAACTTTAGGAACAACGTAATGGCTGCCCCCTTTATCCTGTACATCCTCAATCATCATAGAAATCAGCAGGCTCGGCTGTTTTTGGTTGAAAGCTACAAACCAGCCGTTTTCTTTCCCTTTCTCACCTACTTTTGATTTTAACTCAGCTGTTCCGGTTTTACCCGAAAGCATGATTCCTTTTAGAGGGGGATTATATCCCGTTCCCCTTTTATCCTCTACCACTTTTACGAGAGAGCTGCGAATCCGCGTAGCGGTCTCTGGTGAAACAACATTTTCCTTCCATATCTTTGGCTTCGGATTTACCTCTTTCACCAATTTAGGCGCAATTAAGTCCCCGTTATTGATAAATGGAGTATAGGAGAGCCCAAGGTGAAGAATGTTCATTTCAACTCGACCCTGTCCATAACCCGTATCGGCAAGCATTCCTTCTGAATCGATATCCTCTTTTGTCAACGAAGAGTTCTCGAAATCCAAATCAAACGGCATATTCTCATTAAAACCAAATTTCTCAGCTCCTTTTACCATCTCTTCTTTTCCAATTGCGAGAGCTGCCTGAGCAAAGTAAATATTATCAGAATAAATCAGTGCTTTTTCCAAATTCACATTTACAGAAGGAACTTCAGTAACCCTCGTAACAAACTTCTTATCCCATGATTTATCTTTCTGCCACTTTTTCCCTGAAATCGCTACTTCCTTATTTGGGTTAAGCTTATTCGTCTCTAGTCCGATTGCGGCGGTAATCGGTTTAAATGTGGAACCCGGAGCGAATGTATAGGCAAAACGGTTTAACAGCGGCTGTTTCGGGTTCTTTTCCAATTGTTGATAACGTGAACCGAGTATTCCTAAAACAAAATCATTCGGATCGAATCCTGGGCTATTTACCAGTGCCAAAACCTCACCGGTTACAGGATTTATTGCTGAAGCTGTACCAATATCTTTGTTCATTTGGTTATAAAGATCCCTTTGCAGGTACATATCAATATTTAGTTTGACGGGTTTACCGTCAATGGCTTCTTTCTTCGCGACTGCTCTTTTTTCATTTTCTCCCTCATCTACAATCCGGATGAGTCCTCCATTTTTCCCGCGAAGCTGCTTTTCATAAAATTTCTCGAGACCTCTTCGCCCGATAACATCGGTAGATTGATAGCCTTCTGATTTGAGTTTTTTCAGTTCTTCCGCCTTAATTGGCTGCACAAAACCTGTTAAATGTGATGCAGCTTCTTTGTATGGATACACCCGCGTTTCAATCGACTGGCTACTAATACCTTTAATCTTTAAGATTTTTTTAAGTCGGGGATCATCTTCCGCAATCGTTTTGATAGGAACGAAAAACCCTGGTTTTACCCATGAAGAATTTAACGCGTTATCGATGACCTCTTTGTTGATACCAAGTGCTTTTGCGAGCTGCTGTTTGCTGTCATCGCCATTCCCAGGAAGATCTTGCGGGACAATGCCGATCTGTTCGGCCATGCCATTTACGGCAAGCCCATTTCCATTCCGGTCGAGGATCTCCCCCCGTTTTGCCTTATTGGTTTGAACTCTAACTTTATCCCCCTTTTCCATACCAGGGAAAATTTGCGAGTAATCCCAATTTACAAACCAGTTTTTCTTGTCGTCCTTTTCCTGCTCCGCCATTTTTATTTTATGTTTGTATTGAATAGGACCCGCCAACGTATCCATTTTTACTTTGTATGTATACGTCACATTCCCATTCTTGTCTGGATCCGGTTCTTCTATTGGAATAACCGGTGTTATGGAAATATTTTGTGCATTGATTCCGTCATAAATCGCGGAATATTTTTTCACGAATTCATCTTTTGTCATTTCCTTTTTGCTTTTATCGGAAAGCATGGAGTACATTTTATCAAACTTCATAGATTGCCAGTTTTTCATATATTCTTTTATTGTAGGATCTGGCTTAGGTCCATCCGAACATCCTGCAACCAGGATAAAAAGTAAGGCTATACAAAGAATTGAAAGTTTATGTTTCAATCCGTTCCCCTCCTGACTTTGTCTCTCTCTTTCCTTATTTTAATCCATTAAAAAAAAATAACCGAAGTGATAACGCTCACCCTGGCATTCCATTTTTATTTTTAGTTTTCGTATCTTAAGCAATATTTGTGGTTTTCGGCCGACATTTATGCAACCGCATCCTTTAACACATCTTTGTTTTAAAATCGAAAAAATCTGCCTTGCTCATATGAAAATAGAGCAGGTCCATATTCGATAAATGGATCCCTGTGAACTCACCAAAATGTGTCGTGTGTCGAATCCGTTATAATAGATTCGGCCCCTTTCGGTTTATTAAGTTTCAGTAATTCCACAAGTTGAATTCAATACAAAAATAAGTTGTGATAATCAGAAATTTAGCCCATGGTAATAGTTAGAACTCAATGGGCTTTGTCTGTCGTCTGTCAATTATGTCTTACTATTTGGGTGTTTTTGTCCAACCCCTAGAAAAGGTCCATTTTGAAAAATACCCCTAGATGCGAAGAGAGTGCAACCTTACTCCAGAAAAGCGCCCTATTATGAAGCAGCATGACTGGTGTTTTAAACAAGTTTATTTTAATCCCATCCTAAAATCAGAACGGGATTATATGTTTAAATAACTTTATTTTCACTAAAAATTTATTACTATACCTTACCTACTGATGGTTGACTTTAAGGGTACCGATTACTTCCTTTGTTGCCTGTGCAATAAGCTTGTCGTTAGAATCAGCGTCCTTTTTATCACGACTAGAAAGTATTGCAAGAACAATAGGATCTCCTTTCGATGGCCAAATAATAGCAATGTCATTTCGCGTTCCATATGATCCTGCTCCAGTTTTATCTGCAACTTCCCAACTTTTTGGTACTCCCGCACGAATTAATGTATCTCCAGTTGTGTTTCTCTTAAGCCAATTTGTTAAAATCGTACGTTTCTCCGTTGGGAGTGCGTCTCCAATTGCGAAAGCCTGAAGGCTGGTAGCAAGTGCTCTCGGTGTGCTAGTATCATGTTTTTCTCCTTGTTTAACTTCGTTTAACTCTGGCTCAAATCGCTCAGGATTGGTAACATTATCACCAATCTCCCTGAGTGATTTCTTAAGCCCACTTGGCCCACCCAGTTGCTTAAGTATGAGGTTCTCCGCAGTATTGTCACTGTATCGAATAGAAGCATCGCAAAGCTCTTTAAGAGTCATTCCTGTATCAACATGCTTCTCTGTGATCGGATTAAAATTTACAAGATCATCACGGGTATAGGTAATTCTTTGGTTAAGGTCTTCTATTGACTTTTGTTGTAAGAGTGCCCCTACAGCTAAAGCTTTATGAGTAGATGCATATGCAAAACGCTCATCTGACCGATAAGTTACTGTTTTGTTTGTACCAGTGTCCAGTGCAAAGACGCCAAGTCTAGCATCAAATTTTTTCTCCAGTTTGGCAAAATCATCTGTAATTGAAGTTTTTTGATTTTTTTGTTTAGATTGAGCAGAATGGGTGTTATCCTCTGAACAACCTACAAGCATTAAACATGAGAGAAGTAGTACAGGTACAATTTTTTTAAATTTAAAAGTAGTAAAAATGGTGTTACATGATTTCATTAAAATCTAACCCCTTTCTAAAAAATTTTATAACACAGCAGCAACAGAAGGCCTCGATACAACACGATATAACATTCACTTATCTTTACACCCTTTTTTGATTACACTTGTAATATCATACTACATTTGTAATCCGATGATGTCAATTTTTAAATTTAGAAAAGATAGGAAGACTTTAATAAAGTTGTTGTCTGTTTAAGCCAGGAAAAGCCTTGCTACCCCTTTGCTATAATGTTCACAAGGATTAGTAAATTGATAAACTACCAATGAAATGCTAAAATTAGGCACTACAAATAGATTTTTTTTGAGAAGATATCAACGAATTTTGTCAGAACTAAGTAAAAATGCTGAGGAATGGAGACGAGCACATGTTCTTAACTCATTTTGTAATTAGTTTTATGGTGTCTTCTTTTACCATTGCAGTTATTATGCTGATTAAGACAGTGTTCCAAAAGCAATTATCAGCGAAATGGCAATATAATCTATGGTTTTTATTGATGATTGCATTGACACTTCCTTATATACCGAATCAATTAATTAATTTCGGAAATCATTTTATCTCATTGAATGTTAATCAAAGCAATGGAATAAGCCCTTCAACTCCCCATACTGGAGATGATGTGGTTAGTAACGGAAATTGGATGCATGACTTAACGGTATCTGTAAATCATCCCAATCTGGAATTCCTGAATATAATTTTCTCCGGCATATGGATTGCAGGGATGTTAGTATTGGCTGTTATGACAATTCATGCTTGGTTAAAGGTAACGAGCATAAAAAGTACTACAACTGAACTAAAAAATAAAGACGTTCTCATCTTATTTGATCAGTGTAAGCAGCAATTAAATATATCAAGACAGTTTACTGTAGGTGAATCACCGCTTGTCAAATCTCCGATGACGTTTGGTCTTTTTAAAACCTATGTTGTGTTACCGGCTCATTTTGGCAAATGGATTTCTATGGAAGATATTAAACACATTTTTTTACATGAATTGAATCATTATAAATATAAAGATATTGCGACGAATTACTTGATCATTATTTATCAAATTTTATACTGGTTTAATCCGCTTGTTTGGTTTGCTTTTAGGGAAATGAGGTTGGATCGTGAAATAGCCTGTGATATTGCTGTTTTAAACTCTTTAGATAAGGACTGCTATGCAAAATACGGAAATACGATTATTCATTTTGTGGAAAGAGCATCTCATCCAATGAAATTGCCTTTGACAAATCAGTTAAACGGTTCTAAGGAGCAAATAAAAAAACGTATTGAAAAGATTGCATCCTTTACAAATGAGTCAAAACTGTTGAAACTGAAGAGTATAGCTATCTTTTTGCTTGTGGGAGTATTTGTTGCAAGTCAAATTCCAATCGTTTCTGCAATAGCCGATGATAATGATCGTTACGATTTTAATAGTGACCGGACAGTTTATGAGGATCTAAGCGAATATTTTTCCGGATATGAGGGGAGCTTTGTATTATATGATATGCAAGCTGATCGATATAGTATTTATAATGAGAATAAAAGTACATTGAGAGTTTCCCCGAATTCTACTTACAAGATTTATAGCGCGTTGTTAGGATTGGAGTCAAATGTCATAACCAGTGAAAATTCAACAATTAAATGGAATGGAATAAAGTACCCTTATGATTCTTGGAATATGGATCAGAATTTATCTACAGCAATGACAAATTCAGTAACCTGGTACTTTCAGGAATTGGATAAAAAAAATAAACTGGATAACATTCAAGCTTATCTAAAAGAAATAGGCTATGGTAATTACGATGTTTCTGGTGGAATCGAACAATATTGGTTAGAGTCTTCATTAAAGATATCTCCGGTAGAGCAGGTACAATTACTAAAAGCTTTTTATACAAACCAATTTGGATTTAAGGAGAAAAATGTCCAAACCGTTAAAGATACGCTCAAATTAGATGAAAAAAATGGTGCATGGTTGTCAGGGAAAACTGGTACAGGTAATGTAAATGGCAAAAATATAAACGGTTGGTTTATTGGGTATATAGAGACCACGGAAGACACTTATTTCTTTGCAACTAACATACAAAATGAAGATAATGCCTACGGAAGTAAGGCGGCAGAAATAACGTTATCTATTTTGAGAGATAAAGGCATATATTAAGTATTTCCTGTGGAAAAAACCAACGAATAGAGGTTGACATCTCTAAGAAGGAGGAGGATAAGAGTGTCTAAAAAAGTACCCAGTATTTCTGAAGCAGAATGGGAAGTCATGAACGTTCTTTGGGAAAAGCCCCCACAAACGGCCAACGAAGTCTATTTCTCATTGGAGGGGCGAACAGATTGGAAGCTGAAAACAGTACGCTCTCTTCTGGATCGTCTAGTCCAAAAAAAGGTGGTCGGTGTAAATAAAAATCAGAAGGTCTATACTTTTTTTCCGCTTTACTCGCAGGATGAATATCAGCGCGCTGAGACACAGTCTTTTATAAAGAGAATTTACGGTGGGACGCTGAAGTCGATGCTGGTTCAGTTCATCCAAGAGGAGTCCTTATCTGAAGAGGATATTAAAGAATTACGCTCAATTTTAGATGGAAAGACTAAAAAAACCTCAGGATGAAACAGTAAATCAAATGGAGTTAGTGACAGTCAGTGATGATATCGTTCCATCCATTATCAATAATGAATTATTGATATTGCCTTTGTCTAATCGTAAATTGGTGGTGGCTAGTAATTTTTTATAACTTTGATCAGATTATAATGGATCAATTTATTGAATACCAAATGATAATCTTGTTTTTATAATTTTTGAAAAAAGGAGCATCTACCTAACTACCAGATGCTCCATTTTGACGTGTTTCTTCCTATTATACATGCCTTGCACGAAATACGTCACTGGTTCTGATATCCCGTGCTCCACTTCCCAAGCTCCAACTCTACAAGGAGCGCATGGGTTGGACTTTAACTATGACTTTCATGCTACGCTGGACGAATCCGTGCACCGATCGAATACAACTACTTGACCAAGGATGAGCTTATTAAGAAAGGCGTCCCCCTTGATTCCGTACAATCAATGGAAGTGCCTGGCTTTAGTACCTTTCTTCGCGATGGTGAAAGAACTTTTTCACACGTATACGACTTACGCCCGTGGAACTGACCTACTAATTGGCACCTTCAACTACCTCGATTTAACAGCTCTTGGTAGGTAGGAGGACTGGGAACTGCCACCTGGACGCAGTGACGGCAACGGCAAGACATGGCTTCGTCGTCATGACGAATATGAAGACTCTTTTGAATCGGATTCTTGCTGCCATTCAAAGAAGAGCGATTTATAATCAATGTAGTTCATCTATAAATATTAGTTAACAGATGTTTAAGAAACGGGCGCGATTTTGGAGTAATGAAAAAGCCAGATTTCTCTATTTTAAATTGAGAAATCTGGCTTTTCATATTGGGATTTCCTTAACGTTGTAAATCCATTTTTCCTGACGTTACCCCGATCATAATTCCAATGCTACAAAGTAGGATGTGCAAAATAGCACTTAAAATAAGCGCAAATTATCTCCAAAAGTGACAGGCCAAATTTAGGTCTCGTTTTATCATTGCCAAAAACCATCGTTTTTGATAAACGTTTCGTTTTTAAAAGCCATTTAGCCTCATATTGTTTTTTTGGTTCACCACCTCGCTTTTCTGAAAACTGTTCCTGCCCCCTTGGAAAAAGCGTCTCCACTTATTGTAGAAACGCCCCCCGTAGCTTAATAAGCTAATTACTCACAATAATTGAGTAGAGATAGAAATGAAATTATATCCTCCGCTTAACATTTTTGATCACTACTTTACTATGGGGAATACTTGGCATGCTAACCATGCTGAAACTTAAATCCTGGTCAGGAACTTCATAATCCATTCGATTCGCTAGAAAACCAAGACTCACTTTCATGACTTCAATGGTGACCCACTCCCCAGCACAGCGATGTCCCATTAAGTAATCACCACCACCCTGCGGAATGAAGCTAAAAGGGCTTCCTTCCCATTTGGCAAACCGATCAGGACTAAACATATGAGGATTTTTCCAAATTTCAGGGTCATGATTTGTACCATAAAGATCCAGCAAGGTTAACGTGCCTTCTTCAAATTTATAGCCTTTCCAGGTGAAATCTTTTTTTACCAGTGCCACTACAAATGGAAAAAATGGATAAAAACGGCGAACCTCCTGTACAAACATCTGAGCATACTTTTCATCGCCGGATTTAAGTTTCTCCCTTTCTTCCGGATAATGGAACACTGCCAGCGCAATGAAATTGATGAATATAGCTATCGCCACAATCGGTCTCAAAATATTGATTACTTCTACAGCTGCAGTCTCGGTATCCAGAAGATTCCCTTCCAGATCCCGATACCAGGCAAATCTGTGTAATGCGGTATTTTCAGGGGGATTCACTTTCCCATCACGAACCCTATCAATGAGTTCTCCAATCCATATTTCTACGTAATTCCGTGCATGTCTCCCTAGCCAATGTTTTGGACCAACTGCAGCTGCTGACTCGAACATTGCCCCTAAATTTTTTGTCAGCATCTTAACTTTGCCTTCTTGTACCGGTACCCCTGCCCACTGACAGGCTGTCCTGCACATAATTTCCTTCGCTTCTTCATAAAGAATAACCTTATCCATCTGTTCCCATTTATCCACTGCGATCTCCCACTGTTTTTTTGTAATGTCGGTCAGTTTTTTAATCTCGTCAGAAGACATGATCGCCATAAACATTTCCTTGCGATGTTTATGGGTCTGCCCATCTAACGCCTGAACACCATTCCTGCCAAACAATGTTTGAACCACCCGGTTTGGTGCTGCATCTTTCCTTTTGAATTTCTCATTGTCATAAAAAACTTCCGCAGCTTCCTTTCCTCCCATGCAGATCGCTTTCTTTCCAAGCAATCTGGTCTGGAAAATATCGGAATTAAAACTGTGACGTCTGTTCAGAATGTACATATATCCTTCTCTCATAAGACTTAAGCTATGGTCTATTCCTTCTTCCCGAGGCATTTGATTTGTATTTGACATATGATCCATCTCCATTTTCATGAGTAATGGTCTTATTCTTTGTAAACTCTTCCCTGTTTACTCTCAACAAAACTTGGACCTGGGATAAATGGTGTTCAACTTGATACAATTTAGAACCTTCTTGACGTTAATGACTTCTAATAGCTCTTTAGTCAAACCTCTAACTGCTTCGTTTAGTTTTGTGAGAAATTCTTCTATTCTGTACATGAGTGCAAAAACCCCGTATTTCTGAACTTATTAAATGCAAAAGAGTTCAGAAACCCATTCATTATTCTTTGTTCATCTACTTCAAGTAGAATTAAGTGATTAGACAGAAAAGTCCTTATATGATGGGACTTTCAGCCTTAGCCTATGTTTTCGTTGGTAGGACCCTTAAACAGATTTCAACTTCTAAAAAAAGCCGGTTCGTGTAAGAATTGACTTTTTTAATTTGTCTTGTTGAATTATCATGCTTCGATAGTTGAATAGACATTGTTCAACAATCTGGCCCAATACAAAAAGACACGCCTTTATATATGCGATCCTCGTTTATGATTAAAGATTAATTTAATTAGCTTTTCAAAAATATTTCCTTTATAAAAAAAACATCTACCTTCTTAATCCTTAATGTACGATTCGGTGAGTAGCTTTCGTAACATCATTGACAAATGAGAAATGCAGTTCGTGATTATCATTAATCGAAGCGAAAAAAATGCTATCCAATTCTTTGATTCCTTTCTTTTGTAATTGATCTATTAACCATTTTTCATTTAAGTTTAACTGGTTAAGAACAGTAGAATCAATTTTTCCCTCCAAGATGACAGGGTAGGATATGCCTTCATGTTTCTTTTTAATTTCTAAATCCTCTATCGTAACAAAAGATTTGTTCGCTTTTTTATAAACGGTTAAATTTCCATTTGCTTCTACTATTGCAAGTTCCACATCTGTTAGATTAAATATATCCTTTTCTCTGAGCATCTGAAGAATGTTGTCTAAGGAATAGCGGATACGCTTTAAATTTCCCACAAGCATGGTCCCGTTTTGTATGACTATTGTTGGCTCAAATGTGATCAATTTACCGATTCGTCTATTTTTTATTATTAAAGTCGATATGACTCTTTGCAAAAAGGCAATAGCCGAAATGGCGATCGTAGTATTTAAATGGCTGATGTTCGGGTTGGATATATCCACTCCAGCAACGACAGCAAGTGTAATGATGATTAAAAAGTCAAACACTGGTATTTCACTAATAGAACGTTTTCCTATAAATAATGCTGTAATCAATAAAAAAGGAACGAGTGTTATAATTCTTCCGTATAATACAACAATTTCTTTTACCCATTCCAACATTTCATTGATCATCCCTTTTGTATCCGTCTACAAGTTCTTTATAGACTGAAATCATTTTCTCATTAAAATCATAATATTGGTATTGTGATGTGATCTTTGGCAACTGATCTGCTTCGTCTTGACTAGTGACTACCTTTCCTGCTGTAACGTATCGGTTTCGAGGAACTTTCACTCCTATTACCTTTGAAGCTGGTTCTAATACCACGTTTTCCTCTACGTAAGAATCAAAGACTAAACATTGCATGCCAATAAACACTTTATTATCGATCCTGGCAGGTCCATGTACTTGGCATTGCGGTGCTAACGTAACCTGATCACCTATATAGATTGAGTAAGGCTGATTTTCTTTAAAAGTTGAATGATTGGCCAACAACCTTGATATTCATAATTTTTTAACCCATGCAGCACTACCCCATCCTGTACATTGGTTTCATTTCCAATATGGATCCTTAACCCCTCATCTCCCCTTAAGGATGAAAACGGACCTACAAACACTTTCTCACCTATGCTAACACTGCCAATTACGGAAGCGAAATGATGGATATAAGATGAATGATCCACAGTAGGTTTATCAATGTTCAAATTAAACGTAGTTGTTGTATTTGGGGTCACATTATCTTTATTGTTTAAAGCTTCCATAACTTTTCCAACAATGGAGGAAACAGTAAAACCTAAGATTAATTTGTTGCTCATTTTCATGTTCACACCATCCTTTCCGTAATATTCCATTTTTATTTATTTAAATATTTTGATTTACAAATAAAATTTTTAAGACCCCTTTCATGCCTACATCGTAAATGTAGCTCGTGGTTCATCCATCAAAATAAGTATGTTCACCGGTTTGTTTAATCTTTTATAAAAGACATTTATAATATACCCGCAACCAATTTGGTTATTGAATTTTTTATGTCGAATTTTTTATTTAAGGGTAAGCATAAGTTTATATACTGAACGTATGGCAGCGAAATAATGGTTAAATTTTATTTCTATTATGATTTACAATCGTATATTTAAAATACCCACCTAATCGTGGGCATTTAGGAATAAAGGCTATTTGTTGTTAAATGGATTTTTACTAGGAATTAATTCTTTCGCAAACTCTGTTAATCCAGCAATATTCGGTTTTTGGACACTTTTTCCCATGGGAAAAATATTCATTAAGTTTTGAACAGGATTCTGCATCTTTCTGTTTTGATTTCTTCTTAAACCATAAACAGCCGCACTAATTACAAGACCTAAAACAGACGCCCACATCAATCCATTATTGTTTCTCCGTCTGCCAAACATATTTAAAAGAGGTTGTCTTCTTCCCATATTAAAAAGCGCTGTTATCCAGTTATTCAAATTTA